>NZ_QKZK01000005.1:17342-196871 GCF_003254275.1 Breznakibacter xylanolyticus | reverse complement strand
AGTTCGGATTTGTGTACTACAGATTTTCGCTTTGTAAAGGTAGCGTAATGACGCTAGCTCTCCACTAAACACGGTAATAACCGCTATAGATTCCCGTTTCGGGGTTGGTGCGCATGGATACTTTGAAATACATGCCCCAAAGTAAACATGTAAACCGCTGATATACAATACCCCCTTGTGTACTACAAATGATTTTTCGAAAATTCAGACACTGATTATCAATGTATTACAAAAGCAAATAGAGCAAAAGAGCCTATTTTGAGGTGAAAAAAGGTGTTTTTTTAATGAATTTTGGATGGAAAGCTGCAAGATGGGTTGAGTGAACCGGATAAGCAAAGGCGCAAAGCACTTTTGAGTGACTTTGCGCCTTTGTATTTTATTTGCGTTCCGTTTCAGAGAACCGCAATGGCCATCAATTCTCCTTAAACCGCAACAAGTCACCTGCTTTTTCACTCAGGAATTCGAGTGCGACAGCCAGGTTTTCAATTGATTTGGCCACTTCACCTGTGATTTCTGCTGAATGCTCAAATTCCCGGGTGGCATCCACAATGTTTTCCGAAACATTTTTGAAAACCCCTTCAAAGCGAGTCAGGTAGGGTTTGATTTTATTCGATTCGTTGCCCGATTGTTCGGCCAGGGATTTTACTTCGCGCGCCACCACGGCAAAGCCACGACCCACTTCGCCGGCTCGTGAGGCTTCGATGGATGCGTTCACCGATAAGAGGTTGGTTTGGCGGGAGATGTTATTGAGCGATTCGGTGATTTTGTCAAAATCGCGGATTAGCGTGGTGTTGTGCAGCACGTCGTCCTTGAGTCGGTTGAATTCTTTGCGCAATTTATTCGTCAGCTCATATAGTTCAACCGACACCATGTTGATGTTTTGGGTGTTGGCACTTATTTCCTGAATGGTTTCATTGATGCTCATGGCCGTTTCGGTAAACACCGCAAGCGTGTTATGGTGACAGTTTTCGGGTTTGTTAAGTCCGTTAAAGATGGCCACTGCCATTTGTTCGCAACTACCGTAGCCGCACGATGAGCAGTTTTTAATGTCATCGTCCGCAAATTTGTTCATTTTACGATAGATGGTTTTCAGTGCTTGATCATCGGGGATGCGTAAATCTACTTTGTGGCTAAGGTTATGATAGGATCGGCTGTACGTATTATTTTTCCAATGGCTGTCAATGGTTTGTTTAAGGGGATGTTGTTTTAGTGTTCGCTGTATGAAATTAGGAGTGTACCTGGCTTTTGCCTCGCTGCAGCGGGCATCTATGCGTGTTTCAAGTATGTCGGCGGCCGTTTTACGGTTCGCGGTTCCTGTTCCACCGTTGCAACCCAAATGGCAGTTGAGGCAGTCGATAAGCAGGGGTGCTCGACCCGATGCGATTTGTTCGGGCAGTTCTTTCAGGTAGGGATAGATGAGCGACGGTCCCTCTATTTTTCGGATTCTGTCAGCCAATTCAGGCGCTTCACGCAAAACGGTGCGGGTGAGCCCTCCCGGCGATGAGAACAATACTGCTCTTTCGGCCGGAGGGTTGTCGTAAGGGGTGGCCTGAAAATCATGGATGTTGACGCCTTCAAATTCCATCGCATCCATGAGTGTCTTCATGGTGACGTTGTAGTCGCCCAAGCCTGTTTCTTCGAACTCCCGTTTTTTTGCCACGCATGGCGAGATGACCACCACACGATGGTTTTTGTATTGAGGGAAAGAGGCATGCACCATTTTGATGAGATGCAGCATGGGGCTGTCGGCCGGTGCAAGGTAGGGAATAAGTTCCGGCTGATAGAGCTGAATATAGGTCACAATGGCCGGGCAGGGTTGAGCGATGACAGTGGTCGGTTGGTTTTTTTTGATGTGTTGCAGGTACGATTTTACAGTTAGTTCGGCACCAAAGCTGACGTCAAAAACAGCAGCAACACCTTTGCTTTTTAAGTATCCGTTTAATTTCAGATAGCTGTCGGGCATATTAGCAGCAATGGCCGGTGCCACAATGGCGATCATGGGTACGCCCCGTTCTGCTTCTTCGAGAAAAAAATCGGTGTCATCAACAAAGTAGCGAGCCTGGTGGGTACAGGCATCAATGCAGGCACCGCAGGCGATGCAGAGTTCCGGATTAAGAGAGATGACGCTTCCGCTGCCATCGTTGCAAAATTTTACCGGACATACCGTAATGCAGGCATGACAGTTGACGCATTATCTTCGTCAATACAAATCACTTGGGATAATGTGTGGTTCATCCAATATGTAAGTTAGGTCAATAAATTATTAAACAGAACGGGCATACAAGTCACATCATTGCTCTTCGAAATGAAGAGCTGTGTATGCGGCTTTTTAAACGATAGATTCTTCTTTAATGCTCTGCTTCATCGCAAACATAGAAAAAATATCTTCAACCCAATGGTCTGAAAAAATATTTAATTGTCGCAACATTGTAATAAGTTCATAAAAATAGTTGCTCGATTGCCAAATAATGTTAATTTTGAAGGAGTTCCTTTTTTTAATCCAAACTCCTAAATCTGACGCTTATGAAAGTTTATGAAGCCGACCAGATAAAGAACATCTCTTTATTGGGTAGCGCAGGCTCTGGGAAAACCACCCTCGCGGAAGCGATGCTGTTCGAGGGTGGGGTGATCAGTCGCCGCGGAGACATCGAATCAAAATCCACCGTTTCTGATTATCACAAGGTGGAGCAAGAGTATGGCTATTCGGTCTATTCATCGGTTCTTTTCACCGAATGGCTGGGCAAAAAAATCAATTTCATTGATTGTCCCGGATCCGATGATTTTATCGGCGGCGCCATCACATCGCTCAACGTGACCGATACCGCTCTTTTGCTCATCAATGCCACGCAAGGGGTTGAAAATGGAACGGAAACCATGTTCCGTTATACCGAGCAGTATCAAAAACTGGTCATCCTGGTCATCAACCAACTCGATCACGAAAAAGCCAATTACGACCGTTGTGTCGAAGAGGCACAGGAGGTTTTTGGCAAAAAAGCGGTGATTGTGCAATATCCCGTCAATCCCGGCACCGGCTACAATGCCATGGTGGACGTGCTAAAAATGAAAATGTACGTGTGGAAACCCGAAGGCGGAGCCCCCGACAAGATCGACATCCCTGCATCGGAGAAAGAATGTGCCGAAGAGTTGCATAACATTCTGATAGAAGCGGCCGCCGAAAACGATGAGGCGCTCATGGAGAAATTTTTTTCAGAAGGAACCCTTTCCGAAGACCAAATGCGCGAAGGAATTCACAAAGGATTGATTCATCGCGACATGTTCCCCATCTTTTGCATCTCGGCAAAAAAAGACATGGGTGTGCGACGAATGATGGAATTCATTAACAACGTGGTTCCCAACGTGTCGGAGATGCCTGTCCCGACCGACAAAAATGGCACGCCTGTCCCTTACGACCCCACCGGGCTCACATCGGTGTACGTATTTAAATCGTCTGTGGAGCCACACTTGGGTGAAGTGTCGTTCTTTAAAGTAATGTCGGGCAAAATTCAGGATGGCATGGATCTCACCAATATGAATCGAGATGCCAGGGAGCGTATTGCCCAACTGTTTGGCGTGGCCGGTAATACCCGCCATAAAGTGACCGAATTGGTGGCCGGCGATATCGGAGCTACCGTAAAATTGAAAGAAACTCACACCGATCATACGCTTAACGGGAAAGGATGTGAATATGTGTTTGAACCCATCCATTATCCCGAACCCAAATATCGTACAGCGATTAAAGCCCTCAGCGAAAGTGATGAAGAACGTTTAAGCGAGATTCTCCAGCGCATGCACAACGAGGATCCGACGCTGAATGTGGAATACTCTAAGGAATTGAAACAAACGATCGTACATGGTCAGGGTGAGTTTCACATCAACACCATGAAGTGGAGCATCGAAAACATTGACAAGCTGCAAATTGAATTGTTTCCCCCACGCATTCCCTATCGCGAAACCATCACTCGCATGGCACGTGCCGATTATCGACACAAAAAGCAGTCGGGGGGTGCCGGACAATTCGGTGAGGTGCACCTGATCATCGAACCCTGGTATGAGGGTATGCCCAACAATCAAACCTATAAATTTGGCGGGCAGGAGTTTAAAGTCAACATTCGCGACCAGCAGGAAATAAATCTCGACTGGGGTGGGAAATTGGTGTTTTGCAACTGTGTGGTGGGGGGAGCCATCGAAACCCGCTTCATGCCGGCCATACTCAAGGGCATTATGGAAAAAATGGAAGAAGGCCCTCTGACCGGCTCTTATGCCCGAGACATTCGTGTGCTGATTTACGATGGCAAGATGCACCCGGTCGACTCGAATGAGATTTCCTTTAAGCTGGCCGGACGCAACGCCTTTAGTGCCGCCTTCAGGGAAGCCGGCCCCAAAATTCTGGAACCCATTTACGATGTGGAAGTGCGTGTTCCATCCGATCGGATGGGCGATGTGATGAGCGACCTGCAAGGACGACGCGCCATCATTGAAGGCATGAGTAGCGAAAAACATTACGAAGTCATCAAAGCCAAGGTACCTCTCAAGGAGATGAACAAGTATAGCACGTCGCTCAGTTCCATCACGGGGGGACGTGGCTCTTACGTCATGAAATTTTCGGCCTACGAAAAAGTCCCGCAGGATGTGCAGGAACAATTGCTCAGTGCTTATGCCGAATTGGAAGAACGCTGATGAGCGACATATTGGTGCTAAAAAATAAAGGACGCCATCTTTGGCGTCCTTTATTTTTGGATGCGATCCGGGTTAATTCTGATCCGGGCACATTTTTTCAATCACCTCAATGACAATGTGGATGATTTTGATGTGAATTTCCTGAATGCGATCTGAGTAGCCCTGGTAATCGACGTGAAGGCTCACATCACACATATCTTTGAGTTTGCCGCCCGTTTTGCCGGTAAGGGCAATCACCTTCATTCCTTTTTCGCGGGCTTGAAGCACGGCGTTGATCACGTTGGGTGAGTTGCCGCTGGTGCTGATGGCCAGCAGTACGTCACCGCTGTTACCCAGCCCTTCTACAAAACGACTAAAGATGTGGTCGAACCCGTAATCGTTGGCCACGCAGGTGATGTGCGACGGGTCGGAAATGGCGATGGCCGGCAGGCTGCGGCGGTGATCGCGAAAACGCCCCGACAGCTCTTCGGCAAAGTGCATGGCATCGCTCATGGAGCCGCCGTTGCCGCACGAAATCACTTTATGGCCGCGGTGAATGGCTTCGCTGATGAGCTGAGCCGCCTGAAGAATTTGCTCCATGTTGCGGGCATCGCCCATGTAACTGTCCAATAATTGGCGCGCCTCTTCAAATCGTGATTGGATATGAGATAAGTGCATAAATATGTTGTCTATGAGTGTGGTTGCGGTTCAGACCAAGCGCACGCCCTCTGCTTCGATGACAATGAGGCGTTGCTTATAAAGTGCACCAATGGCTTTTTTAAATGATTTTTTGCTAATGCCAAAGGTGTCGTAAATCATTTCGGCATCTGACTTATCGTTGACAGGGATGAAACCACCGTTTTTTCGAATCACGTCGAGAATATCTGACGATATTTTATCGATTTTTTCGTAACCGGGTTTGTGCAGGATCAGGTCAATTTTCTCGTCTTCGCGTACCTTTTTAACGTAGCCCGTGATGCGCTGCCCCGGTTCGAGGTATTCGAATACTTCGCTGGCATAGAGAAGCCCCGTGTGCAGGTTGTTGACAATGGCCGTGTAGCCAAGGTCGGTTTCGCCAATAACCATCAACGACACTTCCTGGTTAATCTCATACGTGGGAATGACGTTGTCGAGGAACTTTTCGATTTTGGCCGAAGCCACCACCCTGCCCGATTCGTCATCGAGATAAACATACACCAGATATTTACCCCCCTCGCGCATTTTGGCTTTCTGCTCGTTGAAGGGTACAAACAGGTCTTTGAGCAGTCCCCAGTTGAGAAACGCCCCGATGGAAGTGACCGACTTGACACGCAACAAGGCAAACTCGCCCACGGTGGCCAGGGGCGTTTCGGTGGTACAAATGGGGCGGTCTTCGGAGTCGGTGTACACAAACACCGTTACCTCATCGCCGGGCTGGCAACCGGCCGGTACATATTTAGCCGGCATGAGTATTTCGCCGTGCGTGCCGCCGTCGAGGTAAACCCCAAAATCTACCTCTTTCACCACTCTCAGGGTGTTGTATTTGCCTATTTCAGCCATGGTAATGTCAAATAATTGATGAGCGCCCGAGTGATTTGGGCGTTTCCGCATCGGGCGAAACAAAGAAACAACATTTTTCTGATTGATGGAAATGGTATGGAGCAGGGGAGAGGTGAGTTAAAAAACAAAGGAACTCTGATTTTTATGATGACAGAGCCCCAATGCGTTACTCCTCATGCACCACCTCCGTTTCCTCCTGTTCGGTGCCTTCCATACTGCACGATTCAATCATTTCGATGGCGATGGCGGTGTTTTCGGGTTTGCCCAGCACGTAGCACACATCGCCGGCCAGTAGTTTGGTGTCGGGGCCAATGTGATCGATGATGTCGTTTTTGCGGCGAATAGATGCCAGGTTGACACCAAAGGTTTGTCGGAACGACATTTCGGCCAGCGTTTTACCGGCCAGCGGCGAATGGTTGGGAACCTTGATGGCCACCACGTCGATGTTGGGCACATCGCGAATGAGCGACACCGTTTTGTAGTGGTTCTTATCCATGAAGATGCCGTAGTGGTGGTCGCGAATTTTGGCGATGGTGCTCACAATTTTGGAGTTGGGCACCAGGTATTTTTTCATAATGCGCTCAAACAAGTCGATGGAGGTCTCAAATTCCTCGGGGATGACCTGGTCGGCCCCCAGGGCGTAAAGGTTTTCGATGTCGTCGACCTTTTTGGCGCGGACAATGATGAATGCTTTCTTGTTCATGTGCCGCACTTTGTCGACCACAGCCATGGCAGTAATCAAGTCGCCGATGGAAACCACCACCACTTCGGCCGTATCGATGTGAGCTTTTTCGAGGATGGGCTCGTTTTGGGCATCGCCATAAATCACCATTTCGCCCTTGAGCTGGCGTTTGCGCACAATCTCGGGGTCGAAGATGATAGAGAGGTAAGGCAGTTTCATGTGCTTGGCCATCACCGACAGGTTGAGGGCGCGTGAATCTTTGCCGATGAGCACCAGGTGGCGCGACAGTTCGGGCACTTCCATCTCTTTGAGCGGGAACAAGCCGTTGACCAACGTGGGTGGCAGGTTGAGGCGAAGCAGACGGTTGGCCAGCGGCTTGGCTATTTTAATGGTAAAAGGCGACATGGCCATGGTGATAACCGCTACGGCCAAAAACAGTTGATAATGGTAGGTGTCAATCACCTTGTAGTCGATGCCCAGCTTGGCCAGGATGAATGAGAACTCGCCCACCTGCCCCAGGGCGATGCCCACCATCACTGTTCCCCGAAAAGTGTGCCCCAGCACAAATGCCGTGAATCCGGCCCACATGACTTTAATGACCCACACCAACACCACCGTGATGAGCACAATGCCTATGTGGTTGAGCACAAATGGCACATCGAGCAACATGCCAATGGAGACAAAGAAAAAGCTGGTGAAGGTGTCTTTAAACGGGATGATATTCCCAAAGGCGTTGTGACTGTAGGTGGAACCCGAAATCATCAGCCCCCCCAGAAAGGCGCCAAAGGCCAGCGACATGCCCATTTCGTGGGTGAGCATGGCCACCGCCAGACATATGAGTAGCACGCTCATAAAAAAGAGTTCCTGATTGCGCGTGAGGGCAATGACGTGCAGCAGCCACGGAACCAGCCATTTGTTGGCCGAGTAAACAAAGGCAATGATCACCACCGCTTTGATCAACAGCCAAATGAACTGTCCCGACACATCGGCCGGAGCATCGCCCAGCAACGGGGTAAAGAGCATGAGCGGAATGATGATGATGTCCTGAAAAATGAGGATGCCTACTACCGTGCGGCCATAGTTGGATGAGAGTTCCGACCGTTCCTGCAATATTTTGAGCACCACAGCCGTGCTGCTAAGTGCTGTCATGAAGCCGATAAAGAGCGAAGCTGTCCAGTTGAGTTCGTACCAATGAGCTACCAGCATGATAAATGCCGTGGTGAGCGCCAACTGCAAGAAACCGCCCAGAATGACCGTTCGCCTGATTTTGAGCAGGTGATTGAGCGAATATTCCATGCCGATGGAGAACATCAACAGCACCACGCCAATTTCGGCAATCAGCTCAATGTCGTGTGCCGAACCTAGCCATCCCAGCAGTTTGGGACCCACAATCACCCCGGTAAAGAGGTAACCGATGATGGTGGGAATCTTTAAACGGGTAAATATGAAGTTCACGAACGTGCTGAGCCCGAAGATGATGACAATGTCCCTGAGAATACCAACTTCCATATATATTTGTCGTTTTTAACACCGTGAACGCTTGATGCTGTTGAACATTCGCGTCTTTTGATTGTCAACCGTTACAAAGATGCAGTTTTTGGACGGTTGATGAGGAAATTTTTTTCAAATTTGAAGCCTATTGCCGAGACCATCATTGATTTTGGTTTTTGTTTGAGACCGTGAAAACGCAAACGCGCAAAGGCGCGGAGTTGATCATGATTTTCACTCATCTTTAAATAAATGAATGATGTTGATGATAAAATGAGAATATGTGAAGTCTGTAAGCATTGGATCATGATATCAATCTCTGTGTCTTTGCGTCTCAGTGTTAAAAAAGATTGAATTTAATAATATCATGACACACAAACATCTTACCCAATGGCTCACCGTCATGTTGCTGTTGGTGGCTACCCTGGGTGCTTATGCCCAAAATGACATTTTGAAGTGGGAACCCGACATCCGAGCCTTCGAGCAATTGGATGCCACGCGCACTTACGACCCCAATGCCATCCTTTTCGTGGGCAGCTCGAGCATCCGGCTTTGGAAGAGCATCGATGCCGACATGCAACCCTACCCCGTGATACAACGGGGGTACGGCGGTGCCAAATTCACCGACCTCAACCATTATTTGCATCGCATCATCACCCCCGAACATCGGTTCCGTGCCGTGGTGGTGTTTGTGGCCAACGACATCAACGGCGGCAACTCGGATCGTAAACCCAAAGAGGTGCATAAATCGTTTCAAAAGCTGGTGAAGCAGGTGCGTAAGCATCATAAAAGCGAACCCATTTTTTTTGTCGAGATCACCCCTACCCCATCGCGGTGGAAGGTGTGGTCGCAGACCAAGGATGCCAACCTGCGTGTGGCCAAGTTCTGCAATCGCAAGAAGGGTGTGGAGTTCATTGCCACCTCGCACCGCTATCTCGACAACTTTAAGCAGCCCCGCAAGGAACTGTTCATGGCCGATCAGTTGCACTTCAATGCCGAAGGATATGCCATCTGGACGGAGCTCATCAAAGCCGAACTGGATAAAAAACTGAAATAGTTGAATCAATGTTGTTTAGTTAGCATTGCTCGAATGAGTGATAAGAAGATGATTAGACTTAAGAGATGAAGAAGGGAGATCTAAATATCATCGCTCATCAACTGTCTCTTCGTCTCACGTCTTCTTTTCTTCAATACGCAACATTGATTTGTGAGTCAAAGTTATTATGAATGCTTCTTTCTCCTCCCCATGGGGAGGTCGGGAGGGGCTCAAAACCACCCCCATGCCATACTGCCAAAACCTCTTTGCTTATCATCGCCGCCCCACCACCGAGGTGCGGGTGGGCAACCTCGTCATCGGGGGTGAATACCCCATTCGCCTGCAATCGATGACCACCACCAACACCATGGACACCGAAGCCACCATTCATCAAGCCCTCAAAATTGTGAATGAAGGGGGCGAGCTGGTGCGCATCACCACGCCCAACCAGCGTGAAGCCGCCAACCTGGAGGAGATACGCGACGGATTGCGCCGCATGAGCTGCGACACGCCGCTGGTGGCCGACATCCACTTTAATCCCGCGGCCGCCCTCATCGCCGCTTCGCTCATCGAAAAGGTGCGCATCAACCCCGGCAACTTTGCCGATGGCGCCAAATTGCAGGAGACCATCGACACCTCCGACGAGGCCTGGCAGGAGGGCATCCGCGCCATTCGCGATAAGTTTATTCCCTTTCTCAACATCTGCAAGCAGCACGACACGGCCATTCGCATTGGCACCAACCACGGGTCGCTCTCCGACCGCATCATGAGCCGCTATGGCGACACGCCCGAGGGCATGGTGGAATCGTGCATGGAGTACCTGCGCATTTGCCGCGAACAGGATTTTCACCGCGTGGTGCTCAGCATCAAGTCGAGCAACACCCGCGTGATGGTGCACACCGTGCGGCTGCTGGTTCACACCATGGCACGCGAGCAGATGCATTACCCGCTGCACCTGGGTGTGACCGAGGCAGGCAACGGCGAGGACGGTCGCATCAAATCGGCCGTGGGCATTGGCGCGCTGCTGGCCGATGGCATTGGCGACACCATTCGCGTGAGCCTTACCGAAGACCCCGAGTTGGAGATTCCCGTGGCCCGTCAGTTGGTGGGCTACATCGAGCAGCGTGCTGCATCGCCTGCCATTCCCTTCGAGGGCGAGGTCGCGTTTACCCCCTATGCTTACCACCGTCGGCAGTCACACCCCGTGGCCGGCATGGGTGGCAACCATTTGCCGGTGGTGATGTTCAGGGGCAGTGGTGCCGATGTGGATGCGGCGCTGATGCCCGACGTGGTCATCTGCGACCACGCGGCCGACATCGACACCTGGCTCAGCAAGGGCGTGAAGGTGATGGCGCCCGCGCCGGTTGCCGCTCAGCATCCCGATGCGATGCCCATGTACGAGCCCGATGTTTTTGACCAAGCCGACCTGTCGCGTCCTCACGTGCTGCGCATCAGCTACCCGCAGCTCACCCCGGCCATCATAGAACGTCTCAAGGCATCGACCCAAACCATTGTGCTGGTACACACCTCGCACCCCAACGGCATGGCCGAGCAACGGGCGCTCATCCTGAAGTTGGTGCAACAGGGCATTGCCTTGCCCGTGATTGTGGAACGAAGCTACCCCGTTGCCACCGCCGAAGCCCTGCAACTGATGGCGGGTGCCGACACCGGCATCCTCTTTCTCGACGGCCTGGCCGACGGCATCGTGCTGCAAGCCCCTGCCCTGCCCCATCACACGGTGCTCTCAACGGCCTTTGGCATTTTGCAGGCTTCGCGCGTGCGCTTCTCTAAAACCGAATACATCTCGTGCCCCGGATGCGGTCGCACCCTCTTTGACCTGCAAACGGTGACGGCCAAAATAAAGGCGCGCACCTCCCACCTCAAGGAACTCAAAATTGGCATCATGGGCTGCATTGTCAATGGCATTGGCGAGATGGCTGATGCCGACTACGGCTACGTGGGTGCCGGCCCGGGCAAGGTGTCGCTGTTTAAGCAACAGCAACTCATCAAACGCAACGTGCCCGCCGAAAACGCCCTCGAGGAACTCATCGACCTCATCAAAGAAAACGGCGATTGGCACGAGGCGTGAGGAATGATGGTTTTTTATTAGACCTGATGCTTCTCTCAAGCATGGACATAAAAAAGACGCAAAGCCTTTGAATCATTGGCTTTGCGTCTTTGTAATGCCTAGAGCGTTTTTGTCCAATTCTCAATTTTAATCTCATTGATGCGTCCAAAATGTGACTCATTATTCGTCACAAGTATCAGGTCATTTGAAATGGCTGAGACTCCTATCAGCAAATCAAAATCGTCAATAATTTGGCCGCTTTTTCGCAATCTCGCCTTCTCTGTGGCATATAAATCTAAGGAGTTAAATATAGGGAGTATTTGAACTCCAGAAAGAAAATCCTCTAATGCAATTTGATTTTTATCAGGATTCTGGCTGTTTTTTACCCCATACTTCAATTCAGCTAAGGTAATTTCCGAAATAAATCTATTCGATTTTGGAATGGAGTTGAACTTCTCCTTTAAGTTGAATTTTCCTTTGATATAATAGATACAGATATTTGTATCTATAAGATAGCTTTTCAAAATGATTCAATTTCTCGGTTAAAATTCCTAGCGTTTCTAATTTCACTGATTATTTCTTCCGCGTCTTTCGAATCTTTCCATGCTCCAAATGACTTTTCAAATTTGTTCCTTCTTGCGGTTAAATCCTGATGTATTGACTTTGAAAGTCTTTCTATCAGTTTTAATTTCAAATCAGGATTTAGATTGCTTAATAATCCCCAATAACCGTCTATTATTTGTGTTTGCGCTTTCATATTCAATTGTTTTGCTCAAAGATACAAAAAGCATTTCTACACATTAAGTATTTCGTATGTTGTCAGCAATGGTTTTTTGTTGGGGTGGGAAGTTATTGTTTTTTATTGATAATCATCTGGATTTTAAAGCGCAAAAAAAGACGCAAAGCCTTTGTATCATTGGCTTTGCGTCTTTTTTATTGGTAGTCCCGGCGCGGGTTAATTCATTTTGGTATAGATAACTGTTTCAGTATAAACCGTGTCTTTGTTGCTGTCGTCTCTATTAAAAGTAATGGAGTTACCGCTGATTTGAAAGCTCTTTTTAATCGTTTCTCCTTCGTAAACGATGGTCACTGAAATGGTGCTTCCCGCTTGAGACCAGGTACCTAATTTTTCATTGTCGATGTAGAAATCCTTATTCGATTTAAATTCAATGATTTCGTATTCTCCTTCATTTTTTAATTCTGTAGGGGTTTTGTACTCATCAGTATCTTCATATTCTCCTTCTTTAGTATAGCTGTAAAAATAGGTGGTTTCCCATTTCGTTCCCGCTACATCAGCTGCATCATCATCATCATCCTTACTGCAAGAAGCAAATACAAGGGTTGCCATCAGCAACAAACCAAACATTTTAATTGTCTTCATCATTTGTTTTTTTTGAGGTTGTTATTAAACAGATGCAAAAATAGCTTTTCAGTCGTAACTCTTATCACCTTGTATGGGATTTATGTTACTCTGATGATGTCAAAAAATTAACAGATGGGACCTGACTTGGTTGGTTTGTGATATAACCTTATGTTTTATTGATGTTTATTGATGCGGGCGTTCGGTTTTAGCAACATCCATACAGGATGAATCAAAAAGCCCGCCGCCTTTTGGGTAAAAGGCGGCGGGCTTTTGTACAAAAGCTGCCCGGCTTTTGGTAAAAAGGCGGGCAGCTTTTAAAATTTGTAGTATCAGCTTTTTTAAAAAGGCGGCGGGCTTTTAAAATTTACAGTATCGCCTTTTACCATCGGGCCGAAAAGGGTTCATTCAGCTTACTTTATCTTCTCGTATTTAAGGTTGGCAAGCATCTCTTTTAAATCGACGCCCGGACGAAAGGTCACCTTGCCACCTTTAATGAGCGAGGCATTGAATTTCTCCTCGGTGTCGGCGCCTTCGCTGTTGAGCGTAATTTGAAAGGATCCAAAGTCACCAAAGCGAACAATTTCGCCGTTACTCAAATGACGTCTCAGCACCTTGGTCAGGTCGTTGAGCACGGCCATCACGTCGGTGTCACTCACCGTGGTGGAGCCTTCGGCAATTTCTTTGCTCAACTTGCGAAATGTGAGCTCATCGCGGCTCTTGGCCTGCGCATAAAATTTTTTGGGTGCCTCAGGTTTGAGGGGATTGCCTCTTTGGGCAATGACATAAGTAATAGCCATAATTCTTAAAATTTAGTTGTTAATAGTATGGGTTTATAAAAACGTGTTATTATGAATGTGATTGCCTCCCCGGGTTAAAGTGGGTGTAACCTGTTTATGAATCGTTTGCTTTTCATATAACCCTCGGTTGGCGTTTCGGAGGATGAAGTTATAAATATTTATTTTACAACAAAGGGTTTGTTTAAAAAAATTCCATAAACACTACCTCACTTTAATTAATAGAAGTACGATAGAGATATTGCGTGCGTGATTTAATGATGCTTGTATATTGGACAGAATCAAAAAAAGCTGCCTGAGTTCATCTCAGGCAGCTTTTTGGGGATGGATTTGTTTTCTTAAATCTTTGTGAATTTCACGGTACTCGCAATTATTGTTCCTTCAACAGTTGTAGAAACAGAATAAGTAAGCGTATTACCACTTAAAGAATATTCATACTCATCCTTATCCTCATCAATAAAAGTCACTTTACTTCCTGATTGTGTCCATTTGCCAATTTCTTCATTTGTATCAGAAACGACAGTTCCATCAGCCTTCAAAGTAAATTTTTGATATTCGTCTTCTTCTTTTATTTCAGCAACGTTTTTATATTCAGTTATCGCATTGCCATACTGAAATTTCACATAAGAACTTTCCCAGGTAGTACCAGCGATGCTAGCCGCATCATCATCATCATCTTTACTACAAGAAGCAAATACCAAAGTTGCCATCAGCAACAAACCAAACATTTTAATTGTCTTCATAAATCAATTTTTTTAGAGGTTTTTTTAATACCGCCACAAAAAAACGGAATTAACATTAATTAAGCAAATTGAAACAATCTAAATAGCAAAGCTCCCTCCTTCTTTTGCCACAAGGGAGGTGACCATAATTGAATACTAAAAATTTTCTGATGAAACCCTCTTCCCATTTATTTCACAACTTTGCCCTACACAATCCCTTTGTTCCTCTCTCCTCCCCTTTGGGGAGGCCGGGAGGGGCTCTTCAAACCCCAGATGCATGAACCGTTTTGACCGTGTTGCTTCTATCCTGATCGTATTGCAGTCGCGCCGGGTGACCACGGCGGGCGAGCTGGCGCAACGTTTTGGCGTAAGCCTGCGCACCATTTACCGCGACCTGGGCACGCTCGAGCAGGCCGGCATTCCCCTGTGCGCCGAACCGGGCAAAGGCTACTCTCTGGTCGAAGGGTATCACCTGCCCCCGGTGATGTTCACTCCCGACGAGGCTGCCACGCTGTTGCTGGCCGAGAAGATGGTGACACGTCTCTCCGATGTGTCGTCGGTGGCGGGCTTCGCCTCGGTGTTCGATAAAATCAGGGCTGTGCTCCCCGCTCCCACCCGCGACATGGTGGCGCATCTCGATGCCACCGTCGAGGTGTACCCTCGCCCGACCAATGGCCTGGAGACGCCGCCCTGTCACCTCACGCCCATCCGGCAAGCCCTGGCCCGGCACGAAACACTGATGCTTTCGTACGATGCTTTTTACAACCATCAGCCCCCGCAGCAGCGCGAGGTCGAGCCCATTGGCCTTTGTTATTACAGCATGCACTGGCATCTGATTGCCTGGTGCCAACTGCGCAACGACTATCGCGATTTTCGCCTCGACCGCATCGTCAGCCTTAACAATACCAATCGTCCCGCATTGTTGCAACGACAAATGTCGCTCAAGGACTACTTCCTTTCGCTCACTCAAAAGGGCGAACTGCGCCCCGTGCGTCTCACCGTCACCTCGCGCACAGCCATCGCCATGGAGAGTGCCGCCCAGTATTACGGTTTCATAGAGTCAGTGCCCGAGGGCGACCAGGTGTCGATGCTGTTCGTCACTGCCGATGAGGGTTGGATGGCTCGCTGGCTGATGATGTTCCTCGATGGCATCACCCACATCGACTCACAAACGGTGAAAGATGAGATGGATCGGTTGATGGCTTGCCGATGTTTTTGAATTTTTTTCAACCCCTGTTGACATACTGTTGTCACCATCGCCCCCTAGCTTTGCATCGAACTTAAATAATTAAACGATGCAAATCATTCACAACCATCCGTTTTCGGCGTTGGTGTTCGAAACCGACACCACGCTATCCGACCTTAATCAACACGTGGGTCATGTGGCGCGCGATTTGGCCGCCGATGCGCTGGCCTCGGGGCTCGATCTGGCCGGCCCTGTTTACTGGGTGTACGAGGGTGCCGACGGTCGCCCCGACACGCGCTTTCACCTCACCATTGCCCAACCGGTGCTTGGCACTGCCGATGCCCCCACCCGTTACACGCGCCGTGAGATGCCGCCCTTTGCATCTCTTCAGCAGTTGCATTACGGCCCCTGGCCCGATTTGTGCGCGGCTTACCAGTCGCTCATTGGCGCTGCCATGCAACAAAACCTAAAACTATCAGGCATCTCGCGCGAACTTTACATACAAATGGATTGGGAGCATCCCCAAAGGAATGTGACCCTGGTGCAGGTGGGTGTTGATGGAATGATTTAACTTTATGTCCGCCGGCAAAAGCTGGCGGCTATGCATTTTCCTTTTTATGATATCAACCATTTCCGCCAAACAAATAGTGGCCACGGTGAAGCAGGACGAGCGAAACCTGTTATCGCTCAACTACAACATGAATCTGTACCGGGGTTGCAGCCACAACTGCATTTACTGCGACACGCGCAGCGAATGCTATGGCATAGGCGATTTGTTGCACATTCGGGCTAAGGAAAATGCCATTGTCATGCTTGAGAAGGAGTTGAAATCGAAACGCAAAAAAGGATCCATCGGTTTTGGGAGCATGCACGATCCTTACATGCCCGTCGAGGCGCGCGAGCAGCTGACCCGTCGGGCACTCGAGGTCATTGTCCGGCAACGGTTTGGCGTACACATCATCACCAAAAGCGACCTGGTGGTGCGCGACATCGACCTGTTGGCCACCATTTCGAAGGTATATGCCACCGTGTCGGTCACCATCACCTGTGCCGACGATGCTTTGTCGCGCCTCGTTGAACCCGGCGCACCGCCGTCGTCAGCCCGCTTTGAGGCAGTGCAACAACTCTCACAGGCCGGCATCCGTGCCGGCATCACCCTCATGCCTATCCTGCCCTTTATCAACGACACCGAGCAGAACGTCACGGCCATCATCGACCGGGCGGCGCAGTGCGGAGCGGCGTACATCCTGCCTTACATGGGCGTCACCCTTCGCGATGTGCAGCGCGATTATTTTTTTCAGAAATTGGATACGCATTTCCCCGGCATTAGGGAACGGTACATACAGCTATTTGGAAACAGTTACCAGGCACTTTCACCCTCTCACGCTTCGTTAATGAAGGTGGCGAAGGAGCGATGCCGACATCATGGCTTAGGCATGCAGGTGCCGCCTTTTGAACAGCCCATGAATCCTCAACTGACACTTTTTTGAGGCAGATATGATGCCTGTCGCTCAACCCCAGCCTCAAGGCTGGGGCTCTACCAAACCCTTCCAAGCCTCCACGATTTCAGGTGTGAGATGGTCTCCCCCAAGTTGGTACGCCCCAAACTCGCGGCGTACGGGATAACTGCCCCGCAACTCCTCAAAACGGCTCGTGTCACCACGCAGGTCGGCATCGTCGCGGCGGAGGGGATAGGTTTTCAACACCAGTTCGGCCAATGCCTGTTGGGTGGTAGCATGTGCCCGACTCAGGGTTAGCAGGGGCGTTTCGGGCTGTGGCAATGATGACGGGTACCAGTCGGTGAGCGGTATGCCAAAGTATTTCGCCAAGGCTCTGATGGTCATGGCCGACCCCATGGCTTTGCCGTCTACCGAATAGCCGGCGATGTGCGGGGTGGCAATGAAACATCTGTTGAGCAACGGCAGGCTGATGTTGGGTTCGTTTTCCCACACATCAAGCACAGCCTCAGAGAGAATACCACGGTTCAGACCTTCGAGTACGGCATCGGTGGCTGTGACTTCGCCACGAGAGGTGTTGATAAGAATGGCGCCTGGTTTGATGACGTCGAGCGTTTGCGTGTTGAAGAGGTGAAAGGTTTGGTCGATACCCGTTTTGATGTATGGCACGTGAAAGGTGACGATGTCACTCTGCTTTAACAAATCGTTGAACGACACAAAACCGGACTCCCCGGCGCGTTCCCTTGGTGGGTCATTTTGAAGCACCTTCATGCCAAAGGCCGCCGCTACCCGCGCTACTTTGCGGCCTACATTGCCCACGCCAACAATGCCCAGCGTTTTCCCTTTCAGGTCAATGCCTTTCTCGGTGGTGAGTAGCGCCAGCAGAGCGGCTATATATTGTTTTACAGACCCGGAGTTGCAGCCCGGGGCATTGGTCCAGGTGATGCCCTGTTGTTGCACCCACTCGGTGTCGATGTGGTCGAACCCGATGGTGGCCGTGCCAATGAATTTCACCGACGAGCCTTGCAGCAATTGCGCGTTGCAGTTGGTGCGGGTGCGCACCAGCAAGGCGTGGGCATCTTTCACGTCTTGGGCGCTGATGCGACTACCGGGCAGGTAAGTCACCTCGGCAAAAGGTTCCAGTACGCCTTTGAGGTATTTCACTTTATCGTCGCACACAATTTTGAGACGGCCTGAGGGAGAAGTATGGAGCATGTGTTGATGTTTATTGTAATGAACACTTCGTCAAACCCGAAAGTTCAGGGTTTGGGTGTTTTCATAAGCAATTCGGCAATTTTCAGATCCAGAGGGGTGGTGATTTTGATGTTTTCGTGGTTACCTACCACCAGGTTGATGGCAAAGCCGGCATGTTCCACCACGCTGGCATCGTCGGTAAACAGGGCACTAAAGGGGACATCGTAAGCCGTGGTCAGTTGCTCGGAGCGGAATACCTGTGGCGTCTGCACCGACACAAAGGCGTTACGATCCTCGGCACTGTTTGTTTGCCCGTTGACGCGTCTAATGGATTCGGTGAGCGGCAGCGCCGGGATGGCATTGCCGTTTTCAAGAGCACCGCTGTAACAACGATCCAGGGTTTCGTGCGACACTAAGGGGCGCACCCCATCGTGAATGCCCACCACTGCATCGCCTTTTACCATTGCCAGACCATTCTTTACACTGTGAAATCGGGTTTCACCTCCGGCAGTCACCTGGTGTGGGATGGTAAACTTGTAGCTGTCGCACAATCCTTTCCAAAGCTCCATTTGCGAGGCCGGCAGCACCACAATTTGCAGCATCTCGGAGTTGTATTGATAAAAAGTCTCGATGGTGGCCATCAAAATGGGACGCCCACCCACATTGAGAAACTGTTTGGGAATTTGGCTGCCCATTCGGGAACCGCTTCCACCGGCCACGATGATGACAACTTGTTGCATAATGATTTATTTTGATACAATTGACCCTCAGAAGACGCTGTTGGTTCCACGTGTTGGGCATAAAGACGGTGAAAAATCAAGGCTAATATAAAGAGTTTGAAACAAAGATGCACCCCCATCAAAGGTTACCGATGGTAAAATGCTTGTATTAAACCGTTTCAATCAGATGCATTCGCCCATGAATTGGTGCTGCCTGTCAAATAATTGCTACCCCGGGTCAATGTGGGTGGAACAATCTGTAATCTTTTTCTATTTTTGCAAAATTATTAAAATCAAAAGACCACGGCATGCGATCGATACAGCTGGGCGATAAGACGTTTGAACTTTCTATTACTTCTACTGAGATTCAAAAAGCCATTTACCGCATGGCCGATGAAATGGATCGGGACTTGAAAGATAAAAATCCATTGATGATTTGCATTCTCAACGGTTCTTTTATGTTTGCTGCCGATGTGATGAAAAAGTTCACCACCCCTTGTCAGGTCAGCTTTGTGAAACTGGCTTCATACCAAGGGACTCAAACCACCGGACAGGTAAAGGAACTCATTGGTCTTACCGAAGACATCGTGGGACGCACCGTGGTTCTGCTCGAGGACATTGTGGATACCGGCGTCACCATCGATAACCTGGTGAAGCAACTCAATGGCATGGGGCCACGCGAGGTAAAAGTGGCCACACTGCTCTTTAAGCCTGATGCCTGCAAACGCGATGTCACCCTCGATTACGTCGGTTTGAGTATCCCCAACGAATTCATTGTCGGTTATGGCCTCGATTACAACGGTTATGGCCGTAATTTGCCCGACATTTATTCGCTGGTTAAATAAGTGCGGATTTTAGATAACTCCAAATATTAATCCGTCAATCGAAAACGGTTGACTCAATGAAATCAGAATATGTTCAACATTGTAATTTTTGGCCCTCCGGGTTCGGGAAAAGGTACTCAAAGTGAAAAAATGATTGCCCAATATGGTTTTGCCCATATCTCCACCGGCGATTTGTTGCGCTACGAAATCAGTCATCACACCCACCTGGGAGCCATTGCCAAAAGTTATATCGACAAGGGAGAACTGGTACCCGACGATTTGATCATCGACATGATTGACATGAAACTGGAGAAGATGCGCAACATTCCGGGTGTGATTTTCGACGGCTTTCCCCGCACGGCCGATCAGGCTGCTGCGCTTAAGGAGATGCTCAAAGGGCATGGCGAAAAGGTTGATTTGGTGATTAACCTCAACGTTGACCGTCAGGAGCTCATCACTCGTTTGCTCAAGCGTGGCGAAACATCGGGTCGTTCGGACGACAACCTCGAAACCATCGAGAAACGTCTGAAAGTGTACGAAGACCAAACGTCGCCCGTGTTGGCATTCTACCAAAAGGAAAAAAACCTGCTCGACATCAAAGGGATGGGCGAAATCGACGAGATTTTCAACACCATTTGCAACGCCATCGACAGCGCTCGCCAGTAATCGGTTGCACTGCCCCGACGGGCTCATCTGAAATAAAAGCATTGAAAACCACGGCATTTTATTATTTTTGCCGTGGTTTTTATTTATCAATACAGAGACAGAGGAAACAGAGCAATGGCCGGATCGAATTTTGTTGATTATGTGAAGATTTATTGCCGTTCGGGCAAAGGGGGCGCGGGATCGGCCCATTTCCGTCGTGAAAAGTTTGCACCCATGGGGGGCCCCGACGGAGGTGACGGTGGCCGGGGTGGCCACGTGATTGTGAAGGGGAATCGAAACTTGTGGACGTTAATTCACCTCAAATATCAGCGTCACGTGTTTGCTACCGATGGCAAATCGGGTAGCCGCTCGCGAAGCACCGGTGCCGATGGCATCGATAACATTATTGAAGTGCCGCTTGGAACTGTGGTGCGTGATGCCAATACGGGTGAGTTTCTTTTTGAAATTACCGCCGATGGTGAACAAGTGATTTTAGCCCCCGGTGGTCGCGGGGGATTGGGAAACTGGAATTTTAAGACGGCCACCATGCAGGCGCCCCGTTTTGCACAGCCCGGCGAACCTTGCACAGAGCTCGAAATCATTATGGAGCTGAAAATATTGGCCGATGTGGGTTTGGTGGGTTTCCCCAATGCCGGCAAATCGACCTTATTGTCAGTGGTGTCGGCCGCCAAGCCCGAAATTGCCGATTATGCTTTTACCACGCTGGTGCCAAATTTGGGCATTGTGCGATATCACGATAACCAGTCGTTTGTGATGGCCGATATCCCGGGAATCATTGAAGGTGCTCATCTGGGCAAAGGATTGGGGATTCGCTTTTTGCGCCACATCGAACGAAACTCTATTCTTCTGTTTATGATTCCGGCCGAAAGCAAGGACATTAAAAAAGATTATCAGATATTGCTTAACGAACTCAAAGAGTTTAATCCCGAGATGCTCGACAAACGCCGCATTTTGGCCATTACCAAGAGCGACATGCTCGATGAGGAGCTGATGCTAGAAATTGAGCCCACACTGCCCGATGTGCCGTGCGTGTTTATTTCGTCCATCAACGGTTATGGTATTTCCACGCTGAAGGACATGCTTTGGCGAGAGTTGCAGGCATCGAACCCTGTGGAACCACAGCAGGACATCGAATTATAAGAACAGAAGAGCCGGATCAATGAAATCCGGCTCTTTTGTATACCAATCACAAAGAATTACTGTGCAACAGGAGCATTGATGCATTGCGCAGAACGACCATTGCCGTCGCGCATTCCTTTGCCTTTCCCTTCGCCACGGTGCATGCCCATGCCTTTGTGCCCGCCTTTTTTACCGGCATGGGTGTCGAACCAAATCTTTTGCTCATCATTCAGCAAAGCCCTCACATCCTGACGGTGTTGCGCCTGTTTCTTCATCATTTGGTTCTTAAACTTGGTGATCTCGTCGATGTTGGCGTTGATGGCTTTTATGTCGGCCTTGTCAGTTGTCGTTAATGTGCGTTGTTTTGCTTTGAGTTCTCCCATTTGGTTTTTAAACACCAGCATTTCTTTTTGATGGGTCAACTTCAGTGCGTCGATTTTGGTTTGTTGGTCGGCGCTCAGGTTGGGAATACCCATGCATGTTGTTTCACCTTGTCTCCATCCTTTTTCTTGACCCATTTTTCCTTGGCCTTGTTGTGCAAAGGCAGATGTTCCGAGCATCAGCATTCCCGATACGAGAATGGCAGATAAATTTCGTGCTTTCATAATCAAATGTTTATATGTGTTATTGGTTTTGAGGTTGACGGTTGTGCTGACGACGGTTTTTACCATGTCTGCCACCTTCCCCTTCGTGTTTCATAAATCGGTGAAATTCGTTTTCGAGTGCCGGTAACTGGTCAGATGGACAACTGCTGCGCAGGTTGCTGAAATATTTCCAGGTCATTTGTTTAAGTCTGGCGTGATTGCGTCCGATCTGCTCCGACAGCTTGTTGAGCTGCACGGTATCGGGCGTTGGTGCCACCATTTCCTGCATCATTTGCTGTCGCAGGGTGTTCATTTCTTCGGCCAGTTGGCGGGCATTTTCCCTAAATTGGCGGCTGTGGTGTTGGAAAGAGGCTTGTTGTTCGTCGTTCAACTCCAGGGCGTTCATGAACCATCCACCACGTGGGGTGTTCTGATTGTACATGGGGCGTTCGTCGCGGGGTAAATCG
This sequence comes from Breznakibacter xylanolyticus, assembly GCF_003254275.1. GTDB lineage: Bacteria > Bacteroidota > Bacteroidia > Bacteroidales > Marinilabiliaceae > Breznakibacter > Breznakibacter xylanolyticus. Next base: position 174,307 of record NZ_QKZK01000005.1, on the reverse strand, counting down.
GGTCGATAACGCATCCACACCAGCGTGCCGATGGTGGTAAGATTGGTGACAGCCAGCACAATGACTGCCCACAACAGAATTCTATATTTTCGTTCAGTAATCATGTTATTTGATGTTTTAAGGTTCAATAAGCCAACTATCAAGGCCCTCAAGGGTCACGTCGTCGAGATAGGCCATCTCGTTCATGGTTGTGGTCGTTTCAGAGCTATTGTTGTTGAGCAAAATCGGCAGAGAAGTCCCGATGGCGATGGCCACAGCAACCGAAGCTGCCACCATCAATTTGTAGCTCAGGTTACCCCAAGTTATGTTGCGGGGCGAGGGTTCGGCGTAGATGGCATTCATGATGCGTTGCGACATCATGGCGTCTGTGTTGATGTTTTTTTCTGAATCGATGAGTTGTTGCACTGCTTCTACCTGATGGGAAATAGCTTTACATTCGGCACAATGATTCAGGTGTTCGGTCAACGCTTTTTTTTCCGCGAAGCCGAGCTGCGAGGCATCGTTCCATATTTGTTGTTGAAAAGTTGAGCAGTTCATGGCAGCGTTGTTTATGAGTTTAGATACATCTGGATTAGAATTCCTTCGCCAGGGATGATAATTTTTTTTGAAGGTTTTTTTTGGCGCGTTGCAGCAACGATTCCACGGCTCCTTCGGTCATCATCATCACCCGGGCAATTTCGGCCTGAGGCAACTCGTCATATTTGCTCAGCACAAAGGCAATGCGTTGGTTTTCGGGCAATGAGTCGATGGCACTTTGCAATTGTTGTTGCAGTTCGTTCTGTTCAGCCTCATGTTGTGGTGTTTGCGTGTGTGACGGCTCCATGCGGTCGTTTCCCTGATCGAAGAGCCACAGGGTTTGCTTTTTCTTTTTTTTGCGAAGATGTTCCAGGCAGGTATTCACCGCGATGCGGTAAATCCAGGTTGCGAAGGAGGCTTTTCCCTGAAAGGTCGCCAGGGCACGATAGGCTTTCACAAACACCTCCTGGGTCAGATCCATGGCATCGTCGCGATGGTGCACAAACCCCATGCAAGTGGCCATGACCTGACGCTGGTAAGCATCTACCAAAAGCTCGTACTTCCGGTTGTTGCCCTTCAGGATATCGTTGATGATGTCGATGTCGTTCACCTTGCCAATGTTTGGTTTATGCGTTTAGACAGAAATGGGTGGTGATTCCTTCGCTTGTGGCTTTGTTTTTCAATCATTGGCGACATTTTACATTCCAACAAACAGATTCTCAGTACGAATGTTTTATGTCGGGGGTGCTTGTTTTATTGGAATCTTAGCGGTTAATGGCTTATTTTTGCCCCAAACAATAATTTACCAATCGAATGACACAATCATTATTAACGCGTGTGGTTCTTGCAGCTTTGTTAGGTTCGACACTGCCTGTATTTGCCCAAAACGACGATAAACCCAAGGTAACGTTTGGTGGCTTTATCAATCACGAAGTCATTTACGACAGTCGTCAATCGACCACTGCCCGCGAAGGCGAAGTAATGCTTTTTCCCAAACCGGAAGCTAAAGATACTGAAGGTAACGACGTGAACGACCGTTCGGAGTTGACCATGCTTAACTTTCATACCCGATTGTTGGCTTCGGTGGCCGGCCCCCAAATTGGTTCGTACAAGTCTTCGGCTTATGTTGAAGTCGATTTTTTAGGAACCAGTGATGCCGCTCCGAACATGATTCGCATGCGCCATGCATTTCTGAAACTGGCTAACGATAAAACCGAGTGGTTGGTTGGACAATATTGGCACCCCATGTTTGTGCCCGAATGTTTTCCTGATATCGTGGGGTGGAATGTGGCCTTGCCGGTGCACGTGCTGAGCCGGAATCCTCAGGTACGATTCACTTATAAGCCGAGCGATAAAATGAAGCTAACCTTGGCAGCCCTCGGTCAGCGCGACTTTGCTTCGCATGGCCCCGATGGCGGTTCGTCGGTTTACCTTCGCCGAAGTGGCATGCCCGATGTACAGGCTCAGTTGATGCTTCGCGCCACTGAAGGTTGGACTCTGGGTGGTACGGCCGGCTACAAAACCATTGTTCCACGTTTGCAAACAGCGGCCGGCTTGCAGGACAATGCTTCCTTGGGCAGTTACAACCTCAACCTTTTTTCAAGTTTCAAAAATGACAAACTGGCCTGGCTGGTTGAAGGGATATATGGTCAGAATCTCAGTCATTTCCTCATGCTGGGTGGTTATGCCGTGAAAAGTGAGGATGCATCAGGACGCCGAAAATATACCAACCTCAACACCCTGTCGGTGTGGACCGATTTTGGCTACAACCTCGATGCCAAATGGCGGGTGGGTGTTTTTGGCGGATACGTTAAAAACCTAGGTGCCGATAAAAAATCAACCCTTTCAGCCGCGACTGCTTATGGTGTTGGAACTAACATCGACCATCTCATCAGCATCTCGCCCCGTGTCAGTTACACCATCAAAAACCTGAAACTGGCTGTGGAGGTCAATCGTTTGACTGCGGCATACGGCAGCATCAACGCCGAAACCCTGAAGGTCGAGAACACAAAGGAGGTGACCAACAATCGCTTCGTGTTTAGCACCACGTACAAGTTTTAATTTTCCATCGTTTACTCATAAAAAGCGGGACGCGAGTTTTGACGTCCCGCTTTTTTTATCTTGGAATGAGAATGACATTTTTCAATATCTTAGTGATTTTATCATTGAAAATCTGATGACTATGAATAAATTGAATGCATTAGTGTTTTTTGGGATTTTGTTATTCGTGTCAGCTTGTCGCGTGTCACAACCCATCGACAACACTGTTCGTTTTTACATTGGTACCTATACCAGCTCAGGTTCCGAGGGCATTTACATGGCGCGTTTCGATACCCTCACCGGGATGGTTTCGGCTGACACCCTGTTGGCTCGTTTGCCCAACCCCAGTTATCTCAATCTGTCGGCCGATGGCCAATGGTTGATGGCGGTGAGCGAAAGCGGTGGTGTGGCGCCCAATGTTTTTAGTTATCGTGTTCAACCTAACGGGGAACTTGTTTTGGCCGACACATTGCGCTACAATGGGCAGGGCGCCTGTTATGTGAGTGAATATGCTGCCGGCGCATGGGTGGTGTCGAACTACGGGAGCGGAAGCGTCACCTTTATCAAGACGGACAGCTTGGGCAAATTCCGACCCGATGGGCAACAGGTGCAACACGTGGGCAGCGGGCCTAATGCCGATCGGCAGCAGCAACCTCACGCCCATTCGGCAATGGTTGATCCGGCCGGACGGTATGTGTATGTGGCCGATTTGGGCACTGACCGCATGATGGTTTACAATCCTCATGGCGATACGGTGCGATGTGTGGCGCAAATAGCCACAGCTTCCGGTTCCGGGCCTCGTCATTTTGCCTTTCATCCATCAAGCAAGGTAATGGCCACGCTCAACGAGCTGCATCAAACCGTCGATGTGTGGATGCCCGACAGCACTGGTGTGTATGCCGACTTGTGCCATACAGTGTTACTGTTGCCCGATACGCTTCGCGATGGCGGCACGGCTGCCGACATTCATTTTTCACCCGATGGCCGTTTTCTGTATGCCTCTAACCGGGGAAACCACGCTGTGGTCGCTTTCGCGGTCGATGCCAACAGTTTTGAGTTAACACCAGTGCAACACTATTTGGAAGGAATTTCCCGTCCTCGCAATTTCGTCATCGATCCATCAGGTCGTTTCCTGTTGGTGGCCAATCAGGATGGTGATAACATTGTTGTGTTGCAACGCGACCTTCACACCGGATTATTGTCTCCCACAGGTCATCAGCTTGAGGTAAAGAGCCCTGTTTGCTTGAAGTTTGACTAACAGTGTTCATTATAACATCAAAGGCTGACCCTCACAGGTCAGCCTTTGATGTTTAATTGAAGATGTGATTATGAAATGGCAATCATGCGAGCCGGTTGGGGTTTGGCTTCTTCGCGTTTGGCTATCATTAGTGTAAGGACGCCGTTTTCGTATGAGGCATCAATTTTGCTTTCATCCACGGTTTTTTCAGAAAGCGTGAAGGTTTTTGAAAAGCTTTGTGCCTGAAACTCCCGGCGATGCACTTTGCGAGTGTCGCCTTCGGGTTGGGCAGCTTCGGCCGAAATGGTCAGGCGGTGGTTGTCCACTTCAATCTTAAAGTTTTCTTTTTTGAATCCGGGAACGGCCATTTCAATGGTAAACCCGTTTTCGTCTTCGTAAATGTTTGATGCCGGAATGCTGTGGCAGTTTAGCAAAGGCGAACGGTCAAAAGCATTGTTCATGATGTTGAACAAATCGGGCATCGCGGGGGTGAATTTTACAAATGTCATGGTTATGTCCTCCAATTAATGTTGTGAATTTTTGATTGTTTGGACATTCTTTATCAAGCCATGTGCCAGTCGAATTTTTGTGACAAAATTGCCGATTTGGGAGATTTCTCATTGACAAAATGACATTATTGCCCGGTTTTTAGTGCCAATCAGAAGCTATTTTTGGTATCGCCGTCGGTTTGTATCGCGGTTGAGCTTCTTGTTTTTATGGGTTTTATATTTTGTCATTTTAAAGTTTTGATCATAAAGCCCCATGTCACGTGCTTTTTTGGTGCCCAGGTACCAGCAGATGTCCAGCATGGGGGCAATGCCAATGGGGTTGGGGGTGTTGTAAGCTGCTTCTGAAAATTGAATTCCAAAAGTAAACGAGAGGTTGTCGGACACAAATCCCTCGGCGGCCAGGTGTTGTTCAAAGGCATTGTGTCCGGTGAAGTTGCCCCTGAAGTATTTGAGGCTCCCGCTGAAAACCCAGGCCGGTGAATATTGGTAATCGGCTCGCACAAACAGGTGAGCCAGGTAGTCGTTACCGGTCAGGGCGATGCTACGGTTGGCCAAAAAGTGTTTGTTGGTTTCTTGCAAATCGTTATCACCCAATGGTACGCCAAAGTCAACTCCGATGCCACCCGAGATGATGAGGTAAGGTTGGCGCCCCCTGCATCCCAGGTAATCGCGATACACCCGGCTTACGATGAGCTGGTTTTTGGTAGAAAGTATCATGGGAATGGCGTCATCGGGTTGGGCATACACGGTGTTGCCTTCTGATTGATAATACCGATATCCCGGCGTGGCCGAGTAAATGCCATGCCGACTGGCCACGTACCATCGCCCCTGCCGCCATCGTTTTTTCACAAACAGGTTGGGTACCCATCTGGCTAAGCCCAAATACGACTCGGCTTCCAAACCATCGAGGATGCCATATCGGGCAGGCGCCATCACGCTGAGGTTGCCCGCGTGTTGATACACTGTGTTGCCCGATTCGGCTGGCCACCGCAAGTCGTCGCGCACCTGAGCCGTTTCACGCCCGCTTTGCTCCGATGGTGCAAAAGGGGTCTGTTCGGCTTCTTTTTGATCTGCTTCCTGCTGGCGTTTTTGAATCTCCCGCTTGCTGCTGCGTTTGCCCTTCAGCCCTGAGCCCGACTGGGCAAAGGCCGTGCCGGTAAGCATCAGGCAAACAACAACAAATGTGTGTAAACGCAGAAGTTTCATGAGGATCGGAGAATAGTTAAGTTCCTAAATTACACAAAAATAGTTGTGGATGGGCACGATGGTTTCATAAATGTGGATTTTGTCAGAATGTGCGGCCGTTTTTGCCCATTTGTGAATTGTTGTGAAATCGGGCAGATATGTTTTTAAACCATCTTTTTTAATCGGTCAGACTGATTAAAAAGTTATACTTTTGCGACGCAAAACAAACAAATTGCGTACAATCAAAATATTAAAACTATGCGGTATAAGTTGATGACAGCCCAGGAGGCCGCCACGTTTATTAATCACGGAGACATTGTTGGATTTAGTGGATTCACCCCTGCCGGTGCGCCCAAAGTGGTACCGGGTGCCATCGCGGCCAAAGCACGCGAGGAGCATGCAAAAGGGCATGCCTTTAAAATTGGGGTGGTAACCGGTGCTTCAACCGGCGACTCACTCGATGGTGAGTTGGCTCGTGCCAATGCCATTTCGTTCCGGACTCCTTATCAGTCAAACAACGATTTGAAAGAATCTCTCAACTGTGGTGAGACGCAATATTTTGATATGCACTTGTCGCAAATTGCTCAGGAATTGCGTTATGGCTTTTTGGGTAAAGTGAAAATTGCGGTCATCGAAGCGGCCGATGTGACCGACGAAGGCGAAATTCTGCTGACATCGGGCGTGGGCATTACCCCCACCATTGCCAAGCTGGCCGATCAAATTATCATCGAGCTTAACAGCCGTCACCCTAAAGCACTCAAGGGACTTCACGATATTTACGAGCCGTTGGATCCTCCTTACCGTCGCGAAATTCCCGTTTATACCGTGCGTGACCGTGCAGGAAGCCCATTGTTGAAGGTCGATCCTAAGAAAATTGTGGGTATTGTTGAAACCAACGCTCCTGACCAGGTGGGTGGCTTCGCTCCCGTTGACGAAACCACAGCCAAAATTGGCGACAACGTGGCCAACTTCCTCGTGGAACAAATTAAAAACGGCACCCTTCCTAAAGAATTCCTGCCCATTCAGTCGGGCGTGGGCAACATTGCCAATGCCGTGTTGGGTTCATTGGGCGCCAACAAAGACATTCCTGCCTTTACCATGTACACCGAGGTGATTCAGGATGCCGTGATCAAGTTGATGAAAGAAAACCGCGTGAGCTTTGTGAGCGGTTGCTCGTTGACCGTATCAACCCCTGTGTTGGACGACATTTATGCCAACATGGATTTCTTTAAAGATAAAATTGTGTTGCGTCCACAGGAGCTCTCAAATAACCCCGAGTTGGTGCGCCGTTTGGGATTGATTACCATCAACACAGCTCTCGAAGCTGACATCTTTGGTAACATCAACAGCACACACGTGTTGGGAACCAAAATGATGAACGGATTGGGCGGATCGGGCGATTTCACCCGCAACGCTTTCTTCTCCATCTTTACTTGTCCTTCGACAGCCAAAGGCGGCAAAATCTCCACCATCGTGCCGTTGGTGAGCCACCACGACCACAGCGAACACTCAGTAAAGGTGATCATCACCGAGCAGGGTGTGGCCGACTTGCGTGGCAAATCACCCCGCCAACGTGCCGAGGCCATCATCGAAAACTGTGTGCATCCCGACTACAAACAGCTCATGTACGATTACGTGAAGTTGGCCGGTAAATGCCACACGCCGCACACCCTGGCGTCGTCGTTCAACATGCACACCGAGTTTGCCAATTCGGGCGACATGCGCAATACCAAGTGGTAATTCAAATGAACTGATACCATATAAAACGCTGCTCTCACGGGGCAGCGTTTTTCATTTCAGCCGCCGTGTGGGGTGGGCGGGTTTGAACATTTTTTATAATTTCACGTTTCAATCATTCCCTATCAATTTCTATGAACCAACAACACACCGATGAACGCTTTATGGCGCGATGCCTGCAGCTGGCCGCAATGGGTCAGGGGCATACCTATCCCAATCCCATGGTGGGTGCCGTGGTGGTGCACCGGGGTAAAATTATTGGCGAAGGTTATCACTGCAAGGCCGGTGAGGCACATGCCGAAGTCAATGCCATCAACAGTGTTAAAGATGCTGCCCTGCTGCGTGAATCGACCATTTATGTGAGCCTTGAACCCTGTGCCCATTTTGGCAAAACGCCGCCCTGCTCGCTCCTCATCATCGAAAAAAAAATACCCCGCGTGGTGGTGGGTTGCATCGACAGCTTTTCGGAGGTGGCCGGGCGTGGTGTGGCCATGTTGCAACAGGCCGGCGTGAGCGTTACCGTGGGGGTGCTCGAAGATGAATGCCGCTACATCAATCGCCGCTTTTTCACCTTTTTTGAGAAGAAGCGTCCCTTTGTGATGCTCAAGTGGGCGCAAACACTCGACGGGTTGATGGACATCGAGCGAACCTCCACCCACTGGGGCGAACCCACCTGGATCACCAATTCGCAAGCCCTGCGCGAGGTGCATCGCATGCGTGCCCGCGAACAGGCCATTCTGGTGGGCTACCGAACGGCACTCAAAGACAATCCCTCACTCACCGTGCGCCATTGGGTCGGGAATCAGCCCCTGCGTGTGGTCATCGACCGTGAAGCCTCCCTGCCGCCATCGCTCAACCTGTTCGACCATCGGCATCCCACCCTGCTGGTGACTGCCAAAAAAGTCGCCTCTTCCGAAAACATCAGAGTCCTGACCATCGATTTCAACCAGCATTTTCTCACCACACTGCTGCGCCAGCTGGCCGCCATGGGTATTCAGTCGCTCATTGTGGAGGGTGGGGCAGCCACCCTGCAACGCTTTATTGATGCCGGCTTGTGGGACGAAGCCCATGTGTATGTTGGCGATAAGTGGTTTGGACGCGGCGTGAAAGCTCCCGTGCTCAATGCCATTCAGCTTTCGTCGCAAACATGGGGCGACAGTCGTTTGTTTATCTTCAAACCCCAAGGATAATTCTCACCCTTCAGCCTCTAAAACATCTCATGATCGATTTTTTAAACCAACTGCACAGCTACGTCACCCCATTTATGTTAACGGTATATGCCATCATCATTTTGGTGGTGGTGATTGTGATTGTGCTCGAAAACCGCAGCCCGCTCAAAACCTTGTCGTGGATCATGGTGTTGCTGCTGTTGCCGGGATTGGGGTTTGTGTTTTATGTTTTTTTTGGACAAAATTTCCGCAAAGAAAAAATCATTGCCCGCAAAGGACTCAAAAACCACGAGCGCCTGTTGTCACTGGCCAATGCCCAAATCAATAAAATGAGCGAGGGCAACCTGCTCGACAACACGGCTGCCAACCACAAGCGCAACATTGTGCAACTGTTGCTCAACAACAGCTACTCGCTCATCACCATTGGCAACAAGGTCACCGTGTTTCATAATGGTGCCGATAAGTTTGAGGCATTGCTCAATGCCATGGGCAACGCCAAAAAGTTCATCCACCTGGAGTATTATATTTTTGAAGAAGATGAGGTGGGCAATCGCATCAAACGCCTGCTCATTCAAAAAGTGGCTCAAGGGGTCGAAGTGCGCTTGATTGTTGACGATGTGGGCAGCTGGGAGCTGAAGGACAAGTTTTTTAAAGAGATGGAAGATGCGGGCATCGAAGCCGGCAGCTTCCTCAAGGTGCGCTTCCCCTGGCTCACCAGCAAGGTCAACTACCGTAATCACCGCAAAATTGTGGTCATCGATGGCGAAGTGGGTTTCATGGGCGGCATCAATGTGGCCGACCGTTACCTCGACGGGCACGAGAGCTACGGCATTTGGCGCGACACCCACATGATGATTGAGGGCGATGCCGTCAATTCACTTCAAACCACCTTTCTCATCGACTGGTATTTTGTGAAGCAGGTGGAGCTGGCGCATCCTCATTATTTCCCATCTAAAACTCCCGTGGGCGACAAAATTGTGCAAATCGTTTCCAGCGGCCCCGATTCCGATTGGCCGGCCATCATGATGGGCATCTTTCAGGCCATCGCCACCGCCCGCGATTACGTGTACATCTCCACGCCCTATTTCATGCCCAACGACCACGTGCTCATGGCCATCAAAACAGCCGCACTGGGCGGGGTCGATGTGCATTTGCTCATCCCCTCAAAGAGCGATGCCTACGTGACGCTGCTGTCGTCGCGATCCTATTTGCGCGACTTGATGGAGTCGGGCGTCAAAGTCTCCTTTTACGACAAAGGCTTTTTGCACTGCAAAACCATTGTGGTCGATGATGTGCTGTCGCTCATCGGGTCGGCCAACATGGACTTCCGCAGCTTCGAGCAAAACTTTGAGGTGACCTCGTTTATTTACGATGAGGAGGTGGCCATCGAAATGCGCAACGTATTCCTCAACGACCTTAACGACAGCACCCGCATCTATCCCGAAGTGTGGGTGCGTCGTCCCTTGAACGAGAAAGCCAAAGAATCGTTCGCCCGCTTGCTCAGCCCTCTGTTGTGATTTTTTTGATGATGTTTTATTGCATTACAACACATTCCTTAATCCTGAGTTCTTGAATCTTTTCTGTGGTGCGACTGAATAATCGGTAGCGATGAAAAAGATTCATTTACACTGAGTCACACGGAGGAGACTCACAGAGCCACAGAGAAAGAGGTCAGTTTTCTCTGTGAAACTCTGTGCAATCATTTTTGATGATGGGTTTCACCGGGCGAAATTGAGCGCCACGCGTCGGGGAGACTTTCGCCCCGGGGCGAAAGTTCAAACCAGCCTTCGGGCAAGGTTTCGCCCTGGGGCGACCATCCCAACCACGCATCCGGCAAAGTTTCGCCCCGGGGCGAAAGTCCCAACCATGCGTGGTTCATACTTTCGCCCCGGGGCGACGATTTTTAGTGCCATCGTCAAAAACTTTCGCTCCGGAGCGAATATCCCAACCACGCGTGTCGCTCAATTTCGCTTCAATGTGACCGTTTTTGGGCCACAAAAAAAGCGCACCCGTCAATGGATGCGCTTTTGCAGATGATTGATGAAACTGCTTAACTGGCTTTGAGCATGGCAATGTTGGCCTTGTCAATTTTTTCGGTGGCATAAGCCAGGTCGATGCGCAGTTCTTTCTCTTTTTTCGATGGCATTTCAAACATGGCATCGATGATGATGGTTTCGCAAATGGAACGCAACCCGCGTGCCCCTAGCTTAAACTCAACGGCCTTGTCGACAATGTATTCGAACACCGCTTCGTCGAACACCAGTTTGATGCCATCCATCTCAAACAGTTTTTCGTACTGACGGATGATGGAGTTTTTGGGCTCGGTGAGAATGAGGCGCAAGGTGCTGCGATTGAGCGGCTCCAGGTAGGTGAGAATGGGCAAACGGCCAATGATTTCGGGAATGAGGCCAAACGACTTCAAATCCTGTGGTGTGATGTATTGCAGCAGGTTACTTTGGTCGATGTTGTCCTTGTTGCGGCTGGCGGTGTAACCCACCATTTTGGTGTTGAGACGCTGCCCGATTTTGCGATCGATGCCGTCAAAGGCACCCCCGCAAATGAAGAGGATATTTTTGGTGTTGACGGGAATCATCTTTTGGTCGGGGTGCTTACGGCCTCCCTGGGGCGGTACATTCACGATCGATCCTTCGAGCAGCTTCAGCAGCCCTTGTTGTACCCCTTCACCCGACACGTCGCGGGTGATGGAGGGATTGTCGCCTTTGCGGGCGATTTTGTCGATTTCGTCAATGAAAACGATGCCTTTTTCGGCGGCCTCCACGTTGTAATCGGCCGCTTGCAGCAATCGAGTGAGGATGCTTTCGATGTCCTCGCCCACGTAGCCGGCCTCGGTGAGCACCGTGGCATCGACAATGGTAAAGGGCACGTGCAGCATGCGGGCAATGGTGCGAGCCAGAAGGGTTTTGCCTGTGCCGGTTTCGCCCACCAGAATGATGTTCGATTTTTCAATTTCCACATCGTCGCCCTTGTCGGACTGCATCAGGCGCTTGTAATGGTTGTAAACAGCCACCGACAGGTATTTTTTGGCGCTGTCCTGCCCAATAACGTATTGATCAAGGAAAGTCTTGATTTCAGAAGGTTTCAGCAGCTTCACCCCCTTCATATCGAAGGAGCCTTTCTTTTTAAATTCCTCTTCGAGGATGCTGTTTGCTTGTTCAATACAGTTGTCGCAGATGTGGCCCGAGATGCCGGCTATCAGCAGGTTGGTGTCCTTTCGGGGACGTCCGCAAAATGAACATTTATCCATGGGTTGATTTGATACGTGATGAAACAGCAATGCAGAATTACCATGACTGATAATTCTGCACCGCAAAATGTTATCGAATTATTCTCTTGTCTGTCATTACTTCTGACGAACCAAAACCTCGTCAATCATGCCATATTCTTTGGCTTCTTCGGCGGTCATCCAGTAATCGCGATCCGAATCTTTTTCAACCCGCTTAAAGGGTTGTCCGGAGTGATCAGCGATGATGTTGTAAAGTTCCTTTTTCAATTTAAGGATCTCACGGGTGGTGATTTCGATGTCCGAAGCCTGCCCCTGAGCGCCGCCCATGGGCTGGTGAATCATGATGCGTGAGTGACGCAGGGCTGTTCGCTTGCCCTTGGCACCGGCTGTGAGCAACACGGCTCCCATGGATGCGGCCATTCCGGTACAAATGGTGGCCACGTCGGAAGAGATGTATTGCATGGTGTCGTAAATGCCCAAACCGGCATGCACCGACCCACCGGGGGTATTAAAATAGATGGAGATGTCTTTGTTGGGCGCCGTTGACTCAAGATACAGCAGCTGTGCCTGAATCACGTTGGCCACATAATCGTCGATGGGCATGCCCAAAAAGATGATGCGATCCATCATCAGGCGGGAAAAAACGTCCATGCTGGCCACGTTTAACTGGCGCTCTTCGATGATCGTGGGTGAAATCCAGTTGTTGGTGATGGATGTGTACTGATCGAACACCAAACTGTTGATACCCATGTGACGGGTAGCGAATTTGCGGAAATCGCGGGGATCTATCATAGTGAACCTGTTTTTAAAAGTGAGCCTCTAAATTAACACTTTTTCCCAGCCTGTGGGTGTAAATTTATATTAATTGTTCTCAAACAATTTGTTGAACTCATCGCGGCTCAGCTCTTTCTCATCCAGTTTCACTGCTTCTTTAATGAAGTTGAGCACTTTGGTGTTGATGGCGCCTTGGGCGAACTGACGACGTTGCTCTTCTTTGTTGAGCATGTCCATGGCATAGTTCTCGAGGTAATCTTCGGGAATGTTGCTCAGGCCATATTGCATAAACTGGATGCGAGCAGCTTGTTTGGCGGCAGCCAACACATCCTGGTGGTCTATTTCGAGCTTGTTGGCTTCAATCACTTTGTTTTTGATCAATTGCCATTTCAGGTCTTCGATGAATTTAGGCATCTCAGCGTTGATTTGCTCGTCGGTGAGTTTATCGTTGCCATGGTTGGTGGCTTTGATCCAACGAATCAGGAATGCCTCGGGCAATTTAATGTCGAACTTGGCAACCAGTTTCTCACGGGCATCCAATTGGAAACGATAATCCGATTCAAAGGCCAGATTGTTGGCCAGTTCTTCTTTCACTTTGTTTTTGAACTCTTCTTCGTTGTTCACCACGCCTTCGCCATACAGCTGTGTAAACAGATCCTGGTTGAGTTCGGCATATTTAAATTCGGTGATTTCGTTTACCGTTACTTTAAAGTCGCTTGTTAATCCTTCAGCTTGTTCTTTGCTGATTTTAAGCATGTACGACAGTTCGTTGGCGTTGGGATAAGCCTTGGCAAGGTTCATTACCACTGCATCACCCACTTTCGAACCTACCAGTTTATTACGCTCGGCATCGTCTTTAGCCACCATCATCGAAATCACGGTTTCGTCAACCTGAATGCCGTCCTGTTTGGCATTGCCATTGGCATCCAGTTCTACCAATGAAGCTTTAATCATCGATTGGTCGCTGATCACGTCTACCACTTCGTTTTTACCAAAGCGGCCGGTCACCGATTTAATTTGCTGATCAATCATCTCGTCGGTGATGGCGATGGTGTAGTAGGGGAGTTTATCTTTTTTCGACAGGTCGGCCTCAAATTCGGGTGCCGTGGCAATGTCAAAAATAAATTCAAATGATTCGTTGGCATCAAAATCAACCAATTGCTGTTTTTCGCTTGGAAGGGGTTCGCCCAACAGGTTGAGTTTGTTATCGGTGATATAGTTCGACAGGTTTTCTGATACTAATTTGTTAATCTCATCAGCCAAAATCGATTTTCCGTACATTTTTTTCACCATTCCGGCGGGTACTTTACCGGGACGGAAACCGGGCATTTGAACTTTTTTGCGGTAATTGTTCAAGGCATCGTTTACTCTCGTTTCATAGTCGGCTTTTTCAACGGTCAACGTCAAAACGGCATTCAAATCATCAATGGTTTGCTTTGAGATGTTCATCTGCGTAAAAATATTAGTATAAATTATCCGAACCAGTACTCTCCGGCTGACGGAGTGAAAAATTATTAGACAAGTGTGATTTGCCACATGCAAAAAACGCCTCCTTACCGGTTTTTAACAGGGTAAAAAGGCGATTTAGGTGCGATGGTGCGGATGAAGGGACTCGAACCCCCACGCCTCTCGGCACCAGATCCTAAGTCTGGCGCGGCTACCAATTACGCCACATCCGCAATTTGTTTTTTCAGCGGTGCAAAGATAGAATCTTTTTTTGGGATTCTGCAACTATTGACTGAAAATAATGTGGCTAGTTGATGTTATTGATTGATAGAACTAAAGTCGCGTCGCTTGAGCTCAAAATCGGCACCGAGATATAAGCGTCGCACTTCCGGATCCTCGGCCAGTTCTTCGGCCGTGCCGGCTTTGAGAATGTCACCCGAGAACAGCAGGTAGGCCCGGTCGGTGATCGAAAGCGTTTCGTCCACATTGTGGTCGGTGATGAGGATGCCGATGTTTTTGTCCTTTAGCTTGTATACAATTTCCTGAATGTCGCGCACCGCAATGGGATCGACCCCGGCAAAGGGCTCGTCGAGCAGGATAAACTTGGGGTTGATGGCCAAAGCTCGGGCTATTTCGGTACGACGGCGTTCTCCCCCCGAGAGCTGAATACCCAAACTTTTGCGAATGTGTTGCAGGCTAAATTCGTTGAGCAGCTCCTCTAAGCGATGTTTTTGATAATCTTTGTCGTAATCGGTCATCTCCAACACTGCGCGTATGTTGTCTTCAACACTCAGTTTGCGGAACACACTGGCTTCTTGTGCCAAATAACCGATGCCTTTTTGAGCCCGCTTGTACACGGGGGCGTCGGTGATATCATCGTCGTTGAGGTAGATGTGACCCTCGTTGGGTTTAATCAATCCCACAATCATGTAAAAGGTCGTGGTTTTGCCGGCACCGTTGGGACCCAAAAGTCCTACTATTTCGCCCTGACGTACTTCTACCGAAACACCTTTAACAACCGTGCGTTTCTTGTATCGTTTCACCAATTGTTTGGTGTGCAGTAACAATGATTCGTTTTCCATGCCACAAAAATAGTGAAACCCTCCATGAATCAATCCGCTTGGCGTGTCAATTTTTTGGGGTTGATCCCTTTTTTTATTGATTGCTAATAATCACACTGTCAGTGGTTATAAGCTATGATCTCTTGCGTTCGACACCAGAGGCGATGTGAATCCCGGCTTCAAATAACAGGATCATGGGTACGCTCACCAATATTTGGCTCACCACATCGGGGGGTGTGATGATGGCTGCAAAAACAACGATGACCACCATGGCATGTCGACGGTATTTCTTGAGTCCCTTGACATCAACCACCCCCAGCCGTGCCAGGAGCCAGATAACCACCGGCAGCTCAAATGCAATGCCTGACGATAATACAATGCCCGATACAGTTGAAATATAGGATGTGAGGGTGATTTGGTTACTGATGTCGGCCGTAATTTGATAGTGCCCGAGGAACTCGATGGACATGGGGGCGATGATGTAGTACCCAAACAGGATTCCCACCATAAACAGCAATGAAGTCATCAGGATGAATGAGGAGCTCTGTTTAATTGCATTGGTTCCCAATGCAGGTTTTATAAACCGCCAAAGTTCCATGCAAATAAATGGAAATGCTAAGATGAATCCTGCAATTACCGACACCCATATATGTGTGGTAAATTGACCCGACATTGAGATGTTTGTCAATGGCAACGGATTTTGGTTGATACAAAGCTGTGGTGTGTGCATAAAACCGGCCAAAGTGCAAAGCCAGCGATTGGTGAAGAAATCGGGTTCTTTGGGAGCCAGAATCACATCGTTAAAAATGACATCGCTGAATATAAATGCTGCGATGGCAAGAATGCCAATTGCCAAGACACTCCTTATCAAATGTTTGCGCAAGGTTTCGACATGTTCCCAAAAACTCATTTCACGATCGTTTGACATTCTATTTTTTTTGTCTAAGATATTAATTAAGATGCTTTGTGGTGCAATGTTCTCTTCGCCGATTTCTTACTGTTTTAAAACGTGATGAATTTACACACGACCGTTATTTTGAACATTTATAATTGCTCCCTCCGGCTGCATGGCGTAATATTTTGACGATGAAGGTTTTTGCCTGTCGTTAAAGGTTTTTATTATTTTTCTTCATCCGTGTGCTTTTGAGGTTGGTTTGTTTGTTGTAATTTTATCACGCTCTCAAGGGCTTGCGTGTTGACCTAAACACCATGCCTGTTAAACCTAACTAAAGCTACTTCCTCTGATGTTTTCTCTCTGAAAACATGTTTGTTATTGTATTCCGTTTTGGATGCTGGCGACAATTGTTTTTGAAAAAAATTATTTGTGAAGCAATTTTTAATTGCTACCTTCAATGATGTTTTGCCCCACCGGGGTTAAAATGATTGCTCTTGTGAAACCACATAATTTGGTGGCTTTTTTCACATAATGGCACTTTGAGAGGTTATTAATAGTTGCCGGATTGGATAATGGATTCGGTGTTTGGCTGGTTTGATAATTAATTGCAGATATGTTTAAACAGGTGGATTTAGGCGAGAGTTTAAAGCAACATTTTGGTTTTGATACGTTTAAGGGGAATCAGGAGACAATTATCCGGAATCTTCTTGATGGAAACGATACCTTTGTGTTGATGCCAACGGGGGGGGGGAAGTCATTGTGTTATCAGTTGCCGGCTTTAATTATGCCGGGTACTGCCATTATTATATCACCGCTCATTGCGTTGATGAAAAATCAGGTAGATGCCATGCGCAACTTTAGCGAGGAAGACGGCGTGGCTCACTTTCTTAACAGTTCGCTCACCAAGTCTGCCATCGTTCAGGTGAAGGAAGATGTCTTAGCCGGAAAAACGAAGTTGCTTTATGTCGCTCCCGAATCGCTCACCAAGGACGAGAATATTGCTTTTTTAAAACAAATCACCATCTCGTTTTATGCCGTTGACGAAGCGCACTGTATTTCCGAGTGGGGTCACGATTTTCGACCCGAGTACCGACGCATCCGTCCCATTATCAGTGAAATAGGTGAAGCTCCTGTAATTGCGCTCACCGCAACGGCTACGCCCAAGGTTCAGCACGACATTCAAAAGAACTTGGGTATGCTCAACGCGAAGGTGTTTAAATCGTCATTTAATCGAAGCAACCTTTATTACGAAGTCCGTCCCAAAACGGATGCGACAAAGGAAATCATCAAAATCATTAAGGCCAATACGGGCAAGTCGGCTATTATATATTGTCTAAGTCGCAAAAAGGTCGAAGAGTTGGCCGAAATGTTGGTGGTTAACGGCATTAAAGCGGTTCCCTATCATGCAGGGATGGATGCTTCGTCTCGTGCTGCCAACCAAGATAAGTTCCTGATGGAACAGGTGGATGTGGTGGTGGCCACCATTGCTTTTGGTATGGGAATCGACAAGCCCGATGTGCGCCTGGTGATTCATTACGACATTCCCAAAAGTCTCGAAGGTTATTACCAGGAAACCGGTCGTGCCGGACGCGATGGGGGAGAAGGGCGCTGCATTACCTTTTACAGTTACAAGGATATTGTCAAGCTCGAGAAATTTATGCAAGGCAAGCCTTTGGCCGAGCAGGAAATTGGTAAACAGCTGTTGCTCGAAACAGTAGGATATGCTGAAACTTCGGTTTGCCGTCGCAAGGTGTTGTTGCACTATTTCGGTGAAAAGTTTGAGATGGAAAATTGCGAGTGTTGTGACAACTGCATGCACCCCAAAGAGCAATTTGACGGTCAGGAAGCCATTCAGAAGGTGCTGAAAGTGGTCAACGAAGTAAAGGAAAAATTCAAGTCCGATCACATCATTCATATTTTGTGCGGAACCCTCAACAATGCCACCAAGTCATACAAACACGATGAATTGTCGCTGTTTGGCTGTGGAGACGAAGAGGACGATAAATATTGGAACGCGGTGGTGCGTCAATCACTCGTTGAAGGTTTTCTGTCGAAGGATATCGAAAATTACGGTTTGTTAAAGCTAACCGATAAAGGCTTGCAATACATGCAGAAGCCTTATACTGTGATGTTAACCAAAGATCACGATTTTGATAATGATGACGATGAAGCACCCGTTGGCGGAACTGCTGCATTAGATAATGCGTTGTTCAATATGCTCAAGGAGTTGCGCAAACAAATGGCCAAGAAAAAGGAGTTACCGCCATTTGTGATCTTCCAGGATCCATCGCTCGAGGCTATGGCTACCTATTATCCCGTATCTCTCGAAGAGCTGCAAAATATTCCCGGGGTAGGTGCCGGTAAAGCCAAACGTTTTGGGAAAGAGTTTGTCGATTTGATTAAGAAACATGTTGAGGTGAACGAAATTGACCGCCCCATGGACATGGTTGTCAAGAGTGTGGCCAACAAATCGAAAAACAAAATTGCCATCATTCAGGGCATCGACCGCAAAGTGTTGCTCAACGACATTGCCGAGTCAAAAGGCCTTTCGATGGACGAGCTACTCAAGGAGATAGAGTCCATTGTTTATTCTGGAACTCGTGTTAACATTGATTATCATATTGACGAAGTGATGGATCCCGAACACCGTGACGAGATTTTTTACTTCTTCAAAGAAGAAGCTGAGACCGATGATATTCAGGCAGCTCTTGAAGAGTTGGGTGAGAATGAGTATTCCGAAGAAGAGGTTCGGATGGTGAGGATTAAGTTTATTTCGGAAGTCGGGAACTAATTCGATTTTGTTGTGATATTAAAAAAGGCTGTTCGTAATGAACAGCCTTTTTTATTGCATTATCTACCTGATAATTATTTATGCGCCTCAATTAATATATCGAGGATGTCGCTGGCAGCTTTGGCAACCGATGTTCCGGGACCAAAGATGGCTACAGCACCTGCATCGTAGAGGTATTGGTAATCCTGTGCCGGGATCACACCACCGCAAATCACCATGATATCTTCGCGACCCAGTTTTTTCAACTCTTCGATCACCTGAGGTACCAAAGTTTTGTGACCTGCTGCCAATGAAGACACACCCAACACGTGAACGTCGTTTTCAACAGCTTGTTTGGCCGCTTCGGCAGGCGTTTGGAACAATGGTCCCATGTCCACGTCGAAACCGATATCGGCATAACCGGTAGCCACTACTTTGGCACCGCGATCGTGTCCGTCCTGACCCATTTTGGCAATCATGATACGAGGCTGACGACCTTCTTTTTCAGCAAATTGCTGGCACAGTGCACGGGCATGATCAAATTCCTTGTCATCACCTGCTTCGGAGCTGTACACCCCGCTGATGCTACGAATCACTGCTTTGTATCGTCCTACAATTGTTTCACATGCATAAGAAATTTCACCCAGTGAGGCACGCAATTTGGCGGCTTCAACGGCCAATTCAAGCAGGTTACCTTCACCGGTTTCAACCGCTTTGGTAATGGCAGCAAGCGCAGCTTGTACCTTAGCTTCGTCACGGTTGGCACGCAATACTTTCAAGCGCTCAATCTGGCTCAAACGCACGGCAGTGTTGTCGATTTCGAGAATGTCAATAGGATCTTCTTTCTCCAAACGGAAACGGTTTACACCTACAATTACTTGTTTGCCACTGTCGATTTTAGCTTGAGTACGGGCAGCAGCCTCTTCGATGCGCATTTTTGGTACGCCCGATTCGATCGCTTTAGCCATACCACCCAAGCTTTCAACCTCTTCGATCAAAGCCCAGGCTTTGTCAACCAATTCTTTGGTCAACGACTCAACATAGTAAGAACCAGCCCATGGGTCGATGGCTTTACAAATTTGAGTTTCGTCTTGTATGAAGATCTGTGTGTTACGTGCAATACGTGCCGAGAAGTCGGTTGGCAATGCAATCGCTTCGTCGAGCGCGTTGGTGTGCAATGACTGGGTGTGACCCAAAGCTGCACCCATTGCCTCGATACAGGTACGTCCAACGTTGTTGAATGGATCCTGTTCGGTCAATGACCAACCTGAAGTTTGCGAGTGTGTACGCAATGCCAATGATTTTGGGTTTTTAGGATTGAATTGTTTTACAATCTTAGCCCACAACATACGAGCAGCACGCATTTTGGCAATCTCCATAAAGTGGTTCATACCAATAGCCCAGAAGAAAGACAAGCGTGGCGCGAACGAGTCGATGTCCATACCTGCGTTCACACCGGCGCGGAGGTACTCCAAGCCGTCAGCAAGAGTGTATGCCAACTCGATATCAGCTGTAGCACCTGCCTCTTGCATGTGGTATCCCGAAATAGAGATACTGTTGAACTTAGGCATGTTTTTCGAAGTGTATTCGAAAATGTCAGCGATTACTTTCATTGAGAAAGTAGGAGGATAGATATAGGTGTTACGCACCATGAACTCCTTCAAGATATCGTTCTGGATGGTACCAGCCATATCTTCCAACTTAGCGCCTTGCTCCAAACCTGCCACAATGTAGAATGCCAATACCGGCAATACCGCACCGTTCATGGTCATAGACACTGACATCTTGTTCAAGGGGATACCATCGAACAAAATTTTCATGTCGAGGATAGAGTCGATGGCAACACCGGCTTTACCTACGTCACCAACAACGCGCTCATGATCTGAGTCATAACCGCGGTGTGTAGCCAAGTCGAATGCTACCGACAAACCTTTCTGTCCCGAAGCCAGGTTACGACGGTAGAATGCATTTGATTCCTCAGCAGTCGAGAAACCTGCATACTGACGAATCGTCCAAGGCTGAGTAGCATACATACCCGAGTAAGGACCACGAAGGAATGGTGCCAAACCGGCTGCATAGTTCAAATGCTCCATGCCGGCAAGGTCTTCCTTGGTATAAACTTTTTTCACGGGAATCATCTCGGGTGTTACCCAATCCTTTTTAATCCCGTTTTTCTGCTCCCATGCAGCCGCATCGGTCTGGCTGGGGGCTCCTTTGTAATTTATTTTTGAAAAATCTGGTTTCATGTAATAAGATTTTTAGACTTTTAGACGAGAGACAGATAGATTAGATGAAGAAAGATTTTTAGACCAATTGATTTTGAAAGGAGATGATCATCTTTTCAAGTTCCTGACTTTGGTTGGTTAATGAATTGTGTACTTCTACACTCAAATAACCTAAGTCACAACCCAGAATGATGAGGGTTTCAAGCTCAAACAACGAACCTTTGGCAATATTCAAGAAGTTGCTAAAGTCTTTGTTAGTCCCTTTGCCCGATCCTTCGGCAATGTTTGCTGCAATTGAAACAACTGCTCTGCGTGATTGCCCCTGAAGTCCATAAACTTCAGATTGAGGATAGGATTTGGTTGCTTCGTAAACTGTTTTTACCAGCTCACGTGCTTTTTGCCAAATCTTTAACTCTCTGAAATTATGTCCTCGCATCTCAATAATCTCTTAAGTCTTGTCTATCTGTCTAATATCTAAAACTCTTCTTGTCTGTAATTATTTAATCCCCAACAAGCCATTGAAAGCCTTCAGCGTTTCAAGCACATTGCTACGCACGTTGATGAAGTGCTCGATGCCTTTGGCTTTGAGGTCGTCCATGCAGGCGGGAGCACCGGCAACCACAAACTGAGCGGCATTGCCAAGAGCAGCGAATGCAGCAGGAGCAGCTTCAGCATATTCATCGTCAGATGAACAAAGTACCACGATGTCGGCTTTGGCAGCTTTGGCAGCAGCTACGCCTTCTTCAACGGTGGCAAAGCCCATGTTGTCGATCAATTCGTAACCTGCACATCCGAAGAAGTTACATGAGAATTGAGAACGAGCCAGACGCATGGCCAGGTTACCGTAGGTCAACATGAATACTTTAGGACGTTTAGCCGCTTTTTCTGTTGATAGACGCAATGCCTCAAACTCCTCAGAACCGCGGAACAACACAATAGGCTCGACGATGGCACCCGTGGTGTCAATCTTTTTGTGTTCCATGCACTTGGCATCGATTTGAGCCTGCATCTGTTCGTTGAAGTTAGGATACTGGTTGGTACCCAGCAGGTTCTCGCGACGTGAGGCAACCGCTTTTTTGCGATCGTCAGCGCTTTTCTTCACCAATTGTTGGATGTAACCAGCCTGCAAAGCAGCAACATAACCGCCTTTGCCCTGAATATCGAGGAACAAAGTCCATGCTTCACGGGCGATATTGTCAGTCAGATTTTCGATATAATATGAACCAGCTGATGGATCAACGATTTTATCGAAGTGCGACTCTTCTTTCAACAGCAATTGTTGGTTGCGTGCAATACGCTCAGAAATCGCATCTGATTTACGGAAGATTTTGTCGAAAGGCATCACCGTCAACGAATCGCAACCGCCCAACGTGGCCGACATGGCTTCGGTTTGCGTGCGAAGCATGTTCACGTTTGGATCGAAAATGGTTTTGTTGAATTGTGAAGTTTCGCAGTGAATGTTCATCTTACAAACTTCTTTGCTCGCAGGTTTGTATTGTTCCACAATCATGGCCCACAACATGCGTGCAGCACGCAATTTGGCAATTTCCATGAAGTAGTTACCACCAACACCAAAGTTGAATTTAAGAGCACCGGCCACTTCATCAACCGACAAACCACTTTCAGTTAACTGAGTGATGTATTCGGCACCCATGGCCAACGAAAATGCCAGCTCCTGTACGATAGAAGAACCGGCATTATTGAAATATTTACCGTTTACGGCAAGCGTTTTGAATTTTGGAAGGGCTTTACCCGCTTTCACCACTTCGCCTGCATATTCGAACATGCGCTCAACAGTGGTGCAGGTTTTGCCGGTGATGGTGAATTTACCGATTGGGTCGAAATTCACAGAACCTTGAGCAAGGTTGACTTTTTTAGATACTTCCACCAATGCTTCCACCAACTTCTTGTTTCCATGAGTGGTTTCGAAGTTCAGTTCAACATCGGCAGCAATGTTTTTGAGCAGTGCAGACAGGTGATTCACGTTGGCTTCATCTTCGCCATGAAGTTTAAAGCCCAATGATGTCACGCCCTTGGTCAGAACATCCAGCGCTTTGGCATTGGATTCGGCAGCGTTACTGCCGCACATATCCTGACGGATAAACCATTTATTGTCGGTCTTGGTTCCACGCACGTAGGGGAACTCGCCCGGCAGGGTGTTGAGATACTGTAAGTTCTCAAGGTCTTCGGCACGGTAAAAAGGACGCACATTGAAACCTTCAGATGTTTTCCACACCATCTTTTTTTCAAAGTCGGCACCTTTCAAGTCCGCCGTGATTTTGTCCATCCATTCCTGAGTCGAAATAGGCGGAAATTCACTAAATAACGGTTGTTTGTTTGTATCTGCCATAATTTGTTTGTTTTTAAAGCCGCAAAAATAACCCTTTTGCGGTAGAAATGATAGTTTATAAGCCCTTTATATATCTGTTTTAGAGCAGGGTTATTGGTGATTTATTTCTCTATTGTTTGTTTTTTTACTTGAATATCAGCGTGATGTGTTTATGGTCTGTTTGTGCTAATTTTCACATTTATTGGTTCTTTTGCGTCGATGGGCGGTGAACAATACTGGCATTCGCTTGTTTAAATTCGTAACTTTGCAACAGTGTTGCAATTTATAATTATGACTGTCGCTGAAATATTAAAGCACTATCAGTTGCATCAAACGCCCATTCGCGTTCAACTGTTGGAGGTATTTTTGAGAGCTGATCGCCCCTTGTCGGTGAGGGAAATTGAGCCCCTGTTGGAACAAAATCCCGACCGGGTCACGCTTTATCGCACCTTAAAACTGTTTGTCGAAAAATCCATCGTCAATCGCATTGATGTGTCGGAAGCATTGGTTGCGTATCGGATGAACGAAAGCAGTCAACACATGCATTTTCATTGTACCAGTTGCAATGCGGTGTATTGCTTGCCTGAGGTTCCCATTCAGCCGGTGTATGTGCCCAATGGGTTTGTGGTGACCGATAACCGTTTTGTAGTCAATGGGGTGTGCTGTCGTTGTAGTGATAAAAAAGGACAAAATGATGATAAATAAACTTCTAATTGCCATTATTCCGCTAGTATTGGGCGGATGTGTGCCGAAAAAGACCACTGAAGTCGCATCGATTATTAATGTGAGCATTGTGCCCCAAAAGTTTTTTATCGAACAGATGGTTGGCGATCGCTATCAGGTGAATGTGGTTTTGGAAAAAGGCGCAAACCACGAGACTTACGAGCCATCGCCGCGTCAGATGATGTTGCTCGAAGAGGCACCATTGTATCTCATGCTTTGCCACAATGGTTTTGATCAGCCGTGGGTGGATAAATTGATGGCGCGACATCCTGATTTGAAAGTTGTGGATTTATCTGCGGGCATTCAGTTGCTCGCCGGAGATGCCTGCGATCATGGTGACAACCACCATCATGACCATCATCACGCGGTGGATCCCCACATTTGGATTGCGCCATCGACGGCCAAACGCTTGGTTGAAAATTTAAAGGATGCACTTCTGCAAAATTTCCCTCACGACAGTGTTCTCATCGTTGACGGTTATCAGCGGTTGCGATCAAAGATGGACAGCGTGGATGCCCGTTATGCCCGTGAATTGAAACCTCATGCAGGGAAGTCATTTATGGTGTATCATCCGGCAACCTCCTATTTGGCGCGCGACTATGCGTTGAACGAAATTTCCATCGAGAGTGATGGTAAGGAACCTTCGGTGGCACGCTTGAAGGAATTGATTGAACAAGCTCGCATTGAGGACGTGAATATGATATTGATGCAAAAGGAGTTTGACGAACGTCATGTGCAAGTGCTTGCCCAGGAAACCGGTGCAAGTGTGGTTGCGTTTGACCCCATGAGTGAGAATTGGTTCGATTTTGCAGATTCGCTTCTTCGTCAATTCACCGAAAATCTGTCGCATCCATGAAACCATTGCTCAAACTGTCCGGCGTGAGTGCCGGCTACAATGGTGACGATGTCATCAGGGATGTGAATTTGGAAGTGCATGCCCATGATTTTTTGGCCATCATAGGGCCCAACGGTGGGGGTAAAACCACGTTGCTGAAAGTGATTTTAGGATTGTTGCCCATCCGTACCGGGGCGATTGAATTTCCCGGTTTGCCCGCTGGGCTTAAGTCCATTGGTTATCTGCCACAGGGTGGGGCGTTTGATGCGTCCTTTCCCATTTCGGTGCTCGATGTGGTGTTGTCGGGATTGATGGGACAAATGAAACTGTGGCAGCGGGTGACCAAAGCCCAGCGTCAGTCGGCTCTGGCGTTGCTCGAACGTACCGGCCTGTTGCCATTTGCCGCAAATCCCATTGGTGAACTGTCGGGTGGCCAAAAACAGCGGGTATTTTTATGTCGTGCCTTGATTCATCAACCCGGTTTGCTGATTTTGGATGAACCCAACACTTACGTCGATAAAGGTTTTGAAGGTGAACTCTATCGCATTTTGCAGGAATTGAATCGTTCGGTGGCCATCATGCTGGTGTCGCACGATGTGGGAACCATTTCATCGGTGGTCAAAACCATCGCTTGTGTCAATGGTCGCTTGCATTACCATCCATCCAATAAAATTTCAAGCGAAATGCTGACCTATTACAATTGTCCGGTCGAATTGATTGCCCATGGGACGATTCCTCATCGGGTGTTGAAAAATCATAGCTGACTGTAATTATCGATTGATTATGTTTGAATTGTTCCAATATCAATTTTTTATCAATGCCGTTTTGGGCGCATTGCTCACGTCGTTGGCAGCCGGTTTTATAGGCACGTACATTGTGGCGCGAAAAATCGTGTTTTTAACCGATGGCATCACCCATTCCTCGTTTGGAGGCATTGGGTTGGCTTATTATTTTGGACTGAACCCGTTTTTGGGAGCAGTATTGTTTGGCATCGCGTCGGCTTTGGGCATTGAGTGGGCTCATAGCAAAGGCAATGTGCGCGAAGATAGTGCCATTGCCATTTTGTTGGCCATGGGCATGGCGGTGGGCATTTTGTTCGTGTATCTGACACCCGGTTACAGCCCCAATTTGATGAGTTTTTTGTTTGGGAATATTCTCAACATCACCACATTCGATTTGTGGGTGATGGGGGCATTGGCGCTACTGGTGGCAACGGTGTTTGTCATTTTTTATCGTCCGTTGCTTTATTCGGCGTTCGACCCCGACTTTGCCAAGGCGGCCGGCTTACCCGTTCAGGCCATTCGCTATGTGATGATGGCATTGATTGCGTTGACGGTGGTGATGAGCATCAAATTGGCGGGTATCATACTGGTATTGTCGCTTTTTACCATTCCACAGGTTATTTCGGGGCTGATGACCCGTCAGTTTGGACGCATCATTCCCTTGTCGGTATTGTTCGCGTTGGTGGGATCTATGGGGGGACTGATGTTCTCGTACTATGCCAATATTCCGTCGGGGGTGGCCATCATCATTGTGCTGGTGGGCATCTGGCTGTTTTTTAAGTCAGGCAAGTTACTCATGCGTTTTGCTTTTGGAAGATGAGTGGTGGGTTACGATGCCTTCTTAGCCCTCCTGGCCCAATGCACCAGGTAAATACCGCCAATCACAATCACGCCTCCGGCAAAATGCCACCATGTATGACGTTCGTCGAGCACCAGCCAGGCAACAATGACGGTCACAATGGGCTGTCCCAACAAGGTGGGAGCCACCACGGTTGCGCGTAAGTAACCTTGAGCAAAGTTGATGAGCCACCATCCCACCACATGCACCACCACGCCGTTGAATATAAATACCCACCAGGTATGTGCCGGATATCCGGTGAGAGCGTTGCCGGTGATGAAGGTGGCGGCCAGCAACACGATGGAGGATGTAAAAGTACTGATAAACAGGAATGGGAGCGTTTCCATTTTGGTGCGCCCTTCTTGCGCGGTGAGGTAATAAATGCCATACAGCATGCCGGCCATCAAACCAAATAAAATACTGCGCAACACAATGGTGTTGCCGTGCAAATCGGGCGCAATCATCACCACAATGCCCACGAGCGAAATCACCAAACCCATCCAAAATCCGCGGCGGGGATGTTCCTTAAAGAGCCACATGGCACCCAGTCCCGTCCATACCGGTGCCAAATTGGCGGCCAGCGTGGGCAGGGTGGTGTCGGTGTCCATAATGGCGGTGGACCACAAGGCCAAATCGATGCCAAAGCAGATGCCCGACAACACCGCGAAGAGGATGCCCCGGGGTGCCAGTGATCGATTTTTTCGCCAGTACAACATGAACGGAATCAACAGCACCAACGCCCCAATGCCCATGCGGTAAAAAGTGGTCACTACCCCCGGCGCGTTGGCCATTTTAATCACCACCGCCGAAACGCCAGTGAACAATACGCCGGCTCCAAGAGCCAAATACGATCGGAAAAGCATTTTTGACGAGGTGCTCATATATCCCATTTTGTGGCGCAAAGATAGAGATTAATCAAAGGCAGCGAGTCTTGGTTATATGAAGCCAACCCGCTAAAGAATATTAATTAAAGGATGTTGCAGCAGGGTCGGACATCCTTTTATGCCATTAATGGTTTTGAGCTTAAAAAACCATCTTACTTAAATGTGTCGTTGTTGATTTGTATCAAATAAATGCCACCCTATTTTTCAGCAATAACCACATTTGGGGGGTTAGGAGTAATGATTGTTTTATTATCTCAATTTATTCAGATGATGATAATTGGCATGCATTCATTGTTACAACCTGTTAGTGCAGGGCATGCCGTTTGAGGTGAATCAATTTTACCGGAACCTAAACGGCGGCCGTTTGAGGTGAATCATTTTTACTTGGGTCTAAACGGCGGCCGTTTGGGGAGAATCACATTTACTTGGGTCTAAACGGCGGCCGTTTGTTGTGAATCATGTTTTCTTGGGCTTAAACGGCGGCCGTTTGGGGAGAATCTTTTTTACTTGGGCCTAAACAGCGGCCGTTTGAGAAGAATCATTTTTACTTGGGCCTAAACTGCGGCCGTTTGGCTTGAATCGGATTTTGGTTGCGCTGAAACCATTTTATATGGTTGAACTTCTCATGGGGATTGCTGCCATAACTATTGGATGGAATAACCTTTGCTATTTGTTGATTAAAAAACACCTATTCTTTGCTGTGGCCCTGATAAAAAACCCATCGGTCTGCCGTTCTATCGTTTGAAGCGTTATTTTTGTTGAGATTTTTGAAAATTGTGCAAGAGTGCATGAGTAAAAAAAGTACAAGCGTAATAAAGTGCAGAAGTACAAAAGTGCTTTACCTACATATTTAACGAAACTAACCCTTAGTCCCCCTTTGGGGGATTAGGGGGTCAATCACACACCCATGAATTTACCACTTTACATCGCCAATCGCATCCGCAAGGGAGGCATCAGCGGCAAGCGCATTGCCGGGCCGGTCATCAAAGTGGCGACCCTGGGCGTGATGCTGGGCATGGTGGTGATGATTTTATCCATTGCCATTGGATTTGGATTTAAAAAGGAGGTGCGCGAAAAGGTGATCGGTTTCGGAAGTCACATTCAGGTGATGAGTTACGATTACAACTTTTCGTACGAGGTGAATCCCATTCGTGTCGATCATCAGTTGGAAACCCTCATGGCTTCAATCCCGTCAGTGTCGCAAGTGCAACGTTTTGTCACCAAGCCCGGCATCATCAAAACGGCCAACCAGGTTCACGGATTGGTGTTGAAAGGAGTGGGGGAGGAGTTCGACTGGCATTTTATCCGTTCGGTGATGGTCGATGGCCACATCCTCACCCTTTCGCCCGATTCGGTCTCCAACGGAATTTTAATCTCGCGCACGGTGGCCGACATGTTGCACCTGAGCGTGGGCGACGGGGTGCCCATGTACTTTATTCAGCAACAAATCAGGGCTCGTAAATTTACCGTCACCGGCATTTTCGACTCGGGCATGCCCGAAATGGACGGCCTCTTTGCCTTGGTGGATATGCGTCAGGTGCAAAAACTCAACGGTTGGGAGCGCAACCAGATTGCCGGTTACGAGTTGTTCATCCATCGGTTCGACGACCTGGATGATGTGACTCAGGATGTGATGACGGCCGTGAGTTCGTACATCGACCCCGATGGAATGATGTTGCGCACCCGCTCGGTACGTCAGGTGCAGCCCCAGATATTTGGCTGGCTCGATTATCTCGACACCAACACGGTGGTCATTTTGGTGTTGATTACCTTGGTGGCCGGGTTCAACATGATATCCGGCCTGTTGATTCTCATTCTCGAGCGCACCAACATGATTGGCATCCTCAAGGCCGTGGGGGCCGATAACCTCATGTTGCGCAAGGTGTTTCTTTATGTGGCCGTTTTTATTGTGGGACGGGGCATTTTGTGGGGAAACATCATTGGCATCGGGCTTTGCCTGTTGCAAAAATACACGGGCATTGTGGCTTTAGATCCTGCCAATTATTATCTCGACCGTGTTCCCATTCATCTCCATTGGCTTCATTTGTTGTGGCTTAACCTGGGGGCAGTAGCGGTCACCACGCTCATGATGGTGGGGCCCACCTACCTGGTGTCGAAAATTACACCCGCCAAGGCCATTCGTTTCGATTGATACTTTGGTCATCAATACTGCTTAGTTTGGTTGTTCGATTGCGAGACAAGAAGATTGATCTAAATATCTTTCTCATCTCATCATCTGTCTCAACGTCTCACGTCTTCTTCTCTCAACTAAACGATATTGTTTTGGAAATAGGTTTTTTTTGTAACTTACAAAACAGCGTCATCGTTCATTTGTGATGGGGTTGGTACGTTTTGAAATTTCGCCTGCCACAACTTATCGAGGAGGAAGAACTTATGTGTGAGATTGCAGCATTACGACGGGCTTTGCAAGAGCCCCTTCCCGGCGAACCGGCTCACAGCCGCATGTCGCCTGATATTCGTTATCCTTATTCCGACACTTGGCCCGATCCCACGCACTCGCGTAACAGCAGCGTGATGATTATGCTTTACCCCAAAGCGGGTCAATGGTATTTGCCCCTCATCAAGCGTCCATCGTACGACGGGGTGCACAGCGGACAGGTGTGCCTGCCCGGAGGTAAGTGGGAGCCCCAGGATGCCGGAGCGTGGGATGCTGCATTGCGCGAAACGGCCGAGGAAGCCGGCGTGGCCGATGGCATTGAGCGACTTGGCGGATTAACGCCCATCTTTATTCCGCATAGCAATTTTATGGTTTATCCCCAGGTGGGATGGTATGCCAACATTCCGGTGTTTCAGCCCGATGTGTACGAGGTGGAAACCCTCATTGAAGCGCCCTTGCGTGCCTTTTTCCAACCCGAAAATATCAAGTCGTTTACTTATCAGGTGGGTAACCGCATAATCAATGCCCCCTTTTACGACATCGACGGGTATCGCGTTTGGGGTGCTACGGCAATGATTATCTGCGAATTTTTAGATGTGCTGGAGTCGAGTAAGGCTTTTATCGAATCAGAATCTTGTAATGTTCATAACGCTCAAGCACTTCTATGACATATTTATAAGGTTCGGCACCACGGCAATAGCCAAATTTCACCACCGGATCATTAAAATACTCGGGGTTTGATTTGTTGAGCAAATAAAAATCGACGTTATTCTCCCAAATCTTGGGATTCTTTCCATTTTTTTCGGCCAAACTCATGGCATCCAGTACGTGACCAATGCCCACATTGTAGGCTGCAAGCACAAACTTGAGGCGTTCCTTGGGGTTTTCAATGCGGGTGGCCATGCGTTTATCCAGCCATTCGAGCAGTTTTAATCCACCGCGTATGTTTTCACTGGGGGAGTTAACGTCGTGCACCCCAAATGTCTCGGCCGTTTGCGGCATTAACTGCATCAAGCCCTGAGCGCCTGCCCAACTGACCGAAGTGGAGGAAAAACGCGATTCCTGATAAATGAGTGAGGCAATGAGTCGCCAGTCCCAATTCATTTTTTTGCTCTCGGCTTTAATAATCTCGTCGTAAACCGACACCTGTCCGTTGCGCAGCAACAGGGTCCCGTTTTCGACCATCTGCATGGAGCGACGGTTGAGGAAGTATTTTTGAAAAATCTTTTCGTAACGGGCGGTCTTTTTAAAGCCCACCATCCATTGGTTGATGGCCTTGAGCAATTCGGGCGATGAGGTGCGCACGGCCCAGGCGATTTTTTGGGGAAAACTGATGGCCGTTTCGATGTCAATGTTGGGGTAGTAATTTTTGTTGACTCGAGCCAGATTCTCGTCGCACACCGTGTAATCGATTTCCCCGGCAGCAACCAGTCCGATGAGCTGTTCGGCCTCGTAATCGGGTATTTCAACCACGTTGATGCTGTCGGCAATTTCGTTCGACAGGCTTCGCAAACGATGCGCGTACGATGAGTTTCGTTGCACGTAAATGGTTTTCCCGGCCAAATCAAGTTGGTTGCGAATGATGGCGTTGAAGGTCTTTACGCGGTTGGCTTCTTCTTCGCGATTGTACTTTCGCTGCACCAAAACCTGCCTGGTATAGCTGTGCGGTTCGGTGAAGCTGATGTCGGGTTTCATCTCTTTGGTGACGGCAATGTTGGTGGCAATTACGTCAACGTTGCCTTGTTCGAGGCTCTCGAAGTTTTGACCCATGTCGTTGCAAACTGTCACATCGAGTTTTAACGACAAATAATTACCCAGCTCCTGCAACAGTTCAAGCTGGTAACCCATGGGTTGTCCCTTGTATATAAAATAATTGGTAGAGTTGTAGTCAATTACCACCCTCAGGGTGCCTTTTAGCTTCATCTCGGGGAGGTCGATCAGCCCCGATGTGTTGTTTTCGTTGCCGGTTGAACCGGAGTGGCAGGCCTGTATCAAAAATGTCAATAAACATATTGCCGCCCATCCGTAGAATCGTGCATTCATCATTTTTGTGTCATGGTGAAGCCGCAAAAATAGGTCAAAAAAACATCCGGTGCAACCTTTTTTGTTTTATCAACAAGTCAATCAGTGTGTTGTGATTTTGATGAATGGTGTTTTTTCCCTGATGAACGGAGGGGGCGAAAGCAGATGTTTGCCCAATGTTGTTTGTCTGACAGACTGATGGTGTAACGGTTGAATGAGTTTCCAGGGTCATTCACGACCCGGTGATGCATGGTTCCAATTTTTGAGCGGTTTGATGTTCAAAAAGTGCATTTACACAACTTAAATCAATCATAGAAGTTCCACGAAACCTGAATTTTGAATGCCCGCGGGTTGTTGGGATAACCGGGCAACAAAAAGCTGTTGTAAATTCCCATTAATCCATCGTTCACATGTTCCCATTTCACCCCGATGCGTGCTCGCTTGAGGTGGAAATTGGCAAAGGCATCTGCAAAGGGGTATTCACCAATTTTTTCAAGTCGTTGTGCGTAAAACTGCCCCGTGGCCGGCATATAGGCCGGTGCATAGTATTGGGTGAAGTATCGCACATCAAATCCTATCTGGAATCGCAATACTTTAAAGGCCAGATGTTCAATGTAGTTGGCCGAGTACGCCGAAAGCATGGGCAATGGGCGAATGCGGTCGTTGCTGGTCACCTGGTAACTTACCTTGTTGACGCTGTTGAGGATGCCCCACCTGAAATGTTGTGAAAGGGCAATTTCGACCATTTGCAGCACCTCCGACGACTGATCGGGCAGGGCTTGTTCGTTCCAATAAAAGCAATCGTTAATCAGCCTTGCCTCGCCGGTGATTTCGAAACGTTGCGTGGGAATGCGAATACCGCCTTTCACGCGCAGGGTTTTCTCTTTTCTGAAATCGTTGTTCCAAAAGAAATGATTTGAATAATAGGTTTCAAACAGGTAACCGGGCGAACGCAGCGTAAGATCTCCCAGTGCAAAAATGCCAGCGGTGTCCTTGCCCACACGAAACGATGAATTGGCCATCCCGCTCAGCTCCATGTCGCCAATTTTGTTGCCGGTGATGTAGGTTTTGGCACCCGCGTTCCACCAAAAATTATTGCCGGTATTTTTAAATATTTGTCCGCCAACGGCTGTGTTGATGAAGGTTTTTTTGCGGGGGATTGAAGATGTTGTAAGCTGACCTGTTTCAATGAGCACGACTCCGGGTTCGTCGCGTTGATAAGTTTGAATCTCGTTTTCGAGATAGGCGCGCAGTCCGAATTTGAGCAACGAGTTGGCTTCTTCGTTAAAGCGCAGCTGCACCGTGTTTTTAACCTCAGTGTAACGCAAAGTGTCACGTGTCACCAATGAATCGGCGTAGATGTTGGTAAAATACTGGTCAGCCTTGCCGGTTCGGTTGTCTGTCGGGAGGTTGTCGATGTTGAACCGGCGTTGTGTCGCGTTCACTTCCAGCGTGTGGAAGAGTGTCCCCACGGGCAGGGTTTGCATCTGTAGTGAATCGCCCCGGCTGATTTTTCCAATGTTGAGTGATTGGTTGAGTAGGTAACGCTGCGTGCGCAAATAGTGCTTGGTGTTTTGTAGCCACACCGGGATGTTTTCGGGCTCTATTTCGCTGTATTCCGGGTTGTTGCCATTTACGATGTAGTTGTTGTCTTCGATTCCCCCATTCTCCAATTGGTCGAATTTATACAGGCTCAAGGCCGCATGTAGTTGATAAGCTTTGCTGTTGAAACTGGTGAAGAAACGGAACAGCCGGTTTTCGGTGTTTTGTCCCGAGTAGCGCCCAATGTTGGAGTGCATGTTATAATTGATGCCGGCGTTCCACGCTTTGTTGATGTTTTGTGTAAAGAGGATGCCTATGTTTTCCTCCGAACGACGCTTGGGACCACTGTTTTGGTAATAGAGATTGGTATAGGGCAGTGTGGTGTTATAAAACAGCCATTGGTCGGCCTTGGGTTGATAAAACAACAGGGCATTGTTGAAGATAAAGTCCTGATCGTCGTGCTGATCACCAATGGACATTGATTGTGCCGGGCTACCAATGTTGCCCAGGTGGAGCGTGAATGGGTTGTGGCGCAAAATGGGGTTGTGCTGCTGAAAACCAATGAGCATGGTATCGGGTTGCAGCGTGTCGGCCAGCGTATAGCCTTCGCTCAGTCGCCATGTTTTGATGTGCTTCACCACCTCGGTTTTACCGGGTTGTGATTCGGAGGGTCGGCCTGTTTCCGGGTCGAACTGTGCCAGCGCCACTTGGGCAGTCAGGGCCACATATATAAGGAGGGAGATTTTCAGTTTCATCAATCGCAAAATTATAAAAAGATAAACATTAACATCCGACTATGATACCGATTTCAATGGTTTTCATCCCTTTTCGTTTGTGACGTGTTGTATGGTTCATTTGTATTTCAATGGTATACCTTTCTACTTTGTTAGCGTTTCACCCTATATTGTTTGAATTTTTCTCCTTAGTCCCATATAATCTATAGCGATTGATGAAGCAGTCATTCAAATTATTTCATCTGTTTTTTCGATGTTTGACTGAACCCCAACAAAAAAGGCTCCCCGTCAACCAACGACGGAGAGCCTTTCCAAAATGTTCTTGATGCGAAATGCAGTTATCGGTACTGAGCCGCCAACCCGTTTAATAAATACGCCAACGGCGCATTCCAGTTGATGGCGATTTCGTTGGTCGAATAGCTGCATGTTTCATCTACAAACGATTTTGCAGGGAAGGTATCTCTGACCACGCCTTCGCCGCAGTCGTTGAGCACCACTGTGTTGGGACCTCCCGATAAAAATCCGGGTACCGGCTCTTCAATGCCATCGGCCGCAGAAGGGCGATGATGGATGTTCATCACCCGTTTGCTGCCAAAGCCGGTCACAAAGCTGAAGCCGGTGGCGTTACGTCCCAAAAGGTAATCGGCATCGTTGATGGCCGAGTGAAGGTACTTTGCATCATTGGTCAATTGATAGGCAATGAGTTTGAGCATCCCGTGGTTGGCCACGTCAGAGTTGCTGCCCCACTCAAAGTGGGTGAGGCTGATGCGATAGGGTGCATTTTGTTCGTTGGCCAACAGCGAGTCAACCATTTGAAGGTAGTTTCCTTTTACATTCAACTGTTCAAGCGCTTCGGGCAGAGGATTGCTGCTTTTCATCAGCGATAGTGTGCCCAGGGTTCCGGAGTTGCCCCACGTGGGAACGCCCCAGTTTTTGTAATTTTTTGTGATATAGGGAATAAACTGTTCGTTGCCTGTGGTAAGCCACATTTCGCAGGCCGCCCAGTAAAATTCATCGTCCATGCGGTTGTCGCCATAACCGCCGGTGGTGATGTCTTTGGGTTGCTCGTACAATACTGCCGGGTTTTTCACCGCCCATTGCCATGCGGCTTGGGCACGGGTCAGGCAACTGTCGGCCAAGCCGGGTAGTTGGTCTTTGAATGGCGCCAGTACACGGGCACTCATGGCCATCAGGGCTGCATAATTGAGCGTGGCTGCAGTGCCTTTCATCACCACAAATCGGTCGGCATTGCATTCGTGGGGCATGATGAATCCTGAAAAGTTTTTCTCCGTCAGTTTGTGGTACACGCCGCCATCTTCGGGATCCTGCATTTGGATGAACCATCTAAGGTTAAAGAGTGTTTCGTCCAACACATCCGGTAGGGCATTGCCCGATTCGGGAATGTTAAGGTTTTGCGATGCAAAATGCTCGGGATAGTCTTCCAATACCTTCAGCATCGTATAGGTGCTGATGCCGCTGTTTACCACGTATTTGTTGTAATCGCCCGCATCATACCAACCGTAAGGCATCGACAGGATGGTGCCTGTCGGGCGTATGCGGGTGGCGGCTGATTCGTGCACGTACACCAGCGTATCGGGGTGTCCGCCCGGACGTGCCCATTGCCCGCCATGTGTTGAATCGATGGCCACGAAGGTTCGATTGTAGTAGAAGGCACGGATGGATGCTTGGGCAATGGTCGGGTAGGGGTTGTCGATGATGTTGACCGGGTGCGACACAACGCTGTCTCCAATGGTCAGATAATAACGTCCCGGTTGGGTTTGTGCGCTAAAATCGACCACCGCTACCTTGTCGCCCGATTGTGACCAATAAGCCGGATCGGTGCTTTGTATCGATAACACGGTTTTTCCAATGCTGTCGACCAGCGTCACGGTTACCGGTGCTTCGGTTCTCACCAGGGCGGTTTTAGGCGCCTGGCTCACATAACCGTGTTGGTTGATGAGGATGTACTCTGTTTTCAAGGGCTGCAGGTTGCTTTGCCGCGGGGTGCTGCACGCCATTGCCACCATCATTGCCGACGCCACGAGGGTGCCACGCTGCATGAGGCGATTGAAAGGTGTTTGTCTTTTCATGTTTTTTTGTTTTCAATTGGACAAAAAAGGGACAGAGCCCGTTGGCCTGTCCCTGATAATTGGTCGTTCGTTTATCCCAGTTGCACCACAATCTGGTGGTTTCCGACAGGCAGAAGCGGAATGATGTTCCCGTCTTGCGGTTTCCCATTCACCAGCAAGGTCTTTACGCCTTTGCTCACTTTGTTGGGGTTCTCAACGCGGATATGGTAGGTGGCTCCGCGGAATTGACGCGTCACCGTGTACCCTTCCCAGCTTGATGGGATGCATGGGTCAATAATGAGCCCATTGTAATCGGGGCGTATGCCCAGAATGTATTGCGAAATGGTGTAGAAGTTCCACGATGCTGTGCCCGTGAGCCACGAGTTTTTGGCCTCGCCAGGTTTAAAGGCGTCTTTCCCTGCAATCATTTGCGAATACACGTATGGTTCGGTTTTGTGCAGGTCGCTGATTTCTTCTAAATAGGCAGGACATATTTTTCGGAAATACTCCCAAGCCTGTTCCCCGCGACCGATTTTGGTTTCGCCAATAATTACCCAGGGATTGTTGTGGCAGAAGATGCCGGCGTTTTCTTTATAGCCGGGAGGGTAGCTCGAGATTTCGCCGTATTCGATGTAATATTTGCTAAAGGCCGGGTTGTTGAGCACAATACCGTACTCGCAGTCCAAGCGTTCTTTCACCGAGTCGAGGGCTTTTTTCACCATGCCATTTTCGATGCCGATTTCAGCCATGGTGCACCATCCTTGTGATTCAATGAAGATTTTGCCTTCTTCGTTTTCGTTGCTGCCAATTTTGTGACCGTAATAGTCGTAGGCGCGCAGGAACCATTCGCCGTCCCAGCCATGTTGTTTCACGGCTTCCACCATGTTGTCAACGTGCTTTTGTGCGCGGGCGGCTTCTTCGGTTTTACCCAATACGTTGCACAGTTGCACGTAGTCGCGTCCGTACACCACAAACAATCCGGCAATCATCAGCGATTCGGCTTTGGTGCCTTCGGTTTTGTTTTCGGTGGTTTGGAACGATTCGTTGGGGTCGTTCGAGAAGCAGTTCAGGTTCAGGCAGTCGTTCCAGTCGGCGCGGCCAATGAGCGGCAATCCGTGGGGACCCAGATTGTTCACCACATGGTCAAACGATACCGTCAAGTGATCGAACAGGGTGCGTGCCACGCTCATGTCGTTGTCAAAAGGCACCATCTCGTTGAGAATCGAGAAGTCGCCCGACTCCTTGATGTAGCTGGTGGTTCCCAAAATCAACCACATGGGGTCGTCGTTAAAGCCGCCGCCAATGTCGTTGTTGCCTCGCTTGGTCAGAGGCTGATATTGGTGGTAGCAGCCACCGTCGGGGAATTGTGTCGAAGCAATGTCGATGATGCGCTCGCGGGCACGCTCGGGTATCTGATGCACAAAGCCGATCAAATCCTGGTTGGAGTCGCGGAAGCCCATGCCCCGACCAATGCCGCTCTCGAAGAACGATGCTGACCGTGAGAAACAGAAGGTAATCATGCACTGGTATTGGTTCCATATGTTCACCATCCGATCCAACTTTTCGTCGCCCGACGTTACCGAATAAACGCTCAACAAGTTGTTCCAGTATGCTTTGAGTTCGGCCAGTGCCGCATCTACCTTGGTTGCCGTGTCAAACCGTGCAATGACGGCTTTGGCTTTGGTTTTGTTGATGATGTTTTTCGACTCCCATTTCTCTTCTTCTTTGTTTTCGACGTAACCGAGCACAAACACGAAATCTTTCGACTCGCCCGCTTTCAGTTCCACTTCGATGTAGTGCGATGCCACCGGCGACCAGCCATGGGCTTCGGTCATTCGGGGCTTGCCTTCAACCACCACCTGAGGCGCTTCAAAGCCATTGTACAGGCCAATGAACGATTCGCGGTCGGTGTCGTAACCCTGAATGGGCGTATTTACCGAATAGTATGCGTAGTGGTCGCGACGCTCTTTGTACTCGGTTTTATGGTATATGACTGAGCCTTCAATTTCTACTTCGCCGGTCGAAAAGTTACGCTGAAAGTTCTCCATGTCTGTGGCTGCATTCCACAAGCACCACTCCTGAAACGAGAACAATTTAATTTTCTTCACGCCATCGGTATGGTTGGTGAGGGTAACTTTTTGCACCTCGGCCCACGTTTTCAGCGGAACAAAAAACAACACTTTTGCGGATACTCCGTTTTTTTTGCCTTCAATGGTGGTATAGTTCATTCCGTGACGGCACTCATAGCTGTCGAGCGGTGTTTTGCAGGGTTTCCATCCTGGCGACCACACGGTATCTTCATCTTTAATGTAGAAGTAACGACCGCCATTGTCCATCGGCACGTTGTTGTAGCGATAGCGTGTGATGCGGCGGAACTTTGCATCTTTATAAAAAGAATAACCACCGGCCGTGTTCGATATCAACGAGAAAAAGTCTTCGTTGCCCAAATAGTTGATCCAGGGCCAGGGTGTTTGTGGATTGGTGATGACATATTCGCGATTGGAGTCATCGAAATAACCGAATTTCATAATCGTTGAATGTTAAGAGTGTTGTGTTGTATATTGTTTGTGTGCTTTTTTTAATCTTTAACTGAAGTGGCTTCTTTCAATCGACGCTGGTAAAGTTCTTCAGTAATGTTGTCCATTTTGGGTTGATTTAATGGATACAGCGTCATAATGCCTGCGGCAATAAAAGCAATCACTGCCGGTATCCAACTCATTAACATGATAACTGCGGGGATTGCACCTTCAATGGTGGTTGAATCCATGCCGTTGTAATGAAAGGCAGCCAAAACAGCTCCAATAAATGCTGCGGCCACACCTCCTCCAAATTTTGTGACGAACGAACCTGCCGAGTATACCAATCCGGTTGCGCGGCGGTTATTTTTGAATTCAGAATAATCAGCTGTGTCGCCCAACATGGCAAAGAAAAGTGTGGGGAAAATGGCCGCCCCAAATTCAGATATAATACCAATGGTAAAAATGGCACCGATATCTTTGGGGCCACAAAAAACAAATAAGGCATTGACAGCACCAGAAAACAGCAAGGCATAGATAAACAGGTTTTTCTTACCCAGTTTTTTGCCTAATGGGGCAGTCGCCATGGCTCCTGCTATTGATGCCAACATCAACGCAACCAGGTATGAAGCTGACAGTAGTTGGTTGTTTAAATACAAGGTGAAGTAATACAATGTCATCCCTTGCTTAATTGAATTGTAAATGGTCCAAAACAAACCCACGACCAATAACACCAACCACGGTTTGTTGCTAAACAGGTCTTTTAAATCTTGTATTAGATTGGATTTTTGTGCTTTGGGTGGGTAAACTCGTTCCTTGGTGCTCATGAAGGTGATAATCATGAAGATTGCCAGGAACACCGAAAGCACGTAAATAGAATTGCTGTAGCCTTTTTTCTGATTTATCAGTGAAATTTTTTCGGTAGTTAAACCTGATTCGCCATCCACAATAAACGAGTATTTTTCATTGGCACTCATTGTAAAACTTACATAGGGCGACGGGGTATTTGTTGTGCCTTCTTTTGCTTCTGCCCAATAGATTTTTGCAATGCCATCTTTGGTTTTGATATTGGCATTGGGTACATCTTGGCTTGACGAAACAACGACATTGTATTTTGTATTTTCAAGTTTTGTAATGTTGATGCTTGGGTTGACATTGCCAAAATGGGCAACCAGAAACAGCAAGGCTCCCTGTACAATCATTCCACCTGCAAAGGCGCCTACCATTCGGTATGAACCGATACTGGTGCGTTCTTTGTTGTCGCCGGTCATCACCGCCATCAATGCACCATAGGGAATGTTGTTTGCTGTGTAAATGAGTGTAAACAGGATGTAGGTGATGTAAGCATAAACAATTTTTCCTGTCATACCCAGGTCTGGTGTGGTAAACAACAGTGATAATATAACCGCCAATGGAATGGCAGTCCATAAAATCCAGGGACGAAACTTTCCGAATTTTGAATTGGTTCTGTCTCCGATGATGCCCATTGCCACATCGCTGACGCCATCGCTAAGTCTGGCGATGAATAGCAAGACACCGGCAGCAGCAGCGGTAATCCCAAACACGTCGGTATAAAAAAACAATAAAAATGTCGAAACACCCCGCCAGGCAATGTTCGCAGCTCCGTCACCCAGGGCGTAGCCGATTTTTTCTCTGATTTTGATTTTTTCCACGTTTCTCTGATTTTGGTTAACTCGCAAAATTTTATTTAGTGTCAATATAACACACTCAGGAAAAAGGACAAAAAAAATGCGCTCAGAAGCGTGCATTTTTTTTGGGGAGCTGTTTAGATTGAAAAATCAAACATCTCGGTTTTACTCTTTTCGTAAATATCCCGGTCAAACACATACAGTTGTGCGGGTTTGTGAGCCACACCTTTCTGTTTCTCGTTAAGCGGAATCAGGTATTTCATTCGTGCAATTTTCTTGCGGAAGTTTCGCTTGTCCAACTCGGTTCCCAAAATGATTTCGTAAATCTTTTGGAGTTGGCTTAACGTAAATTTCTCGGGCAGCAGGGCAAAACCGATGGGTGCCGAACGGAGTTTGTTGCGCAATGCTGCAAGGGCTTTACTAAGTATTTGGTTGTGGTCAAATGCTAGTGTGCCCACGCTGTTAACGGGATACCATTTTACGTTCCGTCCTTTCCATTCCAGGGTAATCTCTTTGGTTGCTATCAGCGAAAAGTAAGCTACCGAAACAATGCGACTGTCAGGGTTACGCCCATTGGCCAGTAACCATTGACGGTCGTTGGGATGGTTTAAGCGTTCGGGGCTGGCAAATACGCCAAATTGTTCCAGGTAAATGTCTTTGACCCCGGTTAAGTCAAACAAGATGCGTGCTGCAGCATTGTCCAGCTCCTCATCTTCGTAAATGTGGTTCCCTGTCAGGGTCAGGTCGCTAAATATTTCTTGTCCCTCTTTGGTTAAGGTCCGATCGACCAGTAAGACATTTAGCTGTTCTCCGTCGAAACCAAAAATCACGCAGTCGACCGAGATGGTTTGATTAAATTGAGCCATCGAAACAATTAATTAATGATGCAAATATAGTGTTTTTTTGACACTAAGGTTTGCTGTGGTGAAATTATTTTATACGGGTTAACGGGTCGATGGTTATCATTATAAGGCTTTTGGTAAAAAAAAAAGCCGGTATAAAACCGGCTTAAAGATATTGTTTTGCGATGAAAATTAGATAATGGCATCCAGTTTCGATGCCAAAATGGTTTTGGGTACTGCCCCAACTTGCTTGTCAACAATCTCTCCATTTTTGAAGAACAGGATGGTGGGAATGTTGCGAATGCCAAATTTGGCGGCTGTTTGCGGGTTGTTATCCACGTCCATTTTGCCAATCACGGCGCGTCCTTCGTATTCGTTGGCCAAATCGGCAACAATGGGTGCCACCATGCGGCAGGGACCGCACCATTCTGCCCAAAAATCA
Source organism: Breznakibacter xylanolyticus (assembly GCF_003254275.1). GTDB lineage: Bacteria > Bacteroidota > Bacteroidia > Bacteroidales > Marinilabiliaceae > Breznakibacter > Breznakibacter xylanolyticus. Next base: position 132,894 of record NZ_QKZK01000005.1, on the reverse strand, counting down.
ACCAATACGGGTTTGTCGGATTTCAATACAACTTCGTCAAAGTTGCTGTCGGTAAATTCTAAAGCCATAGCTTAATATTTTAATAATTATACTTTAAATATTTATTAGCCGGTTAATTTCTTCGGGTTTCATCTATCAAAAGTTCCAACTGTGTTCCGGCTGAAAGGTCATTCAGCAGGGTCTGTTGTTCTTTTTTTGAAAATCCTCCCGACTGGATGGAAGATGAAATGCGATCCATCAGCAACCTTTTGGACGTTGCATCCCAGTTGCGAATGAGATTGAAGTAGCTTTCAATGGTTTGTTCAGTGATGCTTGTATTCATGGTCAAGGCGTTTTGGTCGAACGGATAAGTGTCAAAGTTATCATTTTCTTTTGCTTCGCCAAACATATAATGGCTGAATTTATTGCGAAGTAGTTAGTTGTCAATACTAAAGGCAATGTCCGGCGTTTCCTCAAAATACTTCACCAGGTCGTTGGTCAATGTGATTCGCTTTGACCTTGAAAACAACTTTACCTGATGATTGTTCGTCGGATCGTAAATATTAAACTTTAATAACACATCACCTTCGTCGCTGCCGGTGATGTCGGCCAGCTCGGTGACCAGCCCGGGGGTTAGCGATGGCAAGGGGATTGATAATGTGACACTGTCAATCTTCTTCTGCCGTGCTTCGGCCAATGTGCATATTTGATTGATCCGAAATTCTTTTTCGTTCTGATTGAATCTTTTGGTTCCCACCACCCCTCGAATCATGATGAAGCGATTGTTTTCAACTGTGCTGAAAAATTTATTCATATCATCTCCAAACAATGGAAATTCGAAGGAACCGGAATAATCTTCGAGGGTGAACATGGCATATTCGTTTCCCTTTTTGGATGTGCCACGACGACGGGCTGTGATCATCCCGCCAATGGTGATTTCGCGTTTATTGAGAATGGTAATGTCTTCCAATTCCTTCACCCTGGTGTTGCAAAAATAGGTGAGTTCCAGTCTGTAGTCATCCAGTGGGTGTGCCGAGAGATAAATCCCGATGAGGTCTTTTTCTTTGTTGAGTTTCTCGAGGGTCGAGAATTCCTCGCATTTGGGCAAGTCCGGTTTCTTGATTTCGATGGTTGCACCGCTTAAGGCTCCGAACAATGAGTTTTGGTTTGAAGATTTGTCTGTCTGATAACGGTTTCCGTATCGAATCAGATGCTCAATAAAGGAGACTCCATCATTGCCGGCAGCGGCGAAAAACTGCGCCCGGTGGTAATTGCCCAGGTTGTCGAATCCTCCGGCTGCTGCCAGGGCTTCGATGTTTTTCTTGTTGACTGTGGTGAGGTTTACTCTCTCCACAAAGTTGAAGATGTCGGAGTAGGGGCCATTCTTTTTTCGTTCGTTGATGATTTCCTCCACGGCCGCTTCACCCACTCCTTTAATGCCGGCCATTCCAAAGCGGAGTGCTCCTTCTTTGTTGACTGTAAATTTTTTGTAACTCTCATTGACATCAGGTCCCAAAACATTCATCCCCATGGCTTTGCATTCTTCCATGAAGTTGGTGATTTTGGTGATGTCACTCAGGTTCGAACTCAATACTCCGGCCATAAATTCGGCCGGATGATGGGCTTTCAGGAATCCTGTTTGGTAGGCAATGTAGGCGTAGCAAACCGAGTGCGATTTGTTAAAAGCGTAACTGGCAAACGCTTCCCAGTCTTTCCATATTTTATCAACCAGAGTGGCGGCTTTTTTCTTGTCGCCGTTGCACCCCTCCATAAATTTTGGGTTGTTGAGGCACCCTTCCATGAACTTGTCTTTAAGCTTGTTCATGACCTCAATCTGCTTTTTACCCATGGCTTTTCGCAGGGTGTCGGAATCTCCGCGGGTAAAGTTGCCCAATGCCCGACTCTGTAACATTACCTGCTCTTGGTACACGGTAATCCCGTATGTGTCGTTCAGGTAGGGTTCCATCATGGGATGGTCGTAGGTGATTTCCTCGCGTCCGTGTTTACGTGCAATAAACGAGGGGATGTATTCCATAGGTCCCGGGCGGTAGAGGGCGTTCATGGCCACCAAGTCCTCAAAGCGGTTGGGCTGCAGCGCCTTCATGTGCTTTTTCATTCCCGGTGATTCAAACTGGAAGATGGCAGTGGTTTCACCCCGGCTAAAGAGTTCAAAGGTCAACGGGTCGTTCTCGGGCAGTGCATCCATGTCGACGTCAATGCCTTTTGAGAGTTTGATGTTTTCGAGGGTTTCTTTGATGATCGACAGGGTTTTGAGCCCCAAAAAGTCCATCTTCAACAGGCCGATGGCTTCAACAAAGCGTCCGTCGTACTGGGTGGTGAGCAGGTTCTCATCTTTGGTGGGCATCACGGGGATGTGGTGATCCAGTGGATCACGACCGATAAGAATGCCACAGGCATGCACGCCTGTTTGACGAACAGATCCTTCCAGCGTTTCGGCAAATTTGAGTGTTTTGGCTACCAGAGGGTCGGGTGAGCTTTTTTCTTTTTCGAGTTCGGGAACTTCAGCAAAGGCTTTCTTTAGCGAAATCTTTGGCGTGTCGGGAACCATTTTGGCCAGGCGATCGGCTTCCTGAAGGGGTAATTTCAATACACGTGCCACGTCGCGAATGGCCAATTTGGCTGCCATGGTTCCAAAGGTGCAGATGTGCGCCACTTTGTCGTGACCATATTTTTCGGTCACGTAATCGAGCACCAATTGACGTCCGTCATCATCAAAGTCGATGTCCACATCGGGCATGGAGATACGATCGGGGTTGAGGAAGCGTTCAAACAGCAGGTGGTATTTCATGGGATCCACGTTGGTGATGCCGGTGCAATACGACACCACCGCACCCGCGGCCGATCCCCGTCCCGGTCCGACGAGAACGCCCATTTTTCGGGCTTCATTAATAAAGTCCTGCACAATGAGGAAGTATCCCGGGAAACCCATCTTAATGATAGTGTCCAGCTCAAAATCGACACGTTCTTTGACATCGTCGGGCAGAGGATTTCCATAGCGTTTGTAAGCGCCTTCGTAAGTGAGATGGCGCAGGTAGTCGGCTTCCGATTCAAATCCTTCAGGCAATGGAAAGTCGGGCATGATGGGATCGGAATTGAGGTTGAACATTTCAACCTTTTCGGCTATCTCGATGGTATTTTGAAGAGCAGATGGGTGACCATCAAAGAGTTGATTCATCTCTTCGGTGGTTTTGAACCATTCCTGCTTTGTGTAGCGCATTCGTGTAGGATCGTCCAAGTCTTTGCCGGTGTTGAGACAAATCAGCAAGTCGTGGGCATCGGCATCTTCGGCGTTCACAAAATGAACGTCGTTGGTGGCAATGACCTTTACTTTCAGCTCTTTGGCCAGGTTAAGGATGGCTTCGTTCACCATCTTCTGGTTTTCGTAAATCTCGGCGCGTAAGCGGGGATCATTGTTGGGGTGCAGCTGCATCTCCAAATAATAATCATCGCCAAACACGCGCTTGAACCACTGGATGGTTTCCCGGGCAGCATCCAGATTGTTTTCCATGATGCGTTGCGGGACTTCGCCCCCCAGGCAAGCCGAACAAGCAATGATGCCTTCGTGGTGGGCTTCAAGAATCTCTTTGTCAACACGGGGCTTGTAATACATGCCCTCGGTATTGGCCAGCGAAACCATTTTCAGCAGGTTTTTGTAGCCTGTTAAGTTTTTGGCCAACAGAATAAGGTGATCGCCTGAACGATCTTCCTTGTCATCGCGAAATTTGATTCCCCTTGCGGCCACATAGGTTTCACATCCCAAGATGGGTTTGATGTCATTTTTCTTGCAGGTGTCCCAAAACTCTTTGATGCCGAACATGTTACCGTGGTCGGTGAGAGCAATGGCCGGCATGCCTTCTGCTTTGGCTTTGCTTACCAGTGCTTTGATGCTGGCGGCTCCGTCGAGAATGGAGTACTGCGAATGGACATGTAGGTGGACAAAGGGGGTAAGTTCCATGTGTTTGCAACGTTATTCACGGAGAGAATAGTGAACCGAAGCGTTAAATGAATCAGTATTGCCCAGCAGGACAAGGTGATGCGTTTTGTTCGGTCGTTTCTTTTCCACCGTTTTTTGAGTTTTCAAAAATAGGTAAATGGTTTCCAATAAACAGGCCGGACGGGCAAATGGTTTTCAACAGGTTATGAACCGTTGTGTGTTGATAAGGTGGGATGGTCACATTTTCAGGGTATTGTTTGCCTTGTTTTTTCGTGAAAAGGTATGCCGGAGTTGAAATTTTACCTCGTGTTTGTATGGATGACCAATTTCATCGTGACCCGATCCAATGATGGTGTTGTCAGCATCGGTGAGGCGGCTCACCCGAAAATATAAATCCCAGTTTTTGTGCGGACTAAATCGGGTGTTGAGCACCACGCGACTTCCTTTCCCCGAAAATGCTGGGATGGAAAATCCATACAACACATCCGGTTCGTAAGTGTAGATGCGGCTGTAATAGTCGTCGGTGTTGAATTGTGCATAGCGTAGGGTGACTTGGCATAAGTTGTTTGGGTGTCGCCATTGAATCTCCTGGTATAATAACAACCCTTCGGAAGTCGTTTGATGATGGTAGTGGCAGTATTCAATGCGAGTACTGAGCCGCCAGTTTTGTCCTGTTTGATAATTTAGCTGAATGCGATAGCTCTGTTGTCTTTCTCGTGTTACGGGGGCATCTGCCGGATGTGTCCCGTTGCTGTCCTTGTCGTTGCTTCGGTTTTTAAACTGTAGTAAAATTTGAAAATCCCGGTTGCATTGCCAGGTCTGTCGGAGTGTGGTTTGTAACCCATGCGAAGGTGTGCTGATTTGGTAACGGGGCACGGTGCTTTTATAAAGCATGTGCCAGCCTTCGATAGTGATGTGGCGATGCGGCATGGTTCGTACTCCAATTGTTGCGTTACTTTCCCCCGCCGGCTCCGAATACCGGTTGCCTGCATTGCCATAGGGTGAGTGGTAGCGGTTGTCAAAGTGTTGTGCCCTTACAGACAGTCCCAGTTTGTTGTCGATATCCCATGTAATACCATGGCTTTGGCCTGTTTGTAAGGTATTGTTTAAGCTCCATTCACCAAACAGCATGGCTTTCCCCCAGATGGCTTGATAGGCTGCCCAATAATTCTGCATGGCATCGCCCGAGAACCGATTTTGCTGATAAAGAATGTTGGAAGGCGCAATGGTGTGGCTCAATTGGTAGTGATAGCCTCCCGTTTCGAAGCGCCATTGTTCGTGCCGATATTGTATTGACATACCTCCCAGCCATTCATTGGTGTTTTTTCGGCGGTCGAGTTCCGTTTGCGTGCGGTGATAGCCCGTTTTTGATAACCCGGTAATGGTGTTGGAGACTTCACCCGGGTTGCCGTCAATGGTTTTATGGCTCACAAACGGAATTAAAATCAAATGGTGACATGGATTTAGTTGTGCCGCCATCCCTTGCAGATAATTGATTTCATCTCCCGATGCGTATCCTGTTAGTGCTTGTCCTCGTCGCCGGATTGTTAACGGATCGGAGGTAAAGGCAGTTGACATCGATGTGCCCATGGCAATGCCTTGCCCCATCGACAACCGATAGCAGCCCACGATGGCTTGTCGGAGAATCGTCTTTCCTTCATATCTGATAAATCCTGCCACATGATCGGTTATGGCAATGCCTTTGTTGAAGGCCGGTTCGCCGGCATCTTTTTCAAATGCCAATCCGGTTTGCAACTGACCATGTGAAATTTTTGTTTTCCCCAGCCATTTTTGTGGTGTGCCTTGGTACGCCCCTGTGCTATAACCCTTGGGTTGTTCTAATACTGATTGGCATCTCAGGTACGTTTCACCTTTTGTTTGCACGGCTTGGTCGGTGGGGGGGAGTACTGTTACAAAGGATTTTAATAGTTGAATGGTTCGCTCGTCCATCCCTTCAACTGCCTGTAGTTCATACAGGCTAAGCATGGCGCCATTTTCATGAATGTGAAACAAGAGGTTTTCGATTTGTTTGTCACTTAAAAAATAGAACCCTTCAAGGTCGGTTTTCGAAGCCGTGTTGAGATTCATCGGCGTCGTCAGGTACTGTAGCAGCGTTTCTGATTCAGGGCTCGATTCCGTTTCAATGCCTTGCTCTGCCAGTGTTTCCAGCCACTCACTCACTCGACTGTCTGCAGCTGGTGTCTGTCCATGTATAATTTGGGTGCTCGTGATGATGCTCACCGAGAACCAAAAATATCTGAAAATCGCTTTGTTAAATGTCATAGGTGATGGCAAAGCTTGTGATCCAACCTAATGTCATGTTGTTTTGCAGACCCAAATCGACCTTCAGGGGCTTTAGCATGATGCCAAGCCCGGCACTCATTTGGTCGCGTGTGAGTGAATAGCCGCCTCGCAATGCCAGCTTTGCATGTATTTGTCCCTCAATGGCGGTTGCGATTTGCATATCTCCTTCCACGGGTTGGTCGGCTTCCAGAAAAATTTTGCTACCCTTCACCGGCTTCCACGCTGCGCCAATGGTCATGACCGATGGGAGTGGCATTGTATATATGCCATAGTCAATCGTGCTTTGTTCCGGGTTAATCAGGTTGACCCCAATGCTTAGGTCGTTGGATGGATGGTAGATGATGGCAGCCTGTGAGGTAATGTTTGAAAAGCTACCAACTTGTGCTTGATACTCATGCCAATAGTTAATTTGGAAACCCGCCGAAACCCTTCCGAACCGACGCGCAAAGCTTGCGGCATAGAGTGATGACTGCCAGGTTGCAAACCCGGTTTGGCTCAACCCAACGCTCACCGTTCCATGTTGGGTGCGCCAATTGGCGGCCAATGAGGCCATCGTCAATTCTTTGATGTTAAACCTTCTGGTCCCCATGGCTGCCACGTTGCTGCGTGGCACTTCGGCCAGTCCGGCCGGCGATCCGAATATGGAAAAAGCATTGCTTAGGGTGGCATCGCATTCGGCCAGCCCCAGTGATACTGCATTGTGCTGAACCATTGGTTGTCCCGTCACTATGTTTGCAGTTGTTACGATGAGCCACGTGGTGATAATGATTTGCTTCATGATATGAATGATGGAAGGAATCGAATAAAATTATTCTTCCTGATTATCATTGTCAATAACCCCTTTGGACTATCCTGTTGTGAACATCACCCCGCTTTTATTGTTGTATAATTGGGTACAAAAGTACAAAAGCGAGAATGTACTCTATTGTTTTATAAATATTTGACACGACCTCATGCGTTCCTCTCTTTGATTGATTAGGGGCTATTTTATGAACACAAGAACCAATCACTAAATTACCAAGCGACATGCATGAAAATCAAAGATCGGCGTAGCCTATGATTTTAAACCCTCATCGTCTTGCGTCTTGATACTTACGTCTTAATACTATTATAAACACATGAAAACAACCGTCAACGTTAAATGGACCGGTAATATGGCTTTTGAAACCGAAGTGGCCGGTCATAAACTGATCATTGATGCGTCGCCTGAAGCCGGAGGAGAGGGAAAAGGAGTGACTCCCAAGCCCCTGCAATTAGTGGCGCTTGGCGGATGCACCGGTATGGATGTGGTGTCGCTGCTCAAAAAAATGAGGGTCGAAGTGGAAGACTTTCAGATGTTTATCGAAGGGGAGCTTACCGACGAACATCCCCGGCACTATCGCTCCATCCATTTGGTGTATCAGTTTAAGGGTAAGGATTTACCCCTCGAAAAATTAGAGAAAGCTGTCTCCATGTCCGAAGATAAATATTGTGGTGTGGCCGCTTTGTACAAAAAGGCAATTCCTCTGACTTACGAAATTCGGGTGGTGTAAAACATCAAGAGGCGCCCCGATGAGCGCCTCTTAAATTATTGGTGGGTTTGCCTGGCTTAATAAGCTGCTTTGAACTGTTCCAAAAAGCGGACATCGTTTTCAAAGAAGAGACGGATGTCTTTAATTTGATATTTAAGCATCGTAATGCGCTCAATGCCCATTCCAAAGGCAAAACCTGTATATTTTTTACTGTCGATGTTGCAGTTGTCCAAAACGTTGGGGTCAACCATGCCGCATCCTAAAATTTCAACCCAGCCTGTGTGTTTACACACGTTACAGCCCTTACCCCCGCAAAGTGAGCACGAAATGTCCATTTCGGCCGATGGCTCGGTAAACGGGAAAAACGATGGGCGTAGGCGGATGCGCGTGTCGGCGCCAAACATCTCTTTGGCAAAGAACAACAGTGTTTGTTTCAAGTCGGCAAACGACACATTTTCATCAATATATAATCCTTCTACCTGATGAAAGATGCAGTGGGCACGAGCCGAGATGGCTTCGTTGCGAAATACCCTGCCGGGGAAAATGGCTCTCAGCGGTGGTTGTGAGTTTTCCATCACCCTGATTTGTACCGATGAGGTGTGCGTGCGCAATAAAATATCGGGGTCTTTGGCAATAAAAAATGTGTCCTGCATATCGCGGGCGGGGTGCTCCAGCGGAAAATTCAACGCTGTGAATACGTGCCAGTCATCTTCAATTTCCGGTCCTTCGGAGACGGTGAATCCCAGGCGGGCAAAAATTTCCACAATTTCGTTCTTCACAATCGAGAGCGGGTGGCGGCCACCAATGGGGAACGATGCCCCGGGCGCTGTTAAGTCGTATTTACCCGTGTCGGCGCTTTGGTTGGCAAATTGTTCTTTTAACGCGTTGATGCGATCTGTTGCCAACGTTTTTAATTCGTTAAGTGTTTTGCCCACTTCGCGTTTCTGGCTGTTGTCCACCTGTTTAAAGTCGTCGAACAGAGCCGTGATGATTCCCTTTTTACTCAAATATTTGATGCGAAGCTGTTCGGCTTCATCGGCCGATGAGGCGGAAATATGGTTGATCTCCTCAACGAGGCCTTTTATTTTGTCGATCATGATTCTGTGATTTTGTGCTGCAAATTTAGTAAAATGATGATTTGCAGAAAGATTTTCATCCAAGAGTTTACAGAAAACACAGAGGTACGGAGGCACAGGGCTTTTAGGGGGTATGAGGTGAACCGGGTAAAATTCTCATCGGTTTTTAATGATCAATGCAGATGCTTCAAAACAGATGCGCCGTAATCACCAATTAACTTCACTTTCAAGATGGTGTAAAATAGGCAACGGGGTAATTACTTCTAATAACCCCGTTGCTTAACTTATCGTGAACAATTACAAGTCAAAGTCGTTAAGTTAGTGCGATTTACAAAAGAGACAATAAAAAGACAGATAGATTAGACAAAAGAGACGAAGAGAACGGATCTAAACATCTATTTTTCATCTCATCATCTGTCTTTGTCTGATATCTTTTTCTCTTCACTAAACGACATAGAATTACGAGTTGTAATCACCATTCGATTCGGGTTGATAAAGAATCTTTTCAATGATCATGCGCTTGGTGCCGGCCGGTACCGTCCATTCTATTTCGTCGCCTTCGCTGAAACCAAGCAGTGCCGTGGCCATGGGGGCAAATATTGATATCCGATGATTCTTGATGTCGGCTTCCTCGGGGTAAACCAGTTCCATGTCGACGGTTTGGTTTGTGTCGAGATATCTGACACGTACCTTGCTGTGCATGGTCACCACCGTCGCCGGTACTTTCTCGGGCGGTACTTGCTTGCCTTTGTTGATTTCGGCCATCAGTTTGGCCGTATTGACTGTCGCTGACGATTGTGACTTGGCGTTGCGGATGCGATCCATGATGCGATGGGCATCTGTCTGATTAATGATGAGTTGTTTCATAATCGTATGTATTTATCTTGTACAAAAAAAAAGACCGGAGTCCCGGTCTTTCAATGTTTTATAAAATTGATGGGATGTTTTTTTAGCAAGTAGGTGGGCGACATGGCAAGACATACGAACGCAGCAAAGCACAACACTTCATTTCTGAATGGTTGCCGGTGAATTGCGTTGATTTGTTGGGAGTGAATTGCATGGTTCGCTGTTCAATTTTTCAAACTTACAATATTCTGATGAAATTTCAAATTCTATTTCTCTTGAACCGGGGGCAAGGATTGATGTTATGAACCGACTGAAATTTCAAAATACGACCGACAGTGTGAGTCCTGAGGCATAGCCATCGAGAACTGTTGGTACCAAATCGAATTTGGGCTGTATTCTGTTTTGCATCATCATGGGTCTTTGTACTTTATAACGGCCCCGATTCACGGCAATCTTTCCCATGGTATAGCCCATGGCCAATGCCAGAGGATAATCGCCGGCCCAGTGAACACCGTTGTTAAGCATTTGATACCCGCACAAACCCATGAGAGTGTAGCATAGCGGTTTAACGAATTTGTACTCGGGGTAGTTCATGGCAATCACCGTGGTGGTCATCATGGCAGTGGCCAAATGACCCGATGGGAAAGCATCATAGGCGGGCACGGAACTATGGTAAGCTTGCAGTGACGGGAATGGTCGCCATAAATCTTTATCGTTGTTCATCATCGCGGTGCTTCGGCCGGTAAGATGCTTGAGCACCTGCACGCTGGTACCTACGGCAATCATTCCTTCGGTGAGCTGGGTGGCGGTTCGCAGGGCACGGGCGTCCTTGGTGCACCAGCCGTAGATGTAAAATCCCAGATTGACGCTCAGTTCGGTGATGCCGTCACCAATGTAATATAAGCTTGATGCCAGGTCGGTGGGGACAAAGAAAGAGACCCCTTCAATGGGCGAGATGTTTTTAGCATTGTTGGTCGCCTCCAGATTAATAAAGCGCCCAAACTGCTTGGCTGCTGCGGTAATTTCTTCGTCGTACACAATCAGGATGGCTGTAGAGGCCGCGATGGCTCCCATACCCCACAGGTTTTCCTTTTTCACCGCTTCGCCCGCAGCCAGGTAAATATCCTTAAATGAATTCCCAATAAACGACAAGGGCTGCGGCTTGAAATATATGTATTGTTCTTCGGGATTAATCACATACAACTGACCTCCTGATGAAATGTTTTCTTCCACCGAAGACTCATCAATGTATTGTATATCTTGTGCATGCAGGATGATGCCTGATAGCAACATCAGGAATGTGGCGAATGTGTGTTTTAACATAGTTGCTTGGCGATTAGCGAGTTGACGTGGGGAACGAAAAAAACACCAAGCCACAAAGTGAATTGGTGTTTTGAATAAGATGGATGAATGCAGTGTTTTAAAACTCGGCATTTTTAGGCGTTCTCGGGAAGGGAATCACATCACGGATGTTACCCATTCCGGTCACAAACAGCATGAGGCGTTCAAAGCCCAGGCCAAAACCACTATGGGGAACCGAACCAAATCGGCGGGTGTCGAGATACCACCACATTTCCTCGGCAGGGATGTGCATCTCTTTCATGCGGTTCACTAATTTGTCGTAGTTTTCTTCACGCTGTGAACCCCCAATGATTTCGCCAATTTGCGGGAACAATACGTCCATGGCACGAACGGTACTGTTGTCGGGGTTCATTTTCATGTAAAAAGCCTTGATTTCTTTGGGGTAATCGGTCAGAATCACCGGCTTTTTAAAGTGTTTTTCAACCAGAAAACGCTCGTGTTCGCTTTGAAGGTCTGAGCCGTATCCATTGATGGGATATTTGAATTGCCCTTTTTTGTTGGGTTTCGAATCCTTCAAAATATTTACGGCTTCGCTGTATGTCAGACGAATAAAGTCGTTCTCGAGCACAAAACGCAACTTTTCAATCAGTTCCATGCTGCGGTCTTCTTCTTTTTTGCCTTTTTCCTCTTCCTGAAGGCGTTGGCTCAGGAATTGAAGGTCGTCCATGCAATGGTCGAGGGCGTATTTGATGAGGTATTTCAGGAATTCCTCGGCCAAATCCATGTTGTCGTCCAGTTCGTAAAAGGCCATTTCGGGTTCAATCATCCAAAACTCGGCCAGGTGACGCGACGTGTTAGAGTTTTCGGCTCTAAAGGTGGGGCCAAACGTGTAGATCTCGCCCATGCCCATGGCCGCCAATTCACCTTCGAGCTGACCCGAAACGGTGAGGTTGGTGGCTTTGCCGAAAAAGTCCTGGCTAAAATCAATTTTGCCCTCCTCGGTGCGGGGCAGGTTGTTGAGGTTCATGGTGGTCACCTGAAACATTTCGCCGGCGCCTTCGCAGTCGGATGCGGTGATGATGGGCGTGTGAACGTTCACAAATCCTTTTGAAGTGAAGAAGTTATGAACGGCAAAAATCATGGCGTGACGAACGCGGGCGATGGCGCTAAAGGTGTTGGTGCGAAAGCGCAAGTGACCGATTTCGCGTAAAAATTCCAGCGAATGTTTTTTGGGTTGCAGGGGATATTCGTTGGCATCGCAATCGCCAATCACCTCAATGGCTTTGGCAACGACTTCAACTTTTTGGCCACTGCCTTGCGAGGCAATGATTTCGCCGGTTACCGAGATGGCTGAACCGGTGGTGAGCCTTTTAAGCAGTTCGTCGCCAAACTTCTCAACATCGGCCACGATTTGAAGGTTGTGAATGGTTGAGCCATCATTCAGCGCGATAAAATTGACTTGTTTGCTGCCACGGCGGGTGCGTACCCAGCCTTTTACTACTATCTCTTTCCCTATCTCGTCAGACTTCAGCACGTCCGACACTTTTGTCCGTCGCATATTTTTAAATTTTATGGTGATGATGATGGTTCTCTGTGATTACAGCCATGGAGGCTGTTATTTTTTGAGCTTGTAAAAATAGTCATTTGTTTGGATGCGTGGGAAAAACAGACATAAAAAAAGCCGTAACGCTTTGGTTTCGGCTTCTTTTTTGTCATGAGTGGATGGAAATTGTAAGCTCAATTGTCGCTTTTGCTGATTTATAAAAGCCGGGAGACCTATTTTTTTACAAATTGTCCCATTTGATTGTCGTAGTTGAGGTAGTAGTTTCCTTTTTTGAGACCGCCTACGCGCACGGTGGTTCCGTATCCCTTAAACACGATGTTGCCGTATGCATCGTAAATTTCATAAAGCGTTGATGACGAAAAGTTGATGACATCATCTACCCGATCGGGTGTGAAGGTGACTTTTTTAACATCGGAGAAAAAACTAAGTTCCTGAGAATAGCGAATGGTTCCTGCCTCATCGGTTTGGCGAAGACGAAAGCGATTGAGTCCCGAATGGAATCGGACTTCAGTGGCGTAACTGTGGCTTTGAGGGGTTCCCATGCCCATCACCTCGCCAATCCGAACCCATTTGTTCCACATGAACTGTTCGATATAATAGGGCAATTTGCCTCGTTCATTGGTGGTGAACCATTCCAACCTGTTGCCGTTTAGTCGCATGGTTTTGACGTTAAACGATGCCCGGGCAATGAGTGCCTGGGGGTTGACCACCATGGGTTTACAATCCGATTTGTAGCGAATGGTCACGGTGATGTCATCACCTATCGACAGCCCCAATCGGGTGAGGTTGATTTCAAAGGCACTTGAGTTGATTTCGTCGGTGGTGGTGAGCCCGTTGACCAATACTTCGTAAACGCAAAAGCCCACGCCGGTGGCGGCGAATGGGTTTTTGACAAAAATGCTTTCACCCTGATAATAACCTTTGATGATGTAATCGGCTCCCTCTGTTGGGATGCTGATCAACAAGCTTATCATCAGTGAAATCAAGAGGCGTTTCATGTGTGGGAGGGTGTGGGGTGATGGATATTGGCTGACGTTTCATGCAATTTAAGGAATGGCCTTTAACAAAGCAATAAAAAAACGTCCACCGGCGGGTGCCGATGGACGTTTGTCATGAGGATGTATGTATGGTCATTAATACCGATAGTGATCGGGTTTGTAGGGACCACTAATGGGAATACCCAAATAAGCGGCCTGTTCATCGGTGAGCTGCGTGAGTTTGACACCCAATTGTGAAAGGTGCAGTCGAGCCACTTCTTCGTCAAGCGATTTGGGGAGGGTGTAAACACCCACTTCGTATTTCTTGGTCCACAATTCAATTTGTGCCAGTATTTGGTTGGTGAACGAGTTGCTCATCACAAAACTGGGGTGGCCGGTGGCATTGCCCAGGTTCACCAAACGACCGCGTGACAGTAAGATGATGCTGTGTCCTTGGGGGAAGGTAAATTTATCGACCTGTGGTTTGATGTTCATTTCAACAATGCCCGGGTATTTCTCAAGTTTCGACACCTGTATTTCGTTGTCGAAATGACCGATGTTGCAAACGATTGCCTGATCCTTCATTTTCTCCATGTGTTCAATGCGAATCACATCTTTGTTTCCGGTGGTGGTGACATAGATGTTGGCTTCGGGAAGGGCATCTTCAACGGTGGTGACCTCGTAACCTTCCATGGCCGCCTGCAGGGCGCAAATGGGGTCGATTTCGGTCACCAGCACACGGGCACCAAACCCGCGCATGCTTTGGGCGCAACCTTTGCCCACATCGCCATAACCACAAACTAAAACCACTTTACCGGCTACCATCACATCGGTACCGCGTTTGATGCCGTCGGCCAGGCTTTCGCGACAGCCGTACAGGTTATCGAATTTTGATTTGGTCACCGAGTCGTTGACGTTGATGGCCGGGAACAACAATTCACCTTTTTCCATCATCTGGTACAAACGGTGCACGCCGGTGGTGGTTTCTTCGCTCACCCCTTTGATGCCGGCTGCGACTTTGGTCCAGCGGTTGCTGTTTTTGGCATACTCATTTTTGAGGCACTTCATCAGTTCAGCGTAGTCCTCACCTTCGTTGCTATAGTCTTTGTTGAGGATGGATGCATCCATTTCGGCCTGACGACCCAATAACACCATCATGGTGGCATCGCCGCCATCGTCAACAATTTGGTCGGGGCCTTGTCCGTTGCCAAAATCGAGGGCTCGCTCGGTACACCACCAATATTCTTGGAGGGTTTCACCTTTCCAGGCAAATACCGGAATGCCGGCTTTGGCAATGGCCGCGGCCGCATGGTCTTGTGTGGAATAGATGTTACAGCTGCACCAGCGTACCTGAGCGCCCAAAGCCACCAGGGTTTCGATAAGCACGGCGGTTTGAACCGTCATGTGCAGGGAGCCCATGATGCGTGCCCCTTTCAGGGGTTGCGTCTTCCCATATTTTTCGCGCAAGGCCATCAGGCCGGGCATCTCTTTTTCGGCCAGTTCAATTTCTTTGCGGCCAAACTCGGCCAGAGACATATCGCTGACTTTATAATCGTTCATTGTGTTTGCCATTTTGGTGGGTTGCATTAAAATTTTAAGGCTCAAAATTAGGAATTAATCAGATGTGATGAAAGCATAATTTCATGGTTCGATTTATACCCTCATCCTGGAAATAGAGACACGTGTTCGTTTTTTTCCTAGTTTTGTGAAGGTTGATGATGGATCAACAATAACCTGAAGATATTACGGATGAATCTGACAACAGAAAACAGTTTGTTAATTGGCTCTATATTGCTGTTTATATCGCTGATAGCCGGAAAAACGTCGTATAAGTCGGGGGTGCCGGTGTTGATTTTCTTTTTGGTCATAGGCATGCTGGCAGGTTCGGAAGGCTTGGGCGGCATTCATTTTAACAATCCCAAAATTGCTCAGTTCATTGGCATAATCTCGCTTAATTTTATTTTGTTTTCGGGAGGTTTTGATACCAACTGGAAGGTGGTGCAGCCGGTGCTGTGGCAAGGTGTGGTTTTATCAACCCTGGGGGTTTTGTTGACTGCCGGTGCTGTGGGCACATTTGTATGGGCGGTGACCGATTTTACCATTTACGAGGGATTGTTGTTGGGATCCATTGTGTCGTCAACCGACTCGGCGGCGGTGTTTTCCATTCTTCGATCCAAGAGTTTGGCTCTGAAACGAAACCTGCGTCCCATCCTCGAGCTGGAGAGTGGCAGTAATGACCCCATGGCTTATGTGCTCACCATTGTTTTCACCGGGTTGGTGTTAACCCCCGAAACCGGTTTGCGGAGTATTGTTCCATTATTTTTCATTCAGCTCTCTGTCGGGACGGCTCTGGGATTGCTGTTTGGCAGGATGGGTAAGTATGTGATTAATCGTATCCGCCTCGATTATGAGGGATTGTATATTGTGCTGGTGATCGCCATTATGTTTTTCACGTTTTCGTTTACCGACTTTGTGGGGGGGAACGGTTTTTTGGCCATTTATTTATGTGCCGTTTATTTGGGTAATCAGGAGTTGATGCATAAGAAAAAGATCATCAAGTCATTTGATAGTTTTGCCTGGCTTATGCAAATTGTGTTGTTTCTCACGTTGGGGCTTTTGGTGTTTCCAAGCGAGATTGTGCCAGTGCTTGGCATTGGGTTGGTGATTTCGGTGTTTCTCATTTTGGTGGCTCGCCCACTGAGTGTGTGGATATGTTTATATTTTTTTAAAATGCGGCAGCGCAGCCGGTGGTTCATCTCGTGGGTGGGTTTGCGGGGGGCAGTGCCCATTGTGTTTGCCACTTACCCCCTGATTGCCGGAGTGGAGAAAGCATACATGATTTTCAACATCGTTTTTTTTATCTCACTCACTTCGGTTCTCATTCAGGGGACGTCACTCTCGCTGGTGGCCCGACTGTTGCGCCTCACGCTCCCGATGAAGTCAAAAATGCAAACCCCTATTGATAAGTTGCTTTACGACTCCATTAAGTCCAGTCTGACGGAAGTGGTTGTGAATCGTTCTTCTCCGGCTGTTGATAAAAAGATTGTCGAATTGGGATTGCCTCCGACTGTTCACATTGCCATTGTGTTTCGCGATGGGCGATATGTTATCCCACATGGATCTACTGTTATCAATGAAGGAGACAAATTGTTTGTGTTGACCGAAAATCAGGAAGCTTTGGATTTGATTGCAGGATGTTTGGGCGATTGTGAGGATGATGCATCGGTGGAGGGTTGAGGAACCTGGGCATACAATCGTTTCCTGCCCTGCAAAAAAAATCGGCACGCGTGGAAAAATTTTTTCCACGGCAGGAAAGGAAGTTTTTCTGCCGTGGAAAATAAATTTCCACGGCAGAAAATTTCACCTCTGCCAGCGCTGATTTGTAAACAGTTCTACACCCACATCCTTTTTGCGGCCGCACCATCGCTGCACATGGTTTGATGCTGATGTTTCTTACCACGCGATGCCATCACGCGGTAGCGTAGACAAAAAAAAGAGACTGCCTCATTACTTGGCAGCCTCTTTTTTACTTAGGGAGGTTTGAATTCAAATACAGCTTTATTTCAACGTTACCTTGTCAACATAGTAGCCGTGACCCACGTAAAGGAACCCGTCCTGAGCCTGAATCAGATCCAGGGCTTCCTGGGTGAGAACCACATCCACCACGCCATCTTCATTCAAAATAACGGCATCGGTGCCCGGTAGTTTGGTCCACGATCCGGAGGTGGTTTGCAGCTCGCGACCAGCATCTTCCGGTTTTATCGAATAGTGAATGCTGAGGGTAGAGCCGGCCGAGATGGTGGCAAAGACATCTTTCCCAATCAGGTTGAATGTTTTGTTGGGGTTGCCATCGGCAAAAACCCAGGATACGTAGTGGTGACCATCAAACAAAACGGTTTCTGACGAAATGGTGACCGTGAGTTCGGCTTTGACGCTTCCGGCAGTGTAGAATTGCACATCGGTGTTGCCACTGGTTTTTCCGGTCAATGTGTAGGTGCCGGCTTCCAGCTTGGGACTGGTAAGAACCAATTCGGTGGCTGTTTGTCCGGTGAAGTTGGTGATGGTTTCACCGGCGATGGTCAGCGATGCGATTTGATCCATGTTGAGTCCGGCAATGCGCCATTCAGAGTTGGGGTTGGCACGATTGGCACCTTCGGTCACGAGTACCGAGCGGGTTACCGTCACGGTGTTGGCGCCGTAGTCGTTACCTCCTTCATCGACCAGGAGCACCCGGTGTACCCCTTCGCTCAAATCGGCAGGAACGGTGTATTCGATATGGTTGCCTTTTGCGTCTTCAATGTAGGTGAGGTCGCTGATGGTTTTTCCATCCATCACAATGTTTTTCACCACATTGAGGTTGTCGCCATAAAGCACCGCCTTGTTTCCCGGCATGATGAAACGTTCAAAACCTTTCACGGTTGCCCAGGGGTCGCCGGCCAATGGATTGACTTTTACGTTTCCTTCGCGATAAGTGCTTTTGCCGGCATTGGTGGTGACCAACACTTTAAAGAGGTAGGTGCCTGCCTTCAGGTTCATGTTGAGGGCGGTGCCCTTGTGCACTTCGTAACCATCAATCAGCCAGGTGACGGTGCTGTAAGCAGAGGGGGTCACCACCAGCTCCATGGTGAGGTTGGCATCACGGTTGATTTCGGCAATCAGGGGCAGTTGTCCATTTTGGCCGTTGGCAAAAATGGGGTCAAGAATTCGGGGTTCATCTTCCGTTGTGATGGTCTCGAAGGGATCCTTCTCGGTGCAGGCCGTGAAGGATAAACTCAAAGCCAGAACGGCCATCAGCATATATTGAAGTTTTTTCATCTGTTTATGATTTAGCCCCTAATCCCCCAAAGGGGGACTTAAGGGTGTTGTTTTATTGAATGATCAGGCGAAACTTGTCAATAATCATGCTCCTGTGTGTCGAAGATTTAGACATGGCTCGTTTCATCCGATCTATTTTTTTGAAAATTATTTTGTGACATCCCACCAAACAGGAGTGTTCCAACTGTTGGCACTACCCATACGACTCAGTGCTTCCTCGTAGTTTTTCTTGTTGTATGACGATT
This sequence comes from Breznakibacter xylanolyticus, assembly GCF_003254275.1. Lineage (GTDB taxonomy): Bacteria > Bacteroidota > Bacteroidia > Bacteroidales > Marinilabiliaceae > Breznakibacter > Breznakibacter xylanolyticus. Next base: position 114,320 of record NZ_QKZK01000005.1, on the reverse strand, counting down.
CCAAAACGGGATAGCCCAAACGTACCGGTATTTCAGAACCACCTGTAAGGAATTGCTCAAAGCCATATTCGGCCGGCGATTTCAGTCGGGGGTAGCCCGAGCGGCGCAGGTTGGCCCACCCTTCGGTAGGATTGGTAAAATGGAGCATCCAGGCCTGGGTGTTGATGGCTTCTTTTTTCTTTTCATCGGTGTAGCCGATGCCATTGGCGGCCATGTAGGTGTTGAATTCCGCATCGGTCACCACTTCGCAACCGTAGTTGTCCGACAAGAAATCCATGGCAGCGCGAACACCTTGACGGTACAGCTCTTCAGCAGTGCTGCCACCAATATTCCAGCCCTTGATCGAAGCTTCAGCCAACAGGAACTTCACTTCGGCAGATGTCATGACCACGCCCGGGTTGTTACCTTTGAGGAAGTTGTTGGCCAACTTGGGTTCGGTTTCGCGGGCAACAGCCGGATTGATGGCGGGGTTGCTTTCGGCCAGCTTTTTCAAAATGTCGCTTTCATATCCTGCAGGCCAGGGCTCCCATGAGTAGGCGCCCGGATCGCGGGGTTGAAAGGCGATGCCTTTGTCGATCATCTCCTGCGTGAGGTCGATGCGGTTGTCGGGACTGGTGGCACTCATGAGGCCATCGTAGTAGCAACGTGCAATTCGGAAAGTACGGGGATCGCCGGTGCTGTGCATTTGGTTGAAAAAGGTGGCACACAGGTAGCTGGGGTTGTTTGCCGGGTCGTTGCCAAAGAGGATTTGCGAGAGGGCATTACCGCGGAAGTCAGCGTAGGCTTCTTGTCCAAAGCTAAAGGCGATGGACAGGTAACGAATGAGTGCATCCTCGTCGGCATTACCCATCACGCCGCCATCGGCCTGAAGGGCGTTTTGAAACTCTTCCTGCGCTTTTTCGGGCGCCACATCGGAGATGCGCATGGCATAACGCAGGCGGAGTGAGTTGGCCAGTTTTTTCCATTTGTCCATATTGCCATCAAAGATCACATCACCGGTAATGCGGTCTTTGCTGCTGTCGAAAGCGTCAACGGCAGCCGTCAGTTCCGTAAAGAAATCGTTGTAGATTTCTTGCTGGGTGTCGTAACGGGGATTGAATTTGCTGTCGAGGTAGCCCATGCCGGCTTCGCTGTAGGGAGCATCGCCGTAAATGTCGGTGATGAGCGACATCATGTAAACCCGATAGATGCGCAAGGCAGAATGGATGTTCACTTTATCAGGGGCATCGGCTGTGCGTACCATGCCATCGGTGAGGTTTTTGATGGCATTGGTATAGAAACTTGTCCAGATGCGGCCCATTTCATTGTTATCGACGGTGTGCCGCCCACCATAATTGGTGGTATTCCAGGCTCCCATCAGGTGCTGATTGAAGGCAAACAGGTAGTTGCGATAAATCTCGACCATGCCAAGGTCGCCATACGTTTGCAATTGCGCGGTGGTTAACTGCGCGTTGGGGTCGATGGTAGAGGCCTTGGATGGATCGGTATTCAGGTTCTCCAGGTATTCATCGCTGCATCCGCCGATGAATAGCGCCGAAACCACCAATAAAACTGTGATATAATATTGTCTGAATTTCATGTTCGTTTTTTTATTTGAATTCCATTTCACTTGGTTAAGAGAAGAAGACATCAGATTTTTAGACAGATGATGAGATGAAAAAAGATATTTAGATGTGCTCTCTTCAGTCTTTTCTATCTGTCTGATGTCTTATTGTCTTCATGTCTTTTTTTGAATGAGATGAATTGTATCAGGATTGAAAAACCGTACGCGGCTTAGAATTTAATATTGACATTAAAACCATAGCTTTTTCGCGAGGGTAGGGAACCATATTCCATTCCCATTCCGGTGGTGTTGTTGTAGTTCGAATCCGGGTCGATGTTGGGAATGTTCTTCCAAACGATGAAGGGATTTCGGGCCACAGCCGACACGGTCAATCCTTTGACTTTATTTCTCAACAGGGTTGTAGGCACGTTGTATGTCAATGAAACCTCACGACACTTGATGTAGGAGTTGTCGTAGATGAACATAGAGGGGGCATTTCGGCTCACGCTCATCCAGTAGTCTTCGGGATTGATGTAAATGTCGTTGGGTCGATAGGTGCCGTCGCCATTGTCGATGACCCCGGGCGCAACATAACCGCCGGTGGGAGTCCACTGGTCGCCCTTGGCAACACCGGCTGCCTGACGGGCTTCTTCCGATTTGTACCATTCTTCGCGTCCGGCCAGGGTGGCTTTGTCTTTACCCGACTCGTGTGCAGCGCGTGCCGACATGGAGTAGAGGTCGCCTCCCACCTTCACATCAAACAATGCCCACAGGCTGAGATTTTTATAGGTAAGGGTGGTTCCCAAACCGCCGGTCCAGTCCCACGAGGCGTTGCCCAGCACGTGGTTGCTCTTATCGTATTGAGGCAAACCGGTTTTGGAGTCAATTAGCACATCGCCGCTTTCATTGCGCATGAAGTCAGGCCCCACAATGGAACCGAAGTTTTCGCCCACCATGGCAGCGACCTGCACATCGAGCCAGGCTGCTTTTTCAAGCTCAATCATATCCATGTCGTCAACCAGCTTTTTAACGACGTTGCTGTTTTGGGCAAAGTTCAAGTTTACATCCCACGAGAAGTCGTCTGTTTGAATCGGACGGGTGTTGAGGGAGATTTCAATCCCTTTGTTTTCAATTTCGCCGGCGTTAATCAGTCGGTAGTTGTAACCCGAGGTCCATGACGTGGCCATGCCCATGATTTGATTCTCACTGATTTGGGTGTAATAGGTCATGTCAAGCCCCATGCGGTTGTTTAAGAATTTCAGTTCTAAACCCGCTTCAAAGGAGTTGGTGATGGTGGGCTTCAATTCCTTGTTGGGAATGGTGTTATTGTCGATGAAACCGATGGTTTGACCCGGGTAGCTGAGATTTGATTTTCGGTAAACCAGCCCCAACTGGTAAGGGTCGGTATCGCTACCCACCTGAGCCCACGAAAGACGAACTTTTGCGTAAGGCAGGGAGTTACCCAACTGCAGCAATTCGGAAAACACAAAGCTTCCCGATAGCGAGGGATAGGTGTACACGTTGTTGGAAGCAGGGAGGGTCGACGACTGGTCGGTACGCAGTGTGGCATCCATGTACAGCATGCGTCGCCAACCTAAGTTGACTGACCCGAATGCTGAACTGATTTGTTTGCGGTAGCTGTATTGATTGATGCTGCTTTCGTTGAAACTCATCAGTGCCACCACATCACGAATTTGCATGTCCTGCGCAGTCACCACCGTGGTGAGATTCTCGACCTTGTACATGTTTCCACCCAGCGTTGCGTTGAAGTCGAAATCGCCCCAGGCGTTATTGTACAGTGCCAGCATTTCTACGTTGTACATGCTGTTGCGGTAGTTACTGTTTTGCAGGCGACCTGCCTCATAACCGGGGGTAGTGGGTGCTTTAAAGTCGTTGAACTCAAACCAGTTGAGTTCTGTCCCCACAGTGCCCTGCAGTTTCAGGTGGTCGTTGAGGTTCCAGAGCACCTTGCCGTTGAGACGGAACAGATCTTTGTGCGACTTGTTGTAGTTTTTGTAGATGTCCCAGTAGGGGTTCACGTTGTAGGGATCCATGCCGTTCCAGTTGGCATAGTTGCCGGCTTCGTCTTCGTAGGTTTTCAACCAGTTTTGGTCGTAAGTGGTGGCCAGGGTCATCAGGTTTTTGCCGATGTTTGATTTGCTGTCGCCCAATGCCGGACGGTTTTTAACATCTTCAAAGGTGTAGTTGGCGCTAAAGTCCAAATCGACCTTGCCCAAAGTGGTGTTGGTACGCAGGTTAAATACATCGCGGCTCATAAATGTCTCCGGCACAATGTCGTTGTTGCGCATGTCGGTCAGGGTGAATCGCACGCCTGTGTTGCCGCTTTTGGCATTGACAATGGCTGAGTTGGTAGCCGTATGACCGGTACGGAAAAAACTTGATGTATTGTCAGGGACAATGAGGTAGGGACGCTCAACACCATCGTAGTAACGAAGCATGTTGCCACCGTCGGCTCTCGGCCCCCAGCTTTTGTTGGTGTTGGATACCGCATCAATGCTATAAGTGCCTGAGCTGCCCATTCCGTATGTCTGCTGGATGTCGTCCCATTTGGCCAACTGAGTGTCAAAGGTCAGCGTTCCATTGTACTCCACGCTGAATTGCTCCTTGCCACTGGCTTTTTTTGTGGTGATGAGGATGACACCATGGCTGGCACGACTACCGTAAAGTGCCGATGCAGCAGGGCCTTTGAGCACTGACATATTTTCGATGTCGTCGGGGTTGATGCTCGAAACGCCATCCCCCAAATCGTAGCCTCCGTTGGTTCCTGCGCTGCCGTAATTGGTATTGTCCAAGGGCACACCGTCAATCACATACAGCGGTTGGTTGTTGCCGGTCATCTCAGTACTACCCCGCAGAATCACACGGGTCGAACCGGAAGGGCCGCCAGCTGTCTGGCTCACCACCAAACCGGCCACGCGTCCGGCCATGGAGTTGATGACGTTTGACTCTCCTGCCTTGGTCAGGGCTTCCCCTGCGACTTCCTCCAGACCATAGCCCAGGGCTTTGCGTTCTCTTTTGATCCCCAAAGCCGTCACCACTACGTCGTCGAGAACCATGTTGTCTTCTTCCAGCACGATGTTGAGGATCTCTTGGGTGTCGCTGATCACGATTTCCTGATTTTTATAGCCAATGGCTCTCACAATAAGTGTAGACCCGGCGGGAATGTTCAGCGAAAAGCGACCGTTCATGTCGCTGATGGTGCCGTTTGAGGGATTTTCCTTTTCAACCAGGGTGATGCCGGGTATCGGCCCCTGAGCGTCGCTTACTGTTCCTGAAACCTTTCTCTCTTTTTGTTGAAGTTGGAGGTTCTCATTTAAAGATGCACTCAGTTGCTGGGGACTTCCCAACAAGGTGAGCATCATTGTTCCGCAGAACAATACGTTTTTTAATTTACTTACTTTCATAGATCTTGTCGCTATTAATAGACTTTTACCCAATCGATGTACATATATGCTTTTTCGCCGTCTTTCAAGGCAGTCAGTTCACTGAGGTCGTGAATGTATGGAAAGGCGCCACCCACTGCTAAATTGAAGAGAATGAAGCAGGGACCTTGGAAATATTCGTGACGACCACTCAATGGGCTGATGTCAAATGTTTTGAATTTCACCCCGTCGATGCTGATGATGAGGTTGTTCTCGGTCCACTCCAGTGAATAGGTATGGTAAGCACCATCCTGCAAGCTGTGGATGAAATTGGCCGAGTGGTACTCCTGACGGTGCGATGCCAAATCGGCGCCGTAATGGATGGCCGTGTTGTAATAGGTTTCCTGTGTGTTGTTGGCAATGCCCTGGCGTTCGCCCATTTCCAAAATGTCAATTTCGCCGCAGGCAGGCCATTGTTTGTCGTTGTCACCCATCATCCAAAAGGCCGGCCATAAACCATTGGCTGTTTTGGGTAGTTTGATGCTGGCTTCGATGCGACCAAACTTAAAATTGAATTTCCCCTGACTGTTGACACGGCCCGAGTAGATTTTGTCGCCGTAGCGTTCGGCCGTCAGAATGAGCACCGATTTGCCATTGTCGGTTCCGACGGTTACGTTGGCGGGTTGGTAGGCCTGCAGTTCCTGATTCACCCAGCCCGGCGCGTGTGTTTCTTTGGTCCATACTTTTTCATCGAAAACGTCGAAATCATCCATGAACCGATGAGTTTCCTGCTGCTCCTCGAGTGGAGGATTTCCCTCTTCTTTGGAGCAAGCCTGTTGGATGAAACTGCTTGTGATAATTAATAATGTCAATAACCTCCTCATGTTTCCATTTGTTTTAGTGTGTGAAATCTGTAAGCATAGCTAAGCCATTCTCCTCATGAGAATTGAGGATGGCACAAATTTCCTAACTAATGTTAAAAGGAGGGTTTGATAGCTGACAAACAAGGTTTGAAAGCTATCATTTATGAAATGAAAAAACGGAGAGCATGAGGTGTGGAAAGGCCTCTGTTATTTGTATTTGCTGGGCTGCACCCCAAAATGTTGCTTAAACAGCGAACTGAAATACTTGGGATTTACAAATCCACAATCCATCGCAGTTTCGGTTGCGCCTTTACCATTTTTTAACATCTCAGCGGCTTTTTGAAGCCGAATGAGGCGAATAAACTCCTGGGGACTTTTACCGGTGAGCGATTTTAGGCGATTGTAAAACAGGGTGCGACTCATGGCCATTTCGCGGCAGAGTGCGTCGATGGTGAAGTCGGTGTTGCTGATGTTATTGAGAACCAAATGAGTGGCGCGCTCAACAAAATTGCGATCGTTTTCAGACAAGGTTGGTACACTTTCACTTGTTTGTTGTGACTCTTTATCACCGATCAAAAGGTCTTTTCCGACCTGTCGAAGGGCTTCTCGCATGAAAAATTCCCTTTGCCTTTTTCTGTTCTCAATCAGGCCTTGCACTTTCAGCTTTAGGATTTCGGTGCTAAAGGGTTTGGGAATGTAGTCATCTGCACCCTTCTTCAGCCCTTCTACGGTGGCATCGTGATTGGCTTTGGCGGTGAGCAATACAAAGGGGATGCCTGTCGTTTCGGGATTTTCCTTGATCATGCGACAAAGCTCATCGCCTTGCAGGCCGGGCATCATCACATCTGAAAGAATCAGATCGGGGTATTCGTGGCTGAGGCTGTCCAGTGCTTCCTGACCGTTGGCAACGTCAATCACCCGAAATTCAGCGTCAAAAGTCTGGCGAAGGTAATAGCGGAGCGTCTCGTTGTCTTCTACAATGAGCAGGGTTTCTTTGGGTTGTTCACCAATGTTATTCGTTAGCACCGGCTGTTCCGATTGGGTGACGGGTAAAAATCCGGTTGATCGGGGTGGAGTGACGGTTGTAGTATCCTGTATTTCACTGGGCTGATCGTAAGTTCTTGGCAGGATGATGGTAAAAGTGCTTCCCTTGTTCTCCTCTGAGTGAACCTTGATTTGTCCACCCATTATCTTAACGATGCGGGATATCTGCAGTAATCCGAATCCGGTTCCTACTTCTTGTGTCTTTTGGGCATTTTCGGCCCGATAGACTTTCTTAAACAGATATTTGTGTGCTTTTTTGGGGATGCCGATGCCGTTGTCTCTCACCGTTATGATGGCTTTTCGTTTGGTGGCGGTTAATCCCATTGTGACTTCGCCCTGTGATGGCGTGTATTTACAGGCATTAGACAGCAGGTTGTCGAGCAGCATGCCCAGCATTTGCCGATCCCCCCTGATGCCAACTTCCTCGTGGGGCAGGTTTAAATTTAAATACACCTGCTTACTGTCGCAGTAGGGCTGAAAGCTGACCGTTTCTTCCGTGAGGATGCTGTTGATATTCAGTGGGTACAGGCTCGCTTTTTGCATGGTGGTGTCTACCTTCTCAAATTCGAGCAATTGGGTGATGAGCGAGTGCAGCTTTTGCGTGTGGTTGCGTGCCAGGTTGAGGTAATATTGGGCTTTGTCATTGAGCCCAGCCACCCTACCAAGGTCTTCCAATGGTGCCATAATAAGGGTGACCGGTGTGCGGATGTCGTGAGCGGTATTGATGAAGAATTTGATTTTGTCTTCGTCGTGTTTCTTTTCAAGCTTATTGCTGTTATAGCGAAAAGTGTAATAGAGAATGGTGCCTGCCAAAGTAAGATATAATATCCAAGCCCACCAGCTGTTCCACCACGGTTGTGCCACGGTTAGCAAGAGCGTTTTTTCTTCAATCATCGCTCCATTGCTTCGACGCAAATTGCGGACTTTTAACAGGTAGGTACCGGGAGCGACATTGGTGTAACGAAGGATGCCATCGGCCGACGAATTGCTCCATGTCTTGTCGTAGCCTTCAAGGATGTGCTGGTAGCTGATGTCGCGCTGAAAGCGGTGATTGATCGATTCGAAGTGGATGGCAAAAGAGTTGTATCGGTAGGGTAACTCGACGACTCCTTTCGCCAGCATGTCGTAAATGTTTGGCAGCATGCTCTTCTCTTTTTCTGCCTCAAGATCATCGATGTTCAGTCCGGTTAAGCGAAGGGGTGCCCCATAGTTGGTTTGGCCAATGGCTTCTGGCTTTACAAGCACTGCCCCATCGGTGCTGCCATAGGCGAAGCGTCCGTCGGAAAGCCTTGCAAAGGACGATTTATTGTATTCTTTGTCTATGTCGCCCAGGTAATTAAGGTTCGATATGTCGTGGTTTTCCATGAGCGCCAAGCCCTTGCCGGTGCTCATCCACAAGCGCCCCTGGTCATCTTTTTGCACACTGTAAACATCGTCCGAGGGCAAGCCATCGCCGGTTGTAAAAGTTTTGGTCGCGCCGGTGTTGAGATTGTATAGAATTAAGCCACCGCCTTCGGTTCCCAACCAAACGGTTTGGTCTTGGTTAAATAACATCGAAATAATGTAGGTGCTGGCATTTTGATGTTGAAATTCGGGAAAAGAGGCGTAACGTTTTATGGTGTTGGCAGACTTGTTTACCAAATAAAACCCATTAACGGTGGCAACAGCTACCTGGTTGCGGGCAACAATCTCGATGGAATGAATCCATTTGATGTCGAAAGTTTGCTTGTGTCGCCCCTCTTTGTCGAGCAGCATCAACCAGCCGTTGTGACCTCCCACCCATATATCACCATCGATGTCCTGCCTGATGGAGAAAATGTAGTTGGTGGTGAGTGCCCCTTGCTGTTGGGTCAGATGTTGAAGCGGTTGTCCTTTTTGATTCAGCAGGTATACGCCATCGCCGTATGTGCCTGCCCAAATATTACCGTTTGGGGCGCGGCAAAGGGTCACCACTACGGTTCCTTCCAGCACATGCTGCCAGGTGTTGGTTCTTTCATTTAAAATGCTGATGCCGTTGTCGGTGGTAAACCAAAGTTCACCATTGCTACTTTCTTCAATGCTGTTGATGTTGTTGTTGGCTAACGAATGATGACTTCCTTTTACGTGTTTTAATATACGGGTGGAATAACTGGAACGAATGGCCACCGAAACGCCGCCTGAATAGCTGCCAATCCATATATTTCCCTGACGGTCGGTGGTGACGGCATAAATACCGTTCCCTCTCAGGTGAATGTCGGTGCTATCTTCCGTGCTCATTAGCAAATGGGGTTCCTTCGATTGCATGTCGACCGTGTAAACACCGCCACCATCAATCCCTACCAGTAAGGTTTGGTCATTGTATGCGGTGATGGCGCGTATGGGGTTCAAAAAGCCGGTGCTTTGCCCTTTCAATGGCAGTAAGATGTCATTGTTAAGCATCAATACCCACAGGCCGCTGTTGAAGGTACCAATCCAAAGTTCCCGGTTGACATGTTGGCAGTAAAGGCTTTGGACATCCTTATCCCTCACCAGCCATTTGGGCTCCTGGTTTGGAGCGAGTTGCACCACCCCTGTGGATGTGCCTACATATATTGACTCTGAATCGGCCACAATGTCATTCACATACTGATTGGCCAAAACGGTAATGATGCTGCCGTTTTTTTCTTTTTTATACAGCCCCTTGCTCAACCCCATCCATAAACTGCCCATGCTGTCCATGAATACTTTGTTGAGGATGATTTCTCCTCCAATGGCTTCACCCAACGAAAGCTTCTGTTCAAAGGCATCGTCTTTGGATGAGTATTGAAAAATTCTGCCGGTATGATCGTAGGCCCAAAGCCCGCCGTTAGGGTGGTACAGTAATCGTAGCTTGCGACCCGCCATTTCACCATGGAAAAGATTTCCAGGGAGGGTATAACTTTTCACCACCTGACCATTGTATCGGTCTATGCCAATTTTTGTGGCTACCCAAATGGCACTGTTCTGGTCTTCGACGATGGAAAATACCCGTTGACTGCTGAGCCCTTCCGAATATCCCAGGTGTCTGATGTCAAACATGTTGTTGGTCAGTTCGGCATTGGCCATCAAGGCTGTGAGCCAAAGTGTAGTTATAAGCGTGTATTTCAGTATGATGCCCATGTTGGTGTTTCAGTAGGTGGTAACGCTTTAAGGCTTTTTAAAGGAAGACCGAAAAGGTTCTGCTTTTAACAAATTAACGAAAAACTTTAATTTGACTAAGAGCTTTTTTTAAATCTTCGGAAGTAACCGCAAATTGACAGAACTCCCATTGATTTCACCAATATTCTGTCGAGTCATTCTGAACATGGCAGGACAGTCATCACAAATTTACGCACACCTTAATTTTTTTTAGAATGCAAGCAAAAAAAAAGATCTCAGATGGTAACAATTCCATTAAATTTAAAACCTCATTCATTAGAATGTTTCAAATTAGCACCTATATTTGTAAAAACTAAAAGAGATTCATTATCATGAGAGCATATTTAAAGGGCATTACCGTTTCAGGCACAGCACTTTTGATGGTGTTGGGCACATCATGCAATTGCAATCGTCAAAAGTCGGCCGACGAGAAAAAAGTGATTGAAAACAAGGTGAAAGATGTGGTGTATCCGTTACCCACTTCTTATGAAGTGACCGAAATGCTTAATCGCATTGGTGCAGCTTATATTCTCACGTTGTCAAATCCGGCTTCTAATGCCACCAAATACATGACTGAAAAGAGTCAGGCTTTAAACCTTGGTGTTTATGGTGCCGATTTGAGTTATGCCAGTACCTATCGTCAAAAACAGGAGACGCTTGATTATATGACCGCCTCTAAACGATTGATTGAGGAGTTAAATATTGCTGCGGCCATCGATCCCGATATCATCGATAAAGTAGAGCAAAATGCTGATAACAAAGATGCATTGGTGAAACTGATTACCGATTCATTTTACAACACTTATGCTTATTTGCAGAACAATGACCGCGCAGGTGTATCGTCTATCGTGATGGCCGGCAGTTGGATTGAGGCGCTTTACATTGCAACACACATCTCTGAAGATACTTATAACAATAAGGAGATGGTGAAAATTGTGATGGATCAAAGAGCAACGCTTAAAGACTTGATGGACATCATGACCAAAGATGCTGCCAGTACCGATGTGCAGGATGTGTTGACCGATTTGACTCCCATTCGTACTGTTTTCGATTCAATCGAAGGAGGCATTACCGAAGAGCAGTTCAACAGCATTCGCGACTTGGTGCGTACTTTGCGCAGCAAGATTGTTGCTTAACCATTTGTGAATTTCTCTCCTTTGAGGAGAGTTGTTGATATTACAAAAAAGGAGCTCTCAAAATTATCGAGGCAGCTCCTTTTTTTCGTATTTCCTTTAATCCAAACCATTTCATGAGTGAGTCGTTACTCGAGGCATTGATGCAACTCTTTGCGTTACTCACCGATTTGCAGCCGGGCGATAAAGCCGAAAAAGCACGCACTTGGGTGGAGACGTTTTTGCGCCGTTCGTACAGTGGTGAATACATTCATCAGTATATGAGCCGGTATGATGTGTATTTGTCGTCATTGCAACACGAAAACAGTGTGGCCCACGGGAGCCAATCGCGTGAAGATAAGGATCGTGACGAGGCACGCCGTTACCTAAAAATGTTAGACATTTGTCGTCACATCACTCTTGAAATGGAAGAGGAGCCCCGTATTATTCTTTTGGGACTGCTGATGAACTTTTTACAAGGCGAAGAAGAGATTACTGATGACGAAAAAAGTTTCATTGGGACAGTGGCTCGTGAGTTGCAAATCAATGAAAATGACTTTCAGCATTTGTCAACATTCATTCTCGGGAAGCCTTATGAGGTAAATGATCGTTCTGTATTGTTGTTAATTGCCGGTGAAGCCCATCCTGAATATGCAGATGTGAAGCAGATTGTGAACGATCGGCAGCAGGTGATGATATGGGTGTTGCACATTCGCAGCACCAATTCTTTCTTTTTTAGGTATAATGGTTCGCGTAACCTTTACATGAACGGCAATAAGGTTGAGCAGGACAAGGCTTATGTGTTAAATGCCGGTTCTGTGATTAAAACCTCCATGATGCCTCCGGTTTATTATGGAACCATTGCCGAAAAATTCTTTCAGCGTGAGGACAAGGGGCGCATCGTTTATCGCGCCATTGATGTTGAATATAAATTCAACAACGATCAAATTGGCATCCACCAGTTTAGTTTTGCCGGTCGTTCCGGTCAATTGGTGGCCGTGATGGGAGGTAGTGGCTCGGGTAAGTCCACACTGCTCAATGTGCTCAATGGGAATTATAAGCTTAGCCATGGTCGCATTTTTGTGAATGGTTATGATTTGCACAATGAACATGCGCATCTGGAGGGGGTGATAGGTTTTGTTCCTCAGGATGATATGTTGATTGAGGAGTTTACTGTTTTCGAGAATCTTTATTATAATGCTCGACTTTGTTTCAGTCATTTGAGTGAAGAAGAGATCACCAAGCTGGTTGAACGGGCTCTCAACGATTTCGATTTGGTGGAGGCTCGCGACTTGGTTGTGGGCAATCCTTTGCGCAAAGTGCTTAGCGGAGGGCAGCGTAAGCGTCTCAATATTGCTCTTGAATTAATTCGGGAGCCTTCTATTCTTTTTGTTGATGAGCCTACTTCGGGATTATCATCAATGGATTCAGAGAAGGTGATTGTCTTGCTCAAGCGTCAAACCCTTAAGGGGCGTTTGGTGATTATTAACATTCACCAACCTTCTTCGGATTTATATAAACTCATCGATAAATTGTTAATTATCGATCGGGGAGGGCACATTATTTACAGTGGTAATCCCATGGATGCCATTGTTTATTTTAAGCAGCAGGCCAATTATGTCAATGCCGAGGAGCGCGAGTGTCAGTCGTGTGGGAATGTGAAAACCGAGCAGCCCCTTCGCATTATTGAAGCCAGGATGGTGAGCCCCTCGGGAAAACCCATTCGTAAGCGTAAGGTTAAACCCGAAGAGTGGTATCAGTTGTATCTTGATAATTTTGAGAGCAAATTTGACTGGAAGCATCGTAAAGTGTCCCAGAAAAAGGATGCTTTGCCTCCCAATTTGTATAATATTCCGGGTCGCATCAAGCAATTCAAGATTTTTGTAATGCGCGATGTGCTTAAGAAGATTAAGGACAAGCAATATCTGTTGATTAACCTTCTTGAAGCACCTCTGTTGGCCATTATATTGGGTTTTTTCACCAAATATGTGGCCGGCACAGCTACCGATCCCAATGCTTATGTGTTTAGCGAGAATACCAATTTGCCGGCTTATTTGTTTATGAGTGTGGTGGTTGCTATTTTTCTGGGGCTCAATGTGAGTGCCGAAGAGATTATCAAGGATCGCAAATTACTCAAGCGCGAGAAGTTTTTGAACCTGAGTCGTTTTAGTTATTTGATTAGTAAAATTTCAATCCTTTTTACCATTTCAGCCATTCAAACCTTGAGCTTTGTCTTGATAGGCAACGCAATTCTCGAAATTGAAGGCATGAACCTCGCTTATTGGGGCATCTTATTCTCGACCGCTTGTTTTGCCAATTTGGTGGGGTTGAATGTAAGCAGTGGTCTGAACAGTGTGGTCTCCATTTATATTTTGATTCCCGTCATTCTCATCCCTCAATTGCTTTTTAGTGGCGTGATTGTCAATTTCGATAAGTTGCATAAATCCATCGCGTCCGAAGAGTATGTGCCCCGAATGGGCGATTTAATGACCTCGCGGTGGGCCTATGAAGCGTTGGCGGTAAACCAATTTGTCAATAACCGTTTTGAGCGAAAAATATTCCGTTATGAGATGGGCATGAGTCGTTCAAATTTTTATGCAGGAACGCTTATTCCTCAGTTAATGAAGCAGAATGAGCAATGTGTCAGCGATTTTTACGACAATGATGCCGGTAGTTTGGAGGTTGGTTTCTCTGTTCTCCGAACTGAGCTGAAAAGGATACAGGCCGATTGGATTCAGTTTCATCAGATGCTTGATCTTAAGGATGTGATTTATACACCCGAAACCTATGCACGGATCAAAGAAATGCTCGAAAAATGCAAGGCTGAGCTGAATGAATACTACAATCATCAGCGGGAGTTAAAAGACGAAAAAATTGCATCGCTCACTCAATCGTTAGGAAGTAACGAAGCGATGTTGGAGTTTAAACAGAAGCATTACAACGAAGCTTTGGCGACTCAATTGTTAAAGCGAAACGAATTGCGCCAAATTGAATTCACAGGCAAACGATACATCCAGAAGCGACATCCCATCTTTCAAACGCCATTGTCAAATTGGGGACGGGCTCATTTCTATGCCCCGGTAAAACGTCTGGCGGGTATGACCATTCCAACGGCTTGGTTCAATGTGATGGTGATTTGGTTTGGAACGGCCATTTTTTATGTGACGCTCTATTTCGACTTGTTACGCAAACTCTTGCATGTGTTCGAAAAGTTCAGGCTCAAACAAATTCAAAAACAGTTACAGAAAATCAGCGGTTAATGGCGTGCTTTGAATTAATGTGCTGTTCGTTGAATCGCAGGATTTTAACATGGTTTTGCCTTGTCAGTAGCACAGAAACTTTAGGTGAGAGGCTCAGAGTTCTTTAAGGGATGGTTTAAGTTCTTGCTATTCCCTTATGTTGTGATGAGTTAAAAGGATTTTTCCATGAATTCTTTGCTATGTAAAGCGACTTCGTCGATTAACACGAATTCCACGAATTTCCATGACTTGCATACGCAAGTCATGGAAATATCATAATTGCTTTTCAATTCGTGTAATTCGTGGATTCATTCATTGTCAGGGATTTCATTGCATGTGCGTCATCACAACATTCGGGTATATCGTTTTTAAGCTTAACCCTGTGCGTGAATAAACAAGGAGATAATAACTAAAGTGAGTTATTTATTCGGCACAGATTGACCGTGTTATTATTGGTATTGGAGTGTTGTCAGTGTTCAAAAGGGAAACATAAAGGGCTTAAAGACAGTTTTAAACCCATTTAATGAGTGCCTATGATGCTCCCTCTGAATCTCTTTTCGGTTGAAGCATTCAACAGTAATACTTTCAGGAGTAATTGAATCGTTCAAAGGGGCGAATGAAAACCGTCTTTATCGCTTTTTATTCGCTTGGGCTACGAATGATCGGGTCGATTCATCCAACCAGTCACAATCGGTACACTGATAAACTGCTCCGGAAGTTTCATCTCGCAACATAACGGATATCAGCTCTTTATCTGTTTGCGTCAATCCATTTTTGTAAGTAAAA
Source organism: Breznakibacter xylanolyticus (assembly GCF_003254275.1). Taxonomy (GTDB): domain Bacteria; phylum Bacteroidota; class Bacteroidia; order Bacteroidales; family Marinilabiliaceae; genus Breznakibacter; species Breznakibacter xylanolyticus. Next base: position 99,215 of record NZ_QKZK01000005.1, on the reverse strand, counting down.
GGAGCCGGGTTTTGGTTACGGCTCTTTATGTTGGTCATTTTTTGTGATGAGAACAACACGCGATATTTGAATTCATCTTTTCGTTGCAAATAGGCTTCATACGAATCAAATATTTCGCAGTTAAATTGATAGTCTTTGAGTTGTGTCTCAATAATGCTGTTGATGGTGGTGGCTGCGTGTTGTGCATCCATGGCATCGCATTTTACAAAGGCGACTTTGCACGCTGACAGGTCTTCAGGTAACTGATGCAAATATGGGGTGTTACCTGTCATTACAAAGTTACGTTTATTGTTCAGGAATTGGAGAATGGCTTGGTCTTCCGGTTTGATAATGGTGGTGTCGAGTAACGACGAGTGATAAACTTGAGCATTGCTCAAGTCATGTTTATTTTGATAATCCATCAAACATTGTTTGATTTTTAACCCAAGTTTTTGGGCGGTATCGGCATTTTTAATGAGAAATGATTTTTTCTCCGCCTTTTCAAACGTTTCATCCGTCAGGTTTGCCCGCTCATAAATGTTAATGTAATAAATTGGCGATTGGATGGTGTAATATAAAACTCTGGCAATGTACTTGACATCTTTACCGTTCATATCGGCTAATGCAACAGCGGCATCGTAGCGATTGGTGACCTGATGAGCCGAAACTACATTTAAACCATTGTCGATAAGAGCCTGTTGGATTTCCTTAAAATCAGTTTCAAGGTTTTTGTTGGTGTTGTATTCATAAAATGCAAGGGCCACATTGGCATCTAATATGTCGGCTGGGATCTTTTGAGCTTTTGTACAAACAACACTTAGTAACGTGAAGGCACAAGTAATGACACATTTTTTCATTGCAACAGGGTTAAGTTGGTATTAAATCAACAAACTTGCTCTCAACCAAATGAATCGAGCCATGAGAATTAAACATCGGCGAAGCCAATGATTAATGGCGAGTTTCATCTGACCGATAAAAACCAAAATATAACAGATGAAAATGTCTTAAAAATATTTCGACATCTTTTCGGCGATAAAATTACAGGAAAGCAAACTTTTTTTCAACAATATTCGTAGCCTCATATTCGACGTTCGTCAAAAATATCTGTCGCATCATCTTTTAGCTTCTTTTATCCTGTTGTGTTTCCCCTTTGATCAGTTTCGGGTCATCTTGTTTTGTTCACAGGTTAAGTTTCCTTTTGTCAATGTTTTGGCTGTTTAATTTTGTCATGGTGTTGATAAGTTTTGGGAGCAGCCAATCGTCTTTTTTCTATCTTTGTGTGTTTTTCTTGGGGCTGTGAGAATCTAAGGCTCTTATTTTTGTTAAATAAAACTGATGACCATGGAGGCAATGAGTCATAATTATTCTGAAGATACCATCCGTACGCTCGATTGGCATGAGCATATTCGCAAACGTCCGGGGATGTATATTGGCAAGCTGGGCGATGGAACTTATCCTGACGATGGTATTTACGTCCTTCTTAAGGAAGTGATGGACAACTCCATTGATGAGTATATGGAGGGGTTTGGAAAAAAAATTGAAATCATTATTGCAGATGGATGTGTATCAGTCCGCGATTATGGGCGGGGTGTGCCACTTGGTAAAGTGATTGATGTGGCATCCAAAATTAATACCGGTGCCAAATACGATTCCAACGTCTTCAAAAAGTCGGTAGGACTGAATGGTGTGGGTATTAAAGCAGTGAATGCATTGTCTGAACGATTTATCATTCAGGCTTTTCGAGAAGGACAAGCGAAGCGTGTGACCTTTTCGCGGGGATTGATCGTGGAGGATGATTCGGTGGTGAAATCCGCTGAACCAAACGGAACTTTCGTGTCGTTTTACCCCGATAAGGAAGTGTTTGAGGATTTTACATATAATTTTGAGTTTGTGGAGCGATTGCTCAAAAATTATACTTTTCTCAATACAGGACTTACAATCAATTTCAATGGTAAGTTGTTCCATTCCAAGGATGGTTTGCTCGATTTGCTGAATGAGAACATGACAGCCCCCGGGCTTTATCCCATCATTCAAATAAAGGCTCCCGATTTGGAAATCGCTTTTACCCATGGTAATCAATATGGTGAGGAGTATTATACCTTCGTGAACGGTCAGCACACCACACAGGGAGGAACGCATTTGATTGCTTTTCGCGAAGCTGTGGCTAAAACCATTCGTGATTTTTATAATAAGAATTTTGATGTGGCTGATATCCGTAGCGGGATGATTGCCGCTGTGGCTATTAAAATTTCAGAACCAATTTTTGAGTCACAGACTAAAACCAAGCTGGGATCCAAGGACATGACGCCCGATGGTGGGGTGTCGGTGCGTAATTACGTGATGGATGTCATCACGCAAAATCTTGATAATTACCTGCACAAGAACCCCGATGTGGCAGAGGCGATGCTTAAGAAAATTCTCGAATCAGAGAAAGAACGAAAAGCCATCTCGGGTATCCAAAAGCTGGCTCGTGAACGCGCCAAAAAGGTGAGCCTGCATAACCGCAAATTGCGCGATTGCCGGGTTCATTATAATTCCAATGACGACCGTAAACTTGAAACTTCCTTATTTATCACCGAGGGGGATTCGGCCAGTGGATCTATCACTAAGGCGCGTGATGTCAATACGCAGGCGGTGTTTTCTTTGCGTGGTAAGCCGCTCAATACCTATGGGTTAACCCGGCGTGTGGTGTACGAAAACGAGGAGTTCAACTTGCTGCAAGCTGCTCTCGATATTGAAGAAAACCTCGATAACCTTCGATACAACCACGTCATTATCGCAACTGATGCCGATGTGGATGGGATGCACATTCGTTTGTTGTTGATTTCCTTCTTTTTACAATTCTTCCCTGAGCTTGTCAAAAGCGATCACCTTTATATTCTTCAAACACCTTTGTTTCGGGTTCGTAATAAAAAGAAAACCATTTATTGTTATTCCGACGAGGAGCGTCAACGTGCCATTAAGGAGTTGGGGCCGAAACCCGAGATTACCCGATTCAAAGGATTGGGTGAAATATCGCCTGATGAGTTTAAGAACTTTATCAGTAAAGATATGCGTTTGGAGCCTGTCTCTCTTAAGAAAACCGATGCGGTGAAGGATTTATTGGATTTTTACATGGGGAAAAACACACCCGATCGTCAGAATTTTATTATTGACAATTTGGTGATTGAACAAGACTTAATAGAATTACTCGATTAAATAGCCGACAACCATGAGCAACGATGAATTATATCAGGACGGCGAAGAGGATGCTTCGTTGATGGATTTCGATTCCTCGAAATCTCGTCACGATAAAGGAAGCGCCATTTGGGATGTTGATCCCGCCCGCATTACCCAGTTGCCGGGGATGTACCGGGGGTGGTTTCTCGATTATGCCTCTTATGTGATTTTGGAACGTGCCGTTCCGCATATCAATGACGGTTTAAAACCCGTGCAGCGACGAATTTTGCATGCCATGCGTCGGATGGATGATGGTCGATACAATAAGGTGGCCAACATCATTGGTAGTACCATGATGTTTCACCCTCACGGTGATGCTTCCATTGGTGATGCCTTGGTGCAGTTGGGTCAAAAGGGCTTTGTGGTTGATTGCCAGGGTAACTGGGGTAACGTGCTCACGGGCGACAGTGCTGCTGCTCCTCGTTACATTGAAGCGCGGTTGACAAAATTTGCCCAAGATGTGGTTTTTAACCCTAAAACCACCGAATGGAAACTGTCGTACGATGGTCGTAACCAGGAACCCGTGACCTTGCCGGTGAAATTCCCTTTGTTGTTGGCACAAGGTGTTGAAGGGATTGCAGTGGGGTTGTCGTCAAAAATTTTGCCTCACAACTTTAACGAGCTTATTGATGCCTCTATTGCCTATCTCAAGGGCGAAGAATTTGTGTTATATCCCGATTTTCCGACCGGTGGTTATGTCGATGTGTCCCGTTATAACGATGGCATCCGCGGTGGAAACATTAAGGTGAGGGCAAAAATCTCGAAACTCGACACCAAAACATTGGTTATTAACGACATTCCTTTTGGTAAAACCACATCTTCTCTCATTGAAACCATCATTAAGGCCAATGAAAAGGAAAAAATCAAGATTCGAAAAATTGACGATAACACGGCCGCCAATGTTGAGATTTTGATACATCTACCGGCAGGTGCTTCGCCTGATAAAACCATTGATGCGCTATATGCATTCACCGATTGCGAATATTCCATTTCGCCCAATGCTTGTGTGATTCGCGACAGTAAGCCAGTGTTTGTGGGGGTTAGTGACATCTTGCGCTCCAATACCGACAACACGGTTGAGTTGTTGCGTAGTGAACTGGTAATCCGAATGCGTGAGCTCGAAGAAGATTGGCATTTGTCGTCGCTGGAGAAAATCTTTTTTGAAGAAAAAATATATCGTTTGCTCGAAAAGGATACCGACACCTGGGAGGCTGTCATTGAAGCCATCGATCGTGGTTTTGATCCTTATCGGAGTCGTTTGCGTCGCGAGATTACTCAAGATGATTTGCAAAAACTGACCGAAAAGCCGGTTCGAAAAATCTCTAAGTTCGATATTAAAAAGGCCGATGAGCACATTCGTGGTGTTGAAGAGGAGATGGAGCAGGTTAAATATAACCTCGCGCACATCATTGATTACACCATCGATCACTTTAAGCGGATTAAAAAAACCTACGGAAAAAATTATACTCGTCTCACCGAAATCAGGAGTTTCGAGAATATTGAAGCCACTAAAGTGGTGGTTCGCAACGAAAAACTTTATATCAATCGCCAGGATGGTTTTGTCGGATACGGACTTAAAAAAGACGAATACGTGTCCGACTGTTCTGATATTGACGATATTATTGTGTTCTTTAAAGATGGTCGATACATCATTAGTAAGGTACAGGAAAAAGCGTTTGTAGGGAAAGGTGTGATTCATTTGGCCGTGTTTAAACGCAATGACGAGCGAACCATTTATAATGTGGTTTATCGTGACGGCAAAACCGGCGTGGTGTATGTGAAGCGTTTTGCGGTAACCGGTATCACCCGTGACAAGGAATACGATGTAACCCAAGGCAAACCCGGTTCTGAGATCATCTATTTTAGTGCCAATCCCAATGGAGAAGCTGAGGTATTGAAAGTGACTCTAAAACCCAAACCTCGCATTCGCAACCTTGTGTATGACTTTGACATGGCTGAACTGGCTATTAAAGGACGTGGTGCTATTGGTAATATTCTCTCACGCAATGAGGTGCATAAAGTGGTATTAAAGCGTCAGGGCGTTTCAACGTTGGGTGGTTTAAAAATTTGGTTCGAACCTGAAACACTTCGTTTAAATACTGATGGTCGAGGCAATTATCTGGGTGAGTTTCACGAGAACGACCAAATATTAGTCATGACCAAGTCCGGTAATTTATATACCACCAGCTATGATTTGGCCAATCATTATGAGCCCGATATGCTGGTGATGGAGAAATTTAACCCCGAAAGAGTGTGGAGCGCTGCGCTTTATGATGGGGAGCAAAAATTCTGTTATTTGAAGCGTTTTCAGGCCGAGTCGTCGGTGAAACCGCAAAGCTTTATCGGCGATCACAAAGACTCGCGTTTGATGTTGCTCACGCGCACTGTATACCCGCGTCTCGAATTACGATTTGGGGGCAACGACAAAGACCGTTTGCCGATTGAGGTAGATGTGACCGAATTTATTGGCGTCAAGAGCTTTAAAGCCAAAGGAAAGCGTTTGTCGACTTATGATGTTCGGAAAATCAATGAGTTGGAACCTCTTATTCCCGATCCTCAAGAGATTGAAGAGAGCACCGATGAACCAGGACAGCCTCCCGTAGATCCAGATGACGATGGGGCACAAATGAAATTGTTTTAATGTGTTGAACTTTTGTAAGTTGATGAAGTGAGTATGGTGAGTCGAATTTTTCTTATTGGTTACATGGGCTGTGGTAAATCGACGTTGGGGGTGGCTCTTGCCAAATCCCTTGGCTGGATGTTTGCCGACATGGATCAGTTGTTTGAAGAAAAACATCAGTGTTCCATCTCTGAATATTTTCAGAGATATGGGGAATCTGGATTTCGGCAGGCCGAACACGATTTACTTCGTGAAACCTCTGATGTTCATCAGATTGTATATGCTACCGGTGGCGGAATGCCTTGTTTTTATGACAACATGGCTCACATGAATGCTTCCGGACTCACCATTTACCTGCGTTTGCCTGCCGCGGCTTTGTGCCGGCGCTTGGCCGGAGGTAAGCAACATCGCCCCTTGATTGCCGATAAATCAGATGGGGAATTGCTCGATTTTATTGCTCACAAATTGTGCGACCGTGAGCCCTTTTATAATCAAGCTCATCTGATTATCGACGATGATGGATCGTTGTCGGTGCAAGGGTATGTCAACATCATTCGTGCTGCTGATGAACTCAAGGGAGTTGCGTCTAACCATGCTTCATCCGATATTTAAAATACACCTGTTGTTGATGACATTCATCACACATTAGGCCGATAGCACCTTTTTTATAAATTTGCCACAAAAATTCAGATAAATGTCATTCAATCTTGCCCGAGTATTCGAAGGATTCAGCAACCTCAATGTGCTTGTGATTGGGGATGTGATGATTGATGCCTATTTGTGGGGCGAAGTCTCTCGCATTTCTCCCGAAGCTCCTGTTCCAATATTGTCTAAAACGACCCACGAGAATCGTTTAGGGGGAGCCGGTAATGTGGCGCTCAACCTGCAATCGTTGGGTGCCAATCCCATTCTTTGCGCTGTCATTGGCAACGACGCCAAGGCTGCTACTTTTATGGGGTTGTTAAACGATAATCGTTTGGATAGTGATGGCATCATTTTGGCACCCGAACGCATTACCACTGTCAAAACACGCATCATAAGCCAGAACCAGCACATGCTTCGGGTGGATGAAGAGGATAGCACTCCTATAAGTTGTGAGTTGACTGTACAGTTGCAAATGTTAATCGGGAAACTAATTGATACTAATAATATTCATGCCATTATTTTTGAAGATTACGACAAAGGTGTTATAACCCCTGAGTTGATTAGTTTTGTGGTCGATTTGGCGCGTAAACACAATATTCCCACCCTTGTAGATCCCAAAAAACGTAATTACGATTATTATCGGGGGTTGACATTTTTCAAGCCGAACTTTAAGGAGTTCAAAGAAGGTCAAAATGTTGATTTATCAAAAAATGATCAGCTGTCGATTCTTGAAGAGGCACGTAAGTTTCTGACTGCCACTGGTAACGAATATCTGATGGTTACCATGGCCGAAAAAGGCGTTTTCATTTGCGGACAACATGAGCATGCCTTTTTTCCGGCTCAGATTCGTAACATCGCCGACGTGTCCGGTGCCGGTGATACCGTTATTAGTGTGTGTGCGTTGTGCCTAGCCTCGGGGTTAACCCCCCAATTGGTGGCTCAAATTGCGAATATGTCCGGAGGTTTGGTTTGTGAAAAACCGGGAGTGGTTCCGGTCGATAAGTCTCTTCTATTGGAAGAGTGCCTCTTGAAAATTCCTGATTTAAAAAATCATTGATTCTGAGTGAATATTGCCTTTTGCAGATCCTTGCTCAAAAATTTCTCCACAGATATTTTAATAAAAGTTTATCTTTGGGATGTCCGAAAAAAAGGGTCGAATTTATAGTGATTTGCCTAACACATAATTGAGGGAAAATATGTCAAAAATTATTGCTCTGGCTAACCAAAAAGGAGGGGTGGGGAAAACCACCACCGCGATTAACCTTGCTGCCAGTCTGGCCGTGTTGGAGAAGAAAGTTCTGGTGGTTGATGCCGATCCTCAGGCCAACGCGACTTCCGGTTTGGGCTTCGACCTGAAGGAAATAAAGACCACCATTTACGAGTGCATCGTTGATGGCGTGGATCCTAATTCGGCCATGTTGCAAACTGAATTTGAAACCCTAAAAATCATGCCTTCGCACATCGATTTGGTGGGTGCTGAAATTGAAATGCTCAATATGCCTAACCGCGAAAACGTGTTGAAGAACGTGTTGGCCAAGGTTCGTGATCAGTTCGATTATATTCTCATTGACTGTTCTCCTTCATTGGGGTTGATTACCGTTAATGCGCTTACCGCTGCTGACTCGGTGATTATTCCTGTGCAGTGTGAGTATTTTGCTCTTGAGGGGTTAGGTAAACTGCTCAACACCATTAAAATCATTCAGGGACGTTTGAATCCCGAATTGCAGATCGAAGGTTTCTTACTGACCATGTATGATGCACGTTTGCGTTTGTCAAACCAGGTGGTTGAAGAGGTGCAGAAGCATTTCCAGGATATGGTGTTTGAAACCATCATTACCCGAAACATCAAACTGAGTGAGGCGCCAAGTTACGGCAAAGCCGTGGTAATGTATGATGCCACATCAAAAGGAGCAACCAATTATCTGAATTTGGCTCAGGAATTGATTGAACGCAACAAGAAATAATTGCGTTGACCGTTTATATTCTAATAGATTTTTTCTTCTAATATCATAATGAGTACAAAAAAGAACGTATTGGGAAGGGGCTTGGGGGCATTGATTGAGAATGCTGATGAACTCAAATCGAAACCGGCAGCATCGTCTATCAATGAGATTGAGGTCAGTAAGATTGAGGCTAATCCATGGCAACCCCGTACCCGGTTCGATGAGGAAAGGCTTACTGAGTTGGCATCCTCGATTCGAGAAATAGGAATCATTCAGCCTTTGACACTTCGTAAACTCGATGACAGTCGTTATCAGATCATCGCGGGTGAACGTCGTTTTAGGGCTGCCAAGCTTGCAGGACTTGAGCGAGTTCCAGCCTATGTTCGTGTGGCTGATGATGACACCATGCTCGAGATGGCGCTGGTCGAAAACATTCAGCGTGAAGATCTCGATCCTATCGAGGTCGCGATTAGTTATCAGCGCCTGATTGATGAATGCCAGTTGACACAGGAGAGTATGTCGGAGCGTGTGGGTAAGAAACGTTCAACCATCTCCAACTACCTGCGTTTATTGAAATTGCCGGCAGAGATACAGTTGGGGTTACGCGAGAAGCAGATCTCTATGGGACATGCACGTGCTCTAATCAATGTAGAAGATCCTGCAACTCAGTTGATGATTTATGAACAGGTGCTCGAGTATGACTTTTCGGTGCGTAAGGTTGAGGAAGTGGTGCGTGAGCTGACGCAGGAGTCGGAAGTGTTGCCCAAAGAGGAGCCTGTGAAAGAGTCCAAACAGCCTATTCCTGAGGAGTATAAGAAATTAAAACAGCAATTATCGCAGTTCTTTAAAACGAACATTCAATTCTCAAGAGCAGATGATGGAAAAGGTAAAATTGTGATTCCTTTTCGTTCCGATGAAGAGTTGGAAAAAATTATTTCGATACTTGATAAAGCCAACACGTTGTAGCGTTTGATGATGCGAAAATCACTCAACACAATTGGCTTTTTTGCACTGGTTATCACGCTGCTTATAAATGCGCGTGATGGATACGCACAGAATGATACGCTCGTGGTGCTGAATCAACCGGTATTGACCGAAGATCCTGCCAACGAAGTAATCGTGAAAAAGCATTCGCCCCATAAGGCGACCCTTTATTCGGCCATTTTACCGGGTTTGGGACAGATTTATAACAAGAAATATTGGAAAGTCCCCATCCTTTATGGTGGTATTGCGGCATCAGTTTATTACATCCATTTCAATACCGAAAACTATAACTTGTATAAGAATGCTTATCGCGATTTCATCATTCGCGATCCGGCCAATACCAGTTACGAAGAGGTGATTCTTAAGAAAACTCGTTATACGGTTGATGAAGTGTTGAGTGATCCATCTAAGGAACAGTGGTTTACTAATGCATTAAAAAGTAAAAAAGAGTATTATAAAAGGAACCGTGATTTTAGTTACATCATATTAATAGGCGTTTATGTGTTGAACTTGATCGACGCAAGCGTAGATGCCCATTTTTTCGATTATGATGTCTCGGACGATCTTTCCCTTAACGTTCAGCCGGTAATGGTTCCTGTTTCTACGGCTATTGCATCCGGCCCGTCAGGTGGAATGGGACTTCAGCTTACTTTAAACTTCTAAATGATGGACTATTTGTGCAATCAAGTATAGATATACAATAAGTAGATCGTTCGGAATAAGTGTACAATCCGGTTGACGTGAAAAAACAGATTACTAAATATCCTATTGTCCCTCGATGTAAGGATTTAGGTGGTTAAAAATAAAGCAATGAAAAGAGCCATTGAGCGCCTACGACGTGTCAGCAACATTTGTGTTGTGGTCACATTCCTGTTTCCAGTTTGTTTATCGGCACAACAAGCCAATGACATAGAAACAGAAGACGATGAAAACCTGCAAATGTCGCAATGTTTGGACAGTTTAGTGAGTCAATGGCATGCCAATGGCGGTGATTTGTCGTTGATGGTACCCGATTCGGTGACCGTTGACAGTTTGATGATGGTTACATCTTTGCCTGATTCAGTTTACCAAAAACGGCTGACAGAGCTGATGTCGCCCATTCCATTTCTTTATAATGAAACCGTAAAGCGATATATTGAGCTTTATACCATTCGTCGACGCGATTTGGTTGAACGGATGTTAGGTCTTTCTGAGTATTATTTCCCAATGTTCGAAGAGGCTTTGGATGCCTCCAATATGCCTTTGGAGTTGAAGTATCTGCCTATCATCGAGTCGGCTTTGAATACCCGTGCTCGTTCGCGTGTTGGAGCTACCGGGCTTTGGCAATTTATGTATGGTACCGGAAAAATGTATGGTCTTGAGGTTAATTCCTATCTCGATGAGCGCATGCACCCACAAAAGGCAACCGATGCAGCAGTGCGTTTTTTGCGTGATTTGTATGCAATTTATGGCGATTGGCATTTAGCTTTGGCGGCTTATAATTGTGGTCCCGGGAATGTGAATAAGGCCATTCGGCGCAGCGGTGGTGGGAAACAAAACTTCTGGCAAATTTATCAATATTTGCCCCGCGAAACGCGTAATTATGTCCCTGCCTTTATTGCAGCCGCTTATGTGATGAATTATTATCGTGATCACAATTTGATGCCACGACCGACTTTATTGCCCCAAACGGCTGACACTATTATGGTTGACAAGCCCTTGCATTTTGAGCAGGTTGCCATGGTTTTAAATTGTTCGATGGATATGATTCGCGAACTCAATCCTCAATACCGTGCCGATGTGGTTCCTGCCATCAAAAAAAGTTACCCGTTGTGCCTGCCTTTGGAGCATTCTTTGGCTTTTGCATCTTTAGAAGACTCAATTTTTAATGTTAACCGGGAAAAGTATTTTGCTTCCGATAAATTGTTAGCCACCCCGGTAACGGGTGATGTTGCGCCAGATGCGCCATTTAATAGTGTAAAGATCACGCATAAGGTTCGTTCTGGCGAAACCCCGGGACATATTGCCGAGAAATATCGAATTAGTTTATCTAGTTTGAGACGGTGGAATCATCTTAATAGTCGAATGCTGATACGAGCAGGACAACGGTTGACCATTTATGTGCCCAAAGAGCGCAGCTCGCTTTATGTAAAATCAGAGACAAATAGTTCGTCATCAACTGCCAATGTGTCATCATCACCTGTAACCACTACTGATGGGGAGTATATTTATTACACTGTGAAAAATGGGGATAATTTATGGACCATTGCTCAAAAGTTTCCCGGAGTGTCAAATACCGACATCATGCAGTTGAATAACATTACCGATTCCCGCCGACTGGCAGTTGGACAACGCTTAAAAATTAAACCGAAGAGTTGATGTGCCGTTTGTCGTGGCAGGATTTTTGACACAACCTGATTGTTGTTTTCAAAATATATCAAGTTATGGTACTCTCCCCTTTGTTGTTCATTTTTATCGGTTTTGCAGCTTTAAGTGGTTTAGCTAGCTGGCAGTTGAAGCGTCGATTTGAGCGTTATTCGCAAATCCCTTCGCAGGGAAATATGTCAGGCCGGGAAGTGGCCGTTCGGATGCTCGAGAGTCATGGGATATACAATGTCAATGTTGTTTCTGTTGACGGGACTTTGAGTGATCATTATAATCCTGAAAATCGCACTGTAAATTTAAGCTCTGCCGTTTACCATGGCCGTAATGTTGCTGCAGCTGCGGTGGCAGCTCACGAGTGTGGTCATGCAATTCAGGATGCCCACAGTTATTCAATGTTGCGATTGCGAACCATGTTGGTTCCATTACAGAGTGTGAGTAGTAAAGTTCTCAATTTTATTTTTATTGCGATGTTTGTTGGTGCTTTTTTGTTGCCAACGGTGATGCCGATGAAATTGGCTTTGGAGATTATCATTGTGTGTTATGCTATTTTTACACTCTTTGCTTTCATTACCCTACCTGTTGAAGTCGATGCCAGTCGCAGGGCATTAGCCTGGTTGAGTACCAATGGCGTGACATCATCGGCTAGCCAAGGATATGCTAAAGATGCGTTGAAATGGGCTGCTTACACGTATTTGATTGCTGCTTTGTCCTCGTTAGCGACTCTGCTTTACTATGTGATGGTGTATATGAATCGTCGTGATTGATACGATTATTTAAGATTTAGATATGATTTAACCCCGGATTTTTTTCGGGGTTTTTTTTATCCATGGTTCTGAATGATTGTGATTTATTCATTAATCATGCAGAATTGGTATTTCGTCTATATATTTTTAATTGTTACTCAATAATATTTTCAAATTTTCATAATTTCAGCTACTATTGTGAATGTAACGTTATGAATGTGATTGTCTGATGGTCATTCACAAACTTAGCGAACAAGTTTAACCTTTAATCTGAGAAGTTATGTATCAAATTGAAAAGACCCATTATGGAGTCCGTTTGACGTTTGCACAAACGATAAGTAAAGAAGAAATGAGCCAGTGGGTGTTAGATTCTGAAAAGTTTTTGGAAGATTTTCCCAGCGAATTTGGAGTATTTGTAGATATGCGTGATCTGAAGCCATTAACTCGCGAAGCAGAACAGGAAATGAACAAGGGACAGCGCTTGTTTAAGGAAAAGGGAATGATTCGTTCGGTGGTGATATTGAACAGCGCCATTGTGACCATGCAGTTTAAGCGCATTGCCCAGGAGACCGGGATTTATGATTGGGAGCGTTATATCAATGCTAAAGCAGAACCTAACTGGCAAAAAATGGGTGAAAATTGGTTGACCAAAGCCATAGACCCGGACAAGTTTGCACCGGCAAGGCCATCTATTGTGATGAAATGATATTTTTAGATAGGGGGATTTATTTGGGTAGAGGCCTGCATGATTTACATGCAGGCCTTTCTTTTTCTTTAACCGATTTCAACCATCACATCGTCTTTTGAGACAACGCTGCCGGCTGTTACGGTGACGTTTTTTACAATTCCGGCCCGAGAGGCACAAATGGTATTTTGCATTTTCATGGCTTCGAGTACCAGCAAGGCATCACCGGCGTTCACCGCTTGATCTTTTTGCACCATCACTTCCAGTACTTTACCGGGGATGGGGGCTTTAATCACTTCTTTCCCAGATTTTTGTTGCTGCTTTTCGAGCATTTTTTTGCGTTCGTACGAAAAGGGTGTTTCAACGGAAATGAAGTATGACACGCCATTGACCATGATTTCGTATTCGTTTTGTTTTATCGATACAATTTCTACAGGGATACGTTCATTGTTGACCATCAGGGTGGTCATGCCGTCCAGTTCTTCAATCAGGAGTGTGTTGTATGTTTTTCGTTTGTGAACAAACTCTTGTTTGTTTTGGACGCTGAAAGCGAGATCTTTGCCCGATTTTACTCTGGCAATGAGTTTTTTATCTTTATTTTTTGAAAAAATGTTCATTGGATTTCGATGTTTCAATTGTTATTCATCCACTCGATTTTGAGGTCATTGATTTGGGGTATCCGGTTATAAAGATTTTAGTCGTTTTTTCAGAACCCAAGGATCAATGGATCCCATTTCGGATGATACTTGTTCGTGCTCACGTGTGTAGTGGCTGATGGCCAGTAATGTAGCCAAAATTTCTTCGTCTTCTTCACGATAAACCAAATCAGTCATTTGTTCCTCGATGAGCGAAGTATTGTAGTTTCCCGATTTGAATAACTTATTGTCCATTACTGCTTTGCAAAACGGAATGGTTGTTTTCACGCCTTTGATGTGTAGTTGTTGCAAGGCTGTCATGGTTGCTTTGATGGCATCTTTGCGGGAGGCTTTATGAACGATGAGTTTGGCCATCATTGAGTCGAAGTGAGGGGTGACTTCGCTGCCTCGTGCAATTCCTGTGTCGAAGCGAATGTGGTTCCCTTGTGGAAAGCGTATGCCTTTAATGGTTCCTGTTGCGGGTGCAAAACCGGATTGTACGTCTTCTGCATTAATACGGCATTCGATGGCCCAGCCATTTTGCTTGACATCGGCCTGGCAGATGGGTAATTTTTCACCTGAAGCGATGCGTATTTGTAATTCCACCAAGTCAACACCGGTAATCATCTCAGTAACGGGGTGTTCTACCTGGATGCGGGTGTTCATCTCCATAAAGTAAAATTTGTTGTCTTTATCGAGTAGGAATTCAACGGTTCCTAAGCTTTGGTAGTTAACGGCTTTAGCTAAGTTAACAGCCGCTTCGGCCATTTGCGCCCGTAATGCCGGTGTTAAAGCGGGTGACGGTGCTTCTTCAATCAGTTTCTGGTGTTTGCGTTGTACCGAACATTCACGTTCACCAAGATGAATGATGTTTCCGTGAGCATCGGCCACCACCTGCATCTCGATGTGCTTGGGCGATACCAGGTATTTTTCTACAAAAACCGAAGGATCGTTAAACGCACGAAGGGCTTCGGATGAGGCTTCGTTGAAAAGACGTGGTAGTTCTTTAGCCTTATGAACGATGCGCATGCCGCGTCCACCACCGCCTGCCGATGCTTTAATAATGACAGGGAAGCCGATTTTTTGAGCTGCTTGCGTGGCCGCTTCTACATTGCTCACAGCACCGTTGCTGCCTCCCGGCATGGGAATGCCCGCTTTTCCGGCAATCTCTTTGGCCGTAATTTTATCGCCCATGGCTCTAATGACGTTGGCCGGTGGCCCGATGAAAATGACGCCTGTCTGTTGACAATGATCGGCTAGCAACGCATTTTCCGAAAGATACCCATACCCAGGGTGGATGGCTTCAATGCCGTTTGCTTTGGCGATGGCAACAATACTTTCGATGTCGAGAAATTCGGGTATGGTGCTATCTGTATTCGGAAAATTGATCACATGATCAGCAGCCGATAAATAGAGAGCCTCGGGCTCCTTGGCTGTTCGGATGGCATAGGTGGTGATGCCCATGCGCTTAGCCGTTTGGGCAATGCGGATGGCAATTTCTCCGCGATTGGCGATTAATATAGATTGAATCATTGTTTTAAGCGTAACGTGAATTGATCTTCATTCCGATGAATGCGTTTCTTTCAGTTGGTAAAATTTAGATTAAAGAGGGGTGTTGCCGTGTTTTCGGCCTGGCAGGGTGACGGTTTTCTTTTCCAGTACCTTGAGAGCGCGATAGAGCTTGAGACGCGTGTAGGCTGGGTCAATGACTTCGTCGATAAACCCTTTTTCATCAGAGATGTAAGGGTTTGCGATTTCATCGCGGTATTTGGCGGCCAGTTCTTTTTTGAGCGCTTCAGGGTCTTCAGCGGCTTCAAGTTCTTTGCGGTAGAGGATGGCAATGGCACCTTCGGGCCCCATGACGGCGATTTCGGCTGTTGGCCATGCAAAATTGAAATCGCCACCCAGGTTTTTACTGTTCATGACAATGTATGCTCCACCGTATGACTTACGAAGAACCACCGTGATTTTTGGCACGGTGGCACGTGCGTATGCATACAGCAGTTTTGCACCGTGTCGAATGATGCCACTGTGTTCCTGATCGGTTCCCGGAAGGAATCCCGGTACATCTTCAAATGTGACAATTGGAATGTTAAAGCTGTCACAGAAATTAATAAATCGTGCAGCCTTCACACTCGAGTCGATGTCCAATGCACCGGCAAGAACTTTGGGTTGGTTGGCGATGATGCCTGTCACATATCCGCCGATGCGTGCAAAGCCGGTGATGATGTTGGCGGCATGGTTTTCGGCAATTTCGAGGAACCGGTTTTTGTCGACCACTGTTTTGATGATGTCGCGCACATCGTAGGGTTGGTTCGGATCGTCAGGAACCATTTTTCGGAGCTGTTCGTCGATGCGATCCACCGGGTCGTCACTCACCATGGTGGGAGGGTTTTCGATGTGATTGTCGGGCAGGAATGAGAGTAACGCTTTCACACCCAGAATGGTGTGTTCGTCGTCGTTGAATACAAAGTCGGCCACGCCCGATTTAAAAGCATGAACGGACGCCCCACCCAGTTCTTCTGGAGTCACTTCCTGGTTAAGTACCTGTTTTACCACATCGGGGCCGGTGACGAACATGTAGCTGGTGTCGGCCGTCATGAAGATAAAGTCGGTGAGTGCGGGAGAATAAACGGCACCACCGGCAGCAGGTCCCATGATGACCGAAATTTGAGGGATGACCCCAGATGCCAATACGTTACGGCGGAATATGCCGGCATATCCGGCCAAACTTGACACCCCTTCCTGTATGCGTGCTCCTCCGGAATCAATAAGCCCTACAATGGGGGAGCCCGTTTTAAGAGCCATGTCCTGTATCTTGATGATTTTGTTGGCATGGGCTGTTCCCAGTGAGCCGCCTAAAACGTTAAAGTCTTGTGCGAAGGCAAATACCTGGCGTCCATTGACGGTTCCATAACCTGCAATGACACCGTCGCCCATGGCTTTGGTCGATTTGCCAAAAGAGACATTTGCCGGAGGAGAAAAGGCGTCCATCTCTTCAAATGAATCCTCATCAAACAGCAAATGAATGCGTTCCAGAGCGGTGAGTTTTCCGCGCTTGTGTTGTTTTAAAAAATATTCGTCGTTGTATTGTTCTTCCAGTTTTTGTCGTCTTTCGGCAAATTTTGCGTAGGCATTTTGCATGATAATTCTAATTGATATAGTTAAGAGATTTTTTTTTGCTTAATTATTCCCTCCATTATTGGCACATCACATGGCGCCGTAGTAATTACCCGGCCGTTGTAAATGATGCCTTTATTTGCATAACGGCATCGTTTAATAACCATTAATGATTAAATTGGTTCATTTTGTCGGTTGCCTGAAAGTCTTTTGTTTAGCTTGTTTTCAGATGATTCTTTCATGCAACTGCGGAATTGCCCTTCTTTATATTTGGGTCTTTTCATCCATTTTTTCAGACAACGTTTTCTTTTCTTATCAGGTCAAAACCCTCTATTTGGAGGAGCGAAAAATAGATAATTTTTTTGTTCCCGATTGAAAATTATTGGTTTTTTTACAGGGTAGTTTGGGTAAAGTGTAGTTGTTGAGGTGGATGAATGGGTTAAAAATGGGTGACGAATGATGATGGTGACACATCATTCATCACCCATTTTTATTGAATCAACGTTTAGGATGTTGCCTCTTTTCTTTTAAGTTTCTTCTTTTTTGACGAAGAGCAAATCTTTTGTTGATTCCTTGCGGGTGATGAGCAAGGGGAGCGCAACGCCTATGGCCAACGTTAGCAGTATGAATAATGCTTTGAGACCATTGTTGACTGTTTCGTTGATGATGGTTGAAAAATCATCCGTGGTGGTATTGCCGGCCAGTCGAATAAGGCCGAGCATGGTTTTGTAGGAAAATACGCCCGGAACCATCGGGATTACCGATGGAATGGCAAATACCAATGCCGGCGAATGTTTGCTGTGGGATGCAAATACACTCAAAACGCCCACGGCCGTTGCTCCGGCAAATGAAGCCATAATGACGCTGTGATCAAACGACATGATGAACGCTTTGGTGAGTCCCCCCAATGCGCCTACGATAAAGATGATCCATAACGTTCGTACGGGAACATTGAAGAGAATCGCGAATCCCACAGCTGCAAAGCCCAACCAGATACCTTTTTCTGCAAAGTGAAGCCAATCAATCATGGGGAGGTGAATTAAATTTGGTAAATCAGTTTTGCCAATAGCAGCCCTAAGGAAATGGCAAATGCGATAATGAGTCCGTTCATGCCGCGTACAATACCATTCATAAGGTTGCCGTCAATCATGTCCGAAAAGGAATTAATGAGTGGAACTCCCGGAATCAGAAATAATACTGATGTGGTAAAGGCATGTTCGCGGGTAAGACTGATGCCGTATTTCATGTAGAAGCCCGATAGGAGTGACGCCGTGAGTGATGCCGCAAAAATGGCCAGATAGGGGTTGAAATGTTTTTTAATCATTTCCTGGCGGATAAACAGTCCCGAAAAAGTAGCCCCAAATGCAACCATCATATCAAACCAATTTCCCCCAAAGAGTCTGCAAAATGATGCTCCTGCCAATGCAACAAAGGTGAGTGTGATGAGTCGTGGAAAATGCGGGAGTGCAGCCAGGCGTGCAAGTTCTTGTTCGATTTGTTCAATTGTCCAATTTTCTTCCACGACCCGCCAAGTCATGCGGCTGATGCCAGACACCATGCGGAAATTAACGCCGTGCGGGGAGGTGCGTTTAAGACTGCTGAAGAACTGGCTGTCCGTATCATCGCTTACCGAAATCATTAGTGCCCGGTGTGTGATTAATAATTCAGCATGAAAGCCAAAGGTCTGTGAGATGCGGTTGATGGTGTTGCGAATTCGATGGCTGTTGGCGCCTGAACTCATCAGATAAGATCCGATTTCAAGTAATAGGTTTCCTACATTCTTGATGTCTGCAATTTTGGCTGGGTGTTCCATGGTGTCAGATTCATGGTTTTTTACAAAAATAGGCGATTCATTCTCATCGTGTAAATTTTTTCAGGTGTTTTTTTGTTAAAAAAAGTTGGGCTGTATGTTTGACTATTTGATGGATGTGTTAAATAATTCACACCGACTCACGAAATTGAACGTTTCCGTTGTGGTTTCTCAAATGCGCGTAAACACACGCTTTATGAGCTGTGTTTATCTTTTTTGATGATGTTCGTTGAATATTGCACATAGGCGGTACAGTTGGTTGATGACACCTTTAGGTAGGGGGGCGTTGTGATGTGTTTTCTAACCCTTTCGGGTTGCTGCTGTTTGGTGATAATGAGTTTTTTATGCAGTTTTGACCTGTTTTTAGAACCCTACTTAGATATTTAAAGATGAAACGAGCTTGCGTAATCTTTCCTCAATCACGGGGATGACGATTGGCGAGTGACATCTGATGTGTAAAAATCAAATTATAAAAAGATGAAAAAAACATTTACACTGCTAGCCGCATTGTGTTGCGCTTTTTTGGTCAAAAGCCAAGGATATGTAATAGAAGATGGTGTGCTCACTTCATGGATTAACCCGCCTGAAGCGATTACCATTCCTGCTGAGGTAACCAGAATTGCTCCCAATGTATTTCAGGAAAATAAGACCATTAAGATGGTCAACACCAATGCAGTCACCGAAGTGGGTGAATTTGCTTTTGATGGCTGCTCAGCGCTTGAATCCGTTGAGATGCCCGAGGTGAAGATTATCGGGCAAAGGGCTTTTAGGAGTTGTGTGAACGTGGCATCAATCGATATGCCAAAAATTGAACAGATTGGCGATGTGGCCTTTCATGCCAATAACCAAATGGTTGAAATTGTGTTGCCTACATCTCTCCAGAAGTTTGGGGCGGGTGCCCTCTCTAGTTGTCTTAAACTGACTACCATTACTGTTGCTGATGATCACCCTCATTTTACATCTGTGGGGGGTGTTTTGTACGATAAGGAAATGAAAATAATCTTAGCCTACGGCCGAGGACTCACTGCTACAACTTATGAAGCTCCTCCGACTGTGACAACGGTGGGTGGTTTGTCGTTTATGGGTGTAACAGCACTCACTTCTGTCAAGTTGCCTCAAGTAACTGTGATTAAGGAGCGTGGATTTCAGTCTTGTGTCAATCTTGTGTCTGTTGAGATGCCGGAAGTGACCATCCTTGAATCACAAGCATTTGAAAGTTGTAAAAAGTTATCCTCGGCATCCATCCCTAAAGTGACCAAGCTCAATGCTTATGCTTTTCGCTATTGTAGTGCTTTGACAGGATCTTTCACCCTGCCGGATGGGTTAACCATTTATGGCGGTTCGGCAATGGTAGGAACCGGCATCACGGCCTTTGAAATCTCAACATCCAACAGCGCGTTTACGGTAGTTGACGGTGTACTGTTCAGTAAGGATATGAAACGACTGGTGGCCTATCCTCCTTCTAAGGCCGGTATATTATATACAATCCCATCTACAACAACTACGGTGGTTGGGCATGCATTCTGTGGCAGTCAGACACTTAAAACCATTGAAGCTTCATCGTCAGCAATTACCACGCTTGGGGGCTATGGTTTTTCTAGTTGTCCCTTGCTGGAGACGATTACCTTGCCATCGATTTTAACGACCATTGGGGACTGTGCTTTTTCAAATTGTCCCAAGTTGACAAATATTTCTATCGTGGGAGATGACCCTAATTTTGTGATTGAAGACGGGATTATTTATAACCAAAATAAAACGAAGCTTATTGTATATCCCCAAAGTAAGGCTGATGCATCATTTACGGCTCCCGAGTCGGTGGTTGAGATCGCCAATAGCGCCTTTTCCGGCTGTACCGCTTTAACGGAGGTGACCTTGCCGAATGTGCACACACTTGGTGCAAATTCCTTTTCTAGTTGCAATAATTTGGTGACAGCTCATTTGGCAAACGTGACCATTATAAATGGGAGTGCTTTTAATGGTTGTATTAAACTGACTAACGTTTCGGCTCCTAAAGTAAAAAAAGTATTGAATAGTGCTTTTTATAATTGTAAAGAGCTCCAAGATATTGCATTTCCCTCTTTGCAAAATTTGGGAGCCGGCGCTTTTTCATTGTGCGCCAAATTAAAAACGGTCGATTTGACTTTGGCCACCGGGTTGACTTATATTGGAACCAAAGCCGTTGATCCGGCGAATGGTATTTTGACCATCACAGTGGCTAAACAATCGATCGCGTCGTTTTTCCCCGCGCAAGGGGCACGCTTGTATCAGGTGCATGTGAAGATGTATGATGTGTCGGTGAGTCTTGACGGAAGTGACGGTGACGTTACTGCAACCGTTGAGGGACTGCCATTTGTAGCCGGTCCGTTGGAGATTGATCAAATCGTTAATGTGGTTGCGTCTCCAGCTTTAAATTACGCTGTTTTAAAATGGACCATTAATGGCGTCACCCTTGCTGGAAATACTGAAACAACCCTGATGCATGTGGTTGCCGGCGACGCAGCCATTAAGGTTGCATTTACCGAGAAACCGTTAAATGAGCAGGAATATGTTTTAGAACACGGTGTTATTACCAATGGTGCTCTTGAAAATAATGGGGGAACGCTTAGCGTGACTCTTGATGGCAATGATATAGCTTCCGGAACGCTTGTGGGATATGGCCAAGAAGTGATGATGACTGCGACTCCCTCTGTTGGATGCCGTGTGCAAAATTGGTGGGTCGACGGTCTGGTGGTTGCCGATAACCAGTCAAATTCCTACACTCATCGCATTCCTAAAGGAAACTCGACTGTTCAAGTGGCCTACGAAATAAGTCGCTATCCGATTCAGTATTCCGTGGTTGCCTCCGAAGGTGCTGAAGGGAATGGGACACTCATTGCTCAAGTGGATGAGCAATTGGTTTTGTCAGGCGATGAAGTGACGCACAATAAAACCATCTTATTCACTGCCACCCCCGATGTTGGCTACAAAGTGAAGCAATGGCTTGTTAATGGTGTTGTGCAAAGCGAGTATGGAAAATCATTGTCGTTGGCCAACTATTCCGAGATGGCTGAGGTGCAGGTTGAATTTGAAGCCAAGACTTATGTGGTCAATTTTGAAGTCGATGGTGGTAACGGTACTTTGGTTGCTAAAATTGGCAATAAAACGATAGAGTCCGGAAGTTTCGCTAGCCATGGATCCATCATTACATTAACAGCTGTACCCGATGCTGGATATCGCTTGAAACAATGGCTGGTGAACGACACGCCCGATGATAATGAAGGTCTAACCAGTCAAATCAATGGTTTGACATCGGCCACTTCAGTGGTGGTACAGTTTGAGCCCATTCCTCAGTATTCAATCACTTATTCGGTGAAGGACAATGTGGGGGGCGATTTGTATGCTTATGTCAACAGCCACGCCGCGAACAGTGGGGCTAAATTCCTCGAAGGATCTGAAGTGCAGTTGACAGCCCAATTGGTCGAAGGGTACGATGTGAAGCAATGGCTCGTGAATGGTGAGGCAGTATCTGCTTTTGTGGAGCTGAACGTTACATTAACACGTAACATTGAAGTTTCTATCGAATTTGTCAAAAAGAAATACATTCTCACCTATATTGGGGGAGAAAACGGAACCGTTCAGGGCGAAACCACTCAAACGGTTCAATATGGCGAATCGGGAAGTGCAGTCATGGCTGTTCCTGCTCCGGGGTATAAGTTTTTGAAATGGTGTGACGATGTCATCGATAATCCCCGAGTAGATGCTAACGTGTCGCAGAATTTGATTGTGGAAGCTGTGTTTGATATCGCTGATGGCGTTGATGCACCGATCAATGAATTCCCTGAAATAGATCCGCAGTTTGCTGATGGACACATTTTGATTCGAAATGCAGCCTGCATTGTAAGTTATCGTTTAATGAATGCCTCCGGTCAGGTCGTGGTTGAAGGAGTACATCCGGGGGGAGAGCAGCTTTTAGTTCCGATGTGTTTATCTCGTAAGGGGCTTTATTTGCTCTGTATTGATTTGTCTGACGGCAGTCCGATGGTTTTCAAGTTTCTAAATAAGTAACCAAACCTTTGTTGAGTATATGTTGGAGCGGGCGCCCTGTTTGGGGTGACCCGCTTTTTTCGTATGTTTTGATGATGGTAAAGTAGTTCTTCATTGTTGTGTTTTCCAATTGTAGTGAGGTGACTCTCTTTTGATTTTAAACGTGTTGCTATTGCTCGTTACGTGGGTACCCCGGTGTGCTGTTACCATATTTTCCACTCTTTTTACTGATTTCAACACCAATGTGATGAAAGGGGGTCGGATAAAAAATGTATTTTTGCGCTGAAAAAATATCGAATTCCTATTGATTTGTATCACTGGTCGATATCTGTTTCATAAATAGCCTTGTATGGCTTTTATCATCATGCTCGAAAACTGTAAAACTCAATAACAGAATGGACAACAAGATTTTAACAAGAACAGCCGACAATATCCGTATTTTGGCGGCGTCGATGGTTGAAAAAGCCAAGTCGGGTCACCCCGGTGGTGCCATGGGTGGTGCCGATTTTATGAGTGTTCTCTTTGGTGAATTTTTAAATTACGATCCTGCTGACCGTACTTGGTTTTTGCGTGATCGTTTTTTCCTCGATCCCGGTCACATGTCGCCTATGCTTTATGCAACTTTGGCGCTGACCGGAACATACACCATGGACGAAGTTTCTAACTTCCGTCAATGGGACAGTCCCACACCCGGACACCCCGAAGTGGATGTGAAACGCGGTGTTGAAAACACCTCCGGTCCTCTCGGACAGGGTCACACCATGGCGGTTGGTGCTGCCATTGCTCAGAAATTCCTTGCTGCTCGTTTTGGCAACTGGATGAACCATAAAATTTATGCTTTCATTTCTGACGGAGGTGTGCAGGAGGAGATTTCTCAGGGTGCCGGTCGTGTTGCCGGTCACTTGGGCTTGAATAACCTGATCATGTTCTACGATTCAAACGATGTGCAGCTTTCAACCAAAACCGAAGCTGTGACATGTGAAGACACTGCTAAGAAATATGAGAGCTGGGGCTGGAAAGTGGTTACTATCAATGGTAACAATCCTGCCGAAATTCGTGAAGCCCTAAAAGCGGCTCATGCCGAAAACGATAAACCATTCCTGATTATTGGTAAAACTCTCATGGGTAAAGGTGCTCGCAAGGCTGATGGTACCAGCTACGAGGGGCAAGTTTCGACCCACGGGATGCCTCTTGGCGAAGCAGGCGCTTCGCTCGAGAAAACCATCGAGAATTTGGGTGGAGACCCTAAAAATCCTTTCGTGATTTTCCCCGATGTGGCTGACTTTATGAAAGCTGCACATGCCGAAAAAGCGAAAGTTGTGGCTGCCAAAAAAGCTGAGCAAGCTGCTTGGGAAAAAGCCAATCCCGAATTGGCCGCTAAACTGGCATCTTTCGTGTCGGGTAAAGCGCCTCAGTTCGATTTTAGTGCCATTCAGCAGGCTGCTAACTCGGCTACCCGTGCTGCATCGGCAACTTGTTTGGCCGCTTTTGCCGGTAAAGTTGAGAACATGATTGTGATGTCGGCCGACTTGGCCAACTCCGATAAAACTGATGGTTTCCTCAAAAAAACCACTGCTTTCACCAAAGGCGATTTCAGCGGTTCATTCCTTCAGGCCGGTGTTGCTGAGCTTACCATGGCTGCTATTGCCAACGGTATGGCCTTACACGGTGGCGTGATTCCCGTTTGTGGAACATTCTTCGTGTTTAGCGATTACATGAAACCTGCCGTGCGGATGGCTGCTTTGATGCAATTGCCCGTGAAATATGTTTGGACGCACGATGCTTTCCGTGTTGGGGAAGATGGTCCTACTCACCAGCCTGTTGAGCAAGAAGCTCAAATCCGTTTGATGGAAAAACTGAAAAACCATCATGGTGAAAACAGTGTGTTGGTTCTGCGTCCTGCCGATGCTGAAGAAGCGACTGTGGCCTGGGAGATGGCTTTGAACAACGTTTCTACGCCTACTGCATTGATTTTGTCGCGTCAAAATATCAACAACCTGCCAGGTTCAAACTACACTCAAGCTCAGGCTTGTAAAAAAGGTGCTTATATTGTTGAAAAAACCGAAGGCAAAGCCGATGTGGTGTTGTTGGCAAGCGGTTCTGAAGTGTCAACACTGGTTGACGGAGCTGCCAAGTTGCGTGCCGAAAAAGGCTTGAAAGTACAGGTGGTTTCTGTGATTTCTGAAGGTCTTTTCCGCAATCAACCGGCTGCTTATCAGCAAGAGGTGATTCCTGCCGGTGTGCCAGTGTTTGGACTAACTGCCGGTTTGCCCGTGACCCTCGAAGGGTTGGTGGGTGCCAACGGTAAAGTATGGGGATTGAGCAGCTTTGGTTTCTCAGCGCCTTACAAAGTGTTGGATGAGAAGTTTGGATTCACTCCGCAAAACGTCTTCAATCAGGTTGTGGACTTGCTGAAATAATTCATTTTGCTTATATCACAGAAAGGCTGCCCCATCGGGCAGCCTTTCATTTTACTGTGCCTATCGCATATTAGCGATGAATGCTTGTCAAACTTTTTGGTCAATTCGTCAACAATGTGAAAAATTTCCTCAAATTAACAGTTGATGTCAGCATAATAATGTGCAGTTTTGAGAGGTAAATTCCTAGCCATGAAAAGACTTTTATTTTTAATTGTAGTTTTTTGCCTTATGGGAACTTCTTCCCTTTTTGCTCAGAAGGAGCGATTTAAGGCACTCTTTATTTTTAACTTCACAAAAAACATTGAGTGGCCAGCAGCGTCACGAGGAAACCAGTTTGTGATTGTGGTCATTGGCAACTCTGAATTGATTGCCGAACTTGAAACCATTGCCCAAACTCAACGAGTTGGTAATATGCCCATTAAAGTGGTGGATTATACCAGTCTCGACAATCTTAATGGATGTCATCTTGTCTATTTATCCCCCTCAAAGTCTGGGATGCTATCGAGCTTGTTGACCAATGTTAATGGAAAGCATACGTTGGTGGTCAGCGATGGAAAAAACCTGGCCGCAAAGGGATCTGGCATTAGTTTCGTGCAGGATGGAGATAAGTTAAAGTTTGAAGTCTCTCGAAAAAATATCGAAAAACAAGGCCTTAAATCCAGTTCTGCATTGGCGAACCTGGGAATCGTGGTCGATTAATTAATAATCCTTTCATTTTTATGACAAAGCGATTTTGGCGCGCCGGTATACTGGCATGCTTGATTAGTTGTGTGGGTGTCGCTCACGCTCAGGTTTCTTCATTGAATGTTACTGAGATGAGCGAGGCGCAAATTCGACAATTATCTTACAACGATTTGTTGCAACTCTCTCTCGAAGATTTAATGACTGTAGCCAACCGTTTTGGGATGTCGGCAGATGAAATTTTAGAGTATTTTTTGAACAAAGATGTGGTGGCGGCTTCCAAAAAGGCCGAAAAGTCAATGGAGTCTCCCCTCTCAACAACGGTAATTTCAAAAGAGCAAATTGAACAGTCTGGGTGACCAATATTCCTGAGGCGCTTCGGATGGCTCCCGGGGTGATTGTGCGTGAAAAGACGCCCGGAAACTATGATGTGCACATTCGTGGGTTTGATAACATCCCTTCCAACAATATGTTACTCTATTCGGAGAACATGCTTACCTTGTTGATGATCGACAACCGTCCGGTTTACAATTATAGTTTTGGCGGGACTTTATGGGAAACTCTTCCCATTGAGGTGAGTGATGTGGAGCGGATTGAAATTATCCGCGGTGCCTCCAGTGCTCTTTACGGTCCCAACGCTGTGACGGGAACTATCAACATCATCACTAAAAAATCGACTGATAAAAAATTGGTGGTTCATGCTGATAATGCTGTCGGGAACAATAATTCTAAACTGGCCAACGTGTCCGGAAGTTTTGGCGTTGGAGAAAAGTTGAAATTGCGTCTTTCAGGGAACTATCAGTGGAATGGGCGTTTTAATAAAGATCATTATTATTATGGTGATGGTCAGTATCATCCGCAGTCATTTTTCGACGAACAATACGAGGAGATGAAACCCCTGTATAAGGTGAAGCTCGAAGAAGATATTTATGAAAAAGAACCGATGAATGAACGAGCCGGTGAAAAATTTGGAGCTAACATCTCCGGTTCGATGCCTTTCTCTGAAAAGGTCAATGTGGATTTTGCACTGGGTTCTCAAAAATCAGTTGTGCTCTCTTCTGCTCTCGGGAATCAATGGAATCCTTTGATCACGCGTGATTCGGAGACTCATTATGCCGATTTGCGGGCGCAGGCTTACGGGTTTCAATTTCAGGCCAATTATCTGTTTGGGGAGCGTGATTATGAACGTATGAGTAAAGGGTTTTACATCATGGAGGATATCCTCAATCTAAATCTTGAGTATGAATACAAGTTCAAGAACCTCACCCTTCGCCCCGGTGTCAGCTATCAGGAGACTTTTTACGATGACAGTAAAAAAGTGGATGCTGCTAAACATGAAGGTTATTTGAACGGTAAAAAGGAGTTGAGCTCTCTGTCTTATTTCTTACGTGCTGATTATACCCTGTTTCAGAAACTGCGTTTGATTGGTGCCATTCGAGGTGATAAATACAACAAGCCTGATAAAAATTATTTCACCTGGCAATTTGTCGGGTCTTATAAAATCAATGATAACCACATGTTGCGTGCTGTGTATTCTCGCGCCAATCGTGGTCCTTTCATGGCCGATACGTATTCGAACTATAAGTGGGAGACTATACCTGGATATTACAATATCAATTGGAATGGTAAGCAGGATCTAAAACTTCCGGTAATGGACATGATTGAGTTTGGTTACCGCGTAAAGCCCATTAAGAACATCCAAGCCGAGTTTGAAGTATTTCGCAATACTGCCACCGATTACAGTTGGTTTATTCCCGACAGTTTAAAAATGTACAATGTGACGGTTTATCCGACTTCTCCGGTTCCGACACCCGTTCCGGGTGGTTTGGAAGGTTGGATCAGTTACCACAATTTTGACCTGAAGGTGATTCAAACCGGGGTTTCTGCCAACGTGCAGGTAGCTATGAGTCGTAATCTGACGATGAACGTTTTTGGTACCTGGCAAAAAACAGAGTTGGAGAATTTTTATCCAAAGAGTACTTTCGAAATTTTGAATGCTTTGACCATAGATGCAGGGACGAAAGCGGTGATGGGCGCCATGATAGCTGGTAATGGGCTGCCCGTTGGCGAAGTCAAAGCCACCAATGAGGTGAAAACTACTGAGTTGGTCAGTCAGGATCACGAAGCGACTCCTTCGTTTTATGGTGGAGCAGGTGTTAACTATATTCTTAAGGATAAGTGGAACATCAATACTACCTTGTATTATTACGGCAAACAAACTTTTGTGATGAACCGTAGTTATAGCGCGTTTGGCACTGATGAAATTTCGGCCAAGACTTTGGTTAACTTGAAAGTGTCTTATGAATTTATGAAGGACAACAAGGTGTTTGTCAATGTGCGAAACCTGCTTGATGACCGCAGTAACGAATTTGCTTTTGCCGATCAAATCGGGGCGAAGTTTTTTGCCGGCGTGAATTTGACTTTTTGATTTTTTGTGATTCATAAATTGGGTGGGTCGGCAATTTTTTGCCGGCCTTTTTTATTTCTCCTTATCAGAATTTTGTAAAGTCCTTCAGGTGATGTAAATTTAGTGACGTGATGGTGTTTTACAGCCATTCGCCTAACCCTTAACATCTGCTTTATGTTAGTCAAGACTTTCGGAGCTGCGGTATCCGGTATTCATGCCGTGGTCATCACCATCGAGGTAAGTGTTTCTCCCGGCATTCGATTTTTTATGGTCGGTCTGCCCGATAATGCTGTAAAGGAAAGTCAGCAGCGCATCGAATCGGCCTTAAAAGTGTCGGAGTTTAAATGGCCGGGTTACAAGATTATTATAAACATGGCACCAGCTGATATCCGCAAAGAGGGATCGGCCTATGATTTGCCGCTGGCGGTGGGTATTTTAGCAGCCTCGGGTCAAATTTCTCAGGATTTGTTGTCGAAATACATTATCATGGGTGAATTATCGCTCGATGGTAGTTTGCAACCGATCAAAGGGGTTTTACCCATCGCCATTAAAGCCAAGGAGGAGGGTTTTAAAGGGCTGATATTGCCAATGAGCAATGCTCGTGAGGCTGCTGTGGTGAAAGGAATTGATGTGTATGGTGCCGAAAATATTCGTCAGGTGGCCGATTTCATGGCCGGGATGAATAATTTGGAGCCGTTTGTGGTGGATACTGAACAAGAATTTGCCGGTATTTTTGCCGATGGTGAAGATGATTTTGCCGATGTGAAAGGTCAGGAAAGTGTGAAACGAGCCTTGGAGATTGCAGCTGCCGGTGGGCACAATCTCATCATGATAGGCCCTCCAGGTGCCGGTAAGTCCATGGTGGCCAAACGTCTGCCCGGGATTTTGCCCCCTTTGACGTTGGAAGAGTCTCTTGAGACCACGAAAATTCATTCGGTGGCCGGAAAAATCGGGTCGAATACGTCCCTCATCACGCGACGTCCGTTTCGGAGTCCTCATCACACCATTTCTGATGTTGCCCTTGTAGGGGGTGGTTCATATCCGCAACCCGGTGAAATTTCGTTGGCTCATAATGGTGTTTTGTTTCTCGATGAGTTACCCGAGTTTAAGCGGACAGTTCTTGAAGTGATGCGTCAACCCTTGGAAGATCGTCACATTTCCATTTCGCGCGCGCGTTCGAGCATCGATTATCCTGCCAGTTTTATGTTGGTAGCCAGTATGAATCCCTGCCCGTGCGGTTATTTCAATCATCCCGATAAAAAGTGTGTGTGTGCTCCAGGCGCTGTATCGAAGTATCTTGGGCGCATATCGGGTCCATTGCTCGATCGCATTGATTTACATATAGAAGTGGTACCGGTACCCTTTAGTAAGTTGGGCACTGCACCTGCTGCCGAGAAGAGCGAAGTCATTAGAGAACGGGTGATGCGTGCACGCAAAATTCAGGCGCAACGGTACTCGGGGCATCAAGGGGTACACTGCAACGCAATGATGAGTTCCCGTTTGTTGCGTCAATATGCCGTTCCGGACGAGGGGGGGAGTCAGATTTTGAAGAATGCCATGGAAAAGTTAGGGCTTTCGGCCCGTGCCTACGATCGCATACTTAAGGTGAGTCGCACCATTGCCGACATCGAAGGGATGGATGCCATTCAGGCTCATCATATTGCCGAAGCAGTCCAATATCGAAGTCTCGATCGTTCCGGCTGGGGGGGGTAAATGGGTTTATCTCATTCATCAATGCAAAAAAAACACACGAATTGGCATTATTTATAGCGAGGACATGAAAGCGATCGCAAAACGTTTATTTTTGTGGCACAATGCAAAAAATCAAAGAAAAACCTAAACACACCGATATGTCCACAAATAGTTTGATGGATCCCATTGGTCGCTTGATGGGCTTGCGATATAAGTCACACCCCTGGCACGGGATTGATATTGGTGACGATGCCCCTGAAGTTCTCACTTGTTTTATTGAAGTGGTTCCCACGGACACCATTAAGTACGAGATTGATAAAAAAAGCGGTTATTTACGCATCGACCGTCCTCAAAAATATTCCAACGTGGTTCCCACCCCTTATGGTTTTATTCCGCAAACCTATTGTGGTGAGCATGTTGGTAATTTCTGTTCTGCTAAAACCGGTCGTGAGAACATTAAGGGTGATGGCGATCCGCTTGATATATGTGTCATTACCGAAAAGGATGTGCCGCACGGTGATTTATTAGCTGTGGCCATTCCCATTGGAGGTTTTCGGATGATTGACGGCAATCATGCCGACGATAAAATCATCTCGGTGCTAAAAGGGGATGTGGTGTATGGTCAATTTACCGATATTTCGCAATTGCCCGAGCTGGTGATACAGCGTTTAAAGCACTATTTTCTTACTTACAAAGACATGCCCGGTTTGAGCAACGAGTCGGAAATTACTCACATTTATAACGCCGAAGAGGCCCACGAAGTGATTCGTCTTTCGATGAAAGATTACGAGAAGCGTTTTGAAGTTTTGCGTAATGCGCTGTTGAACTATTAATCATCTTTTATGATGAGCACCTTTCAGTTTCTCAATTTTCTTTTTCTGAATGCCATTGCGTGGGTGTTGCTGAGTTACTACTGGAGTTTTTGGACTTATAAACTCTTCAAGCCGTTTCGATGGCTCGATTTTGTGAAAGAGAAGCTGCTTTCACCCGGCTTGTTGCGTTTGGAACGCCGCGAGAGGGAGAAAGTATGGTTTTACCTGTTGTGGCTCCAGTTAGAACGTATCAACAAGCATCAAATCAGCGGGGCATTGGCCGAAGTGGGGGTTTACAAAGGTGCATCGGCGCTCATCATGCGACAGACGCTCCCTGATCGTGAATTGCATCTGTTTGATACTTTTAGCGGACATCCGGCCGAAATGATTCATGAACACTTCGACAGTCGCGAACGCATTGGTCGTGCCAATTATGCCAATTGCAGTGTTGACGAAGTGCGAGCAATGTTAAACGAGCCTCATACTTTTTTGCATAAGGGTGTATTTCCACACACCGCAAATGCAGTGCAAGGTCAGGCATTTGCTTTTGTGCATCTCGATGCCGACCTGTATCAATCGACCATTGATGGGTTGAGGTTCTTTTATCCGCTGCTCGTTCCTGGGGGAACGATGGTGGTTGAAAATTACAACCACAATTGGCCCGGAGTAACGGTTGCTGTGGATGAGTTTGCGCGCGAAATTCCCGAAGTCTTTGTCGAAATGCCCAATCAGTACGGGGCTGTGGTGTTGATTAAAAATCAAGAAAAATAAATATTCATGCAACGAACTCCTCTTAATTATTTATTGATATCCCTCAAAGGCATCGCTATGGGAGCTGCCGATGTGGTACCCGGAGTGTCGGGAGGTACCATCGCATTTATTACCGGTATTTACGAAGAGTTGCTGGCTTCCATCAAGGGGCTTCCGACTGCATTACCTGTTCTATGGAAAAAGGATGGCGGAGTAAAAAAAATTTGGGAAGCAGCCAATCTTAATTTTCTGTTGTCCTTAGGTTTGGGGATTGTCTTGAGCATTTTGTCGTTGGCTCGCTTAATGACTTGGCTTTTAGAAACGCACCCCATTGTGACCTGGTCGTTCTTTTTTGGGTTGATTTTGGCTTCGGTATGGTATATTATGCGAGAGTTGAACAGGATTAACATACAGGTTGTGGTCGGTTTTGTGGCCGGAACCTTGCTGGCATGGTGGATCACCACCGTTTCTCCCACCGAAACGACCAATGCTACCTGGTTTGTGTTTGTGTCGGGTGCTATTGCCATTTGCGCAATGATTTTGCCGGGTATTTCCGGTAGTTTTATTTTGCTTTTGCTTGGTAAATATCTGTTTATGATGTCGGCCATTAAGGAAATGAAAGTGGCAGTTATTTTGGTATTTATGGCAGGTGCCGGTGTGGGTATTATTACTTTTTCAAATGTGTTGACCTGGCTGCTGAAGAAGTATCATGCGATTACTGTTGCCGTGCTGGGCGGTTTCATGGTTGGGTCGCTCAATAAGGTGTGGCCTTGGAAAGAGGTGACCTCAACTTATATCAATTCACACGGTGTGACCAAGCCATTGACTGAAAGCAATGTGTTGCCCACTGCCTATGAAGCCGTTTCGGGGCAGGCTGCCTTATTGGTGCCGGCTGTTGTCGCAGCATTGGTAGGACTTGGGTTGGTTTTTGCCATCGAATATGTGGCAAAGATGATGAAAAGATAAAACTCGGTTTTAAATATCGGTTATTAACTACGAAAGGGCTCTTAATGAGCCCTTTCGTAGTTAATGAATGAGTATTGGTAACCACTTTTATCATCTGTGCAGATGCCCTGTCGCGACACTTCCTGCCATTCGTTGGGTCTGATGCAAGGGAAAAAGGTGTCGGCATCCGGAAATGTGTGGTGTATTAGCGTGACATAGAGTTTGTGAGCAAGTGGCAAAAACAATTTGTAGATGGTGGCTCCACCAATCACAAATACCTCTTCGTCGGATTCGCACAAAGCCAGTGCCTCCGAGGGGGTGTGTACCACCGATGCTCCCGGAGCTATGTACCCTTTCTGGTGGGTGACCACAATGTTGTGACGGTTGGGCAGGGCGCCCTTTGGCAGCGATTCAAAAGTGCGTCGTCCCATGATCACGGGGTGACCTGAAGTGAGTTGTTTAAATCGTTTCAGATCATCGGACACGTAGGCCAACAGGTCGTTGTTGCGCCCGATGGCATTGTTATCGGCCAATGAAAAAATTAGGGAGAGCGTCATCTGTTAAATGGATATTTGCCCGCTGATGTGGGGGTGCGGGTCATAATTGGTCAGTTCGAAATCGGTGTAGCTGAACTTGTCAATCTCGGTGATGTTGGGATTGATGCTCATGTGAGGTTTTTTGCGGGGTTCGCGGGTCAGTTGCACAATCACCTGGTCGATGTGGTTGTGGTAAATGTGTACATCGCCCAGCGTATGCACGAATTCACCGGGCTTTAGGCCGGTGACCTGAGCCATCATCATGGTGAGAAGGGCGTAGGAGGCAATGTTAAAGGGAACTCCCAAAAAGAGGTCAGCACTTCGTTGGTAAAGTTGGCAGCTCAGTTTGCCCTCGGCCACATAAAATTGAAACAAGATGTGGCAGGGTGGTAGCTGCATATCGTCAATTTGACCCACGTTCCAGGCGCTGACGATGTGGCGGCGCGAGTCAGGGTTATTTTTGATGCTTTCTATCACCTGCTTGAGCTGGTCGATGTGGCCACCGTGGTAATCGGGCCACGAACGCCATTGGTAACCATAAATGGGGCCGAGCTCACCGTCGGGTTTGGCCCATTCGTTCCAAATGCGCACGCCATTGTCCTGTAGGTATTTTACGTTGGTGCTGCCCTGGATGAACCATAGCAGTTCATGAATAATCGACTTCAGGTGAACCTTTTTTGTGGTTACCAGAGGGAACCCTTTTTCGAGGTTGAAACGCATTTGATGTCCAAAAACACTAATGGTGCCGGTGCCGGTGCGATCCTCTTTTTTGACCCCTTCGCGGAGTACCCGCTCGCATAAGTCGAGATATTGCTTCATGGTTGCTGCCTTTTAGGGGGGTAAAAATACAAAAAATCCGGTGCAAAAACCCTTTAGGTTTTGCACCGGAATTAGGAACAGTCCGCGTTAGAAAATACAATAAAACCCTTTATCCAAATCTTCAGCTCAATTTCTAAACGTCCTGTTTTGTTGTGTTATAAAGCGTCGTTGTGCACGCTTTTCACCGCACGACCCGACGGGTCTGCATTTTTGCGGAACGATTCGTCCCATGCCAGTGCTTCGGCGGTGCTGCAGGCCACCGATGGTACTGATGGCACACAGGCAGCAGCCTGCTCCGATGGGAAGTGTTCGGCAAAGATGGTGCGGTAGTAGTATTCTTCTTTGCTCATGGGCGTGTTGACTGGATAGCGGAACTTGGCGCTGGCCATTTGTTCATCGGTAACTGCGGAGGCAGTGATTTCTTTCAGGGAGTCAATCCAGTTGTAACCCACGCCGTCGGAGAATTGTTCTTTTTGGCGCCAGACCACGCTTTCGGGCAGATAGGTTTCGAAGGCCTTACGCAGGATCCATTTTTCCATCTTCTCTTTGCCGGCCATTTTTGCAGCGGGATTCAGGCGCATGGCCACGTCCATGAACTCTTTGTCGAGGAAAGGCACGCGTCCTTCAACACCCCATGCCGCCAGCGACTTGTTGGCGCGAAGGCAGTCGTAGAGGTGCAGTTTGCTGATTTTTCGCACGGTTTCTTTATGGAACTCTTCGGCGTTGGGAGCTTTGTGGAAGTAGAGGTATCCGCCAAAGATTTCGTCGGCGCCTTCGCCTGAGAGCACCATCTTCACGCCCATCGATTTGATGACGCGTGACATCAGGTACATGGGGGTTGATGCGCGTACCGTGGTTACGTCGTAAGTTTCGAGGTAATAAATCACATCGCGAATGGCATCCAACCCTTCTTGCACGGTGAAGTGGATTTCGTGGTGAACGGTGCCAATGGCATCGGCCACTTTACGTGCCGCAGTCAGGTCGGGTGATCCTTTCAGTCCCACGGCAAATGAGTGCAGTTGAGGCCACCAGGCATCCTGCGCATCGTTGGACTCGATGCGTTTGCCAGAGAATTTTTTGGCGATGGCTGAGATGATGGATGAATCCAAACCGCCCGACAACAGCACGCCATAGGGTACATCCGACATGAGCTGGCGTTTCACGGCCGCTTCCAGGGCGTCGCGCAGCTCGTCAATGCTGGCCTCGTTGTCCTTCACGGTGTCGAATTGCTGCCAGTCGCGGTTGTACCAACGGGTCATTTCGCCGTCTTTACTGTAAAGGTAGTGACCGGGCAGGAATTCCTGAATGATGGAGCAAATGCCTTCGAGTGCTTTGAGTTCGGAGGCTACGTAAAAGTTGCCTTGTTTGTCCCATCCTTTGTAAAGCGGGATGATACCAATATGGTCACGCCCTACCAGATAGACGTCTTTCTCGGTGTCGTAAAGTGCAAAGGCGAAGATCCCGTTGAGGTCTTCTAAAAAGGCAGGGCCTTTTTTGCGGTAGAGAGCCAGAATGACTTCGCAGTCCGAATTTGTCAAAAATTCGTATTCCCCTTTGAGCTGTTCACGAATCTCCAGGTGGTTATAAATTTCGCCGTTGACGGCCAGTACCAGTTTCCCGTCTTTGCTGAACAGGGGTTGTCCACCCGATTGGGGATCAACAATGGCCAGGCGTTCGTGAGCCAGAATGGCCTTGTCGGTGCAATAAATGCCCGACCAGTCGGGCCCGCGGTGACGAATCTTTTTTGACATGCCCAAAACCTGGGCTCTCAACTCTGATGACTTCTGTTTCAAGTCAAATGCTGCTACAATCCCGCACATATCTAATCTGTTTATATTGAGTCAGTAATGTTTGTTTAACTGGGCAAGGTTGTTCGCACCTACCTCGCCCCTTGCTTTAAAACAATTCAAAATTACTCATTAAAATGATAAATCCAAAGGATTCAGCAATTATTAACATTAAATCGTAAGCAGAAGTGTTTTAAAACTATTGAAATGATTCGGCTGAGTCTGATTCTGGATGAAAGTGTAATAAGGGACGATTTTCGCGTTATCAACTGAGGATTGATATCGGGGTTTATTTTTTTGAACGTTTAAATCTGGCTTTTTCTTCGGGCGTCATTTTTTCGCACGCATATTGAATGATGAGTCTAGGTGCCTCTTCTTTCCATTTGAGAAGGAAGCGCTCGGTTTCAAGGGGTTGATTTTTCCAGGCTTCGCGCAAAAACCAGCCCATGCCTTGGTGCACTTCGCGTTGGGGGTCGCGCATCAGTGGCTCAAGGAAGTTGAAAATGTCGGTGAAGGAAGATGCATTTTTTAGTGATTTGATGAGCGTGACGGGGACGCATCGACGTTGAAAGTGATAGGGCGAGGTGAGCCATGGGGCAAATGCTTGCATCGTAATGAGTTCTTTTTCGATGAATTTTGGCAGCACCATCATGCCCAAAATGTCGGCATGCGCCCAGTTGTGAATGCCTTTGGCAAACCAGGAATTAATGGCATCAAAATGTTGCCTGGTCAGCTGTTTGTGCAGAGCGTCGAGGAGGGTGAGGGGAATTGAAATTTCTTCGTACATGCCTCCGGGGAGCATCAGGGGCATGGTATCGATGACCAGGTCGACGGTCACTCCCGGTTTCTTTTTAAGCATGGCCACCAGTTCTTTGGCTTGTGGCGAGGTGAGGCCGTGGCCTTTAAACCCTTCTTTAAAAAAGCGGGCATATTTAATGATGTTTTCTTCGGTGCCATGTTCGCGGCAGTAGTCAACGATTTCGTTGCGGAGGGTTTGTGGGGTCATGGTCAATGATGTGTGAATGAAATCATGAGGTTAAGTTAGGGAGATGTTTTGCAATATGACAGGGGATGTTGCATTTTAACCTTCTTTTTTGTTGGGTGTATGGATTTGTTCGAACTGAGTGGGATTACCCATGGCAGGCAATTGGGTTTATTCTCTTCGTGTCGCCGAATAAATCCATTTTGCATTCCTATACATCATGGTCGAACTTTGTTAGGGAGCAAAGACTGGTTCTCGTCATATTGTCAGAGCTTGTGTCTGTGAGATTGAAAAGTCGTGTTGATGCCGGTGTTTGGTGGCGGGTTAAATGTGTGTGGTCATATCTCAGCGAATTGGCTATCTTTGCATCATTCGGTTTCAAAATGGAGAAAAAAGAAACGTTATGAGAATCACCTTGTTTAAGTTGCCCAGTCATCGCGTGTTCAATCATATACCCATTTATTACGATGAGGTTAAAGAGGAACAGAAGGAGCGTGAACGTCGTATTAAAGATGAATTGGGCATTGATGGCAGCGAAGCCGAGATGAACCGTTCGGCCATCGAAGGTCGTATCCGAGGCAAAATGCGAGGGCGGCGGGAGTCGATGTTCAATGTCACCCGCAAGGAGAAAAACAAGTCGAACATCCGATTGATTATCATCATCTTTATATTGATGGCGCTGGCCTATTATATGTATTCAACCAGTCGCGAATGGCTGGATCTGATTACGAAATAAAACCTGTGGTGATCTTTTTTTGTCCGGGGTCGATTACTTATGGCCGCCCAAAAAATGATTGCTGATTCACGAAGCATCACTATGTCAAATATCATCAAATTATTGCCCGATTCGGTAGCCAACCAGATTGCCGCCGGAGAGGTGGTGCAGCGTCCGGCCTCGGTGGTAAAGGAGTTGGTGGAAAATGCCGTGGATGCCGACAGTTCCTGCATCAAGGTCATCATCCGCGAAGCCGGGCGATCGCTCATTCAGGTGATTGACAACGGCAAGGGGATGAGCGAAATGGATGCCCGCATGTCGTTTGAGCGCCATGCCACGTCCAAAATTACTTCGTCAAACGATTTGTTTGCCATTCGCACCAAGGGATTCCGTGGCGAAGCGCTGGCATCCATCGCCGCAGTGGCGCAGGTTGAATTGCGTACCCGTGCTCGTGGTGAGGAGCTGGGAACCTACGTGGGGGTGGCCGGTTCAGTGTTTGATGATGCCGAAACCATCCATTGTCCCGAGGGGAGCAACTTTATGGTGAAGAACCTGTTTTTTAACGTTCCGGCACGACGCAAGTTTCTGAAAAAAAACAGCACCGAGTTTACACATATCATTAATGAATTTACGAGGGTGGCTATGGCGCATCCCGATGTTGAGTTTTCGCTGTTGCACAACGATGTGCTGGTGTATGACTTGCCTTCGACCAATTTGCGACAGCGCATCAACCACTTAATTGACAGCAAAAAAAGCACCACCGGCTTGGTGCCTGTTAACGCCGAAACGCCTTTTGTGATTGTGAGCGGTTTTGTGGGCAAGCCTGAGTCGGCTAAGAAGACCACCGGGGAGCAGTTCTTTTTTGTGAATCAGCGCTTTGTGCGTCATCCTTATCTGCATAAGGCCATTTTGGAGGCATACGACAATTTGATTCCCGGTGATGCCATTCCTTCATATTTCATCTTTATGGAGGTGAATCCCGAAGTGATTGACATCAATATCCATCCCACCAAAACTGAAATCAAGTTTGAGGACGAGCGCACCATTTGGCACACCATCAACGCTGCCGTTCGCGAAAGCCTGGGTAAGTTCAACGTGGTACCAAGCATCGATTTTGATACGGCCGGGATGCTCGACATGCCGCTGATGGAGCAAGATAATGACGATTTGGTGGTGCCCGGTATTGCCATTAATCCCACCTATAATCCCTTTGATGTGTCGAGCCAAACGCCGCGTGCTTCAGGTGGCTCATTCTCATCACGTCCATCTGCCGCAGGTTGGGACAGCCTCTACAATCATTTTGAGACGGAAACCTTTACTTCAAAAATGTTTGACGAGGAGGTTGATGCTGCTGATGAAGCGCCTTTGCCTCATGCCGAGACAGTTGTGCAGCAGCAAATTGAGCACCAGCACGCCACACCATCGGCGGTGACATCGGCATCTGCCTTCTTTCAGTTCAAGGGACGATATATCATGACGCCGGTTAAGTCGGGGCTGATGATGATTGACCAGAAGCGGGCACACGAGCGCATTTTGTTTGAGCGGTTTTTGCGGCAGATGGAAAATCACAAGTCGGCATCGCAACAAATTCTTTTTCCTGAGGTTTTAACATTTAAAGCCGAGGATGCCATGGTGCTGAGCGAATTGCTCGACGAGCTGCAAACGGTGGGCATCGATATTGACGAGAACGAAGACGGCGACTTTGAAATCAAGGGTTTGCCCGCCGACCTGGAAGGGGTGGTGGTGCGCGACATGCTCGAAACGATTATTGAGGATTACCGCAGCAGCGAATACGATGCCATGCTCGATTTGCACAAGCGGGTGGCATCGACCCTTGCGCGTAAAAGTGCCATGGATTACGGGCGTTACCTCACTGCGGTGGAGATGCAGGAGTTGTTCGATTCGCTTTTTGCTTGCGCAACGCCCAATTATTCGCCCGATGGCAAACCCATTGTGGTGATTGTGCCCAACGATGAGCTGGAGCAGCGGTTTCAGTAAGCGTGACTCAGGTTGGTTTTGATTGAATACATAATTGTGACGTAAAATATTGTTGATATGAATTTTCGTTCGTCCTTTTTGCCAAATATTTCGCCGGTGGTGAAGAATTTGCTCATCATTAACGTGTTGGCGTTTATTGCTCAGCAGGTGTTGGTAGCTTATTTCCCCATCACCGAGCGACTGGCGTTGCATTATCCTGCTGCCGAGGGTTTTGAGTCGTATCAGTTGTTTACCTACATGTTTTTGCATGCCGACTTTTCGCACCTGTTTTTCAATATGTTCCCGTTGTTTATGTTTGGAATCATGCTCGAGAATCATTGGGGTTCCAAGCGTTTTTTACTTTATTACCTGGTAACGGGCGTGGGAGCCGGTTTGGTTCAGTTCTTGGTGGCTTGGTTTTCCATTCGTCATTATGAAGGGATGCTGGATTATGAGCAAATACTGAAGGTTTATAAGGATGGGTTGTCAGTGATTCAGCAGGGAATGAATTATACGGATGTGAACATGCGTTCGCTCAATCTGGCGCTCAACGGGCAGACCATTGGTGCATCGGGGGCGGTGTTTGGAATTCTGCTTGCATTTGGGATGTTGTTTCCCGATATTCAGCTCATGTTATTGTTTCCGCCCATTCCCATTCGGGCCAAGTATTTTGTGATGATTTACGGTGCCATCGAGTTGTTTATGGGGGTGTCGAACCTGCAAGGTGACAATGTGGCGCATTGGGCTCACCTGGGGGGGATGGTGTTTGGCTTTTTCCTGATTTTGCATTGGCGCAAAAAGGGGATTTATTAATAGAGTTTTTTAATGAACACGGAGACACAGGGACACAGAGTTTTATTTTGATTTATTATATCAAGCTGATTAAGCTTTGCTCCCCCTTTGTTCAAATAAAAAATCAGATAACTCAAAAGAGTTATATAGTAGTTTAAATATTAAACGACAAATACACGTATGACCATCTGGCAGGAAATTAAGGATTCGTACAAGTGGGGGTCAGTGCTTACGCGCCTCATTTACATCAATATTGGTGTGTTTGTGTTGTTGCGCCTCATTCAGGCGTTCTTCACCTTTACCACCGGACCTTATGCCGAAAGTAGTTACCCGTTGCTGCAGTGGTTGTCGATGCCTTCCAATCCATTGTCGTTAATGGTGAAGCCCTGGACGCTGGTTTCGTACATGTTTGTACATTACCAGTTTTTACATGTGTTGTTCAATGTATTGTATCTCTATTGGTTTGGCAAATTATTTCTTGAGTTTTTAAACTCGAGGCGATTGCTCTATGTGTATTTTGGAGGTGGTATTTTGGGCGGGCTTGTTTATCTGCTGGCCTTTAATCTGGTGCCTTCGTTTTATCATTATTTCCCATCGGGACTGCTTATGGGGGCATCGGCTTCGGTGATGGCCATTTTGTTTGCGGTGGCCGCTTATGCGCCCAATCACCGTGTTTATCTCATGTTTTTTGGTGACGTGCGACTTAAATACATTGCCCTGGTGGCTGTGATCATCGATTTAATAAGCATCCCCACGCTGGATAACACCGGCGGTCATTTGGCTCACTTAGGTGGCGCTTTGTTTGGATATCTTTATGCCCGCTCCATGGCCGGTAAGCCGGTGCAGCATCGCCATAATGCTCCCGAGTGGAAAAACCCGCTGGTGGGATTGTTTAAACCGAAATCGAAAATGAAGGTGACTCATCGTCGCCCGCTCACCGACATGGAGTATAACGCCATCAAGGTGAAGCGTCAGGCTGAGGTTGACCGCATTCTCGACAAAATAAAAATGAGTGGCTACGACAGTTTGACCAAAGATGAGAAAAAGGTGCTGTTTGAAGCCAGCCAAGAACGTTGACCCATGTTGAAGAAATTTGCACATCACACGCTGACTACGCTGACCATTGTGTCGGCTATTTTGCTTGTGGGCTCAGCCATGACGGCATACGTGAGTCCCAAATACTTAAACGTGCTTGCTTTTGCCGGTTTTGGGTTTCCTCTTTTATGGCTCCTCGCATTGACGTTTATGTTTATCAATCTGTTTCGACGGAACTGGAAACGGATGGTGTTGTGTTTGTTGGTTTGTACGGCAACGTTTGGCCATTTGGCCAATCTTTATCAGTTAAAAGGGATTTGGACGGACGAATCGACAGCGGTGAAGCCGGTTCGTATCATGTCGTTTAATACCCGCATGTTCGATTATTATTCGTGGACCGGAAAGAAAGGGGTGAACGAGAAGGTGCTCGATTTCATCAATCAAAAAGACCCTGACATTGTTTGTTTTCAGGAGTTTTTTTCGAATATGAACGAGGAGTCTTATTCGGAAAATCATGTGGTGTTGCGTTTGCGCAAGTATCCCTATCGCCACATTGAATACAACGTGGTGGGGAAAAAAGGGCGCAAGTTTGGGCAAGCTACTTTTTCGAAATATCCCATAGTAGATAAAAAGTATCTTGAGTTTTCAAACACCTCAAATTTCAGCA
Organism: Breznakibacter xylanolyticus; assembly: GCF_003254275.1. Lineage (GTDB taxonomy): Bacteria > Bacteroidota > Bacteroidia > Bacteroidales > Marinilabiliaceae > Breznakibacter > Breznakibacter xylanolyticus. The sequence goes on along the minus strand of NZ_QKZK01000005.1, from coordinate 57,428 downwards.
TCCAAACCGACATCAACATTCACGGGAAGGTGGTTCGGGTATTCAACAACCATCTGGAATCTGTTCGGCTTAAAACGCATGATTACAATTTCATTGATAGCATCAATAGCAAGTGGAATGATAATCACATGGCCGGGTTGCGTCTCATTGCTTGGAAGTTGCAGCATTCCTTTACGCAACGGGCAATACAAGCTGAGACCATTGCCCGACACGTCAAAAACTCGGCTTACCCGGTTATTGTGTGTGGCGATTTTAACGATACACCCGTGTCGTACGTTTACCACACCATGCTTGGCGACCTCAAGGATGCTTTTCGTCAGGCGGGCATTGGCTTTCAAGGGACTTACAACGGAAAACTACCTTCTTTTAGGATCGATTTCATTTTTCATTCCCCGGAATTCGAAGCGGTGAAATTTGGTGCATTTTCGGAGAATTTCTCAGACCATTTTCCCATTATGGCCACCATCGACTTAAAACCTGCCAAGTGAATATCACTTTGATTTATATTGGGATGATGTCCTTATTGTTATGAATTTTCTGGCACACCTTTATCTTTCAGGCTCCGACCCGGACGTGCGTTTAGGGAATTTCATGGGTGATTTTGTGAAGGGCAGTCGTTATCTCGATTATCCGCCGGGAATACGTCATGGCATTCAGTTGCATCGTCGCATCGATGCTTTTACCGATGGTCATTCCGTGGTGAAGCAGAGTATTCAGCGGATGAAGCAACCCTATGATCGTTATGCGGGGGTAGTTGTCGATTTATTTTACGATCATTTTTTGGCCGCTTTGTGGGAGAATTATCATCACCAGTCGCTTTCGGATTATGTGACCATGATTAATCGCATGTTGGTGAAAAACTATTTTCGGTTGCCTGGGGAGGTGAAACGCATTGTCCCTTTTATGGTGCAGAGCCGTCGTCTGGAGTCGTACCAAACGGTTGAAGGTATTGCCCGAGCATTGACCATTATGACTCGTCATACGTCGATGCCCGATCGTGTGGAAGCGGCCATCGTGCGGTTGCAAGATGATTATATTCCTTTGCGCGAAGAGTTTACGTTGTTTTTTGAAGCTGCCCACCAAATGAGTGTTACGGTGCTTGCCGACATTAGGGCTGCCGATGGGCTCTGAGCATGCGCTGTTTGCCTTGCAGGTCGTTTAAAATATCGATGTTAATATATCCCATCGACGTGAGCATGTTGGCTGTTTCCGTACCGTATGCCTCATTGATTTCGAAATAGAGCTTTCCCGATGGTTTGAGAATGGTTTGTGCCAGTCGGGCAATGGTACGGTAAAACAACAACGGGTCGCTATCGGGTACAAACAGCGCCAGATGCGGTTCATGTTTCAATACATTGGCGTGCATCAGTTTTTTTTCCTGTTCGCAAATATAGGGTGGATTGCTGACCACAATGTCATATTGTTCACCTTTGTCGGGATTTTGCGTCAATACATCTGTTCGGCTGAAAAGCACGTCACAGTGGTGTCTTTGGGCATTTTCGCGAGCCAGGGTCAGTGCTTTTTCCGATATGTCCCAAGCCGACACAGTGGCATGGGGTATCATCATTTTCAGGCTGATGGCAATGCACCCCGACCCGGTTCCAATGTCGAGGATGGTTGGATTTGGGCATTGGTTGTCGTTGACAATGTGGTGTACCAATTCTTCAGTTTCGGGTCGCGGGATGAGAACATCGGACGACACGCTGAAGGGACGTTCCATGAACCAAGCTTCCCCAATGAGATGTTGAATGGGACGCGCCTGTTTTAAGCCTTCCAGAATGATGCCAAATTGTTGGTTGGCATGGGGAGGGAGTGTTTCGTCAGCCGAAGTGAGTTGCTTGGTTCTGGACCATTTGCAGTAATGTTCGGCCAGCATGGATACAAATCGTCGGCACTCTTCACGCGGATAAAGGTGTGTGAGCTCATGTTCAAAAGTGGCATTCCATTGCCGGAGTGTGCATGCCGACATTCGCATTTAGCTGATGGCTTTCAGGCTCAGGTCGAGGCTCTTAATTTGATGCGTGAGTGCCCCCACCGAAACGTAATCAACGCCGCATTCGGCATAGTCGCGAATGGTGTCGAGGGTGATGTTGCCCGATGACTCGGTTTCGAAGCGTCCTGCCACGCGAGCAACAGCTTCACGCGTTTGTTCGGGAGTGAAGTTGTCGAACATAATTCGGTCAATGCCGCCAACTGTCAGTACCTGTTCCAGTTCGTCGAAATTGCGTGTTTCTACCTCAATCTTAAGAGATCGTTCGGTTTCTTTCAGGTATTTTTTTGTGGTAAGGATGGCCTTTTCAATGCCGCCGGCAAAGTCAATGTGGTTGTCCTTGAGCATAATCATGTCATACAATCCCATCCGGTGGTTGACGCCGCCGCCAATGCGCACGGCTTCTTTTTCGAGCATGCGCACGCCTGGTGTGGTTTTGCGGGTGTCAAGCACCCGTGTTTTTAGTCCTTGCAGCCGGTCGGCATAGGTGCGCGTCACGGTGGCAATGCCGCTCATGCGCTGCATGATATTGAGTACCAGTCGTTCCGATTTGAGTAGGGAATGCACTTTGCCTTCAACGGTAAAGGCGATATCCCCGGGATTAACAGAGGTGCCGTCGGCAATTAATTTCTTGAATTTGACAAATGGGTCGATGCGTCCAAATACCATTTGAGCCAGATCAACGCCGGCAAGTATTCCTGTTTCTTTAACCAACAGGTGCATGCGACCGGTGGCTTCTTCGGGGATACAGGCCAATGAGGAGTGGTCGCCGTCGCCAATGTCCTCACGAACGGCAAAATCGATGATTTGAGCCAGAATTTCTTTATTCATCTTGGTTTTCGATGCGTAATTGATGGATGGTAACACTGCTGCCTCCTTCTTTGACCAAAAAGTAAAAGCGGAGGTTTTTGCCTCTGGTTTTATATTTTCCAATGGCAAATGATGAGTTGTCGCGCTCGCCCTGGTGGATGATGCTGAATTCATCGCAGGGCGAAGAAGCAAAAAAGTTTTTGATGATTTGCTCGGCTTGCGATTTGCTGAATACGCCAGAGTTGCCGGGAAGAACCAGCTCAACTTTATCGTTAAAATATTGAGACAATGTGCGACTGTCGGCATTACGAGTGGCGTTGGTTACCGCATCGGGGAATTTTCCGCGCTGTGCCACGGCCAGGCTGCTCACAGTCATGAGCAGGGCGATGATGATGTGTTTTAGCAGGTTCATTTCTTTCATTTTTAGTAAGAAACCATGGCCAATGGCGTTGGCTGGTCGGGTTTTCGGTGTCGGGTTGTTGAAATTTTGGGTTCTTTCGTGCCGAAAGATAACATTTTGTTTGCAAAATTGCTGCATGGTTTCTTTTCCGATTTCTATTTGTACTTTTATCCAACCGTTAATTTGGGTGGAGTGATGATGTTTGATAGCAAATATCAATCCATTTTTTTCAATTGCGGGTGTTTGATGATTTTAGCGAGGCTAAACCGGGTGGTTGGAATGGTAAATCGCTAAGGGAAATGAATTTGTGATAGCCGTGACTGTTCGATAAATGATAAGCGAAACGCATGAAAGTGACATTGATTTGGATTGGGAAAACTGTGGAGCCCTGGCTTCAGGCGGGCATTGATGAATATACGGGCAGGTTGAAGCATTATTTGCCGTTTGAAATCAAGGAAATTGCATCGGTGAAAAACGCCAAAAACCTTGATGAATCACAGCTTAAACAAAAGGAAGGTGAACTTATTTTATCGGCCTTGCAGCCCGGTGACCATCTGGTATTGCTCGATGAAAACGGGAAACAACCATCGTCGCGTGAATTTTCGACCATCATTGATAAGCATCAACATGGCATGGTCAAGCGGTTGGTGTTTGTGATTGGGGGGGCTTACGGTTTCTCGGATGCGGTGTATGCAGCGGCGAATTCCAAGATGTCGCTTTCGCGCATGACATTTTCCCATCAAATGGTTCGCGTGATTTTTACCGAGCAGCTCTATCGCGCCATGACCATTCTGAAGGGTGAGCCCTATCATCATGATTGATAGTAATATATATAGCTTATGAGTCGTCGCTTTGTGTCAGCTTTTTGGGATATGGTCAGGTCGTTTTTCCGGTGCAAAGGCTTGGTGGTGCTGTGGCTATTGTTATTGACGGGCGTGGTGACCTGCGAATGGATGTATCGACACATCAATGCCCGTGAGCATCAGCAGACATTCTTCAGGGAACAATTGATGCGTGAGGTGTATGCCTTGGACGTACGTACCCGCCAGGTTGCTGATCAGTTAACATCCTCAAAAGAAGAGATTTGGCGGCTGATGTTGGACAATGGCGATTTGCCATATCAGTTTGTGGTTTATTCTGATACGGTTGCTCTGGCTTGGAGTGCACAGCGTGTGTCGGTTGAGGGTTCCGATTTGACAGATTTTGAAGTTTCCCCGGTTCGATTGGCCAATGGATGGTATTTGTCATCGGTGGTTCGTCGTGGCAACTTGGCTATTGTGGGGTTGTTGTTGCTGAAGTCGGAATATCCCTATCAGAACCCTTATTTGGTCAATCATTTCAATCCTGTATTCCGATTAGGTGATGGCTATGATATTTCCTTCGACCGAAGCAGCGGAGGTATGGAGATGCGGAGTCATGAGGGGAAGTATCTTTTTTCGTTGATCGATCGGGTTGGTCATGCTCACATCTCGTGGATTGCAAGGGTTGGGGCGATTTTTTTGCTGCTGTGGCTTGTTGTTGGCGGGGTGTTGATGGTTTTCATTATTCGGAACTCAGTTTATCGAGGGCGATGGTTGTTGGTCATCTTTGGGCTGGGGTTTTTGATCTATTATCTTTTTTTTGTGTCGGGTGTTTATACCGGATTGTCTAATGTTTCCTTGTTTTCGCCTGTTTGGTTTGCATATTCGGCATGGTTTGCCTCGGTCGGCTCCTTGGGTATCGCGGTGATGCTTGGGGTGTTTTTTGTGTGGTGTTCTTGTTTCTTTTTTCGATGGCCGCGCAGTTTGGTAAGGCATCGGATATGGTTACGAGTCTTTGCCTGGTTGTTGTTGATGGGGATGTTGTGGTTGATGAACTGGGTGATGCAGGTTCTTGTTGATCATTCGCCTGATGTGTTCATGTTTATGCACCTGTCTGATTTTGGTGCGGTTTCGGTGGTTAAAATGGGCATTGTATTTATGCTGATGCTTGGCTTTACCCTGTTTGGGTATCGTTTGATGCCTTTGCTTTTCTATCGACGAAGGTTGTTCCCATTTGTAGTATCCGTGGTTGCATCAGCGTTGTTATATCAGATTCTACAGGTTACGGCTGGAAGATTCAATCATTGGGATGCCTCGTTATTCATGGTGTTGATGATTGGCACCATTGGGTGGATGTACCATCGGCGGATGGTTTCTTTTACGTTTCGTCATTTGGTTTGGTTATTGCTTATTGCAGATATTTTTGCCGTGGTACGCATTTATCATTTTAACGGCGTGAAGGAGCAGTCCAACCGTCTTTTTCTGATTGACATGCTGGCAGGCAACATGACGGGTGAGCAGGATGCGGTGGCCGAGATGTATCTGTCAGATATGGAAGAGCGTATTGCTACCGATGGCAATATCAGGGGCATGATTGCCGAAGGGGATATATTTGATGAGGAATTGAAGCAATATCTGATCAAGAACTATTTTTATGGGTATTTGGGGCGTTACGATATTCAAGTGGTGCCATGTTGGCCGGGAGCTGAATTGTATGTCGACGGGAGCGATCAAACCGTGGATTGTTACCGGTATTTTAGCGACATGTTGTTGCAATTTGGTGATTCGATATCGGGATGTCGGCATTTTTATTTGTTGAAGAAAGATAATGGGCAGGTCAATTATTTTGGGATGTTTGACTATTTCAAGGGTCAGCCGGGCCTTGAATTGTCGGTATATGTTGAACTCACCTCCAAGCCTTATTTTGAGGGGCCGGGTTACCCTGAATTGCTTTTGAGTGACAAAGATCGTGTGCGTTTTGATTTGATGAAAGGATATTCGTATGCCGGATATGTGAACGGGAAGCTGGTGAAACGCAGCGGGAATTATTTATACGACCTCAAGCTCTTGTCCGATAGTTTGGTACAGGGCGATAAGCAGTGGACGTATACGGGAGGTTATTCGCATCTCACCTATGCTTACCGTCAGGGGGCTGCGGTCATTATTAGTTGCCCTCAAATAACGCTTTCGAACTTGTTGTTTGCCTTCTCGCTTTTCTTTGTGGTATTTTGGATTCTTGCAACAGTTCTGATCGCGCTTAATCGATTGATGCATCGTTCGGCCGAGCCTTATTCCATTCGTCAGCGCATCCAAATATCCATGATTTCCTTCATGGTCATTCTTTTGATGGTGGTGGGTGTAAGCACGGTCTTGTACACATCGTGGCAGTTTCGTCGTAAGAACAGCGACATGCTGTCGCAACGGCTCAAATCGGTGATGCTTGGGATGGAGCAGAAAGTGGGTAGCGAGTCGGCCTTGACAGACGACATGGCCGGGTATCTCAACTATCTGTTACAGAATTTTTCTAACGTATTTTATAGCGATATCAATTTGTATGGATTGGATGGTCAATTGTTGGCCACGTCACGCCCCGAGTTGTACCGACGCGGGATCATTGGCAATCTGATGGATCCCAATGCTTACGAGTCGTTGAAATATCGCGGGGTTCGAGAGTTTGTGCATCAGGAGTCTATTGGAGGGCTGATGTTTACATCGGCCTATGTGCCGCTATTGAATCAACGCAACGAGGTGTTGGCTTATTTGAATCTCCCCTATTTTGTGGGTTCCAACGAGTTGCGTGATGAGATTTCGTCCATTCTGGTGGCCATTATCAATGCATATCTTGTGTTTGTGTTGCTGGCTATTGGCATGGCGTTGATTGCTTCGCGACAGATTACAAGGCCATTGTCGTTAATTCGACATCGATTGAGCCAAACACGATTGGGTCTTAAGAACGAGAAGATTGTTTACGCCGGAACCGATGAAATAGGTCATTTGGTGGATACCTATAACCGCATGGTGGACGAATTGGCATTGAGTGCCGAAAAGCTGGCACGTTCGGAGCGCGAATTGGCCTGGCGTGAAATGGCCAAGCAAGTCGCCCACGAAATCAAAAACCCGCTAACGCCCATGCAACTCAGTGTGCAGTATCTTCAAAAAGCGTGGCGTGACCAAGTCCCCGATTTCGACAGTTTCATTCAGCGGGTCACCCGGACGCTCATCGAGCAGATTCAGCAGTTGTCGGTTATTGCCAATGAGTTTTCACATTTTGCCAAGATGCCGGTGGCGCGTCGTGAGCCCATCGCATTGGTTGATAAATTGATGAATACGGTTTCGCTTTATCAGCAGTCATCCGATGTGACCATTCGGGTTGATGTAAAGGTCGATGCCGGAGTGAAGGTGTTGATGGATGGTGAGCAACTGCTGAGTGTGTTCAATAATCTCATCAAGAATGGCATTCAAGCCATTCCCGAAGGGCGTGCCGGTGTCATTGATATTACAGTGAAACGTGAAGGCGCCCAATTGGTGATGTCGTTTCGCGATAATGGGAAGGGTATTCCCGAATCGTTGCGCGAAAAGATGTTCACCCCCAATTTCACTACCAAAACCAGTGGTATGGGATTGGGGCTGGCCATTGTTAAAAACATTGTTGAGAGCAGTGGAGGCGGCATTCATTATGAAACAGAAGTGGGCAGCGGCACCGTGTTTTACGTGAGGGTGCCGGTTTTCGACGACATGTCGTAGCGTTCGTCAATGACCAGTGTGCCTGCCCATTGGTCGCCCAAGCGGTCGCCATGAATGAAATAACTGTAAATATCGTACAGATTGAGTCCGGGAACAAGAATGGTGAGGTTGCGTTTGGCGGAGAGAAGATATCGGCCGGTGATGGGTTTCAAGTTCCCACGTTGCGCCACTCGCAGATGAAAAAAGCGTTTGCCGGCGCTTTTGCCTGCTAAAAAGGGGAGCGAATCGCGCAGTAACATGTATCCAACAGACAGAACCCATCCGCCAATGGGGAATAGCCAAAGCAAGAATGAGATAAGCAAGTCGAGAGCAAAGGCCGCCATTCGTCGGATGCTTTCATCGGTTTTGGCTACGGGGTGTATGTGTTCACCCACCTGCTCCCATTCGTTTTTTACCTTGCGAGCGTGTGGTGACGACCATTCAATAAATTGCTGTACAGAGTCTTGTAATTGGTCAAGGTGTGGTTTGATGCGGTCGCTATATTTATGTCTCATCTGATTGCTTTTGCGATGCAATAATAAATGGTTTTTGCATCATCGGTGCAGGAGGAGAGAAAAATTTGTAGGCCGCCGATTTCTGTTGTATTGGAGGATTGATGAGGTTTGAAAAGTGTTTAAAATCAGCTCAATGTGCATGAAACTAATGGCTTTGCATCGCGATGTTCATTCATACATCAAAACAGATCCTATGAAATGTCCTCCATCCCGATGAGTTTGTTGAGGATGGCATAGACGGTGAGACCCGACACCGTTTTGATTCCCAGTTTTTTGGTGATGTTTTTGCGGTGCGAAATCACTGTGTGGGTGCTGATAAAGAGCTGGTCGGCAATTTCTTTGTTGGTTTGCCCCAGGGCGACGTGTTTGAGAACCAGTTTTTCTCGGGGGCTGAGTTCCTCACCCTGTTCGCCATTATTGTTGGTTTTGCACAATTGGATGGCATGTTGCAGTTTTTCGGCCAGGGTCGATTTACCTTCGTACACCGATAAATGATATTGGCTGGCACCTTGTGGTAAAGGGGTGTTAAACAGGTACATAACCACGGGTTGCACTGAATTTTCGTCCAAATCTTCTTGCATGGGGATTTCAAACGATGTGTTGGCAATGATCAAATGAAGGGGATGCTCTTGGGTGTGATGCTCCAGGTCGTCGGATTTTGAGCATTCGATGATGGTTTCAATTTCAGGAAATTCTCTTAGTAAATGGATGAAACCTTTACGGATGATGTACGACGGTTCGGCCAATATGACGTTCATGGTTTGACTGTTAGATGATTCGTTGTAACTCTTTTTCCATCAATCTCACCAGGGGAGCAAGGACTTTGTTTTCCAAGTCGGTGTGGTCGTTAAGATCTTTTTCGAGATGAAAGAGATCGTGAATCAGGCTGTTGTATTTGCGACTATCAGTTGGAGGGGGCATGTATTTTATCAGGATGTTTTTAAGGTCAAACAGTTTCTCCTCAATGTCGTTGTGTTCATGCATATATCGGTCGATGTTGTACTCGCCAAATTCGGTGCTGAACTGAGGCAACAATGTTTTTTCGCGGATGCATTGGCTTAAAAGTAGAGTGTAGGGAAACACGGTACGTTCCTCCAGGTCGAGATGCGATTGAAACTCGCTGATGTATTCCCTGAAAAAGTTGAGGAGCAGCTCCGGGTTTCGAGGCGAATCGGTGAATTGTTCAATTTCGGCAATCTGTTTTTCGATGGAGGGGATGCGGTAATGCAAAAAGTCTTTGTGGGTGCTTTGCAGATAGCGAATCATGCATTCGGGCGGAAAGGTGAGCTGCTGTTCTTTAGGCACGTAATCCGAGTCGTGGCAGGCATTGGCCAGTTGAATGAAAAATGTTTCATTGACATCGTGCTCGGTGCATACCTCTCTGATGGTTTTATCCCTGAATCCCAAGGGGATGTTCAATCGCTGTATCAGAGCCAGTATTTGGATGTCTAGCATCACCAAATCGGCCATTTTCATGTCGCTGTTAATCACCATTGGAAAGAATTTTAGGGATTAGATATCAATGTTGTTAAGTTAGTGCGATTCACAATAGAGACAAGAAGATGATTAGACTAAAGACAGATAGATTAGACTGAAGAGACGAAGAGCACGGATCTAAACATCTGTTTTCATCTCATATCTGTCTCTTTGTCTGACATCTTTTTCTCTTAACTTAACCATATCGGATTTGATATGGTAAAATTACTCTTTATTTGGATTGAATCCAAAGTAGGGGCAGATTTTTTGCTTGCGATGATCGTGTATGGGAATAAAAAAAGATGTCCTCTCGGGACATCTTTTTGATAAGTGAGATTTATTTTTTTCTCATGAAAATATTCACCGGCACTCCCGTGAAATTGAACATTTCCCTGATTTTGTTTTCAAGAAATCGTTTGTAGGGGTCTTTCACGTATTGGGGCAGGTTACAGAAGAACGCAAACGAAGGTGTTGAGGTTGGCAATTGGGTGATGTACTTAATTTTGATGTACTTGCCTTTGGTGGCAGGTGGAGGAGTGGCATCCACAATGGGGAGCAGCATTTCGTTGAGTCGCGACGTGGTGATTTTTCGTTGTTTATTGTCGAACACCTCTTGTGCTGTTTCCAAGGCCTTGAATATGCGCTGTTTGGTGAGCGCCGAGATGAACAGGATGGGCACATCGGTCCATGGGGCGATGCGTTCGCGAATTACCTTTTCGAAGTCGCGGGTCGAGTTGGTGGTTTTCTCCACCAAGTCCCATTTGTTGACCAGAATGACCACGCCCTTGTTGTTCCGTTCGATGAGGTGAAATATTTTCAAGTCCTGGCTTTCCATGCCACGGGTGGCATCAATCATCAACAGGCAGACATCGGCGTTTTCGATGGCGCGAATTGAGCGCATCACCGAGTAGAATTCGAGATCTTCCTTTACCTTGGTGCGTTTGCGCATGCCGGCCGTGTCGACCAGGAAAAAGTCGTGGCCAAATTTGTTGTATCGGGTATAGATGGAATCACGGGTGGTTCCTTCGATGGGGGTGACTATGTTTCGATCTTCGCCAACGAGGGCATTTACCAGCGACGATTTACCGGCATTGGGACGTCCCACCACGGTGAATCGGGGCAAGTTGAGGGTGTCTTCCTCTTCCGTAAGCCCTGTTTTTGGAAGGTTTTCGGTGATGAAGTCGAGCAGGTCGCCGGTGCCGCTACCGTTGATACCCGAGATGGTGAACAGGTCGGGGATTCCCAGAGAATAAAAGATGGGTGCATCGGCATCGCGCGAGGCGTTGTCGACTTTGTTGACGGCCAGCACCACTTTTTTGCGTGAACGGCGCAACAATTCAGCCACGGCTTCGTCGTAATCGGTGATGCCGGAAGTGACATCCACCACAAATACGATGAGGTCAGCCTCTTCGACGGCGATGACCACTTGTTTTTTTATTTCGTCCTCAAAAAAGTCGTCGCTGTTAAAGGCATATCCCCCTGTGTCGATGATGGAGAATTCTTTGCCGTTCCACATGGCTTTGCCGTAGAGGCGGTCGCGAGTGACGCCTGCTTCTTCGTCCACGATGGCGTGGCGCGATTCGGTCAGGCGGTTAAATAAGGTAGATTTTCCTACGTTGGGGCGGCCGACGATGGCTACAATGTTTCCCATGATGGTCGTGTCTTATGTTTGTCCCTTATCTTTAAGGGGGTGCAAAAATACAATTTTGGCAATCGTTTTGCAACGGGTTTTAAAAAATTGAATCAGAATGATTTGAGAATAATTGTCAAATCACAGTTCGTAGCCGAATTTCTTGAGCATGTTGTCTTTGTCGCGCCAGTCTTTGGTGACTTTGACGTAGAGTTCGAGGAAAACTTTTTTGTCGAGGAAAGTCTCGATGTCTTTGCGGGCTTCGGTGCCCACTTTTTTGAGGGCTTTTCCCTGGTGACCGATGATGATTCCTTTTTGGGTGTCGCGAGCCACGTGAATCACGGCGCGTATGTCGGCTCGTGTGGGTGCATCGGTGAATTGTTCAATTTCAATTTCAACCGAATAGGGAATCTCTTTTTGGTAGTAGTTGAGGATTTTTTCGCGGATGATTTCGGTAACGAAAAAACGTTCGGGGCGGTCGGTGAGCGCCTCTTTGTCGAAATACGGGGGTGAATCGGGCATCAGTTCAACGATGCGGTTCATCAGGTTTTGAGTGTTAAAGCCGTGTTGAGCCGAGATGGGGAATATTTCGGCGTTAGGCAACTCAGTTTTCCAGAAGTCGAATTTGGCATCGAGTTCATCCTGAGTGGACAGGTCAATCTTGTTGATCACGAGCAGGATGGGGGCATTGCTCTTTTTGACCATGGTGAGGAATTCGTTGTTTTTGTCATATTTCTCCACCATGTCGGTCACGTAAAGCAACACGTCGGCATCGCTGAGTGCCGACTTAGAGTAGTTGAGCATCGATTCCTGCAACTTATAGTGAGGTTTCAGCACGCCCGGGGTGTCTGAAAAGATAATTTGATAGTCGTCGCTATTCACGATTCCGAAGATACGGTGGCGTGTGGTTTGCGCTTTGGCGGTGATAATGGATAGTTTTTCGCCTATTAATTTGTTCGACAGCGTAGATTTACCCACGTTGGGATTACCTACAATGTTGACGTAGCCTGCTTTGTGTGTCATTCTCATTCAAAATTTTACCGGGCAAAGATACGATAATAAAACGGGTTCGTTCAAATGGAATGATAGATGGAGATGGCATGTGAAGAGCAGGGAATGTAGAAAGAACTTTTTTTTTCTAACGCAGATGTGCCATGGCGCTGTTTTTTTGTTGTTTACAGTCACTTTTTAATAAGTCCACTTGTTTGTGTTTCATGAAGTGTTTATGTATGAGTTTTGATTGCCATATTTTGTTCAAGTTAATATTGATTTCAGTCTGATTAGTCCTTTATCCACGAATTGCACGAATTACGCTAATTTTGAGGTGCTTATAAGTATGTGATTGTGATTCAAACGTGATGGTTGGTTTGGGTGGAGAGCATTATTAGGATTGGACTTTATAATTGGGAAGGGTTATTGATTTTTTGTATTGTAAGATGTGCCGGTTTGCACTTTTTGGGAATTTTGGGAGGTGGTGAAAATCCGTCTAATAAACATAATCGTTCAGGCACTATTCATACACTATCTATGCTTTATCTATGCTTCATCTATACACCATCTATACTTAAAGGTGGGGTGATTTTTTTGGAAGCCTTGGCTGGCAAGGGATGCAGAGATGTGGGATTTGAGGGGTTAGGGTGATTTTGGATGATTTGGGTTTGAGGCGTTTGCATAAAGTGACACAGGTTTGGTGATGGCCGGATTGAAATCCAGCCTTACAAAATGGATCGAGCCTCCGGCTCTAGGTGATGATGTTGTTAGAGGTGATGATGCTTTTTTGTCCACGAATTACACGAATTGCATCAATTGAAGAAAATTGATTTGAGTGACACATGATAGATTGAGAATTGTTGCATGTAGGCTTCATTAATCGCGTGTAACTATTTATTAAAATCATGACTCAGAAAATCTTATCGGCTTCATGGTAGTTCCATCTCCTTTTTATGAATTCCAACACGAATATTTCATAATTTTGCCCACTGATTTGTTGTTTGAATAATACCAGAGTCAGAATAAACGCAAAGGCGCGAAGGCGCTGAGTTATTTTGTAGCGCCATGCGTTTAAATGACAAAGCAGATAACTCAAAATTGTTATATAGTAGTATATGAGTAATACGAAATATCGGGGAATCTTCACGGTATACAATACATTGACGCGTCAGAAGGAGCGTTTTGAGCCGTTGCATTCCGGTCATGTGGGGATGTACGTTTGTGGACCTACGGTGTATGGGGATCCACATTTGGGGCATGCACGTCCTGCCATCACGTTTGATGTTTTGTTTCGCTATTTGACGCACCTTGGTTATAAGGTTCGGTATGTTCGTAACATCACCGATGTGGGGCATTTGGAGAACGATGCTGACGAGGGTGAAGATAAAATCGCTAAAAAGGCCCGGCTTGAAGAGTTGGAGCCCATGGAGATCGCGCAGTATTATACTGATCGTTATCACACATTCATGGATCGATTGAATGTGAAGCGTCCCAGCATTGAACCCCGCGCATCGGGTCATATCATTGAACAGCTTCAGGTGGTTGAGGAAATTTTGGCCAAAGGGTATGCTTACGAGAGTCATGGTTCGGTTTATTTTGACGTTCCCAAGTACAATCGCGATTATCAGTACGGCAAGCTGTCGGGGCGTGTGTTGGACGATTTGATGAGTTCGACGCGCGATTTGGATGGTCAGGAGGAAAAACGGAGTAGTTTTGATTTTGCTTTGTGGAAGAATGCATCGCCCGAGCACATCATGCGCTGGCCATCGCGTTTTGGGGACGGTTTTCCCGGTTGGCATCTTGAATGTACGGCCATGAGTAGTAAGTATTTGGGCACTCAATTCGACATACACGGGGGGGGGATGGATTTGATGTTTCCGCATCATGAGTGTGAGATTGCTCAGGGAACCATTGCCAAAGGCCATGAGCCGGCTCGTTACTGGATGCACAATAACATGATTACCATCAATGGGCAAAAGATGGGCAAGTCGTTGGGGAACTTTATCACGCTAGAGGAGTTTTTTACCGGTTCGCACCGCTTGTTGGCATCGGCATATAGTCCCATGACCATCCGTTTTTTCATTCTTCAGGCGCATTACCGCAGTACAGTCGATTTTTCGAATGAGGCGCTTCAGGCCGCTGAAAAAGGTTTGCAGCGGTTGATGGATGCCCGGGCGACGCTTGATAAGTTAAAAACCGGTGCACATACGAATTATGACATTGATGCGTTTGAAAAGAGTTGCTACGATGCTTTGAGTGATGACTTGAACACGCCTTTGGTGATTGCCGCGCTTTTTGATGCGACCAAGGCCATCAACACCATCGCCGCCGGTCAGGCCTCGATGACGGCAGATGATTTGGTTCGGTTAAAAGGTTTGTTTGAGCGATTTATGGGTGATGTTTTGGGACTGAGCACGGAGGTAGCTTCGACAGGTGGCGACGAGAAACTTGGTGAGGTGATGCAATTGATGCTGCACTTGCGTTCAGAAGCTAAGGCCGCCAAAAACTTTGCACTCTCGGATCAGATTCGCGATGAGCTGAGCAAGTTGGGTTTTGTGATTAAGGATGGCAAAGATGGGGCGACGTGGGAGTTGAAGTGATTTAAGACTCAAGATGTAAGTATCAATATATGAGGCAATGTTGTTTCGTTTGTGTGTTTCGGATCAAAGAGAAGAAGATTATAAGACCAAAGACAGATAGACTAGACTGAAGGGACGAGGAGAACGGATTTAAACATTTGATTTCGTGCTGTATCAGTCTTATTGTCTCATGTCATGTCATTTAATCTAAACGACATTGAATCAACATTGTAGATTTGCTGATAGATTGGATGGTGCTTTTATTTTTTCATTTTGTAAGACAGTAATCACATTCCTTTTTTTATATTTTTTTGACATAGGGTATGAAGAAATTTTTTTTTGTGTTGACACTCATTGGTGCGTTGATGGTTTCGTGTCGTCCCGCATCCAAGGGGGGATCTACTTCAGTGGTTCAGACCGTGGTTGATGTGCCAGCGTTTAATGCCGATTCGGCCTATCGATATGTGGCCGAACAAGTGGCGTTTGGCCCTCGCGTGCCGAATAGTGAAGCGCATGCCCGTTGTGCCGATTATCTGGCCGCTAAGTTGCGTTCGTTTGGCGCCGAAGTGGTTGTGCAGGAAGCCGACTTGAAGGCATTTGATAACACCATTCTTCATGCCAAGAACATCATTGGACGTTTTCAGCCCGAGAAGAACAACCGTATTTTGTTGTTTGCGCACTGGGATTCGCGTCCTTTTGCCGATCATGATCCGGATCCGTCGCGACGCGATGAGCCCATTCTTGGTGCCAGTGATGGTGCCAGCGGGGTGGGGGTGTTGTTAGAGATTGCTCGTCAGTTAGGACAAACAGCTACACAAGCCGGTGTTGACATCATCTTTTTTGATGCAGAAGATTATGGAACGCCTGATCATAAGGATGTGCCTTACATGGAAGACTCGTGGTGTTTAGGAAGTCAGTATTGGGCTAAAAACCCACACGTGAAAAACTACACAGCGCAATTTGGTATTTTGCTCGATATGGTAGGGGCTAAAGATGCCACTTTTTACCTCGAACAGTATTCGATGCAGACGGCACCGCAAGTCACAAAGAAAATATGGAACACGGCAGCATCCCTGGGACATGGCCGTTATTTTGTGTTCGAGAACGGTGGCATGATTACCGACGACCATGTGTACGTGAATCGCTACACCGGCATTCCCTGTGTGGATATTATTCAGCATGACCCAACGAGTCGAACCAGTTTTGGGATTTACTGGCACACGCACGCCGATGATATGAGCATCATTAGCAGGGAGACGTTGGGTGCAGTGGGAGAGACGGTCATGAAGGTGTTGTGTGTGAATTAGAATATTTTATTTAAATATTGAACACACATTTTTTTAGACGCAACCTTTTCACTTTCTTTGCATCCTTGAAAATGTAGTGTAGAAGGGATTTTATTGGTTTATAAAATATTCAAATATAGTCAGATGGCTTTTGGAATTGGGATGAAACGATTGATTTTATTGGTTTTTTTAATTGGAGTTTTACTCCCTGTTTATTCGCAAAATAATTTTAAAGCAACCGATCCTCAATCGGTAAAAGTTGATCAATTAAGTGATGATCAAATTCGCAAGTTGATGGATCAGATTGAGAAAAATAATTTAAGCGAAGTACAGGCTGTGAATTTGGCACGCGCCAAGGGGATGACGCAAATCCAGATTGATCAGTTGAAATCGAGGATGGAGGCGCTTAAATCAGGAAAATCATCTCAAAAATCGAATGTTCGAAAAGATTCCACTTCGATGTGGCAGGATAAGCATAATTTTAATTCAGAGCGAGTGAAGATTGATTCATCGAAGGTTGACAATCGGATATTTGGTTTTCAGTTTTTCAATAATGAGAATTTGACCTTTGAGCCTAACTTGACCATTCCTGTTTCGTCCAGTTATGTGATCGGTTCGGGAGATGAATTTCAGGTTGATGTGTGGGGTCTTTCAGAGCAGAGCTACCAATTGGCGGTCGATCGTCAAGGCAATGTGGTTATTCCACAAGTTGGTGTAGTGTCGGTAGGCAATTTGACGCTTGAAGAAGCGCAACGACGTTTAATATTTAATTTTTCCAAAATTTACAGTGATTTATCATCTCCATCACCTAGTACTTTTGTTAATATCAGTTTGAGTCAGTTGAAAGCCATTAAGGTACACGTTATTGGTGAAGTATTTGTGCCAGGAAGTTATACACTGCCAGGAACTGCGAGTGCATTCAATGCGTTATATCTTTGCGGGGGACCAAATAAAAATGGTTCGTTCAGGGACATACAAATCTTACGAGACGGGAAAAAAATTGCTTCTCTGGATGTGTATGATTTTTTGATTAATGGTAATAGCAGTGTTAATGTTGCATTGCGAGATAATGATGTGATTTTGGTGCCACCTTACTTGAAGCGAGTGAAGGCGGGCGGTGAATTCAAACGTCCGGGATTATTTGAATCAAAAGAAGGAGAGACAGTTAAAGATGTACTAAACTATACAGGCGGTTTTACCGAGAATGCATATACCTCACGTATTGAATTGTATCGTAATACATCTGTTAAGAAAGAATTTAAGAACGTATTTGAAGCTGATTTTAATCATATGTTCTTGGTGAACGGCGATAGTTTGTTCGCCGGAAAAATCAGTGACCGGATAGATAATATGGTGAGTATCGATGGAGCTGTGTTTCGTCCCGGTGCGTATGAGTATGAGGAAGGGATGAGCTTGAAATCATTGATAGATATGGCAGATGGTGTCACGGAGAATGCTTTTATGAACCGTGGATTTGTTACCCGTTTAAAGCCAGATTATACTCCCTATAACTTTTCATTTGATGTAAAACGTGTACTTACAGGAGATGAGACCATTCTTTTGAAGGGGAATGATAAAATATTTATAGCATTTATTGATTCAATACGGGAGACTCAGACTGTATTTATTGGCGGAGAAGTTCTTGATGCGGGACATTATCGATACTCAGAGGGGATGACTTTGGGAGACTTGGTGATTATGTCAGGGGGGTTAAAGGAATCAGCCTCAGAATCATCAATTGAAGTGATGCGTCGTTTGCCCTACCACGAAGCAGACAAGAGCACAACAGCCACGGCACAGCTGTTTCAGTTTGCCATATCGCGAGATTTGAAGATGGATAATCAAGGTGCTAGTTTCGTGTTAGGGGTGTTTGATGAAGTGTTTGTGCGGTCAATGCCCGGTTTTAAGGGCTCCAGTTCAGCTGCCATCTATGGACATGTAATGTATGGTGGTGATTATGGTTTGTCGTCGTGGAATGAGCGCATATCCGATTTGGTGAAACGTGCCGGGGGGTTGACTTCAAATTCTTATCCCGAAGGAGCCCGATTGATTCGTAAACAAGTGATGAATAAGGAAGATTTGGCGAGGCGTGAGGATTTGATGTTAAAGGATTCGACCATTCGTTTTTCGAGTTATGATTTTGATGTGATCAGTATTGATTTGCCAAAAATTTTAGCAAATCCGGGCTGTAAAGAAGATATTTATTTGAAGGATAAGGATCTGTTGCGTATCCCATCCATTATGCAAACAGTTAAGATTTCGGGTGAGGTTTTGAATCCTTCTGCCACTGTATATACCAAAGGATGGACGACCAAAAAGTATGTGAACCGAAGTGGGGGATTTGCAGTTAATGCCAAGCAAGGAAAGACTTATGTGTTGTATCCCAATGGATCATCTTCGGCGACCAAAGGTTATTTGTTTTTTAAGAAGTATCCTAAAATTACCCCCGGAGCCGAAATTGTGGTTCCCAAGAAGCCCGAACGAGAACGAATTGGTCCTCAGGGATGGGTGGGTATCGGATCGAGTTTGGCATCCATTGCTTTGGTGATTGCCACTATTTGGTAATATTTTTTGAAGATATTTATGGAGAATCAGATCATCAAAGGAGACGAAATTGATTTGCTGGCATTGGTGAAAACTATCTGGCAGGGAAGGAAGATAATATTATACTCGGTTGTTGTATGTTTTATTATTGGGTTGGTTATCAGTTTTTCGGGTGAGAAGAAGTATCAAGCATCAGCCACAATTCTACCTTCAGCGGAGAATAAGAGTTCCGGATTGGGTGGATTGAGTTCATTGGCCGGGCTTGCCGGTGTTAACATCGGTTCGATGATGGGGCAGTCGGCTTCAGGCATTCCAGCCGATTTGTACCCGAAAGTGGTTGCCAGTGTGCCTTATTTGATGGAACTGATGCATGAGCCCTTTCGTTGGGAAAAGTATCCTCAGCCCATGAGTGTTTATGAGTTGATGGAGATTAAATCTTCTTCTTCTTCAAAGGAATCTGTTTTGATGAAGTACACTTTGCGTTTGCCCTGGACTATTAAAGATGCCATTTTAGGTAGTCCTAAAGAACAACTGTCAGTTGTTTCGGGTCGTGATTCAGTGGGATATCTCGTTCTATCACCGATTCATCGTTCGGCGATTCAGTATTTAAAAAGTGCCATGGTTGTGGAGCAGGATAAGAAAAATGATTTGGTTACTCTGCAGGTAGAAGTAAATGATCCTTTGTTGGCTGCTCAAATTGCAGATAAGGCCGTTGGTTTATTACAGAAATATGTGATTGACTATAAATCGAAGCAGGCCAAGGAGCAGTTAATGTTTATTGAGAAGCGCTATGCCGAAGTTAAGGATGAATATGAGAAGAATCGGAATCGATTGATGGATTATCGTGATAGTCACCGTAACCTGATTTCGGAACGTACCGATGTGCAATATCAAAGACTGAGTGATGATTATGATATGTCATCGTCGGTGTTCAAGGGTTTGGCACAGCAATTGGAGCAAGCCAAGATCACCGTGAAGGAGGAGACGCCGGTGTTTACGGTGTTGGAGCCGGTGGTGGTGCCGAAGGATAAGAGTGCTCCGAAGAGGGGGATGATTATGGCGGTGAGTGTGTTTTTAGGCGGCTTTTTTGGTTTAATTGGGATTTTGATCAATCATTTGATTCCATCGATAAAGAGAATATTTTAATAATAGAGTTAATTAACTGAATTTACTGATGAGCAGAGATATCAGAACCGAGATATTAGAACTTGTAAAAGAGTTTTACCAAGAGCAGAAGGTACAACAATTCATTCCCGGCAAGACAACCATTCCATTTGCAGGGCGAATTTATGACGAAGATGAAATTGTCAAATTGGTTGATTCATCGTTGGATTTTTGGCTAACCACAGGCAGATATGCCGAAGAATTTGAAGCAAAATTTGCTCAAATCATGCATCAACGCTATTGCATGCTAGTCAACTCAGGATCATCTGCCAATCTGATTGCGGTTTCTGCGTTGTTTTCTCCACTGCTTAAGTCGCAACGCATTCAACCCGGCGATGAGATCATTACCGTTGCTGCCGGTTTTCCAACGACCGTGACACCAATCATTCAAAACGGAGCTGTTCCTGTTTTTGTTGATGTGGATCTGAATACTTATAACATCAATGCCTCGCTTATCGAACAGGCCATCACATCAAAAACCAAGGCAATTGTATTGGCACACACCTTGGGGAATCCATTTGATATTGATACAGTCAAAGCAATTTGCAAGCAGCACAACCTGTTCCTTGTTGAAGATTGTTGTGACGCAGTTGGTTCAACCTATAATGGGAAAATGGTGGGTACTTTTGGAGACATTGCCACCACGAGCTTTTATCCTGCTCACCACATTACGATGGGAGAAGGTGGATCAGTATTGACGAGCAATCCTATTTTAAAACGCATCGCTACTTCGTTGCGTGACTGGGGACGTGATTGTTATTGTGATCCCGGATGTGACAATACCTGTGGCAGACGGTTCAAAGGTCAGTATGGCGACCTGCCGGTTGGATATGACCATAAATATGTATACAGCCACTTGGGATATAACTTAAAGGTAACC
The DNA here is from genome assembly GCF_003254275.1 of Breznakibacter xylanolyticus. Taxonomy (GTDB): domain Bacteria; phylum Bacteroidota; class Bacteroidia; order Bacteroidales; family Marinilabiliaceae; genus Breznakibacter; species Breznakibacter xylanolyticus. The sequence continues at coordinate 36,641 of NZ_QKZK01000005.1, read as the reverse complement.
GACATGCAGGCTGCGGTTGGTGTTGCCCAGTTAAAGAAATTAGCAGGTTTTGTTCAGGCACGCAAGGACAACTTTAATAAATTGAAAAGCGGCTTGACCCGTTTTCAGGAATTTTTGTCATTGCCACAGGCAACCCCAAAATCCGATCCTTCGTGGTTTGGTTTTCCATTCACTGTAAAGGTCAACCCTTTTTTCAAGCGTAACGATCTGGCCAATTATCTGGAAGATCATAAAATATTGACCCGCCAGCTGTTTGCAGGCAATATGACCCGCCAGCCTGCATTTAAGGATGTAAATTATCGTGTTGCCAGTTCTCTTGATGTGACAGATCAAATCATGAGCAACACCATATTCATCGGGGTGTACCCGGGAATTGACCAACAAAAGATGGATTATATCCTCGACGTATTTGCAGAATTCTTTAAAATCAAAACCGGCATCTAATGGCAACTATCAGCAAAGCTACCGTCGTTAAGATCAATAATTATGGAGATGATGTACGCGAGTACATTTTCAAACTGGATAAATATCATTTTTTCGATCCGGGTACGTTTGTTCAATTGGCATTGGATGAACCCAAGAATAACCGTTGGCCGGAATCGCGAAATTTCAGTGTTGCTTCCTATTTGAATGATGAACAAACCATTCGTTTGGTAATTCGTCGAATTGGTGCATTCACCAATCGCATTTTTAGTGAATTGAATGTAGGAGTTGCCTGCTATATGAAATATTCGTTTGGCGATTTTCTTTTGCCATTCTTCGACAATCAATGTCCTATTATTTGTATTGCAGGAGGCACGGGTATTGCACCGTTTATTTCCTTTGTAGAATATCTGACTAAAGAGGGCGATATTTCAAGATTGCATCTTTACTATTCGGCAAAAAACAGAAAGGAATTGATTTGTTTGGATGAATTGAAAAGGCTTGTGCCATCACAAAATTTGCACATTCATCTCACACGCGAAGAAATTGCCGAACATGCTCATGGTCGGTTAACCGCCAAGCAATTGTTGTCTCAGTTTGGAGGGGATTCTACAGCCAACTATTATATCTGCGGCGGAGAAGAGTTTACACAACAATTCAAGTCTGTATTGGCACAGAATGGTGCCATAAATATCCATACCGACGAATGGTAAACCACTAATATTTAACCAAGAATGAAAGTCGTATTGTTAGCCGGTGGTTTTGGTACCCGCTTGAGCGAAGAAACCAAATCAATTCCCAAACCGATGGTAAAAATCGGTGACATGCCCATCATTTGGCATATTATGAAAACCTATTCTCACTATGGTTACAACGATTTTGTTGTTTGCCTTGGGTACAAAGGATATGCCTTGAAGGAGTGGTTCTCGAATTATTTTGTTCACACCAGCGATATCACCATCGATTTAAGCAACAACCAATTGGAAGTTCACAACAATCGATCGGAACCTTGGCGTGTTACTCTCGTAGAAACGGGTTTACACACCATGACAGGAGGACGTATCAAACGGGTACAAAAATACATTGGTAACGAACCATTCATGCTTACTTATGGAGATGGGGTTTCGGATGTGAACATTGCAGAATTGGTAAAGCAACACAATGGTAGTAATAAGTTATTGACCGTAACGGCATATAAACCACAGGGAAAGTTCGGCTCGCTGGAAATAGCCGACGATGGGAATGTAACTGCATTTACCGAAAAACCTGCAGGTGACGGTATGTGGATCAATGCCGGATTTTTTGTTTGTCAACCTGAAGTATTTGATTTTATCAAAGAGGGTGATCAAACCATTTTCGAACGCAATCCTCTGGAAACCATTGCCTCACAAGGACTGATGAATTCATTCAAACACCGTGGATTCTGGAAACCGATGGATACCTTACGCGATAACACCGAACTAAACGAAATGTGGGAAAAAGGAAAAGCTCCCTGGAAAACATGGAATGAATGAATACAAACGTTGACATATTTGAAGGTTTCTACAAGGATAAAACCGTACTTGTAACCGGACACACAGGATTTAAGGGATCCTGGCTTTGTATTTGGTTGTTGGAAATGGGAGCTAAAGTAATCGGCTTAGGGCTTGATCCATATACCGAGCGGGACAATTTTGTGGTATGTGGTTTATCAAGCAAAATGGTCGATATTCGAGGTGATATCCGTGATGCAGCATTGGTAAAATCTGTCCTCCTCAAATATCAGCCCGATGTGGTATTTCATTTAGCCGCACAACCTTTGGTACGGTTATCGTATGACATTCCCGTAGAAACCTACGAAGTCAATGTCATGGGCACCATTCATGTTTTAGAAGCAATACGGGCTTGTGAAAAAACAAAAATCGGCGTGATGATCACCACCGACAAATGTTACGAAAACAAAGAACAAATTTGGGGATATCGTGAAAACGAACCCATGGGCGGTCACGATCCTTACTCCTCATCCAAAGGAGCTGCAGAGATTGCCATTGCCTCGTGGCGACGATCTTTTTTCAATCCCAAAGATTACGAAAAACATGGCAAAAGCATTGCCAGTGCGCGTGCAGGTAACGTGATTGGCGGTGGCGATTGGGCTAAAGACCGCATCATTCCTGATTGCATCCGCGCCATTGAAGCCGGAATCCCAATTGAAATACGCAGTCCCAAGGCAATTCGTCCCTGGCAACATGTATTGGAGCCATTAAGTGGTTATCTTCTATTGGCAAAAAGGATGTGGGAAGAGCCAACTAAATATTGTGAAGGTTGGAACTTTGGTCCTAACGCTGATTCCATTGCAACGGTTTGGGAAGTAGCTTCTGAAGTTGTAAAATGTTACGGAAAGGGTGAATTGGTAGATACATCTAATCCCAATGACTTACACGAGGCTAAGTTGTTGATGTTGGATGTAAGTAAGGCGAGATGGGAGTTAGGATGGGAACCTCGATTATTAGTAAAAGGGGCTGTTGCTTTAACTACCGATTGGTACTGCGACAATGTTTATGATCATTACTACAAAAAGTGTCTTAATCAATTAGTATTATTTATAAGCGAGATATAGTGGAGAATATTTATATTATTGGAGGTTCTGGTTTTGTCGGTAAGAATTTAGCTGTTTACTTGTCAAATTTTTATTCGATTACTGTTTTCGATCGTTATATTGACAGTGATTTTTTTTTAAATTTTCCCAATATTGATTGTCAACAAATAGATCTTATTGTAGATAATATACCAGGCAACTTTAGTAGTCCCGATTATATAGTTAATTTAGCTTCTGTGGTTACTGCAGAAAGAGATTTAAGTTTGTTTGATGATATGGTTCGTACTAATATTCAAATCATCACAAAGTTGTTCTATCGTTTTCAGCATTGTCAAAGTTTAAAATTGTTTGTGCAATTTGGTAGTTCTGAAGAGTATGGTTCTATTAATTCCCCACTAATTGAATATATTAGAGAAGAACCGAATTCTCCTTATGCATTGGTTAAGCAGTTAGCAACCAATTTGGTATTGATGTTGCATCGAAATGACAATTTCCCCGCAACCGTTGTACGTCCTGGTAATTTGTTTGGACGTTTTCAGCCCCGAGATAAGTTTATTCCTTATGTAATAGAAAAGCTGAAGGCTGGAGAAAGATTAGATGTAACACCGTGTGAACAAAAGCGAGATTTCATCTATATTGATGATTTTTCAATGTTGATTCGTGAAATACTGATAAACTCATCTAACGCTAAAGGTGAAATAATAAATGTAGCCAGTGGGGAAAGCATATCATTGAAAGATATTATTAATCATTGTAAAAAGGAGATCGGATCATTTTCTGTTGTAAATTATGGAGCTAAACCCTATCGTTCTAATGAAATAATGGATCTAAAATGTGATATAACCAAACTAAATGAAATAACTGGTAGTTTTTTAGATATTGATACAAAAGAAAGATTGATCCAATTGATTAATGAATAAAATTAAATAAGTTTTTTTGATGTCGCAGTGATGTTTTCGTTAAGAACTTACTGTTTTATAAATAACAAATGAATAGAAGATGAAGTATTTAATTACAGGTGGATGCGGCTTCATTGGAAGCAATCTTGCAGCAGAAGTGTTAAAACGGGGCGATGAGTTGTTCATCTTTGACAATTTATTTCGTTATGGAAGTTCTTCTAATTTAGAGTGGTTAAGAAAACAAGGTGATTTTAGGTTTTTCCCATATGATATTCGTAATCTAAATGATGTTGAAACTGTTGTCAACGAAATTAAACCTGATTTTATATTCCATTTAGCAGGACAGGTTGCAATGACTACGTCTATTCAGAATCCACGTTTGGATTTTGAGGTCAATGCCATAGGTACTTTTAATCTCTTGGATTCTGTTCGAAAATATTCACCCAATAGTATTATTTTATATTCATCAACAAATAAAGTCTATGGCGACTTTGGATATTTGACCTTTGAAGAAACTGTAACCAGATACATATGCAAGGAATTTCCGAATGGATTCAATGAAAGTATTAATTTGGATTTTCACTCTCCATACGGATGTTCCAAAGGTACTGCAGATCAATATCTCTTAGATTACGCTCGCATTTATGGAATAAAAACTGCTGTGTTTCGACATTCGTCTATGTATGGTGGAAACCAACATGCAACTTATGATCAAGGGTGGATTGGTTGGTTTTGTAAAAAGGCTTTAGAAATAAAATCAAAAACAATAAAGGAACCTTTCTCAATTTCTGGTACAGGCAAACAAGTAAGGGATGTATTGCATGCAGAAGATGTAGTTAATCTTTATTTTTCTGCCATTCAGAATATTGAAAAAGTTAAAGGCCAAGCTTTTAATGTCGGAGGAGGAATCGAAAATAGTCTTTCTTTGCTAGAATTATTTGCGACACTAGAGCAAATGCTTTCTATTAAAATGACCTATATTCAGTTGGTGCCAAGAGAAAGTGATCAATTATTTTTTGTTGCTGATAATACAAAGATTAGTCACTTAACTGGTTGGCAACCTAAAATAAACTCCTTGTGTGGATTAGAAAAAATGTTGCAATGGTTGATCTGATACGTATCAAAGGATTTATTTTAAATGGTCATGAACGTACTATTAGAGCACGAAAAAATATCCTAGGATTGTTGCTTCTAAAGGGGTATAATATTCTTGTGAATTTGCTGCTTGTCCCACTAACGTTGCAGCTACTAGATGATTACAAATATGGAGTTTGGATAATATTATTCAATGTCATAACTTGGATTGCGATTTTTGATATTGGTATTGGTAACGGATTAAGAAATAAATTGACCGAAGCAATTGCTCGAAAAGATATTAAAAACGCAAAAGAGTATATTAGCACAAGTTATGTTGCAATTAGTTTTATTGCATTGTTGATTTGTCTGGTGTTTATAATTCCTTGGCTATGTATTAATTGGGGAAAGGTCTTGAATGTTGGTAATGATTTAGAAAGTGAAATTTCATTATTGATTGGCCTTTCTTTTTTTCTTACTTGTCTTCAGTTCATTTTCAAAATAATTGATACAATACTAACAGCTGCTCATAAACCGGCAATATCAGCATTTCTCTATTCAATATCAAATAGCATTATACTCTGTGTTTTTATTGCTTTCAAAAGTTTAATATATGGAAACTTAGTTGTTATCGGAACAATATTTGTACTAACACCAACAATTGTATTGTTTTTTTCTAATTTAATCCTATTTAATAATTCTTTCAAGCGCATAAAGCCTTCGTTAAAAGACTATAGGATTAAAAAAGTTAAAGAAATACTATCGCTAGGAGTTAAATTTTTTATAATTCAAATAGCAGGTCTTGTAATTTTTCAAACCGATAGTTTAATTATTGCTCATGTGCTTTCGCCTAAAGAAGTTACACCTTACAATATCGTCTTTAGATATTTTGGAGTATTAAATATGTTGGCGGCAACGATTATGGTTCCCTTTTGGAGTGCATATACAGAAGCTGCATCTAATAAAGATTACGCATGGATTATTAAAACAATGAAGAGCCAATTACGCTTGTTCATTGGTTTTTGTCTTATTACTATTTTAATGCTTATTTTTGCTAATCCATTAATAAAAATTTGGATTCAGAAAGAATTTGCTGCATCACATTTGTTAATTATAGGAATGGCTGTATATACTATTATTTCAATATGGAATAATATTTTTGCATTACTTCTTAATGCTTTAAGCATAACAAAAGTGCAGGTAATCACTGCTATTTTAGGAACAGTGTTAAATATTCCATTATCAATTTTCTTTGCTTCTCGTTGGGGAAGTGGAGGAGTTATAATTGGTACAATTATTTCATTAGCATTTTTTGCTGTCGGAGGATCAATTCAAACATTTTGCTTAATTAAATCATGGAAAAGAATTTAGTAAGTATCCTGATACCTGTCTATAACCGTGCAAATATTGTAAGTGATAGTATTGAATCGGCGCTCAACCAAACATATAAGAATATTGAAATTATAATTGTAGATAATTGCAGTACAGATGAAACATGGAATATTTTAACACAATATGCATTATTAGATGGTCGAATTCAAATATTTCGTAATGAGAAAAATATTGGACCTGTAAGAAATTGGATTAGTTGTGTTGAGAAGGCAAAAGGAGAATTCTCAAAAATTCTCTGGTCTGATGATATAATGCATGAGTCATTCATTGAAAAAGCATTACCTTTTTTGAAAAATCATGATGTTGGTTTTGTTTATTCTCAAGCGTCTATTTTTTCGGGAATAAATCAAACATCTGCAACAGATATATTATTTCGATCTTTTCCAAATTCGGGGACATACAACTCTTTAATTTTCATAAACGGGATATATTCAACAGCCACTTTTGAAGGTAAATTTCCGTATTCTCCAGGTTGTGCATTGTTCCGAACTGATTCAATTCGAAAGAATTTGATCCTTAACTTTCCCAATAAATATCATGTTGATTTTTCCAAAGAAGCAATTGGCAATGATCTTATGTTATTTCTGCTGACAGCCTCCGATTATCCCAAATTTGGCTATATTAATGAATGTTTAAATTACTTTCGTGCACATGCAGGTAGCATTTCAACTAATTCAAGCTCAAAATTAGAATTAATCTATTTACTATCAAAAGCTATCTTTTTCGACAAAACGGCTATTGATTTGGATCAATCTAGCATTCGAAACTTTAATTCTTATTTAATGTATGCCTTTTGTGGAGGTACTAATATCCTTGGCGAGAAATCATTAAAGTCGTTTTACAAATCAAATACATATAAACTAAACACTTCTTTATATCTAAAATTGAAATGTAAAAAGTTTATTAACTATTTGCAATTCACTAACAATTCCTGATAAATAGATTTAAGCAGTTTTGATGAAAAAAAGTATAATTATAAAATTAAAAGAGTGCATACTTGCACTCAAAAACAGATATCAAAACTTTGTTTTTGAAATGCTTTCTCTATTACCATTTAATACCCTTAAGATTATTATATTAAGGGTATGGGGAGCAAAAATAGAAATGCCATGTTTTATTGATTACGGTTTTAAGTTTTACAATATACAAAATGTTAAAATTGGAAAATATTGCTCATTTGGTCATTTCAACAAATTTTGGGCTTTTTGTCCAATAGAAATTGGTGATTATGTTCAAACAGCAATCGGTCTAACCATTGTTTCAGGAGGTCATAATACTCATGACTATTCTCCATTGACCAGTGGTCAAGAGATTGTCTTGGAAGGAGAAAATTGGATTGGTGCTAATGTAACCATTATAGGAGGAGTAAGAATAGGAAAAGGTTCTATTATAGCTGCAGGTTCAGTTGTAACAAAAGATGTACCTCCATATAGCATTGCAGGAGGCATACCAGCTAGAGTATTAAAAGAGAGAGAACCTTCAGATAGTGTAATTTCGCCTTTTGGCATATACCAACCAGAATATTTTAGGGATGAGTGTTATAAATAAAATCCAAATTAGAGAATTATTAATCAGTAAGTTTAAACTTAGAAGTTTGTTTAGTTTTTACAGAGATTATAGAGCATCACACAGAAGACTCTTTGGAATAAAGCAGAACAATGGAATAAAAAATTATAAAACCATTTCAATCTCGGTACAAGATCATACTTTTGAAGAGTATATTACTTCACAAACAAAAGAAAACACAGGTATCATTGAGAATGTTCTTTTTGCAACAAAAATAATGCCCGATGTACAAGTTGTTATAAACAAGCCGAATCCTTATGTACCACTTTGGAGCAAAACAGGTGAGAAATGGCTTATCCATATTGAACCACCTGGATATATCAAGCAATTGGGTATGAACCGTTCAAAGAATTTAGATAAATTTACCCGTGTATACACGTCCGATCCGGCTCTATATTCCCAAGGAGGTAAATATATTGCTTCACCGCCTTATGTCCATTGGCATTTGGAGATTAGTTCATACTCAAAAACTAATCAATGTTTATATGATTTTGACTTTCTTGAATCACAAACAGAAGCTCCTATTAAAAGTGTCAATTTAACGGTAATTAACTCTAATATCAATAATTTACCTGGTCATCAAAATAGAGCTCAATTCATACAAAATCTTTGTGAGAGTGGCTTTGATTTAGCGCTTTATGGTGGATCAAAATGGACCAAATATTCCCAATACATAAATAGTGCACCAAATGGCAAATGGCCAATTTATTCAATTTCTCGTTATGTATTGGTTATTGAAAATGAAGTAGCTCCATATTATTGGACAGAAAAAATAACTGATACTTTACTTTGTTGGAGTATGCCAATTTATTTCGGTGCACCAAACATTGGGGAATATTTGCCACAAGGGAGTTATATAAATATCGATATAAATAATCCGGATGCGATTGATATCTTAAAGCAGATTATTGAAAGTGATTTTTATGAAAAAAATATCTCAAACATTGCCAAAGCACGACAATTAATACTTAACAACCTCAATTTATTTAGCTTTATCAAGGACGAATTTAACTTGTTTCATCTAAAACAGTAATATAGTATGAAATGTTACTTTGTTTATGCGTTACCATATACTAAGCCTAAATACAGCATTGGCGGATTTTTTCAGCGAATTAGGAATTATTTACTAAATAAAGGTCTTGTAAATTCTCGAATATCCAAGAGAATTCTAAACGAATATGATTTCAAAAATTGGCCGATACAATCTCCGTATGAGAATGCAAAACATTTATATTGTGCTCTAAGTAAGTTGTATTCAACTTATTTCTATCATCTGACCGAGAGAAGTGTTATTTCTTTACGAGATGCAGATGTTTTCATTGGACATCCATTTTTCCCGATCGTTAAGGGAAATGAGGTGGGCGTTACGGAAATGGCATTAAATTCAAAGGAATGTGCAAAAATAATGGCATTGATTTCTCCCTTGCATTGCGATGACACAATAAATTCGTCACATATTAATGTAAAATATTTGAATCATGTGAATGAACTGATTCCCAAAGTGGATGTATTGTTTGCAATAATGGGAGAATATTGGTGGGATCAATGGAAAACCTCTAAGTATGCGCATTGGCTTCCTAAAATGGTGCGTTTGGATATGGCTGTAAATATTGATTCGTATCCATTGATAAAGAAACAATTTAATACAAAGAACAAAAGACGTTTCTTTTATATCGGAAAGAACGATCCAATGAAGGGGTCAGATTTCTTAAGCGAACTTGCTTTGGCTTTTCCTCAATTCGAATTTGGGTGGATTGGGTTAGGATCAGAAATTAGAGGGGTACATAAAATATCTGACTTTCGGCAACTTGATAACGAATTTATGTCACAAATTGCAATGGAATATGATTTCTTTATCAGTCCATCCAAGGCAGACCCCAATCCCACTACCATTTTAGAATGCATGGCATGGGGTTTTCCTGTTTTGTGCACGCCAACTTCAGGTTATTACGAGAATGAATATCTGACCAATATTACTTTTGGAGATGTGGAAGAGGCAAAAAAAATTATTTTGAGTCTTCAAAATATGGAAGAATCAGAGTTAATAAAAAAGACTGAATTGGGAAGGCTTGCTGTTCTTGAGAAATATAACTGGAAGAATTTTACGGATCACGTTATTAGGACTATTTCTAAATATTCAGACCGCACTCATAGTAATTGATAGATACTTTTTACATGAAATTGCAGTCGTTTTTAGCATATAGCTTGGTAAGTACACTTTATATGTACTCAATTGCATTATATAGAGGTGCTTTTGATTTTTATTTGGTATATTTAGGCTTATTGTTTCTCATTCCTTTCTCGTTCAGTGTAAAGCCTAACTTGCACATTACAGTTAGAGCATTCGGCATCATTACAGCGATTCTTTTCATACAATTCTTAATCACTAGTTATGTAGGTTCTGAATTTAGCTTAGTCTTTAAACAGGTCATTCTTATTACTTTTACACTTTTAGTATTATATCTTTCTTTTCAAGCTTTAGACTTTGATTTGCTTTCAATCTTTCGAGCTTATTATAATTTAATATTTATTGTTTCGTTATTGATTTTAATACAACAAATAGCACATATCATCGGTATTGCTTTTGTTTATGATTTAAGTTGGATTCTAAATGCATATAGGGTTGAGCCAACTGAATTTGGAATGTTGCGTACCGGTGGACTTTCGCAGGAACCAGCGCATTTTGTATATGTATCATTTCCTGCTATTTATTTTGCCATAAGTCGAATTTTGGGAGATAATAAAAACGAAATTAATTATAGTCTTACAAAAGCAATCATCATGCTTTGTGGATTTATATGTACGTTCTCATCCATTGGCATTATTGGGATTTTCTTATATTTTATCATTAAAGTCGCACGAAAGTCATTACCCAAACTAGTAATTGGACTTGTTGCAATTTCCATTTTAGCAATGATTGCTTATAGTCAACTTCCCTTTTTTCAGATGAGGATAAATGACACATTTGAATACAGTGGAAAAATAGATAATATTGAAAATACGGATAATTGGAGTACTTATGCACTATTATCCAATGCTTATGTAACTATGCAAAGCATGGAAGATCATCCGTTGATTGGCGCTGGCTTAGGGAATCACGTTTATAATCATGAAAAATATTTAAGCAATATTGTTTCAAAGACTGGAGATCAATATTCTCTTAACAAAGAGGATGCAAATTCGTTGATGTTAAGACTGCTTTCAGAAACTGGGTTGATTGGCTTTGGACTGATAATATATCTTCTTTTTCGATTTAAAATCAAAAAACGAACGTTTAATAACGAGGTCGTAGAAATATTTTTTTTAATTAATGAAGGAGTATTTTTATTGATTATCTTAAAGTTAATTCGAGATGGAAATTATGCTGTCAATGGCTTTCTATTCTTCCTACTACTTTATTATTTTTCTTACAAACAGATAAAATTGAGTAACACAACATGCAAGTAAATGTTTCAATAATAATTGCAGTATTCAATGGTGAAAAGTATTTGCCAGAATGTTTGGATTCTATAATTAAACAAAAATATCACAATTTCGAAACCATTATAATTGATGGAGGTTCTACAGATCAAACCGTTTCTATAATAAAAGATTATTCCAATCGGCTTCTAATCCAATGGATTTCAGAAAAAGATAATGGTATATATGATGCGTGGAATAAAGCGATTTCAATGAGCCAAGGAACATGGCTCACATTTGTTGGCTGTGATGATGTTATGTTTGAAGATTGGTTGCAGATCATGCTGAGGTCAACTGATGCAAATCCTACATTAAATTTTGTTTCTGCGATCACCACAATGGTTAGCAATGATCTAAAACCCATCCGAAATTGGGGGTCAAGATGGAACCTGTCAAAAATGAATAGATATATGAATGTAGCTCATGTGGGAGCTTTTCATCATCGTACACTATTTGATCGCTTTGGAACATTTAACATTTCCTACAAGAAAGTTGCAGACTATGAATTTCTACTTCGTATTGGGAACTCCATTTCTGCTTCATTTGTTAATGAAGTTATAGGGCTGATGCGTCACGGCGGAGCTAGTGATACAGTAGACGCACTAAAGGAAGCTCTTATTGTAAAAAAGAAAGTAGCTAAAATTAATAATCTGCTTGCTTTGTTACAATATTGCTGGGCTGTAATGGCATTTTACAAACGAAAAGTGATGAATAGATAATATTACTGCGATGAAAGTTGCGCATTATTGTATTGGCGAACCTTATCGTCGACTAGGAGGACTTGTATCATACGTGGAAAGTATGATAGAACAACAAGCAAAAGACCCCTTGCTTGGTCAAGTTTATGTTATTTTCCCTTGGTTTCAGTCTTTGTTATCAAAGAAATGTTCACTAAAAATAAAGCGACGAAATGGGAAGATCGTAATGGTGGGGATTAAAAATCCTAATCCAGAATCACTGTTAGAAGGGATTCGTTATCCGGAAAAATCAATCTCCAATCCCGATTTAGAAGATGCATTTGTTAATTTTATTAATGATAATTGCATTGATATTGTGCATTTTCATACATTTTATTGCTTGTCGGCAAATCTATTATCTGCATTAAAAAAGCAGGATGTAAAAATTATCTTTTCTGTGCACGATTATCAGGCGCTTTGTCCAACGATTAACCTGTTAGATCCTGCGAAAGAAAAATGTGATGATACACAAAATGGAATTAAGTGTATTCAATGTAATCGCTTGGCATTAACTCGCACAAAACATTATATCCGTAATAATAGAATGTGCCAGTACATTCAGTCGTATAATCAAATTAAATCATTTGCAAAGAAAATCGTTCGCTCAAATGCTTCTGCATATATAAATTTTAGGCAGGTAATTCCAAATATTGATAATGCTAATCAATACAAATTGAGGCAAGCAACTTACATCCACCAAATAAACGACAACGTTGATTTGATAATCTACAACAGTTATTTAACTAAAAGAATATTCACAGATTTTGGTGTTAAATGTGCTAATGAAGTTATACCAGTCAGCCATAAAAATATAAAAAATAAAATAGAACCTTTTGTCGTTCACTTCAATCCTAAAGGACTGAAATTTGGATTTATGGGAGGAAAAAGAACAGAAAAGGGAGCCTTGGAATTGATCGATGTTTTTAATAGTATATTTCATGAAAATTTGCAAGATTTTGAATTGCACCTTTTTGGTGAAGATAGCTATAACATTCATGTTCCGTCAGGACTGTCTGAAAAGGTTGTTAAACATGGTTTCTCTCGAGATAATGCCTATGATTATTTTGATATTTTAATTGTGCCATCGCTGTGGTGTGAAACGTTTGGGTTTATTATACCTGAAGCACTTCTCAATAAGAAAGGTATCATCGCATCAAATGATATTGGTGCGCTAACATTTATAAATGATGGGGCTTTTACATTTAAATCTTTTAATGAACTTAAACTTATTATAAAACAGTTTCTCACATCAGATATTTCATTTCAATTTAGTGGAGGTTTTGACAACTTACCCTTTCCTTTACATTATCAAATACTATCCAAATCATACAAAACATTAGTATCAAAGCGATAAATATTTTAGACATGAAAATTCTCACCGCCAGTTTAGTCGTATACAAAAATAAGTTATCGCTATTAGAAGCCGTTTTAAATTCATTGCCCACAGAGAATTTTGTACTTGTTGTTGCGGATAATTCCCCAACAGAAAGTCTCCGAAGTTTTTTTTGCTCAAAAAAAAATGTTATTTATATTTATCTGAACTCTAATTTAGGATTTGGGAAAGGTCACAATATTGCATTTGAAAGAATTCGCAATATATCCGAGTTTCACTTTATTATTAATCCCGATATATATTGTGACTCATCTGTATTTATTAAAATAGCAAATTTTATGAGAGATAATGATGATATTGGTATATTAGGTCCCAAAATATATTATCCAAATGCTCAAATACAATTTTCTTGTCGATTGCTTCCTACTCCTTTAGATTTGATTTTGAGAAGAATTCCGGTAAAAAAATTACAGGAGAAACATGCAGTAAAAAATGAACTTCGTTTCACAGACTACAAAAGTACGATGGAAGTTCCATTTTTACTTGGGTGTTTTCTATGTATCAAGGGCGAGCTTTATGAAAAAATTAATGGTTTTGACCCTCGCTATTTTATGTATTTAGAAGATATCGACATTTGCAGAAAAGTAAATTTAACACATAAAGTGCTCTATTATCCACATGTTCATATTTACCATCACTATGCCAAGGAATCAAAGACTAATTTAAGATTATTCATAGCACACCTTAATTCGAGCTTTTTATATTTTATGAAATGGGGTTGGTTTTGGGATTCTGATCGCAAAATAGTCAACACAAAAGTTTTAAATGACCATAATTATCACTAAGCATATATTTACTATTCTAAAATATCAAATTACTTTTTGAAAATTTTATGAATTTATGGATGCCACAAGGCTTATTTAATTAGTAATTAAAGCATTTAATGTTTACTGACCTATTTGTGCATTATTATTTAATAACTTTCATTTCTAATATAGCAAATAAAAAAAATAGTAACCGCGATTAAAATTTAATAAAAGTATGTATTGAACAATTGCAATTATATTATGGCCGATTATATATTTATTATATGGGAAGAGAATATTCCAGACTCCAAACGTAAAGATAAAAGGCATAAAAAACATAGTGCAAAATGAATCATATATAAAAATTGGATTAGATAAAACAGGATTTATTCATCCTAAGACAAAAACATTACTAAATGTGAAGGGAAAACTAATTTTTAAAGGCAAATTTGCTATAAGTCGCGGGTGTTCTTTTGATATTGGGGAGAATGCATGCGTAGAAATTGGAGACGGAGGATATATTAATGGCAATACCAACATTATAATAATGCACGAACTAAAAATTGGAAGGCAATGTGCAATTTCATGGAACTGTCAGTTTTTAGATGAAGATTTTCATTCAATATATTATGAAGGGAAGAAGGAAAAAAAATCGGGTATTATTATTGGAGATAAAGTGTGGATCGGATGTAATGTAAAATTATATAAAGGAACCAAAATAGCAGATAATTGCGTAATCGCAGCAGACTCTGTTGTTAGAGGATGTTTTGATGAAACGAATTGTCTTATCGCAGGAAATCCTGCAAAAATTATTAAAAGAAATGTAACATGGGAATAATTAAAACTGCCCTTATTACCGGCATCACCGGACAAGACGGAGCCTATTTGGCTGAATTTTTATTAAAAAAAGGATACATTGTGCATGGCATCAAGCGCCGTGCATCTTTGTTCAATACCGACAGAATTGACCATTTGTATCAGGATCCACATGTCGAGAATCGGAATCTGATTCTACACTATGGCGATTTGACCGATAGCATGAACCTCACACGGATCATCCAAGAGGTTCAACCCGATGAGATTTATAATTTGGCTGCCATGAGCCATGTGAAGGTTAGTTTTGATACTCCCGAGTACACCGCCAATGCCGATGGTATTGGTACGCTTCGTATCCTGGAAGCAGTTCGTCTCTTGGGGCTGTCACAGAAGACACGCATTTATCAGGCTTCAACATCCGAGTTGTATGGATTGGTACAGGCTGTTCCACAAAGTGAAACCACTCCTTTTTATCCGCGCAGTCCTTACGCGGTGGCCAAATTGTATGGTTACTGGATTACGGTGAATTACCGTGAAGCTTATGATATGTTTGCATGTAACGGCATTCTTTTTAACCATGAGAGCCCACTGCGTGGTGAAACATTTGTGACCCGTAAAATTACCCGAGCAGTATCAAAAATTGGGATGACCATGCAGGATTGCCTCTATTTGGGTAATCTGGATGCCAGAAGAGACTGGGGACATGCCAAGGATTATATCAAGGCTATGTGGCTGATTCTTCAGCAGGAAAAACCTGAAGATTATGTGATTGCCACAGGAATCACCACCACTGTTCGCGATTTTGTGAAGATGGCCTTTAACGAGATGGGCATTGAAGTTGCTTTTTCGGGAGAGGGCGTTGATGAAATCGGAACAGTTGTTCGTTGCTCAAATCCCGAATATCAAGTGGCTGTAGGAACTGTGGTTGTACGCGTGGATCCTCGTTATTTCCGCCCGACTGAAGTAGAATTATTGATTGGCGATCCTACCAAATCGAAAACAAAACTCGGCTGGGAGCCACAATATGATTTGGCTGCACTGGTGAAAGACATGATGGCTAATGACATAAAGCTGGTAAAAAAAGACAAATACCTAAAGGACGGTGGATATCAAACACTGAATTATTTTGAATAATTGGAATACTCGATTCCTCAATACCTTATCAAAACAATAAGTTCATAAAGACGAAGCAAGACAAGCATTGTTCTTTATGAACTTAATTATTTAAATCTGTGCACGTGGAAAAGCAGTCTAAAATATATGTGGCAGGTCACAACGGATTAGTGGGCTCTGCAATTTGGAAAAACCTAAAGTCAAGAGGCTATAACAACTTAATTGGGAAATCTTCCAAGGAATTGGATCTTCGGGATGGTTCAGCAGTGGAGTCATTTTTTCAGTCTGAGAAACCGGAATTTGTATTTCTGGCAGCGGCAAAAGTGGGTGGAATTGTTGCAAACAATACTTATCGAGCCGATTTCATTTTCGAAAACTTAGCGATTCAGAACAATGTGATTGGTGCAGCTTATCGTCATGGTGTAAAAAAACTTCTTTTTTTGGGTAGTACCTGTATCTATCCCAGAGACTGTGCTCAGCCCATGAAAGAAGAAAGTCTGCTCACATCACCTTTAGAATATACCAATGAACCTTACGCGATTGCAAAAATCGCAGGGTTAAAGATGTGTGAAAGTTTCAACTTGCAATACGGTACGGATTTCATCGCGGTGATGCCTACCAATTTATATGGCCCCAATGATAATTTTGATCTGGAGAAAAGTCACGTATTACCCGCTCTTATCCGCAAAAATCATCTGGGAAAATGTTTGGAAACATCTGATTGGGAGGGGATAAGAAGAGATTTAAATCTGCGTCCGATTGAGGGAGTAGATGGTAATGCTTCGGAAAATGAAATAGTGGAAATTCTTGGTAAATACGGGATCGCAAAACAAAATAACGGGCATGTGACAATTGAGATTTGGGGCACCGGTAAGCCCATGCGCGAATTCTTATGGAGCGAAGAGATGGCAGACGCTTGTGTTTACATTATGGAGCGTGTTACTTTTAAAGAAACATTTAAAGCAGACCAGAAAGAAATTCGTAACTGCCACATCAACATTGGTACAGGGAATGATATTTCCATTGGCGATTTAGCCAAATTGATCAAAAAGGAAGTTGGTTTCTCCGGTGATTTGGTGTTCAATACATCAAAACCAGATGGAACGATGAAAAAGCTGACCGATGTGTCAAAGTTGCATGCATTAGGTTGGAAACATCAGGTTGAAATTCATGAGGGAGTAAAAAAGGTATATGAATGGTATCTGAAGTAAAACAGACTCTTATTATAAATTAAATGAACAATCACCTTGTTATCATGGCCGGCGGCGTCGGCAGTCGTTTTTGGCCCATGAGCAGGCCTGAAAAACCAAAACAGTTTATTGACGTCCTTGGAGTCGGGAAGAGTCTGTTGCAGTTGACGGTTGACCGTTTCGGTTCTCTTTTTCCCATCGAAAAAGTGTGGGTCGTTACATCGGTATCTTATAAAGAATTGGTAAAAGAGCAACTACCCGGAATCCCCGACGAGCAGATATTGCTTGAGCCCTGCATGCGCAATACAGCCCCCTGCATTGGTTATGTGGCCTGGAAGATCAGACAGCGCGATCCGGATGCGACCCTTGTGGTGTCTCCGGCCGATCATGTTGTGTTGGATGCTACAGAATTTAGACGCGTGATTGAGGAGGGAGTTCAGTTTGTGAAAGGCACCGATAAAGTGCTAACGCTGGGGATGACCCCCACGCGACCTGATACCGGATACGGATATATCCAGTCAGGGAGTTCCATTGAATTGAACGAAATACGTCAGGTGCTTGCTTTTAAAGAGAAACCAGATTTGGTTGTTGCTAAGCAGTATTTGGCTGAAGGTGGTTATTATTGGAATGCAGGTATTTTTATTTGGGATGTGGCAACGGTTGTCAAAAGTCTTAGGGAATATGAACCCGATTTGGCAGCAACCTTAGATCGGATGTCAGAAAAGTTTTTTACAGAAGCTGAGCAGGATACTGTCAATCAACTTTTCCCTTTGTGCAAAAGCATTTCTATTGATTATGCGGTGATGGAGCGAATGAGTGGGGCACAGGACGGGGATGGAGGATTGTATGTTTTACCCGGCGATTTTGGATGGAGTGACCTGGGGACGTGGGGATCATTGTATTCTCAGTTGGATAAGGATGGATCAGCCAATGCCGTGGTCGGCGATCATGTGACCATGATTGAAAGTGAGGGTTGTGTGGTTCGCGCTCCCCAAGGAAAACGTATGGTTTTGCAAGGCCTGCAAGACTATATTGTTGCCGAAGATGACAATACGCTTTTGATTTGTAAAAAAGATCAGGAACAGCGGATTAAGGAGTTTAGTGAGAAGAGTTAAGCCCCCTTGATCCCCCGAAGGGGGATTTTGGAATGGTTCGATTCTATTTTTGTTCAGTGAGATGAAATAAAATTACTGATGCACTCCTGCACTTCTTCCCATAATCATGCTCCTGTGTGTTGCCGAGAGGCATCATGGATGTTTTATAAGGTTATATTGTGATGAGTTTTTTAATATTATAGTTAAATAAATGAACTTTGTTTCAACCCCTATTTCCGGTCTCACCATCATCGAACCGCGTGTGTTTGGTGATGAGCGTGGCTATTTTTTCGAGTCGTTTAATCTGAATACTTTTCGTAAGCACATTGGCGACATTCATTTTGTGCAGGACAACGAGAGTAAGTCATCGCATGGCGTGTTGCGGGGGCTTCATTTTCAGAAGCCGCCGTTTGATCAGGCGAAGCTGGTGCGTTGCGTGTCGGGTGAGGTGTTGGATGTTGCGGTGGATATTCGCAAGGGATCCCCCACTTACGGGCAGCATGTGAGCGTGTTGCTGAGTGGTGAGAATAAGCGACAGTTTTTTATTCCACGGGGCTTTGCGCATGGATTTGTGGTGTTGAGCGAGTCGGCTGTGTTTGCTTATAAGGTGGATAACTGGTACGCTCCCACGCATGATGCTGGGATTGCTTGGAATGATGCAGCGTTGGGGATTGACTGGCAGGTGGATCTGTCAAAGATTTTGGTTTCGGAGAAGGATGGGAAGTTGCCTTGTTTGGGGGAGATGGAGACGCCTTTTCGGGTTGAGTGAGGTTTTTCTTTGACCGCGAATTGCGCGAATTTCACGAATTCTTTACTTCGTAA
>NZ_QKZK01000005.1:0-17022 GCF_003254275.1 Breznakibacter xylanolyticus | reverse complement strand
TTTACTTCGTAAAGCGACTGCGTCGATTACTTTGCTGCGCAAAGTGTTGAAGATGACGATTACTTTGCTATCGCCATTATGATTGAAACGTTGAGTCGTCAATCGACACCGTCGCATTGCCATGTCAAGAAAGGCACTGAGTGATTGTCATACGTTGCTTATAGGTAGAAAGGCAGGTCGCTCAAGTTATGTTGTGGCGACTGCATCGATAAGTGTTGTTTTTATTGGGCAAATTGACTGCATTGATTGGTGCGAATGTTTTGCTTGGTTAAGTGGGAGAGTGAAAGTGTTCATTCAATCGGGTGATGGCGATGTTTTGTTACATTTGTGACTATGAATTTTTATCAGATACTGAAGATAAATCAGATGATTAAGAGTCCCCGACTGAAGTTGATGGGGATTTTGGGAGCTAATGTATTGGGGCTTCGTCATCTGTCGATTCGTGTGGATCCGGTGATGGGTTGTAACCTGGC
Organism: Breznakibacter xylanolyticus; assembly: GCF_003254275.1. Lineage (GTDB taxonomy): Bacteria > Bacteroidota > Bacteroidia > Bacteroidales > Marinilabiliaceae > Breznakibacter > Breznakibacter xylanolyticus. Next base: position 16,549 of record NZ_QKZK01000005.1, on the reverse strand, counting down.
TTGTCGCATGTGTTATTTTAGCAATGCCGAGCGTCGCAAAGCGATGAAGGGCGTTATGACTTCCGCTGAGATGTCGGAGATGTCGCGATGTCTGTTTCCCCGAGCCTTGCAGGTGGTTGTGGGTTGTGCTGCAGAGCCGACGTTGCATCCCGATTATGTGGCGTTGATACGGTTGGCCAAGCGCTATTGTGTACCGCATATTAGTTTGGTGACCAATGGTCAGATTATTACTTATGAGCATCTTGAGCAGATGGTGCAAGCGGGACTCGACGAATTGATCGTTTCGATGCACGGGGTGACGAAACCGGTGTATGAATATTTTATGCAGAAATCCAGCTATGAAGCTTTTGTGCAGCGGTTGGATTGGTTGGAGGCGTTAAAGACGAAGCACCATCTGAAGCAACCCTCTCTGAGGATCAACTATACTGTGAACCCCGATAACCTGGGAGATTTGGAAGGTTTCTTTGATCATTTTGGGAAATATGACATTCACACGCTTCAACTTCGTCCGATGTTTGAGAATGACGGGATTTATCATCGTCAGATGGATGCGGGGGATGAGGAGCGTTATCGTGCGTTGGTGGAACGATTTAAGGTTATTGCCAGGGAACGTGGGATGCAGCTTTTAGCCAATATGTCAGATGTGCATTATGAGCAGCAGAGCAAGGATGCACGGGTGGCTGAAGCGGTATATTGTTACGTGTCACCATCAACGGCCGGGCATTGGGGCGGGAGCTGGAAGGGGTTGTCGTTTGGCAGGTACAGTAATGTGAGTGGACGGCGTAAGGAGCTTTGGGGGGCGATTATTTCGGGTCGAGGGGGGCGTGTGGGGAATATTGGGAAATCGCAGATTTTATAGTGGATTGGAAGAGGTTTTTGTCCGCAGATTTATAGATTGTTAAGAAATGTGATTGAGATGTTTTTGACCGCGAATTACGCGAATTGTGCGAATTGTTTGTTTCGTAAAGCTATGAATAGATTGTTGTGTTCATTTTTTATTCCGCAGATTGGGTTGATTTGATTGGATTTTTTGTCCACGAATTACACGAATTTAACGAATTGTTTGTTTGGCAAAATGTTGCTGGTATTGGGTTGTATGAATTGCACGAATTTTCTTTGCTTCGCAAAGAGGTGGAGGGCATGCATTGAGGATTTAGGTGATCATTTTTTGTCCGCAGATTACGCAGATTTGATGGGATTTTTTGACCGCGAATTGCGCGATTTGCGCGAATTCTTTATTTCGTAAAGCGACTGCGTCGATTACTTTGCTTCGCAAAGCGTTGAAGTTGACGATTATTTTGCTTTGCAAGGGGCGGGTGAAGTGAGGTTTTTAGTCCACAGATTTCGCAGATTAAAGGGATTGTTGATATTTGGGAATGTGGATGAGGTTTTTTTGACCGCGAATTGAGCGAATTTCACGAATTCTTTATTTCGTAAAGCGACTGCGTCGATTACTTTGCTTCGCAAGGGGAGGGGGAAGTGAGGTTTTTTGTCCACAGATTTCGCAGATTTAAAGGATAGTTGATATTTGGTAATGTGGATGATTTTTTTTTGACCGCGAATTGCGCGAATTTTACGAATTCTTTACTTCGTAAAGCGACTGCGACGATTACTTTGCTTTGCAAGGGGAGGGGGAAGTGAGGTTTTTTGTCCGCAGTTTACGCAGATTTGATGGGATTGTTGATATTTGGGAATGTGGATGAGTTTTTTTGACCGCGAATTGCGCGAATTTTACGAATTTTTTGCTGCGCAAAGCATTCGTTGTTTTTTCGATAATCAGAGATGGTTTAGTAAATTATAGGGATTGATTTAACGTTTAAGGCATATTTATGAATATATTGATAACTGGTTCCAACGGACAGTTGGGGAGTGAGATACGGACATTGTCCTCGCAATATGGGGGGCATGCTTTTGTTTATACCGATGTTGCAGAGTTGGATATCACGGATGGTTTGGTTGTGCGGCAGTTTTGTGTGGATCATCAGATTCATGGCATCGTGAATTGTGCAGCCTATACGGCAGTCGATAAGGCTGAGACGGATGAGGCCATGGCACGTCGAATTAATGTGCTGGGGGCTGAGAATCTGGCGAAGGCTGCGGTTGAGGTTGGCGCCGCGATGGTGCATATCTCGACGGATTACGTGTTTAACGGACGTGCCAATGTGCCCATGAAAGAGGATGATGCCATTGATCCCATCGGGGTTTACGGGCAGACCAAGGCTGAAGGTGAACAAGCCGTGTTGGCTTCGGGTGCCGATGCGTTGGTGGTGCGGACGTCGTGGCTTTACTCGGCGTTTGGTAGCAATTTTGTGAAAACCATTCGCAAATACGGCGTTGAGCGTGGACACTTGAAGGTTGTTTTTGACCAAGTGGGAACGCCGACGTATGCGCGTGATCTGGCGAAGGCTTGCCTGGATATCATCACGTCGGGGGAACGCATTTCGGCCAAAGGAAATGTGTATCATTATTCAAACGAGGGAGCCATCTCGTGGTTCGATTTTGCGCATGCCATCATAGAGTTGTCGGGCATTTCGTGTACCATTGAGCCGGTGGGTTCGGATCAGTTCCCAACGGCGGCGCGTCGCCCCAATTATTCGGTGATGGACAAGGGGAAGATTAAGTCGGACTTTGGCATTGCGATTCCATATTGGCGTGAGTCGTTGGTGGCGTGTATTGGGAGGTTGTCGTGTGGGGAGTAGAAGAGTTGTTCTCTATCCCACTGACCTCTTGCTCATTGGTGTGAGTTTCAAACGGGGAGTCAGTTGATGGGTTGTTCACCACCTGATCTCTTGCTTGTTGGTGTAAGTCTCAAACAGGGAGTAGAAGTGTAGTTCACTACCCCAGCCTAAAGGCTGGGGTTAATAACAGACAACCCCTAAGTATTGCGACTTAGGGGTTGTCTGTTTTGGTTGTTACTGATCACTTATTTTGAGAGGGCGAGGAGCTTGTCGCTCACGCGCATGCTTTTGGTGTTGAACTGGGCTTTGTTGATGTTAAAAGCCAGTTTAGAGTCGATGATCTGCAGGTTGATTGTCGATTCGGATGGCACCCAGTCCTGCTCTTCGGTAATCACAATGGTTGATTTGTTGCTGACTTTGCTGTCCACTTTTTTAAGTTGTGACGATTTTTCATCGGGCACAAACAAGATGTGACAGTCACCCATGACATCGGCCGAGGCGTATTCTACGATTTTGATTGGAAGAGCGCCAACTGATCGGCCAGAAGATGATGCTTTGAGTTCAGCAGTAAGGGGGTGGTTTTTCCCGATCACGCCAATGACAAATTCAGTTTGCCCTTGTGTGGGCCACTCGATGAATCGGGTGAAGGTATAAATGTAACTGGCTTGGTGTTTTTGGATCTGCCCATTGGCAGAAGCAAAGATTGAGAAAAACAAGATGGTTGCAAAGGCAGACAAGATGTTTTTTCTTTTCATGGTCTTAATCATTGGTTTTTTAAATCTGTTGTTTGCGAATTTAACGCCAATGAATTGAAAAGGTTATACCGTTTATCATCTTTTAAGAATTATTCGCCCCCCTTTAACGTTGTTCGTCCTTTGAATTTGGATATTCGTCAATAAGAATGGCCTATTGGTTGACGGATGTGGTTCGCATCATGACCTGAATCGGGAGCCAGATCTCGATTGAAGAACTGTTAACAATTGTGCACGAAATCGGGTTATTCCAGTTCTTTAAGCCATTCCTCTTTTGTTTTGGTGTTGATGGTTGACAGAGAGCTAATGGCATAAGTTGTGAAGATACCCAGTGCACCGTTGCTGATGTTACCGGGCACATTTGCTGGAGCACCCGAAAAGAGGGGATTTCTTGAACTGGTTTCAGTGTCAATGGCATTGAGGTAATCGAAAAATGTTTCATTGATGTTCATTACATCGAGGGTTACCTTGTCTCCTTTACGCAGTTTGTATTGTTCGTCGTTGTTTTTTAATCCGAAAACCCAAACACCGTCGATGTCATTCCCATCAAAAAACTCGTCATCGGCCTGTTCGTAGTCCGAAATTTTAGAGGTGAGCAATGAGTCGTTTCTGGATACACTAAAGGCATAGTAATTTTCGACATTCGCGGGGTCATTTGCAAAGAGCATGACTTTCCATAAGTTCCAGTTTTTTTGAAAGCCAATTTGGATGGAGTCACCCGGGAATCGGAGTGGCATGGTACTTTCGGCCTGGTAGGTTTCGGGAGTGCCATCGTTGTTGGCGTCTACGTTATTCACTAAGAGCTGATAAGTAACGCCTTGCTTGCCAAAGAAGTCATCGGGTGTGAAATAGTATCCGGGGTGTTGGTTGTCTTCAGTGAGCGATAGTTCATCCCCATCGGCACGCAAAATTACTGCAGCCCCAGTGACCGCAGGCATGGGCTGATTGTTGAAATAATCGCCCGAAAAAGTAAGGCGAACCGACTGACGCATGGTGTCGGTGGTGATAAAACTTTCGACGACCAATCGGCGAGCCGAAGAGTTAAGTTTGAGGTCAATATCCTCATTACAAGCGGTTATCAGCAGGGCGACGATGGATGCGATGTATAAATATTGTTGTTTCATGTGTTTGAATTATAGCCCCCTCATCCCCCGAAGGGGGACTTTAGGAGTGTTTTTAGATTTTTCTTTCCTAAAGAAATAATATTCTTTCAACTCGGGCACTTTGCAACTTTCGTAGTTCGGGCACTTATTTAAAACTTAAAGTTATAAGTAACCGCAGGCACAAAGGTGAATAGATATGTTTTTTCGGCTTTGGTGATTCCGGGATTTTCTTCGTCTTCTACAAAGTTAATGATCCATGCATTGTGTTGCGCGTAAGCGTTGTAGAGCGAGAATACCCATTCGCCCTGCCACTTGCGTCCGGGTTTTTCTTTACCCCGAATGGTTGCCGACAGGTCTAGGCGGTGATAGTCGGGCATGCGTTCGGCATTACGATCGGAGTAAATGGGGACGATGTTGCCGCCGCTTTCGAACCGCCCCACGGGGAAGGTTGCGGGTGCCCCGGTGAGGTAGACCCAGTTGGCCGAGTACGACACCCGTTTGCTATGAGAGTAGTTCACCACCACCGAGCAATCGTGCGGGTGGTCGTAAGGTGAGAGGTACCACTTGTTATTGTTGATGCCGTTGATTTGTCGTTCGGATCGAGAGAGGGTGTAGCTGACCCAACCGTTCCATTTGTGCAGGTTGAATCGGGCGAGGAATTCCGCCCCGTAGGCAATTGATTTCCCGAAGCGGAGTTCACCTTCCATAAACTTGTTTAGCAACAGGTTGGGGTAGTCCTTAAAGTCGATAGAGTTTTGCATGTTTTTATAAAAGCCTTCAATGCTCATTTCGACAGTGTTGTTGAAAATGTTTTTGAAGAAACCCACGGCGAATTGGTCGGCAATTTGAGGTTTGACGTTAGGTGAGCTTGGGTACCATACATCGAGCGGCGTTCCCGAGGTTGAGTTGGAGGCCAGTTGCATGTACTGATAGGTTCGAGAGTAGCTACCTTTGATTGACGCTGTGGGGGTGAGAACGTAGGTGATGCCGGCACGCGGTTCCAGACCCCAGTAGGTGTTAAAAATGTTTCCGGATGCATACTCCGTTGTGTCAGTTACTTCGTAGTTGTTGTCGTAGGAATAATGAGTGCCCTTTCCAATATTTTGAAATTCCGACACACGCAGGCCATAGCGGAGATTGATACGTTCGGATATCTTTTGTGTGTTTTCAATGTACGCAGCATGTTCCCATGCATGGGTGTCGGGGACGCGAATTTCGTCGTACATCGATGAGGTTCCGGTACCTTTTACCAGTCCGGGCATCACGTTATGTCGGATGCTTTGCACGCCAAATGTCACCTGATTGTTGGTGTTGGGATAATAGTTAAAGTCGAGTTTGGCGCTGTAGTCGTTCAGTTCTGATTTCCAGTCAAACCCGCTGGCATCGTTCATCGAGATGTTCCAGTGGTAGTCATATTGACTGCCGGTGAGGGTGAGGTTGCTGAATAGCACCGGGGAAAAGACGTGGTTCCAGCGAGCTGTTAACGTTTGGTTTCCAAAGTCCATTTCAATGCCTTCGGTGCCAAAGACATCGCGTCCCAGGTATGCACTGATAAAGACCCTGTCGCGGTCGCTAAAGGTATGACTTACTTTGGCGTTGAGGTCATAGAAATATAGTTTGCTGTCCTGTGCTCTTTCTTTACTTGCAAAAGGTAGAAACAGGTCGGCATAGGTTCGACGGCCGGCCAGCACGAATTGGGTCTTCTCATTAACGATGGGGCCTTCGAGGGTGAGTCGCGACGAGATGGTGCCAATGCCGCCGGTACCCGAGAATTTTTGGTTGTTGCCGTCTTTCATGCGGATGTCGAGCAGCGAGGCCAATCGGCCACCGTTTTTGGCGGGGATGTCGCCCTTGTAGAGGTTGACGTCTTTGATGGCATCGTTGTTGAACACCGAGAAAAATCCCATCATGTGACCGGCGTTATACACGATGGCCTCGTCGAGCAGAATGAGGTTTTGGTCGGGGTTTCCGCCACGCACGCTGAATCCGCTGGAGCCCTCGCTGGCAGCCTGCACGCCCGGCAGGAGTTGGATGACCTTGATGGCATCGACCTCGCCCATCAGCGCGGGCACTTCTTTGATGGTTTTGGCCTGCAACTTTTGCATGCCCATTTGCGGAGCCGCAATGCGATCCTGGGCGCGTTCGGCAGTGACCTGTATTTCGGAGAGTTCGGCCACGTCGGGTTCGAGGCTCACGTTGAGGGACTGATCTTTGCTGTGGTTAATTTTCTTTTCGATGGTGCGGTAGCCCAAAAAGGCGATGGCCAGGGTGTAGTCGCCCGGGGTGGCTGCCAGACTGTAAAAACCATAGGTGTTGGTGGTGACGCCGCTCTGGTTTTCGCGCAGGAACACGGTGGCGCCCACGAGCATCTCGCCCGTTTGGGCATCTTTGATGTAACCGCTGATGACCGGTTTACGGTTGTCGTCTAATGGTTCGGCCATGGCGCAAAGGCACACGAATAGCATGGCCAGGAAGGAGAGGGTTTTCTTCATGGAGATTATTAATGATGTTTGTGGGATTGTTTTAAACGCTGAGATGTAAAGTTGCAGAGAAATGTTTGTGATTATTTTTAACGTGATTAACCGCAAAGGGCGCGAAGATAGGAACGCAAAGGGCGCGAAGTGTTTATCAGAGTTAACTTTGTGTCTCAGTGTCTTTGCGTTTAATACTGAAAAATGAGATTCACCGCAAAGGGCGCGAAGATAGGATCGCAGAGGGCGCCAAGGGGTGCTTTGTGTCTCTGTCTTTGCGATTAAATTTCGTTTAGAACTTTCCGAATTTCATGGTGATGCCCACGTTGAAGCCGTTGAGCAGGTTGCCAGGGGCAATGTCGGTGTCGGCAAAGGAAGCGTCGCGGGTCTTTTTGTAGTTGAGGTCAATGTCGCTGGTGAGTCGGTAGCTGCCGTTGATGGCAAATCGCATGAACTTCACCACGTTGAACTCGAGTTCCACGCCGGGTTCAAACACAAAGAAGGCGTAGCTGTCTTCGTCGTAGTTTTCGTAGTTGTGGTCGTCTTCGTAGTCGCCCCAGTGTTTGAGGTAACCGATGCCACCACCACCAATGAGAATGGGAAACGAGACATGAATGGGTTGCATGCTTCCCAGGATGGGTTCGATGATGAATCCGCCATATCCGCCGGCAAATTCAAAGTCTTCCTTCAGGTTGACGTCGTACACGGGTCGGCTGATGACGCCATTGCCACCCAGTCCCAGGGCGAGGGAGTGGTTGAGGACTACCATGCCTCGACCGCCAATTTGCACGGCGTCGAGCTTGTTGATTTTGGTGTAACCCACGTTGAGGGCGCCGTACCCGCCAATGGAGGAGATGTTGGGACTACCGAAGATGGTGCGCATTTCCTGTTGAGTGTCGTCTTGGGCTTGGGTTGCAAAGGAGATGCTGATGAGTGCCAATATGGCCAATGACAGTCGTTTCATGATGTTGTGTATTTAAATGTTGTTGGTTTATTGATGATGTGAACCCCGGCATGGCCGTGATTCTTAGTGGTGACTAAAACACGAATGCCACCCCAAGGTTCGAATAGATGTTGACGCGGAACACGTCGGGGCCCAGGAATTCGATGTTGGGATTCACGTCCCACGAGAAGAGGAAGGGATGCCTGAGCATGCGATATTCCACGCCGGCACTTCCGTCGAGACCCAGTGCAACGTATCGTCGGTTGATTTCGCGCGGCGGGTCAAAGGGGCGAAACGGATTGTACACCTCGTATTGATGAAAAAGTCCGGCGTGAGCGCCGTAGCCATAGGTAAAGAACCATTTGCTCGACTTGCGGGGCAGCACGGGCGTGTGGTGTACCATCAGACCGGTGACGGAATAGCCGTTTTCGAGATCCGACAGCATCACCTCGTAACCCTTTTCAAATCCGGTGATGCGTTTGTACGAGATGCATAATTCTCCAAAAGGTTTAATCTTCACAGCGTGTTGATAATCCTGCCCGTTGGCCGTTGCCAGCAGTGCGGTGAGGAATGCGATAAGGAGGTATGTGGTTTTCATGTGTTTAAAATTGTGCCCCTTCATCCCCCGAAGGGGGACTGGAGGAGATTTCGTATGAGGGTGTCGTCACCGACTATTTTTATTATAATTTACTTTGGCACTTTGCTACTCTGGTACTTTTTCACTTTTGTACTCTTGCACTTCTCTTCTTTCTTCCAAAGACAACGGAACGAAGCGAGGGTTGCATCACTGATGCAAAATTTTGAGGTCGCCGCCCGAGATGTTGATTTTCAGCTTGTCGTCGGTCTGTTTCTTTTGCCAGACAAAGCGTACGGGCTGCGTCTGAATGGTTTTTTGATAGTTGGCCATTTCGGCATTGAGGGCGGGGGGCAGCGACAGGCTTCCACCCTGCGCCTTGATGAGGGCGTTGTAGGGCGATGGCACCAGCAGGGTGAGCGTGGCGTCGCAGGTTTGCGTCACCAGGTCGCATTTTTTAAAGGTTTCGGCCAGGGTGAGCTGCGACAGCTCGCCATAGGTGAGGTGGATGGATGCCGATGCCGTGACCAGAGCTGCGTTGACTTTGGTGAAATATCCGGTGAGGGTGATGGCAGCGGCCTCACCGATGGTGATTTGGTCGCGGCGCGAGGTGATTTTTCCGGTTCCGAGTTGGTCGATGCGCAGGGTCGACGATTTGGTGTCGAGGGTCAGCAGGCCGGCATGCCCCAGGGACAGGTTGACAAAATTGAGCGCCACCGAACCCTGGTCGAGTTGTTTAATTTGGGCGTTTCCAAAGCTCATCACCAGGCTGGCCGAGCCGGTGAGTTCGCGGGTTTGCAAGTCGCCATTAGCCAGTTCCACGGTGACCTGTCCCGAGAGTGCGGGCAGCACCACGTTGCCATATTTATTGACAATTTTTAGGTTGGTGCGGGCCGGGAGGGTCACGCGATAGTCAATTTGGCTGCCCGATTCGGTGGCCGAGAGGTAGTTGGTGGCTTCCTTCACGTCCTGCAACAGGGTGGAGTGCTTGCTGCCCAGTGCGGTGGTGGCCGAGATATAGTTGGGCAGGTCGGTGAATCGGAAGTCGATGTTGTCGCGCAGGCGTTTGAATCGGTCTTCGTTCTTTTCCGAAATTTTGCGGGTGATGTCGATGCGCACCGAATCCTTGTCCCAGGTGTTGACCACCACCGAGCCGTATTTGTTGTTGATTTCGACCAGCAGGTTGTCGGAGGCCTTAAAGGTGCGCGCCACCCGCCGGGTCTCCTCGAAACTTTGTCCCGACAGATGGCTCACGGATGAGGCCAGCAGCAGGGTCAGCAGACAGATGGTTTTACAGTTCATAATTTGAAGTTTTGCTATCGTTGTCCGGCGCGTTGTCGGCCGGTTGCAGGTACGAGAGGATTTGTTCGAGCATGTCGAGTTTCATGCGATAGGTTTGAATCATGGCCTGAAGCACCTCGGCATTGTCGATGTTGTCCTTCAGGTCGGTTTTAAGTTCGCGCAGCGCCTGGTCGAGTTCGGCCATGTCGGTTTCCACATCCTCCCGCACGGCGGGTTGCGAGGCGGTGAGTTCGATGAGTTGCTGCTGCTTGTGACTGATTTGCGACTCGTAAAAGCGGGCGGCTTCCATCACCTGTTGGTCGATGGCCGACAAGGTTTGGTGAGCCGGCACCACGTTGCGATGTTGCATCAGCTGAAAGGCCGCAACGCTCAGTACGACCATGATGGCCACAGCCGCCACCACCCTCAGGGGTGAGATGAAGCGCAGCATTGGGGCAGGACGTTCCATACGGGCATCGATGCGCGCCCACATGTCGGGGGGCGGCAGCAGCGTGTCGAAGCTGTCGCGCTCGTTGTCGATGAGTATTTTAAAGGGGTCGTTCATGGTTGTTTGGTATCAAGATATAAGTATCAAGACGCAAGTATTCAGATATTAGACATCAGTATCAAGACGCAAGTAGCAGGTATCAAGATGTTAGACTAAAAAGGATTGCTCTCTTTAAACTCCCGTACTTTAGCACTCTTACACTTTTACACTCTTACACTCTTACACTTTCCTCACTTAGGCACTTTGCCACTTTCTTCCTATGCCACTCTCCTCAATTTCGTCCCACCCTGAGTATTTCTGAAATTTTCTTTCGGGCTCTCATGAGCTGGGTTTTCGACGTGGAGTCGCTGATGTTGAGGATGGCGGCAATCTCGTCGTGGTCGTACCCTTCGAGGTAGTAGAGGGAGAAGACCACCCGGTATCCGTCGGGCAACAAGGCCATGGCATGTTTAATGCGTTCGGCCGTGAGGGAGGCGTCGGGGGCTTCGTCGGGTTCATCGGGTGGGTCGATGCCGCCGTGCTGGTCGGCATATTCGAGGGTCACCCGTCGTCGTTTCAGTTCGTTGATGCACCGATTGATGGTGATGCGTTTGATCCAGGCACCAAAGGAACTCTCGAAACGGAAGGAGTCGAGCCGCCGGAAGGCATCGCAAAAAGCCTCCTGCAGCATGTCCTCGGCATCGGCCGTGTGGTTCATCATGCGGCAGCAAATGTTGAACATGGCTCGGCTATAGAGCTGGTACAACTGTTTTTGCGCCGAAGGATGTCCCTCACGGGCCTTCTCGATGAGGTCGCGGTGTATGTCAACAGCGGTGTCGGACAACGGAACGAATGTTTGTTTGATGATAAAGACAGGTCATTTGTGCAAGGGTTGCACGGTGGGCAAAAAAAAATCACAATGGTGCGTAGAGACAAGGCATGCCTTGTCTCTACCCGATATAACGATTATCGTTTGCCCGGATCAATGGCGTTGTATTTTTCCTGTCTGGTTTTCCAGCGTTCGCGGGCGTATTGTTGCATATCGGTGATGGTATCTTTTTCGTCGATGATTTCAAAGCCCAGCAAGGTTTCAATGATGTCTTCCATGGTCACGATGCCATCTACCCCGCCATATTCATCAACGATGAGGGCAATGTGCTCCTTTTTTTCGAGCAGCAGTTCCCATACACTAAACAGTTTTTTTGAGTTGGGGATGATGACAATGTCGCGCCGCAGATCCTTGAGTTGCAGGTGGGTGACGTCTTCGGCCAGTTTTTCAAACACTTTTTGGCGAAAGATGTAGCCGGTGATGTGCTCGTCAACTTCCGAAAACACCGGGATGCGCGAAAAGCGGAGGTACTCTTTGTTTTGCAGAAACTCCTCCAGGGGCATGGTTTCGTCGGCCACGGTCAACACCACGCGCGGGGTCATCACATCCGACACGCGCACGGTTTTGAGGCGGATGAGGTTTTGAATGATCCGGTTTTCTTTTTCGCCAAACACGCCTTCCTCGGCTCCGATGTTGGCCAGTGCCGATATCTCCTCCCGGCTGGTGGTGTGTCCGTGGCCGGCCGACGACAAAAAGCGGGTGATGAACGAGGACATCACCACCAGCGGGTAGGTGATGACAATCATCACCTGAATGGTCATGCTGCTAAAGGCCACCAGGCTGCGCCAGAAGCGGGCGCCAATGGTTTTGGGTGCGATTTCGGTGAGCACCAAAATCAGGACGGTGAGGATGGCCGAGGCAATGCCAAAGTATGCTTCGCCAAATATTTTTGTCACCTCGGCACCCACTCCGGCAGCGCCCACGGTGTGCGCCACGGTGTTGAGCGACAAGATGGCCGACAGAGGGCGGTCGATGTTACTCTTTTGCCGAATCATCAGCCGGGCGCCTTTGCTCCCCTTTTCCTCTTTGACTTTCAAAAAGGCCATGGGGGTCGACAGTAGCGAGGCTTCCATGATGGAGCACATGAACGATACAATGAGCGACAGCAGTAAATAGAAAATGAGCAGTGATAACATGTTTTAGTTTTTTTTCAAAAATAGTAAAAGAATTAATGGATGATTGATGACCGGGTAAAGGGGAATCGCCCGGCCTGCTTTGTTGAATTTCCACGTGTCGAAATTCTTTTTTCACGTGACAATGGACGGTGGGACGTTACGGGGCATTGAGACAAGGCATGCCTTTTTTCTACTTTTTGGGGTGTTGACATGGGCCTATCTTCACCCTATCTTGGTGTTCATTATTCACCAAAACATTTCACTCATGAAAACAAGATACCCTATAGCGTTGATGTTGTTGTTCATACTCGTTGTTCCCATGTCGGGGCAATCGATGCTCGACGATACCTTTGAAGAATATCAGGTGGACGACCCCATTGCCACGACGGGTTGGCTCGAGTGGCACAGTGGTGCCGGAGGACACCAGGTGGTGCTTGATGGTGATCGTAATAATAATGCATTGCAGATTAACGGTCAATCGGGGTGGGCCGGAGAATATTATAAAGAGGTTACTTTCGGCACACATGCCATGGTGGGTTGTTGGGTCAAACCCAAGTATGCCAGCGGGTTCAACGCGTCTCTCAGCCTGATGAACGGAACGGATTGGGTCTGTCGGGTCAGCTTTGATGGCGGCAAGATATGGGCCGTGGAGGGTAATGATTACTCCAATAAAAAGGAACTCACCGGACTCGCTTACAGTGCCGGGCAGTGGACGTTTGTAGTGATGCTCTTTAATCAGCAGGATCTCACCTTTTCTGTTCTGATCAACGGATTGCCCGCGACCTCGGGCACCACGCGTTTTTTTAAGATGTCAAAGGTGCCCAGTCGTGTGTTGTTGACCGGCGGTCATAATGGGGATGATACCCGTTTTGACGATGTGACGGCCTCGGATATGACAATTCTTGCCAATTATCCCTTCAATGGCAATGCCAACGATGTGTTGCCCTACTTCAACCATGGCACCATTCATGGGGCAACGTTTGTGGCCGACCGTCATGGCAACGCAAATTCAGCCATTGCTTTCGACGGGGTCGACGATTATGTGTTGTGCGATATGGCCGTTGGCCCCTATGGCGGGCAGGCGCGCACCGTTACCTTTTGGGCGATGACGGATGCAACACCCGTTGCCGGCCAGCAAAGCAACACGGTGCTGAGCTACGGCGGTGATATCTCTACCGGCGGCAGTCGGTTTGAGGTGTTACTCAATGCGCAGTGTCAAGGCATTGGTGTGGATGGTTCGGTGGGGTACGTCAATCGGTCTTTTGACAACAGCGGCGGTGGATGGCATTTTTATGCCGTGGTATTAGAGCCTGCCTCCGGGATGACCCTCAGCGATTTAAAACTATATGTCGATGGCGTGTCTGCCGGGGATGTTTGTGCAATCAGCAGCCCCTCGGTTTCGGTCAACACCACCGTTAATGAACCATTGAACATCGGTCGATTGTACTATTCGGGTCAACCCCGTTATTTCAAAGGTGCGTTGGACGATCTGATGATTTATAACCTCGCATTTACTCCCGAGCAGATCAAAGCTTTGTATGATGCCAATAAGCCGTCCTCCATTTCATCAACCACCCGTGATGATCTTGGTTTGACACTTTCTCCCAATCCTTGTCGGGAGCAGTTTCGTATTGAGGGGTTAGTAGTGGGTGTGCCCACGCGTATCGAGCTGTTAAATGTGCATCAGCAGGTGGTTGGGACATTGTGTTCATCATTTGATGCGGTGGATGTGAATGTGGCGCATCTGCCTGTGGGCATTTATTGGGTTCGGGTGATGAATGGTCAGCGGGTGCAGGTGATGAAAATGGTGAAACGATGATTGTGTAATATATATAACATAACCGTAGAGACAAGGCATGCCTTGTCTCTACGGCTCGACCGTTTATTCGGTTGGATGATTCATTTTGGCGGCCATTTTCACCAGGCGCACCAATTCGGCGCGGTAGCCTTCGGGGTCGTCGCCCCGGGCCTGTTCGGTCATTTGTGTCACCTGGTTCCAGGTGAGGGAGCCTTTGTGGGGTGAGTTGCGCAGCATCATGCCAAAGGCAGCCACCCCGGCGGCAAACTGCAGGTCGTTGTGGGCGCGGTCAAAGGCTTCGGGAGTACCGGTCACGGGCCGTTCCATGAGGCGTGAGGTGTCACCGTCGGGTTGTTTGTAGCGCAGTTTCACGGTGAGCCAATCCTGCGCATCGGTGTTTGCCCGGGTCACCTGTTGGTATTTGAGGGCATCGGTTTGGCCGGCGTATCGGGCGGCATCGGGCGCCCCGACGGGCACAATTTCATACAGGGCGGTGACGGTGTGTCCGGCGCCTATTTCGCCGGCGTCTTTTTGGTCGTTGTTGAAGTCTTCGTTGTTGAGCAGCCTGTTTTCGTAGCCAATGAGTCGGTAGGCGGCCACGCGGGCGGGGTTGAACTCCAGTTGCAGCTTCACGTCTTTGGCGATGGTGAAGAGGGTTCCGCCAAATTCCTTCACCAGGGTTTTTTCGGCCTCCTGCAGGTTGTCGATGTAGGCGTAGTTGCCGTTGCCCTTGTTGGCAATAATTTCCATGCGGTCGTCTTTATAGTTTCCCATCCCAAAACCCAGCACGGTGATGGCGGTGCCGCCCTGTCGTTCCTTCTCCACCAGTCGTTCCATCTCGGCGTTCGACGACTGTCCCACGTTAAAGTCGCCATCGGTGGCCAGCACAATGCGGTTGTTGCCGCCGGCAATAAAGTTTTGACGCGCCACCTCATAGGCCAGTTTGAGCCCGGCACCCCCGGCGGTCGATCCGCCCGCCTGCAGTCGGTCAAGGGCATCGAGGATGGTTTGTTTTTGGTTGCCGGGTGTGGAGGGGAGTACCAGCCCGGCGGCTCCGGCATACACCACCATGGCAATTCGGTCGGAGGGGCGCAGCTCGTTCACCAGCAACCGCAGCGATGCTTTGAGTAGGGGCAGTTTGTTGGGCTCGTCCATCGACCCCGACACATCCATCAAAAACACCAGGTTGGAGGGGGGCAGCTTCGATTTGTCGAACTCCCGCCCCTTGAGGCCGATTTTCATCATCAGGTGCCGGGCGTTCCAGGGGCATACAGCCAAATGGGTTTGCACGGCAAAGGGGTCGGAGCCCTCGGGTTGCGGGTAGTTGTAGGCAAAGTAGTTGACCATCTCCTCAATGCGCACGGCATCCACGGGCGGCAGTTGGCCATTGTTGAGAAAGCGGCGCACGTTGGCATAGGCGGCGCGATCCACATCGACCGAGAAGGTCGAGAGGGGTGCCGAGGCGGTGCTTTTGAAGTCGTTTTCGCGCACCGTGGCGTAGTTTTCGGTGTTGAAGTCGGGCTGTGCAACCATTTCATACTCTATGCACACGTCGTCTTCAACAATGGACATCACGTTAGCGACCGATGGCGGGGTTTTACGTGCTGCCTTCGCGATCATTCTTTTCTTTTGCGCGCCATAGCTCATTACCACCACTTCCTCCAGTTTCTGGTTGTCGGGTTTCATTTGCACATCAATGGTGGTGCGGTTTTGAATGGGAACCTCTTGTGTTTCGTATCCAATAAAAGCAAACACCAGCGTGAGGTCGTGGGGGAGGGCTTCGAGGGTGTAGTGTCCGTTGATGTTGCTGATGACACCCCGTGAGGTGCCTTTGATGAGCACCGACACCCCGGGCATGGGGTCACGGTTTTCGTCGGTGATGGTTCCGGTAATGGTGATGGCGGCAGCCGCGACGGGCATCATCAGCCACATCATCATCCACAGGCAACCCATGGTGAGGGTGCGGGTCAGGGGGGCATAATGTGTTCTCATGGTTTTTTGTTTTAGTGAGTTGTTTGTAATGTTGTTGTTAAACGCAGAGGCGCAGAGGCGCAGAGTTTTTGTACTATTTAGGATCCCTTGTGTGTGGTTTCTGTGCATAGGATGCTGTTGGTGGAGCGATTCCATAAATGAAGATGAATTTTTTTCTGAAGGGGGGGGAGTGGAGAAGTGGAGAAGTGGAGGAGTGGAGAAGTGGAGGAGTGGAGGAGTGGAGAAGTGGAGGAGTGGAGGAGTGGAGAAGTGGAGGAGTGGTTGAGGAGGCATTAGTGATAAAGTGCAAGAGTGCAAGAGTGCAAAAGTGCGGGAGTGCATGAGTAAATCGGTGTAAAAGGATATCAGGATGATCATCATTTTACTACTATATAACTCAGCATTTAATCATCGTCCTCTACTTAACGAACTAAGAACTAACGCTGAGTTGCAGTGAGATAAGATGAGAACCAGTGAGGAGAAGAAG
>NZ_QKZK01000004.1 GCF_003254275.1 Breznakibacter xylanolyticus | reverse complement strand
ATGGATTGCATCAAACCAAACAATCGAATAAACCGGTTCTAATGGACGTGCCTGCCACTGTTCCAGTTCCGGGATAATTTTATCGGTAATCTCGCTCATCTGGGCCGGAGATAAAGTCAATGCGTAAATCTCATACAGAAACGCTTTGATGTCGTTATAACTCATCCCCTTCCCATACATCGAGAGTACTTTTTCGCACAGGTCATCGTCAAGCACAACCTGACGCTTAGCCACAATTTCGGGCACAAACGTATTGTTTCTGTCTCGAGGGGTTGTTAATTCAAACTCTCCGGTAGAGCTTTTTACTGTTTTGGTCGTAAGCCCATTTCGTTTGTTTCCGCCCTCCTGTTTAAGGTGTTGTTCAAGCTCTAGGGCCAATGCCTTTTCTAAAAAATGCTTGATCAGAGGGGTGAAAACACCGTTCTCACCCATGAAATTCTTTTTCTCATAAAGTCCCTTGATCGCTTCCCGTTCAAAGTCTTCGTAACTGAAATCTGGTTTGTCTTTCATTGTCTGCAAAATTAATATTTATATATTGCAGACACAGTTCCATGAATAGTCTCGAAGACGAAGAAGACAGATCTAAATATCTTTCCTTATCTCATCATCTGTCTCACAATCTTGCGTCTTCTTCTCTTAACTTAACGACATTGACTCCAAATTCGTGTAATTCGTGGACAAAAAACTCAAAATAGAGCCCACACCTAAATTAATTACACATCAAACATTCATGACGGTCACATCCGAACCACGGGAGAAACAAAGACTGTCGTTTCCAATGATGAATCAAATTCGTTGTCTTGCATCTTGATACGCTCATCTGAACTAAATCAACCCGGCACCCAACGCCAGTGAAATGGCAATGAGCATCACAGCCACCATCAACTGAATCACACGCAGCGTCACCTTTTTAAGCAACTTACTGCCCACGTATGCCCCAACGATGGCCGACAACGTGGCCGATACCAGCAACGGAACATTTTCGAGCAGGTTGGCCTGCGAAAATCGCGATGCATAAACCGATAATCGCGTGAAATCGACCAGACACGCAATCACCACGCCCGTGGCAATATAAGCCTCCTTTGAGAGACCACTCTTTAGCAAAAAAGCACTGCGAATGGCGCCCTGCAAACCGGTGAGGCCCCCAAAAAATCCACTCAAAGCCCCTCCAATCATCAGCTTATCGCGCCCAAACTGAACCTTTTGCACAGCCGGAAGTATTTCGAGCACCGAAAAAACAATTAAAATTAACGCCACAATCAACTTCACGGGCGTGACCTCAAACAGTCGACTGCCCATTGAATAACTAAAAAGCGTGGGCATCTCGGTGATTTGCATCAACACCCAGGCACCCACAAAGGCAGCCAAAATGGCCGGTGCACCAAATCGCAGCAACACCCCTTTATTCATGTGCTTGCCAACCAGGGCTATTTTAAACAAATTGTTGGTAAAATGTACCACCCCGGTCAGGGCAATGGCCACATCGATGGGGAAAAAAATGGCAAACACAGGTGCCAGGATGGTTCCAAGGCCAAAGCCGGAGAAAAAAGTCAGGATAGCTGTCAAAAAAGCAGCCAGCGAAATGATGATGATATCCATGTCAATCATTTATAGTATGATACTACTTTTTAACAAACCTCACTTACAGATGTTCAACATCGCCTCATTTTTCTGAAAAACCCGGGCTGACGCAAAATTAAACGCTTCAACGCATCCACTGATACACCCCTTCAGGGAACCGGGTCATAACCATGCCCGCCCCAGGGATGACAGCTCAGGATGCGCTTCACCGAGAGCCAAAGCCCTTTAAGGGGACCATGTTTCTTGAGTGCCTCAACGGCATAGGCCGAACACGTGGGGGTATAACGACACGATGGTCCGCTCATTGGCGAAATCACCATCTGGTAAAACCGCACCGGAAGAATCAGAAGCCAAACCAATGCCTTACGCAAAATCGTTAGAAATAAATGCATAAATCAATCATAATGGTGAATTGAAAGCTCATTAACACATTTAAGTTGCCTTTCACACAAGGTTATATCGAAAACAGAATCACGCAGCAATGTGGCTTATCAGTTCTTAAAACAATACTTGTGTTTAGAAATTTCACTGAGTTACACAGAGTAAAAACAGAGTTACACGGAGGTTACTTCCCCTCACCGGTTCTCATCTTATCTCACTGCAACTCATCGTCAGTTCTTCGTTCGTTACACTGAGGAAGAAGAGGTAACACTGAGTCAGAATAAACGCAAAGGCGCGAAGGCGCGAGTAATTTTGTTACGCCATGCGTTTAATAACAACACACATAACTCAAAAGAGTTATATAGTAGGGACACAGAGATTATTTCCCTCACAGGTTCTTACCATATCTCACTTCAAACCCCGGTTGGGCTTAAAGCAGCCTTAATTTCGTCCATCAGCCGTTCCATATTTTTCTTCATTCCCTTCTCAATGTCGCTATAAGTCAACTCCTCCGAAGGAAGATAAATAATGGCACAGGCCACTCGCAAATGGTTCTCTTCTAAAAACAACTTCAACGGGGAGTTGTTCAATCGCCAGGCTTCCTTCATACGGCGACGCAGGAGATTCCGCTTGTTGGCGCGTTTGAACTTCTTTTTCGAAACGCTCATCATCACCTCCACCGGTGCCCCTTTGAGTTCGGTCAACAGCATCCACACCACACGAAACGGATACTTACCCCATCCACTGCCCTGCTCAAACAGTTGGGTGATGGTGGTGCGGCTGTGTAGTCGCTCGGCTTTACGGAAGGTATGGGGCATGGATTATGAGAATTAGAGAGAATACAGGTTAAAGATTACATAAAATAAACGCAAATCGTTACAAACGCACAACACAACTTCAAATACGCTGTGACACTGCGTTCATTAAAAAATACGATATAACTCTTTTGAGTTATCTGCTTTGTTATTTAAACGCAATGCGTTAAAAATTAACTAAGCCCCTTTGCGCCTCAGCGTTTATTTTGACTCCGTGTTCATTAAAAACTCTATTTAAAACAAAAAACCCTTCCGCCCGAAAGCACGAAGGGTTTTTCGTTATGTTTTAGGCCATTATTTAGAAGCCTTGTTGTGTGTTTTGATGAACTGCTCCAATGCCATGGTCATAGATGGTGCCTGGGGCATGGGTGCCTGAATGTCCAGACGCAAACCCGCATCAATCACCGCCTGTGCGGTGGCCGGACCAAACGAAGCAATTTTAATGTCTTTCTGTTGAAAGTCTGGGAAGTTCTGAAACAGCGATGTGATGCCCGATGGACTGAAAAACACCAAAATGTCATAATCAATCTCGTTGATGTCGCTCAAGTCGCTGCTCACCGTGCGATAGAAAATCGCATTGGTATGAACCAATTTATGCTTCACCATCAAATCAGGAATCTCCTGCTTGTGAATGTCCGACAGCGGCACCAGGAACTTCTCTTCCTTGTGCTTTTTGAGCACATCAACCAAGTCGGGGAAACGACCGGTAGAGTGGAAAATCTTACGCTTGCGGTACACGATATACTTTTGCAGATAGTGAGCCGTGGCTTCTGAAATGCAGAAATATTTCATCTCGTCGGGCACTGTCAGGCGCAACTCCTCGGTAATGCGAAAGAAATGATCGATGGCCGTGCGGCTGGTAAAAATAACCGCGGTGTGGTCAATGATGTTGACTTTTTGAGCACGGAAATCCTTTGCGCTCACCCCTTCGACCTGAATAAAGGGACGAAAATCGATCTTGATGTTGTTTTTCTCGGCCAGCTCAAAGTAAGGGTCTTTGGCTGCGGTGGGTTTTGGTTGTGAAACCAAAATTTTCTTAATCTTCAAAACGCAAATATTTTAATTCAACGGAACCAATACCACTCGTCATCGTGCCGATTGAAGCGTCACCACTTTCAGCAGGACAACAATGGGCAGGATTTCAAGGGCACAAAGATACAAAATCATATAAAAAAGCGAAAGGGGTTGACGCAAAATTATTTTCGCCCCCTGACCCAGTTGAACCAAATACATTGTCGCAAACAACACAAATCCAGCCCCTATCAATATCAATTCAAACTGAGGATGTACATACGGAATCACCACCAAAAAAGGCAACAACATGATGCCAAAAGCCTTGTTGAGCAGATTCACCTGAAACAAAAATTCGCCGGTCTCCTCGCGGGTATTGAATACCCAACCCAACAAACGATAAATGCCATTTTTGATCCAAAACAGCATCAACAAACTACCCGCAAGAATGCCCCATATCACTGCACCGTGCAATCCGCCGGGGCGTGCCTGAAAATGCACCATCACCTCGAAGACAAAAAGTGCAAGGTTGAGCACAAAAAGAAAATTGAGCCCTGCCGACCAAAAACTCTTGCGGAAATGGGTGATTTTATAAAGATTCTCGGCTGCCGTATGGTAAAAAACGGCCTGAAACATCTCGCGAAAAAACTTCCCCGAAGCAATGCGCAGCCATCCCGTCACGGCCACCAGTCCGATGAGCACGGGCAGCATCCACCCCAACTCGGCATTGAAATGCGATGGCAACAGCACCTTCGACTTCATGGACAAATGCGGTTCGCCCTTTTCGGAGCTCAACTTCACCGTATCGGCCACTTTGCCCTGCGCCTGAAGGCTGTCGACAGGCAATTGTACAAAGACAGAATCGGAAGCATTCGACACACCATCACTCGGGTGCAGCGACTGCGTGAGCACATTGGCACGGAAAATATCGTCGTGCGACGGAAAAACCGGCTTCAGGTTGAGACGAACCGAATCGTCGTGCGTGATGACAGCCTCAACAACCTTTTTGGGCACTCTCACACGACGAGGAACTGCAACAACCTGGGTATCCATCACCACATGGCGATCCACTTCAACCCCGGCGCCCTGAACACTCACCGACGGAGCCGGCGACTGGATGACAGCAGGTTGAATATTCGTTTGCGGGAATGCCATGACATTGATTTTTTTCAGCGTTTGCAAAAATAATAAAAAAGAAATTGGGACATGGCAATTCGCCCTCTGCCGTTCATCTTTATATGTGCCCACATCAAACGAGGTGTGAAAGAGAGTCTGAAGCTAACAGTCTCTTAAACCTGTAATAGATATATTTAACAGAATATTATAAAGATGCCTAGCGATGCCTTAGCAGTGATTTCATTGTGAAGTCACCCACTCGATACAAATAAAAACACGAAGTTAAACATCTGTCTAATGGCGTTTTAACGTCATTTGCATCAAACCAAACTTGACATTGATAGAACAATTATTAAAAAATGGTGTTTTGTGGTCTGATATTTGATTGTCGCACCTTGCTTGCCATTAAAAAAACAGACTCTATGTCGTATCCTGTGGGTAAACAAAATATGAAAGCACGAAATCAATCAAGGTAACTAAGCCGCCTTCGGAAAATGGCGTTAAAAAAATCATAGGCCTGAGCGTTAAAAAATATGCGCTGTTTGAGCTTGCGAGTTCGCAGATTTTAGCGAAGGCCTATGATTTTTAGCCATTTTACGTCAGCGGCGGCCTTTTTTGCTTACTTTTTGGGGCTGTAGCCAAAAAGTAAGAGCCCGCCCGGCTTGAGGGCACGAAATATTGGCCTAAGTGAATTGATACTTATGATTACCCATACAAATCAAAATAGAGCCAAAAAACATCTTCTCATCAAATGAAACAAACCATTCAAAACACATGACCAAATATTTTGAGGACAGAAAAACAGTACACAATAAAAAAGTGCAAAAAATCCACCTGCATAAATGACGAAACCACACCAAATTCTCCCTTTGGGGGATTGGGGGCTTAAACCACCCAAACGGGGGGGGCAATTTTGAAAAAAACGCCCTATGTTTGCATCGTGTGACGCAACCTTGGGGGACACAATGGCGTCATCAACGGGTGAAACGCTCAAATTGCTAAAGTTTATTAAAAACTCGAATTCATTTGCCGAAGAAATGTTTTGTCATACTTTTGCATCGTTCTTTTTGATAGGGATATTTTTTAATGTTATATCTTAATTACTAATTATTTATTAAATTTTCTGAACATGAAAAAACTGAATTACTTACTTATGGGCCTTTTCGTGGCCTCGGCGTTTACGTTTACGAGCTGCTCAAGCGATGATGAAAATGCAACTGGTCCATCTATGGTAATTAGCTTAAGTGAAGATGGAGGACGAAATTACAATCCGGTTACCACTTCAGAAGTCGCAGTAGAAAAGGGTTCTGAAATGAAATTTAAAGTAGATTTCATTATGGGCTCTGAAAAACTTGAAAAAGCAACAATCACATTCAAAGAAGGCACCGGTGCTGAAAAAACTGAAGCCATAGAAATCAAAGACAAAGAAGGATTTGCTTACATTCACGATACCAAAACAATGGGGTCTGCAATCATTGTTCTTACATTATCAATCGAAGACAAAGATGGCAACAAAGAAGCATTTACTATCACAATCAACCCCTTAAAAGGGATCAAAACTTCTGTTGCTCACTTAGTTGGTGCAGATAAAAACGCTACTTATGGTAGCTTTTATTCTCTTTCAGAAGATAAAGTTTATAAAGTAACTGAAGCAGGAACGGATTCACCCAAAATAGACTTAGTTTATTTTTATGGTACAACTAATAAAGCTACATTGGGGGCTCCTTCTGATTCAGATACTCAAACAATGTTTGATGGAGCAATCAAAAATTGGAAGACTAAAAATGCTACTAATCTTAAGAAACTTTCAGGGGTTATGTTCAGCACTATTACTAATGAAACAAAATTTAATGAGGCTTTCTTAATCGGAACTAGCGTTAAAGAAAACAATTTGGTAAAAGGAGATATTGTTGCAATGCAGACTTCTACTGGTGAAAAAGCTATTATCGAAATAAATGATATTTCTGCAGAAACAAATGAAGGTTATATTACTATCTTAATCAAAACCGTTGAAAAGTAATTAACTCAAAATTAACTCAAAAAAGGCATCCCCCGGGATGCTTTTTTTTTTGCCCCTGCCCCAGCATCCTTACTCAGACCAATTCCAAATACGCCTCCAAGTCACCATCTAATCGGTAATAAACACCTAAAATCCCTATTTTAGTGAGCCGAAAACGAGAAAAGAAAAAACCAATATAAATCACTCACAAAAACGAAACGTAACATGGAAAAAAGTATCAAAGGAACGCAGACCGAGCAGAACCTGCTGAAGGCCTTTGCCGGTGAATCACAGGCCCGCAACCGCTACGAGTTTTTTGCCAAAGTGGCCAAAGAAGAGGGCTACGAGCAAATTGCGGCCATCTTTCAAGAAACAGCCGACCAGGAGCGCCAGCACGCCAAACGTTTCTTCGAATTTTTGGAAGGGGGCATGACCGAAATCACCGCCTCGTACCCCGCCGGTAAAATCGGCACCACCCTCGAGAACCTGCAGGCAGCTGCCGATGGCGAACACGAAGAGTGGGCCGACCTGTACCCCCACTTTGCCGAAGTGGCCAAACAGGAAGGATTCACCAAGGTGGCCGTGGCCTTTACCCTCATTGCCAAAGTAGAAGCCGAGCACGAAAATCGCTACCGCAAGCTGCGCCAAAACATCGAAAACGACAGCGTGTTCCGCAAATCGGAAAAAGTACGTTGGAAGTGCCGCAAGTGCGGTTACATTCACGAAGGCGAAAAAGCCCTGGAAAACTGTCCCGCCTGTTTGCACCCCAAAGCGTATTTCGAGGTGGCTGAGGAAAATTATTGATGATGCAAGGTTGAGCACCAACGGCTTAAATCCAATTAAAAAACCCCGAGACTTCCGTCTCGGGGTTTTTATTTATCACAAATCAATGTCGTTAAGTTAAGCCCTAAAAGGGCGATAAGCAGTAGCGTTGGGCATCGCCCAACGATGAATGCAACCTCAATCTTAGAGCCCTGAAGGGGCATAAGCTTACGCCCCTTCAGGCCTTGAGCTCGTTTGCTACAAATCCCTGCGCTAATGCTGGTGCCCCATTGGGGCTTAACTAAACAACATTGTATCACAAATACTCAACAGAAAAAACTCTGCGCCTCTGCGTATTTGCGTTTAAAAACAAATGGAATTATTGAAACTCAAATTTCTCAACAAATCCACCCACCTGCACTTCAAACTCGCCGGGCTCGGTGTCGCGTTGCAATTTGGCGTTGATAAACGACAAGTCAGAAGCCTTGAGGGTGAACTGCACCTCTTTGGCCTCGTCGGGTTGCAGCGATACTTTTTGGAACCCTCGCAGGCGACGCACGTCGGGCGTGATGGAGGCATACATATCGGAGGTGTAAAGCTGCACCACTTCCATTCCCTCGCGATTGCCGGTGTTTTTTACCGTTACCGACACCACGATGGAGTCGTTGGCAGTCAACTGTTTTGACGACAACCGGAGGTCGCTGTAAGTGAAGGTAGTGTAGCTCAAGCCATGACCAAAAGGCCACTGCACGGCAAAATCCGACTCATAGTCGTACATACCCTGCATTTTTGCCTGATTTTCGGAAGGCTTGTGGTCGTAGGTCACTAACGTGTTCACAAACATGGGATATGTGTAAGGCAGCTTACCGCTGGGGTTGGCATCCCCATAAAGAATGTCGGCCAAAGCCAAACCACCATAGTTTCCGGGCAGATAAGTCTGCAACACCCCTTTACAACCGGGAACCAGCGTGCGCACAATGCGGGGACGCCCTTCGTTAAGAATCATGATCACAGGCTTGCCGGTGGCAATCAAGGCACGTGCCAGGGCTGTTTGGTTTTCGGACAATGAGAGATCGTGCAAGTCACCCGGTTTCTCGCAATAGCTGTTCTCGCCAATACACATCAGCACGTAATCAGCTTTGGCGGCAGCACGCACCACCGCCGGGATGTCCACCACCACATCTTCCCAATATTTTCCTGAATGGTTGTATTCAACACCGGGAACGTGCATCACGTGATCTTTACCCACTTTGCTCTCAAGCGCTTCGAGGATGGTTGAATAATCGGCCGCGAACTCTTCCACGCGGTCGCCCTGCCATGAGTAGCTCCAACCGCCGTTGAGCGTGCGCATGGAGTTGGCGTTGGGACCTGTCACCAATACTTTGGCATTCTTAGGAAGAGGCAATACGTTTTCCTCATTTTTCAACAATGTGATGGATTCCGTGGCCGCTTTGCGGGCAACTGCCGCGAATTTCTCGGAGCCAAAATCAGGATACTGATCGTAGTGTGTCACGGGACGCTCAAACAAGCCCAATTTGTGTTTCACATTAAGAATGCGGCGCACAGCATCGTCGATGCGTGCCATGGACACTTCTCCCTCGTTCACCAACTCGATCAGGTAATCACAAAAATCGAAATTGTAAGGAATCATCGACATGTCGATACCGGCATTGATACAGAGTTTCACAGCCTCTTTTTGCGAAGCGGCCACCCGGTCGCGGGTATGAATGTTCTCGATGTCTTTCCAGTCGGTCACCACCAACCCGGTGAAACCCAAATCGACCTTCAGCAATTTGGTGAGAATATCGTAGTTACAATGCACGGGTACACCATTGATTAAGCCCGAGTTGACCATCAGGGTTTGAGCACCCGAACGTATGGCCTGAGCAAAGGGAGGCACATGACGCTCGAGCAATTCAATTTCGGGAATCAAAGCCGGCGTGCGGTCTTTACCCGACTCGGGAACTGAGTATCCCAGGAAGTGCTTGATACACGATGCGATACGATTGGGATCATCGAGCTGATTGGCATCACCTTCGTAGCCTTTTACAATTTCATGAGCCATTTGTGACGAGAGATACACGTCCTCGCCAAACGACTCCCACATGCGAGGAAAACGGGCATCACGTCCCATGTCGAGCACCGGCGAAAAAGTCCAGGGGGTGCAGGAAGCACGGGTTTCGTATGCAGTGATGGCACCACCTTCGCGCACAATTTCACGGTTCCACGTGGCTGCCTGACCAATTTGTTGGGGAAAGAGTGTCGAACCCGCCGTATAGGTCACGCCGTGAATGGCATCTACCCCATAAAGCACCGGAATGCCCAGTCGGGTTTCCTTCATGGCCATCTCCTGAATTTGGTTGATGACGGTGAACCACTCCTCACGGGTGCGTGCCTTGGCGCCGGCAGTGTTAAGGATGGAGCCCAGTTTGTAATCGACCAATGCCTTACGCAACAATGCCGTGTCGAGACGCATGGGTTCTTCGGTATGAAAGGGGCCATTGCCAACCGTAACCACATCGAGGGTCACCTGAGCCATTTGACCTACTTTTTCTTCGAGGGTCATCTGCTTGAGCAGAGCCTCCACACGTGGGATGCGTTCCACCTTGTCGGAACCGTCGCTCTGACCCGACGTGCCGCATGCTGCCAACACCAAAGCCAGGCCGGCCGCTAAAATTGTTTGCTTTCTCATCTTGATATATAATTGTGGTTTAAAATTTTACACCGCCACTGCGCTTAGTGTCGCCTTACTCCTTTTTCGATTTTACGAAGATAGAAAATGTTCGTGTATGATGGACAATTATAAGTGAAAAAACCCCTATGGCATGAGAGAAAAAAGTGCAAGAGTTCATGAGTGGAAGAGTAAAAGAGTGGAAAAGTGGAGGAGTGGAGGAGTGGAGGAGTGGAGGAGTGGAGAAGTGGAGAAGTGGAGGAGTGGGCTCAACCTTCGAGGTT
The DNA here is from genome assembly GCF_003254275.1 of Breznakibacter xylanolyticus. Lineage (GTDB taxonomy): Bacteria > Bacteroidota > Bacteroidia > Bacteroidales > Marinilabiliaceae > Breznakibacter > Breznakibacter xylanolyticus. Next base: position 203,751 of record NZ_QKZK01000004.1, on the reverse strand, counting down.
TTTGAAACATCGAAGGTTTGAACTAACGATTGGCATGACTACTTTTGCCATCACAATAAATCGTTGCTTATGAAAATTGCCGTTGCCCAGATAGATGTCGTTGCGGGTCGTCCCGACCTGAACGTGAAAAAAATCATTCACGAAATAGAGAAAGCCCGCCAGGCAGGCGACCAGGTAATTGTCTTTCCCGAAATGGCTGTGCCCGGCTACCTGCTGGGCGACGAATGGGAGAATGGTGCCTTTGTGGCCGACTGCCAGGCTTATAACCTCGACATCTGCGCTGCCACCACCGGCATCGTGGCCATTTGGGGCAACATTGCCCTGGATGATACCCGACGCAGCGAAGACGGGCGCATTCGCAAATATAATGCTGCCTTTGTGGCTCAAAATGGTCGCATGGTGTCGACTCCCGTCATCAAAACATTGATGCCAAAATACCGTGAGTTCGACGATGAACGTCATTTTTACGCCTCACGCAAATTGGCGCAAGATGCCGAAAAACCGGCCAATGACTTTATCAACCCCGTTGAGGTCACCATCAACGAAAAAGTGTTGCGCCTGGGCATCATCCTGTGTGAAGACATGTGGAGCGATGATTATACCATCAATCCCATTGAAATTCTTTTAGCGAAGGATGCCGATATTATCATCAACCTATCCTGTTCGCCATGGACGTGGCGCAAAAACCTCAAACGTCACTCGGTGGTGAAAGACCGCATCCGCCATCACCCCGTACACTTGATATACGCCAACAACGTGGGCATCCAAAACAACGGAAAAAACATCTTCCTCTTCGACGGGAACTCAACGGTGTACCACCCCGACGGCACCATCATGAAGGTAGCCGACGATTATACCGAGCAGACCATCCGCGTAGACATCATGAACGACAAACATGCAACCGTCAACGCGCCAACCGTGAGTGACCAAAAGGACATCGAAGAGTTATACAACGGCTTAGTGTATGGCATCCGCAAGTTCATGGCGCCCTTCCCATCGCGTAAAGTGGCCATCGGACTGAGCGGGGGCATCGACTCGGCGCTGAGCGTATCGCTGCTGACAGCCGCCCTGGGAGCTGAAAACATCTACGCCATCAACATGCCCTCGCGGTTCAACTCGCAAACCACCCGAAACGCGGCCCTACAACTGGCGCAAAACCTGGGCATCCACTACACCTCCATCCCTATTCAGCATGCTGTGGATCACACCATCGAGCAGATTGATGGTGCCGTATTTACCCGCATGAACGGTTCCGATGCCCGTGAACACGTGTCGCTCTCGCCCCTCAACAAAGAAAACATACAGGCCCGCGATCGCGGAAGCCGCATCCTGGCCGGCGTGGCATCGGCACTGGGCGCCGTATTTGTAAACAACGGCAACAAAACCGAAACAGCCCTGGGTTATGCCACCCTTTACGGCGACGTAAACGGAGCTCTGGCTCCCATTGCCGATCTTTACAAAACGGAGGTGTACGCTCTGGGGCGCTACATCAACCGCGAGCGAGAAATCATCCCGCAAACCATCTTCGACATCCCGGCATCGGCCGAACTGAGCGCCGACCAAAATGTGGACGAGGGCAAAGGTGACCCCATCCTCTACCCCTATCACGACAAACTGGTGCGGGCATTTGTAGAGTTCCGCCTCGACCCCGAGGACATCCTTCGCTACTACCACAATGGCACCCTTGCGCAAGTGATTCGCTGCGACCAGGCCATCATCGACCTTTATTTTAAAAACGCCACCGCATTCATCAACGACCTGGAACACAAATGGCGTCTCTACAAAATCAACATCTTCAAGCGCATACAGGCGCCACCCATCATCGCCGTGAGCAAAAGAGCCTTTGGATTCGATTTACGTGAATCGCAAAACGGCTTTCATTTCACCCGCAAATATTTGAAGCTCAAAGATGAATTGCTAAAACCGGTGTAACGTTATTAACTTCCAACAGACATTGACGTTAACGTTAATCCACCATATACCAAAGCATTTACTTTCGAGGCTAACGAGAAGTAAATTTAGTCAGTGATTTGCTATCATTTCAACCAATTCTCATGTCTCAAAACCATGTTGAAATTGACCTCTCGAGCTTTTTCTATGAAGCCTTTGGGCACCAAAGCCCGGTAGAAGAAGGTCAGCAAACCATCTTTCGCCCCGATAGGGGCGAGAGGTAAACGATCCCCTTATTGCTACCGATATTTGGCCCTATGGGGCCTATAATAGCATTGCTTGCGTAAAAATGAAATCACAGGGTATGAATTATTTTTTACATAGCATTTTTAGCTCTAACATATCGCACAAACAGTGATCGGTAAATTCCTTGACTGACCTAAAAGTCATCACAGATCCGTTCATCTGTTTAACTAAACGTCATTAAAACAACATCCTCTAAACGAGATCAGATCCAGCATCTTGATACTTCAACGATAATCAATCTCATCAAAAAAACTTGACCGGACCCCCATTCACGTCATACCTTAGGAACTGTGCATGACCTAATAATGTATGACCATGAAAATGAAAATACTCTTACTACCCATCATGATGATCGGGCTGATGGCAATGTCTCTCCGGTCATCTGCGCAGGATGTTGAAGAGCTGCTTTCGAAATATACCTCCGAAAACGGTTCAAACTACTTGCAACCTTTTGCAGATGCCTTCTCGGCCAACCTCAACAGCGGCCTCTTTCACAATGCCCGATTGAAAAAAATGGGCTTCCAAATCTACTTGGGTCTCGAAACACAAATGGCGCCCATCGGGTCGGACAAAAAAACCATGACTGCCTCTACCCAGGGTGATTTCTTCCCCTCAACCACAGTCAATGATGTGCCCACGGTGTTTGGCTCCACCGAAGGAAAAAAGGTCACAGACTCTCAATCGGGATTGACCTATGTGTTCCCCGGCGGTCTCGACCTGGACTGGGTTCCCCTGGCCACTCCTCAGCTCACCATCGGCTCGGTTTTTGGCACCGACCTGACGCTACGTTACTTCACTACCAGTCAGTTTGATGACGTGGGCGATATCGACCTGTTTGGCTGGGGTATTCGCCACAGCATTGACCAATATCTGCCTCTGCCAATCAACCTGACAGTGGGTTACTACCATCAAACCTTCAAAATTGGCGACTACATGGATGCCGCATCCAACCTCATCAGCCTGCAAACAAGCTATTCCATCCCATTCTTAACCTTCTACGGGGGGGTAGGTTACGAAAGCGGCAGCATGGACATTGCCTATGAATTTGAAGATGCAGCGGGCAAAACACAGGATATCCGGTTTGACCTCACACCATCGAACAGCGTGCGCATGACACTCGGTTTGGGTTTGAACCTGGGACCTGTAAAACTGCACGGCGATTACAACCTGGCCAGCCAAAGCACCTTTTCGGTGGGTATGGGGATAGGCATTGGGGAGTAAAGTAAGCGTGCGAGAGAGAAAAAGTGCCAAGATAAAAAAGTAAACCCTAAGTCCCCCATGGGGGATTTAGGGGGCTAAAACACAAACAAATGAAAAAAATATTAATCCCTTTGGTCGTCGCATGGATGATGATGCCATCGTGCGATTTGAAAGATGTGAAATTGTACCCATCAATGTCGGAATCGACAACCGAGTACATTCACCACCAGGGCAGTTATTCTGAAACAGGCATCTACAATGTGACCGAAATCAAAAATTCAATCAACGACCTGGATGCAGAGGGTCGCGTCACCGATGTAATGATTGAAGGTCTCTATTTAAATATTTTGCTCAACACGCAGATTGATTACCCGGTAACCACAGCTACCTCCACATCGGCCGACCTTATTTTGACCGATTGGGACGGCATTGACTTTAACCTTGCCGATGATGTAACCATTGAGCTAAATAAAACATCGCAAACAGTCAATTTGCACGAATATCTCGACAGCGAGGGGGTCAATCAGTTACGCGACATGCTTTTTGACGTAGCCACCAATGCGGTTCCGGCAGGTGCAACCGAAGTGCGCGTGGCACTCAACGGCGTGATGACGCCGGTCAACGGATTCGTCAATGCCCAGGTCGATATTGTGATTGATTTGTCCATTGAATTTACGCCGGAATAATTAAGACGTAAAGTGAGAACAAGCCTCTTTGCTTATACGGCAAAGGGGCTTTGATGTATGTGGTTCATAATGCCAATAAGGGTTGAATACCATATCAAGCCCTTCAGAAATTGATGTCAGCGACAACCCGTAACTACCGGCAAATATTAATAAAACGTGTCAAGCCGTTATGATTGATTTATTCTAAATCAAGGGTTATCAAAACATTTTCTTTCACTTTATCAATCAAAGCCGAAGGCAATTCACCAATCTTTTTAATCAGTCGTGTATTATCTATCGCCCGTAATTGGTCAATCATAACATCACAATCTTCATTTTAATTAGCCATCCCCTTTTTTAAATGAACTCTCAGAATATCAGCATCTTTTTCGACATTTGTGGTAATGGGACAAATAATCGTTGATGGGTGCGGTATTTTATTTAATAAATCAGTTTGCAAAACCAATACAGGTCGTGTTTTACCAGGTTCAGTCCCAATCTGAGGATTTAAATCTGCAATACATATTTCGTATTGCTTAATCGATATAATCTATCTTTTCAAAATCATGCAATACGTTGACAGATTCATTTTTAACCAAATCAGAATCGCATTTAAGTCGTTTTTCTAACAATTGTCTGCGCTGAAGCTTATTATAAGATTCAATAGCTTCGTTAATATATCGGTTTCTTGAAATCTTAATCCGGGATAGAATGTTCTCTGTCTCGACAAAAATTGAATCGTCAATTTTTAATGATACCGTTTTCATTACACTATCATTTTATACCTCAAAAGTATATCATTATATCATATCAGTCAAGAATATTTCTCACGATATAAAGTTTCTTCAATCGGCATGGCATTCTATTCTTGTTTACAGCATCCTCCACTCCTGCTTCGTACCATTCACACAACTTATTCGGGACTTCTTAAATTCAGAGTCGCCAAAAAAACGATATGGGTACGATTAAAAGTCAGATATGAGTCGGAGTTAACTCAGAGATGACTCAGAGCAGAGTCGAAGCAAACGCGAAGAAATAGCGAAGGAGAGTGCTTAAATAAAAGAGTGATGAGCCTGAATCACTTCAGATTGCCCATCCATGACAACAAAAACAATGTCATAAAAGACATTGTTTTTCATTTTTTTCTACTTTTGTCATCACAACATTTTGACAGGGGTGCCTTAAAACACGGGCTGAGATCATACCCTAAAACCTGATCCGGGTAATACCGGCGTAGGAAGTCTGGATTTTTTCTTCTCTTTCTTGTATCCCTGTTTTTTGTTGTCAACAAATGGTTTCGCTGCTTTTGAAGCACGTCGGGAAAAATGATGCCATTGCATGAATGGCTTCAATGATCTCCCAATGTCATTATAAGCGCCGAACAGATCACCCGTAACAATAAAAAACATGCGCCTGATCATCAATCAACAAGAAAGTCACACGCAAGTGGCCACGCTGGCCGAACTCATTGCCCAACGCAACATTCCCATGCAGGGCATTGCCGTGGCCGTGAATGCTCAAATAGTTCCTCGCCAGCAATGGGACAGCCATCTGCTGGCCGAAAACGACAACATCATGGTCATCTCGGCCACCCGGGGGGGCTAAGGGAAATCTGCACCCACTTATTTCATCCACAAAAAACCAATGACACATGCAATACAAAATTAAAGGCGAGCCCATTCGCGGGTCGCGCAAAGTTTATGTCGATGGCAGCCAGAACTCCATGCGAGTGGGCATGCGCGAAATCGTATTATCCACCGGCAGCTGCCCCGTCAACAATCCGGACACATTCACGGTTTATGACACGTCGGGGCCATTTGGTGACGAAAGCCAAACCGTCGATCTCACCCTGGGGCTGCCACGCATTCGCCAGCAATGGATTGACGATCGCAAGGACACTGCAACCCTTCCCGGCCTCAGTTCAGAATACGGACGCAAGCGTCTCAACGATGCCACGCTCGACGAGCTTCGTTTTGGTCACGTGTGCCGCACGCCGCGCAAGGCCAAAGATCATCCGGTCACGCAAATGTGGTACGCCCGCCAGGGTATCATCACTCCCGAAATGGAATATGTAGCCATCCGCGAGAACCAACGCATGGAACTCAATGGCGGCGAGAGCCTCATGGGCATCACCCCCGAAATGGTGCGTTGCGAAGTGGCAGCCGGGCGAGCCATCATTCCGGCAAACATCAACCACCCCGAGTGCGAACCCATGATCATCGGCCGGAAATTTTTGGTGAAAATCAACGCCAATATTGGCAACAGCCCAACCACATCCGACATTCACAGCGAAGTTGAAAAATCCATTTGGGCCATCCGATGGGGAGCCGATACCGTGATGGATTTAAGCACCGGCAGCAACATTCACGAAACCCGCGAATGGATTTTGCGCAACTCACCGGTGCCCATCGGCAGCGTGCCGCTTTATCAGGCTTTGGAAAAAGTCAACGGCAAAGTGGAAGCGTTGTCGTGGGACATTTATCGCGACACACTCATTGAACAGGCCGAACAGGGAGTCGATTATTTTACCATCCATGCAGGGCTGCTGCGCGAGCACATCCCCCACACGGTGAAACGCGTCACAGGCATTGTGTCGCGCGGTGGAGCCATCATGGCCAAATGGTGCACCGTGCACCAACAAGAGAACTTTCTGTTTACCCATTTCGATGAGATATGCGACATCCTGGCCGCTTACGACGTGGGCGTTTCGCTGGGCGATGGCCTGCGTCCCGGTTCACAGGCCGACGCCAACGATGCGGCCCAATTTGGCGAACTGAAAACACTTGGCTTATTGACGCAAAAAGCATGGGACAAACACGTTCAGGTGATGATTGAAGGCCCGGGTCACGTACCCATGCACCTGATTACCGAAAATATGGAGATGGAGCTCAAGCACTGCTTCGATGCGCCCTTTTACACCCTTGGCCCCCTGGTGACCGACATTGCCCCCGGCTACGACCACATCACCTCGGCCATTGGAGGCGCCATGATTGCCATGCAGGGTGCCTCGATGCTTTGTTATGTCACCCCGAAGGAACACTTGGGATTGCCCAATCGCGACGACGTGAAAACAGGCGTGGTGACTTTTAAAACAGCCGCCCACGCCGCTGACATTGCCAAGGGACACCCCGGTGCCATTTTGCGTGACCATGCCATGAGTAAGGCTCGTTTTGAGTTCAGATGGCGTGACCAGTTCCACCTGGCACTCGATCCGGACACAGCTTATGCATTTCACGACGCAACCCTGCCCGACGAGGACAACAAAACATCACACTTTTGCAGCATGTGTGGCGAACACTTTTGCAGCATGCGTGCCAACCGCGACGTGCGAAAAAGTATCAGTCAGTCATAGCGAAAAAACGCGATGACTTTCGAACACAGCGATTGAAAAACACTCCGAGTCCCATTAAATTATAGGCATTACGAACCCGATACACAAAAACGTATACCAACCCATGTCAACCCCACTGACCGTCATCATCACTCACCCTCATTGCATTGCGGGCGAAGCAGCAACCATCGAAGCATTGCTGGATGCCGGTGCCGATGTGGTTCACATCCGCAAGCCCGATTGGGACGCCGAAAAGGTGGCACAGCTGATCGGACAAGTGGACGGACAGTACCATCAACGGCTTTGTGTGCATTATCATCACCCATTGGGGCACCGGTTTGCATTGGGAGGGATGCATTACTCCTACCGTGACATGCCGGCCATCGTCTCCAATGAACATCGCGTGAGCGTGAGTTGTCACACAATGGTTGAAGCAACACACTGCATCGGCAAATGCAATTATCTGTTTTTGAGTCCTGTGTTCAACAGCATCTCCAAACAGGGTTATGAAGCAGCCTTCAACAACGATGAACTCAAACAATACCTGATGACAACCTCATCGACAACGCCAATTTTAGCACTGGGCGGGGTATCAGTGCAAACAGCACCAATGGCACGCCAATTGGGCTTTAAGGGCATGGCGTTACTGGGAAGTGCCTGGGTGATAACCGACCGGGGGCTGGATGCAGCAGCATCGGCCAACCAATTAAATCAAATTAAAGCGGCATGGAACCAATGAGACCTGTGGTGATATCGGTGGGAGGCTGGGATCCTTGCGCAGGCGCGGGATTGGCTGCCGACATTAAGACCTTCGAGATGGGCGGTACCACCGGCATGGGCATCTGCTCGGCCATGACCATCCAAACACATCATCGCTTTCACTCGCTGCAGTGGTGCGATGCAGCAATGATTTCTTCGCAACTGCGCCCCTTACTGGAAACATACCCTGTAAAAGCCCTCAAATTCGGCATCATGCCCGATATGGAAACGATGCTCGGGGTGATTAGCGAACTGCATTCGGCACACCCTAAGGCTTCGGTGATATGGGATCCGGTATTGAAGGCTTCTGCCGGATTTACCTTTCATCAACAAATAACCGAATCGCTGTTACACGAGTTGTTGAAGCAGGTCACCCTTGTAACACCCAACCTTCCGGAAGCGAAAATCCTGTTTGGCGACCAAAGCAGCAACACGGTTGCTTTGCAACAACAGATTCACAAACAGGGATGGGGTGCCATTCTGCTGAAAGGGGGTCACGCTGTGAATCATGCCAACGACCTGCTGGTGATGAGCAATGACATTGTTGAGCTCCCCGGCAAACGTTTTGAAACCAACACCGCCAAGCATGGAAGTGGATGCGTTCTGTCGGCTGCCATCACAGCAAATCTGGCAAAAGGGTTGTCGCTGACCGACTCATGCCGCATGGCCAAACAATATGTCGAGGGTTTCCTGCAATCTGCACCACAGATGCTGGGATATCACTCGCAAATCGAACTTTAGAAACTTCCATAATTCAGATTGAAGACACATAGGAATATGATTAGAGTGCAGTAGTACAAAAGTGCAACAGTGCAAGAGTACCACCATTTTTCTACTCAAACCGCCTAATTCGTGAATTGAAAATCAAAGTCAAAATAAACGCAGAGACTCAAAGGCGCTGAGTTAATTTTAACGCATTGCGTTTAAATAACAAAGCAGATAACTCAAAAAAGTTATATAGTAGAACCACAATTCGAGGATAAAAGATCCTACCGAATACTATAACCTGTGTTCAAATAAAAACACCGATAACTCAAACGAGTTATCGGATAAGCACAGTGAAAAGAATGACGAAACAAATCCAAAGTCCCTCGTTGGGGGATGAGGGGGCTAATTATAGACAGATGAAACGATATGAACCCTTGATGCTGATTACTGCACAAGGCAATGCAGAAGACATCATAACCACCACCAACGCATTTTTGCATGGAGGTGGCAGATGGGTGCAACTGCGTCTAAAAGAAGGAACTAATCAACAACGAGTAACCATTGGCTCACAACTGGTAAGCCTTTGCCGGAATGTTGATGCAGTGTGCATCATCAATGATTCGCCGGAAATTGCCATGGCATGCAACGCCCATGGGGTGCATCTGGGGAAAAACGATATGCCGGTGAGCCGGGCACGAGCCTTGATGGGCAACGATGCCATCATTGGCGGCACCGCCAACACGCTCAACGACATGATACACCTGGCCACCGAGGGTGCCGATTACATCGGTCTGGGGCCCTTTCGGTTCACCACCACCAAGCAAAACCTCAGCCCCGTGTTGGGACTGGACGGTTACGTGCGCCTGATGGCACAGTTCCGCCGCATGGGATATACGTTACCCGTCACAGCCATTGGGGGTATTGTTCCCGAAGATGTGACGGCATTAATGGGTACCGGGGTGACAGGCCTTGCGATATCGGGCATCATCGCATCACATGCCAACCCACAAGCCATCACAACCTACCTCATCCAACAAATCCATTCAACCAATCAAACAGCTCTTTGCGAGCAATAAAATATTGACGTATGAAACCACTTGTCATTGCAGGAAAAACCTTCCATTCACGCCTGTTTACAGGCACAGGAAAATTCAGCTCCAACGCCCTAATGGCCGATGCCATTGCCCATAGCGGCAGTGAACTGGTGACCGTTGCACTCAAACGGGTCGATTTGGACACCCCACACGACGATTTGCTGGATCATCTCAACCTGCCGGGCGTCAACTTGTTGCCCAACACGTCGGGCGTGCGCACAGCCAAAGAAGCCGTATTTGCCGCTCAAATGGCGCGTGAAGCGCTGCACACCAATTGGGTGAAACTGGAAATACACCCCGACGCCCGCTACCTGATGCCCGATCCCGTGGAGACCCTCAAAGCCACCGAAGAACTGGTGAAACAGGGTTTTGTGGTGATGCCATACATCCACGCCGACCCGGTGCTGTGCAAACGCCTCGAAGAAGCCGGGGCAGCCGTGGTGATGCCCCTGGGAGCCCCCATTGGCAGCAACAGTGGCCTCATCACACGCGAGTTTCTGCGCATCATCATTGAGCAATCCAACATCCCGGTGGTGGTGGATGCCGGCATCGGACGCCCCTCGCACGCTGCCGATGCCATGGAAATGGGTGCCGACGCTGTGCTGGTGAACACCGCCATCGCCGCCGCTGCAAACCCCGTGGCCATGGCCGAAGCCTTTAAAATGGCTGTCGAAAGCGGACGACGAGCCTACGAAGCCGGTCTCCCGGGCATCTCAAACAAGGCACATGCCACAAGCCCATTGACAGCTTTTTTAGATTAATTCATGCTTCAACGATCATCTTTGCTCTGTGCCTTTGTGCCTCTGCGTTAAATCATAAAAACAATGAGTTTCTATCACGAGATACAAAAAATCGATTGGCCATCAGTCACTGCGGCCATCTATGCCAAAACCTCTTTGGACGCGGAACGGGCGCTCAAAAAAACACATCGCGACAATGACGACTTCATGGCACTTCTCTCTCCTGCCGCCACGCCCCTGCTGGAAGAGATGGCACGGCAAAGTCATGCCATCACCCGACAACGATATGGCAACGTCATTCAGTTGTACATTCCCATGTACCTGTCGAACTACTGCCAAAACAGATGTGTTTACTGCGGCTTTAGCGGTGCCAACCACATCACGCGCAAGGCATTAACCATCGAGGAGATGCAAGCCGAAGCAGCCTTCATTCGTCAGGATCCATTCCGTCACATCTTGCTGGTGACCGGCGAAGCCCCTGCGAAAGCCGGGGTGGACTATTTTAAAACAGCCATCGAAACCATGAAGCCGTGGTTCAGCCAAATATCTTTGGAGGTACAACCGCTCGAAACAAACGAGTACGCCCAATTGGTAGAGCATGGCCTGCACGCTGTGTATGTGTATCAGGAAACCTATCGTGAAACAGCATATCCCAATTACCACCCCTTTGGAAAAAAAGCCGATTATCGTTTCCGCCTCGAAACACCCGACCGCTTGGGACAAGCCGGCGTGCGCAAAATAGGGCTGGGCAACCTCATCGGACTGGAAGACTGGCGCACCGAAGCCTATGCCACCGGTATGCATCTGCGCTACCTGCAACGACAATACTGGCAAACCAAGTATTCCATTGCCTTCCCTCGTTTGCGTCCTTTTGCCGGAGCCGGGTTTCAGCCCAACTTTACCACCACCGAGCGCGACCTCACCCAGCTGATATGCGCCTATCGCCTGTTCGATGCAGATGTGGAACTATCGCTCTCGACCCGTGAGAGTCCCCGTTACCGCGACAACGTATTCCCCCTGGGCATCACCGCCCTGAGCGCCGGCTCTAAGACCGGTCCCGGCGGTTACTCCGGCTCAAACGAGCTGGAACAGTTTGCCGTGCACGACGACCGATCACCCCGCCAAGTGGCCGACATGCTGCGTCAACGTGGTTTTGAACCCGTTTGGAAAGACTGGTCACTCTTCCTTCAGGAAGAAATGGTCAGAGAATAAATTTAAAATCATGTCAGAGGTCAAAAAAGTCGCAAGATACAGGACAAAGAAAATAAACAATCAATGAGATATTCGCGTCACCTCCTCGTAGATGAGTTTACCCAACATCACCAACAAAAACTGGCCGATGCTTCTGTCGTGGTAGTTGGCGCCGGAGGCCTTGGTTCTGCGTTGCTGATGTATCTGGCTGCAGCCGGCGTGGGACATTTGGGAATTATTGATTTTGATGTGGTGAGCGAAAGCAACCTCAACCGTCAGGTGCTTTACAACCATGATGACATTGACTTACCCAAGGCCGATCGTGCGACTGCCCGCATCCGCAAATTGAACCCCACATGCCGGTTATCCGTTTTTAACCTAAAAATATCGAACGATAACGCCACAGACATCCTGCGAAATTATGATGTGGTGGCCGATGCCACCGATAACTTTGCCACCCGGTATGCCCTTGACGATGCTTGTCGAAAATTGCATAAACCCTTTGTGTACGGCACAGCCGAGCAATGGACAGGCCAGGTGTCGGTATTTCATTACGGCAAAGCAGGCGGCTATCGCGACCTGTATCCCGATATGCCAACAGCCACTCAACAACCTCCCGGCGTGATGGGGCCTATGCCGGGAGTGGTGGGAACGCGGCAAGCTCTGGAAGTCATCAAAATCGTCACAGGATTAGGTGAACCACTGGCCGGAAAATTATGGATGATGGATACCTTGAATAACATGGACTGCCTAATCAACATTTAACGAATCGTCAACACGGTAAATGATGACAACGAGAAATCCTTTACAATGCCCTCCCGTTAAAAGTATTTCCTTGCGCAACGTCACCGGTTTCAATGCCCTTCAAGAGCCAATGCTTGCGTTGTGCTGATGTGCCATGCGTAAAGGAATCGGGCGTAATGTAACCCTGACTGTTCATCTGAATCTGATCGTCCCCAACAGCCACTGCGGCATTGAGAGCCTCATCCATGTCACCGGCTTCCATCATTTGTTTCATCTTTTGAGCATGATGCACCCAAACGCCGGCAAAAAAATCAGCTTGCAGCTCCAGTTTCACAGTGAGGGCATTCATCTCTTTCTCAGAGGCTTTTGAGCGTGAATGATTTAACTTATCCATTGTTCCTAAGAGGTTTTGAACATGATGCCCCACCTCATGAGCAATGATGTAGGCCACGGCAAAATCACCTTCGGCACCTAATTTTTTCTGCAACTTTTCGAGAAACTGCAAGTCGAGATACACTTTTTCATCACCCGAACAATAAAAGGGGCCCGTGGCGGCCTGTGCATAACCACATGCCGAGTTAACCGAACCACGAAACAAAACCAGCTTCGGTTCCCGATATGTCAACCCCTGATCGTTAAACAAGCGATGCCACACATCCTCGGTATCGGCAAGCACCACCGACACAAATTCGGTCATCTCACGCTCATGTTCGGAGAGTTCAACAGCTTCCGTTTGACCCGATGTCTCCCCACTATTCATGAGGTTAAGCACCTGCATGGGATTACCGCCCAAAAAATAAACGATGGCGGCAATGATCAGTGTGCCAATGATTCCTCCTTTAAAATTCAACAATCCGGATCCTTGCTTCCCGCGTTGATCTTCTACATTGCTGCTTTGACGGCGTCCTTTAAATTTCATATATTTATAATTTGTGATTCAATAGCCACATGTAACTCGCCAATAATCATGCTCCTAAATGATTAAGTCATTCACTTCGTCGATTTGGCGATTCCCATGGCTCGTTTCATCATTGTATTTTTTGGTAGATGATCTTTGATTCTTCAGCGTCGATAAGGTTGGCAACAAAACAGACGATAAACATCTCACTCTTCACATCAAAAGTCATTAACCTTTTGATTTAGATGCATAATTTAAGATGTTTTGACTGAAAATCAATCTATTTTTTGATGAAGGATGCTGATTGAGGAATGCTATATCAATGTCGTTTAATTAAGAGAAAAAGACATAAGACGATGAGACAGATGATGAGATGAAAACAGATGTTTAGATGCGTTCTCTTCGTCTCTTCAATCAAATCTATCTGTCTTTAGTCTAATCATCTTCTTGTCTCTTTTGTGAATCGCACTAACTAAACGATATTGAATGCTATTTCTCCAAAAAAGTCATGAATTGCGATCTGGTTGGGATATCCAGGTAGGGATAAGTCACTTTTGAAAGATGCAACCCTTGGGGAAGCGCCGACTTAATGGAGGACGGCGTTTTTTTATCCGCCAGAATGGTTTCAAACGCTTCCACGGTCAGTTTCTTCTGCCCTATCTCCAACAGCTTGTGAACGATGATTCGAATCATTCCTCCCAAAAAACGATTTGATGAAATATGAAATTGCATTCGTTCCCTTTTGTCATCCGTTAACAGCCAAGCCTCTGAAACGTTGCAAATGGTGTGATCGTTTTTATTGGGCTTTTTACAAAGCGCATAATAGTCGTTATATCGAGGTAGAATAGCCACCGCTTGTTGCATCAAGTCAACATCCAGTTCGGCTAAATTATATAAACTGCTAATGGGATGTAAATACGGATCTTTATAGCTGTGCATCAAATAATCGTACGAGCGACTGATGGCATCAAACCGGGCATGTGGCAAACCATGCATGGTAAATATGTCGTATATGGAAATATCGGGCGGCAGTCGCTTATTGAGACGATACATCAAGTCGAAGTCCCAAGGATCTGCCACGTCCATGTGAAAGAAATATTGCGAAGCGTTCACTTGCGCATCAGTGCGTCCACAACCCACAATTTCAATGGGTTGCTTAAGAATGGCGGTGAGTGCTTCTTCAATCACTTGTTGCACCGAAATAATGCCCGGCAAACGTTGCCAACCACGATATTGAAAACCGTTGAAACCGATGTGAAGGAAATATCTCAATGTCTTATGAATGGATCTCGTTGACTGAATGCATTTTTTGCAAATGTACGATTCCCATTCAAACAATTTTGTGCTGGTTTTGCGAATTTTTCAAGCATCACATCACATGCAGTGATCATATCCTCATCAGTCGCTTTGCCGCCTCGATCAGATAATCATCGCTTTGTGCAAGATTAAAACGCAGCATACGACTCTTGCTCTTTTCGTGCAAATAGAGACTCAACGGGCTTGCCGCAACACCATGGTCTTTGATGAGTTGCACGGCAAATTCGCGGTCGGGAATGTCGGCAATGGCTGAATAGTCGAGCATCTGAAACCAAGTGCCACTGCATGGCAACCGCTTAAACCGACTCCCCTCCAGATGTTTGGTGAAAAGGGTGTTTTTATGGTGAAACAGGTTTGACGTACCCGGGTTATAAGCCGGTGTTTCCATGTAATGGAGCAATGCGTTTTGCAAAACGGGATGGGTACTGCCCCCCATCATGGCAAATACACGCCGAATCTCTTTCATGATATCAGATGGCGCCATACAATACCCCATTTGCCAGCCTTGCGCCTGATACACTTCACCAAACGATCGCACCACCACACTTTGGTCGGCCAGTTTGGGAAACATACTCAGGCTCTGATGCGGTTGGCCGTCAAAAACAGTGTGTGCCATACTTTCGTCACAAAGCACCACTATTTTAGTCCCTGAAATAAGTTTCTGCAGCCGAATGATGTCGAGCTCGCCCAACACACGTCCGGTGGGGTTGTGTGGCGAGGCGATGATGATCATGCGCGTTTTGGTGCTAATGGCCTTGTGCACGTTTTCCCAGTCAATGGCAAAGTCGGGTTCCGAGAGACGGATGGTGGTGGGCTGACCGGCATTGAGTTCCACCACGGCACCATAATTTCCGGCAGTGGGCTCAAAAACAATTACCTGATCACCTTCGCGAACGATGGCCGAGATGGTTGCATACATGGCCTGTTCACGCGATCCGCAAATGGTGATTTCGGTTTGGGGGGCGTATTGATGCCCGGTTCTAAGGGCTGTGCCTTCAGCGATCTTTTCACGCAGACTCAGGTTGCCAAAAGGTTCCCCTGTGATGTGGCTCTCATCGAGCCAATGCCGTCGGATCATCTGATCAATATCATCAGGAACGGGCAACGACGGGTAATGACCGGCCAGGTTAATGGCTCCGTGCTGCTCGGCCATGGCCATAATGGCATCGTAGAACGACGGGTCATAATTCGAAATTTTTGAAGAGATCATGGAGGTTGTTTTAGTCGGGTATATAAGGAGACCTATTTCGCCCGGCAAATTGGGAGAGTCCGATTGGCGAAATTGGCTCACTCAATTTACACCTTTTACCCAAAATAGCCATCGAATAATTATCAACAACCTGTTCATAAATAGATTCCCTGCAAGATATCCAACGACTTAACGCGTCCAAAACCGGGAAGATGCAGCGCGTAAAAATCAATCATATATTCGGCCAAACGGTTTCGCTGCTCACTGTTGACAGGCACAGAGGGGTTGCTATCCGGTTCAAACACATTGACCCACAAACCACACAAATCTGATGGAACCGACTGGGGAGAAGGCGTCAAATGGCCCGAGAAAACGCCATTTTCCAAATCAAACCAATGGTCGGGCGAATAATGAGACAAATCGGGGTAAAAACCGAGATAGCGTGTGAGTCCGGCCAAAAAAGTGAGGTGATAATTCCCAGAACGGGGCATGGCATCAAGATCCCTGACTGATTGTTCGATGAAACCGAAAAGCGAGGGATTTGCTTCCTCCTCGCGCAACGAACGCCGCATCATTTCGGTAATGAAAAAAGCAATGGAACGTTTGGTTTGATCAAACGGGATAGAAACAAAAGGCAGTGCCACCTCAAACTCCTTGATGCGCTGAATCTCCTTGCCCTGCTTGTGGTACACCTGCATGGACAACAACGTGAGGGGTTGAAGCAACACGCTTTTTCCCTTGTTGCGGGTCGATCGCACCCCATTGACCATATACGACTGTTGACCAAAATGTTCGGTATAGATATGCACCACAGCACTGGTTTCGCCGTAACGCACATGATTGAGTACAATGCCGTTGGTTGCGTGAATCATGATAATTGAAGGTAACCCATTCTGCAAAGTAATGGATTTTTACAATGCTGTGGATGATTTAGATGTGGAAAGTGTCTGCGAATTCGTTCCCCAAAATGCCCAATCATTCCTCCTAATTGTTACAAAAAACCACCGGATGTATTTTCCAATTGATTACTATTGTAAAGTAATCTTTATACCAACTCATCATCCATGAAAAAATTCGTGAAGCTTTTTGTCCTGTTGCTACTTCTAAGCACAATTGTGACCCCTGTTCAGGCACAACTGTACCAACCCGATCAACCGGTACCCTTCGACCCCAACGTGGTACATGGCACCCTCGCCAATGGCATGCGTTACTACATTCGCTCGAACAAGAAACCCGAAAAACGTGCAGAATTCTACATCGTGCACAACGTGGGAGCCATCCTCGAAGAGGACAACCAAAACGGCCTGGCACACTTTACCGAGCACATGGCCTTTAACGGCACCAAGCATTTCCCCAAAAAGGCATTGCTTAATTACCTCGAAACCATTGGCTGCAAATTTGGTCAAAACGTCAATGCCTTTACCGGTCAGGATGTGACTTGCTACAATATTGGCAGCGTGCCCATCACCCGCGATGGCATCATCGACAGCTGTCTGCTCATTTTGCACGACTGGTCCAATTACATTGCGTTTGAGGCCGAAGAGATTGAATCGGAACGAGGGGTCATCCTCGAAGAATGGCGAACTCGCGGCAGTGCACAAGCTCGTATGAGCGACAAGCTGCGCCCAATCATCTATGCCGGATCAAAATATGGACAACGCAACGTGATTGGTGATACAGCCGTTATCAACCACTTTGATCATCAGGCGATTTTCGACTTCTACCATCAATGGTATCGCACAGACTTACAAGCCGTTATCGTAGTAGGTGATTTTGACGCCAAAATGATGGAACAAAAAATTATCGCGCGCTTTTCAGCCATCCCGGCCGTTGAAAACCCAGCCCCCAAACCCGTTTACGGCGTTCCCGACAACGACCAACCCATCATTGCCATGGCCACCGACCCCGAAGCCACAAACACCAATATCTCCTTCTATATCAAACACCCGGCCACGCCCGATTCGCTAAAAAACCAACAATACCTGCGTCACAACATCCTCACCAATTTTATTGGTCAAATGATGAACGTGCGCCTGAGCGACTTACTTAAAAAAGAGTCGGCGCCGGCCATCACGGCAAATGTTGGCATGGGTGGATTTTCGCCCACCACCAAAGTGCTGTATGCTTCGGGAACAGCCAAAACCAATCAAACGCTACCCACCTTCGAGATGCTGCTGACCGAATGCCGCCGCATGCAACACCACGGCTTTACGCAACCGGAACTGGAGCGTGCCAAAGCCAACTTTCTTCGCTCAATAGAGTCGCGCTTCATCGAACGTCAAAACCGTGAACACAACAGTTATGTGTGGGACTATTACTCTCACTTCACCCAAAACGCTCCCACATGCGACATCGCCTACTACCGGGACTTTGTCAAGGAAGTGGTACCCGGCATTTCGGTGAACGAAATCAACACACTGACCGCGTCATTTTTCACCGAAAAGAATGTCATCATCACCCTCACCGCCCCTGAAAAAGAGGACATTCAGGTACCGTCACAAAACGAACTGCTGGCGATGTACGAAGCTTCGAAACATCAAAAAGTCGATGCTTACGAAGAAAAACTTCTGGCACAATCGCTCATAGAAACGGTGCCGCAAAAAGGCACTGTGGTGAAAGACGAAAAACTGAAAAAATTCGACGTTCACCAATGGACACTGTCAAACGGCATCAAAGTGATGGTGAAAAAGACCAATTTCAAAGAAGATGAAATCCTGATGAATGGCCAAAGCGATGGCGGCATGAGCCAACTGGAAGATGACCTGTGGCTCTCGGCCGTACTTATGCCCACACTCGTTGGCGAAATGGGGATGGGCAACCACACCACGTCGGATCTTCGGAAGATGCTGGCCGGGAAACGCGTATCCACAGGCATCGCATTGGGCGACGACCGTGAAATCATCAGCGGAAACTGCTCGCCCGACGACATGGAACTGTTGCTCCAACAAGTACATCTTCGCTTTACCGCACCCCGTTTCGACCGCGAAGCCTTTGATGCCTACATGGCTCGTCTCAAGCCTTACCTCCAATACATGGCACTGAACCCCGATGCGGCCTTCCGCGACAGCGTGACGGCCTTGCTCACCAATCGCCATCCCCGCATCAAATCCATCTCTACAGAAGCATTGGAAGCAGTCACCTTCGAACGAGTGGAGCAGATATACCGCGACCGGTTTTCCGACCCTGCTGACTTTACGTTTGTGTTCGTAGGCAACATCGACATGGACAAACTCAAACCGCTGGTCGAAACCTACCTGGGATCGCTGCCTGCCGGAGCTCGCAAGGAAACGTACATCGACAGGGGCGTCAGAACGCCTGCGGATATGGTTCGTACCCGCTTCGACAAAACCATGCAGACACCCAAAACATCAGTGTTCGCATACTACAGTGGCCCGATAAAATACACCAACGATGATATGCTCCATATCTCGGCCATTAAAAACATACTCGACATCCGCTACGTTGCATCCATTCGCGAAAAAGAGGGCGGAACCTATGGCGTGAGTGTCAGCGGAAGCTGCGAAAAACAGCCCGAGAAAAAGGCCGAAATCACCCTCTCGTTCAATACCGACTCAGCCAAAGCTGAGCGAATGCTCTCGCTATTGCATGAGGAAATCAACAACCTCATGACCCAAGGGCCTTCGGCCGAAGACGTTCAAAAGACCAAAGAATTATTCCTGAAATCATTCACCGACCGGCAAATTGAAAATGGCTATTGGATGTCAAACATCCTCAACAACTACCTTGAGGGCATTGATCGACACACAGGTTACGAAAAAGGCGTGAAAAAAATGAGCCCCAAAACCCTCCAACAATTTATGGCCAAAACATTCTCGCCCAATCGAATGCTTGAGGTGGTGATGATGCCCGCTGCACAACCATCTTCCACTCCCGACAGCGAGACGTTAAGCAACAAATGATAAAATTTAATACAAAGACTGATTTACCTATAACGCATTAATAATCGTTACCTTACAGCATCTTAATGCCATTATAAACGATTTGAATATTGAGGAACTAAAAAACGCAAGACACCGACACCTTTGTCGGCCTTGCGTTTTTTTATTTCGTCATCATAAAATGTTCTCTCCCTCTAAACAAACTACTATATAATTCTTTTGAGTTATCTGCTTTTTAATTTGAACACAGGTATAATCAGTATCTCAAACGCACAACACAACTTAAAAATAACTCTGAGCCTACTATATAACTCTTTTACCGAGTGGCACTGAGGCTTCTTCTCCTCACTGGATCTCATCTTATCTCACTGCAAATCAGCGTTAGTTATTAGTTCGTTAAGTAGAGGACAATGATTAAATGCTGAGTTATCTGCTTTCATATTTAAACGCAATCTATTAATCAAACCAACTCAGCGCCTTCGCGCCTCAGCGTTTATTTTGACTCTGTGTTCATTGAAAACTCTATATGAGCAACAGCCCTAAGATCTCACACATCATTCATAGACAGAAAAAAGATGTCACAAGCAACGTTTGTATAAAACCGCAGTGTTTCCCTGTTCATTGAAAACACTGCGCTACAATCAAACACAGGGCAACTAAATTCTATTATTCAGACTTTAAACTCCGCTGCCTTATTTTTAACAGCAACAGCACAATGGTCACAAAACTCAACAACGCCATCCAGCCATTCGAAGGTGTTTCGGAAGTAATGGGATTAAAATCAGGACTCTTGGAGCGCTGATAATAAAAGGCACCCAATGCAAAAAAGTTATTGACAAAATGTGCTGCCATGGGTAACCAAAGCGACTTCCCCCAACGAAACAAATATCCCAACAACGCGCCCAACAACACACGGGGCAGAAATGTCTCAAACTGCAAATGAATGGCACTAAAGATAATGGCCGTCACCCAAATGGCCACATGCCCCCTGCCCCACCACTGGGTGAGCTTTTGCTGTATCACACCCCGAAAGAACAATTCTTCGAAGATGGCCGGCAACACAGCCATAATCACCACATTGAGTATCATTACACGCCAGTCGGTGGTGTTAAGAAACAAAAAAGTCAGGTCGGCAACCTCGCGTTCCTTGCTCACCATCCATTGACGTGTGTCGTCAAAAGGCAAATAAGTAAACATCTGTTGGTTGAAATGGGCACTCCACCCAATTAACGGCTGACTGATGCCAATGGCCACCATGGCCAAAATAAACAAACGCCCCTGTTGAGGTCCCTTAAAGGCTGAAAAATCATCTTCGTTACCAAACAGAGAATAAAAGGTGAGCACCGGAACAAACATCAAACCAAACACTTGTGCCACTTGTGCCATTCGCAAAAAATCAGGATTCCGCATCATCTCACCCGCCATCGCGGCAACATCCGAACCAAACATAGCTACCGCAGCGGCCGACGTCAACAAACTGGCTATCAGCGTACCGATGACAACAAAAACAATAAACCACACCAATTGAAGATAGGGATGGATGCTAGAGAAACGTGCGTTCATGAATGTAGGGGTTAATGGCGGCGATGCAAATACGGTCGCCATGCGATTATTTTTTATGAAAGGCCAAATATAATACAACACGTCCCCATCTACAAACAACATCACCTCGAGCTACCGTGCCGAAAGCCCGAGGTAGCAGGTCATCCGATGCTCCTCCGAACGGCCGTCGGCGTAGTCGATTCGTACCCATACCACATACACGCCGGGAACCATCCTTTGCCCCTGATCGCCGGTTCCGTCCCAACGAAAGCGCTCCCCATTACCCACCAACACGTGGTTGGCCAGTTGTTTCACCGGCAACCCTTCTTTTGAATAAATCCGCAGCGTTACATTGCCTCCTGCAGCATTCTCCGCAAGGTCGATGTATAAGTAGTCATCCGTCCCATCCATATCGGGAGTAAACAGTTGTGGCGTTAACGAGACATACGAATCTGCCGCAATCTCGCACGTTGACTGACTGTTATGGTCAGTGGGTGTAGAATAGCCCCGCAGCGAAGAAGCACTACTCCAGTTGCAAGAGCTTTGCGTCGCTCCAGAAACAGACATCCTCTCCAAGCTAACGCCCACTTTTGATGCCAAGGTGGGATGATGCCATGTCTCTAAGTAAGTAACGCGATCGATCTCACTCCCTGACCGATCCGTGATTGCCACATCGCCACCTTGGTCAGGCATCGATGGCAAACTCACGCTCATCACCCGCCAGGGATAGGCGCAATGATGATTTGACAACGTGGCATGCCGATTGGCCGAAAACACCCAGGGCTCTCCCGGCAACATGGGGATGGGATCAGTTGACAACGAAACAAGTTTTTCAGGCACATCATCCTTCATCGCAGTCAAATACAACTGATTCATCAACACAGCATGATTGGAGACGTTGATCACTTCAACAAAATCCACATCCTCCGCAGAGGGATTAAACATTAACTCATTGAACTTTACATCTCCTAACAAAGGAGGTTTCGCATTCATAAAACGGGATACAAATCCATGAGTGAGGCCATTACAGGCATAATCAGTCAACGTTCCATCAAACGAAAGTTCAAACAGTTGCCCAATGGTCGGAGGTGTGGCAAAGCGGATGGTCAACGATTTCCCGTAAATGCTGTCGGGTATCAAACTGCTTAAAAAACACGTTGGTTCAAAGGTTAAATCATCCATTTGCAAACGGATCAAATCCATCATGGGTTCAGAAAAACAAACCACCAGTGTGGTATCGTTGGGCAACAACAGCTTGTCGATGGCAGGCGCAACAACGTCGCGGTAAATGGCATCCACACTGTTGAGCAACCCGGGCGTGCCTCCGTTTGTCGAAACAGAATAGTGCCAATTGTCGGGCATACCACTCCGATTGTCGCAGTCAATAATCTCTAACGACCAACCGCCTTGAGTTTTAAAGGTACCATCCTGCCATTGTTCATCATAGCAAATGGCATCTAACACCAAATTTCCAGCATCCAGTAGCACTATTTCACCAGCTGTTTTGGGTAGCGTTGGCAAGCCCTTAACCTTCAAAACAGGACAAGGCCATTGAGTTGTATCATCCTTCACAAGCACCACAAAATCATGTGATGGAATATGAACCGAAGGCAAAACGTACCGCTTTTCATTGATAACAATGGCATAATCCTCACCTTCAAGGTCAAAATCACTGCGATTGTAAAGCTCAATGTACGACCGATCAGGCAAGTTAACCGGTGGGGCAGGATCTGTCATTAATTCCGTAATGACCAAATCATAACGCTCGGGAACAAAACAGGGCACAACCAACTCAGGCATATCAAAAGGGTCACCATGGGCATCATATAACCTCCCCAAACGAACCTGATACCGTGTCCGGTTGATTGGCGCTACAGTGAATGGAACAACTAACGTGGTGTTGTTTACCCACTTAGGTGTACCAGGCGTACTTAACAATGGCACTGCATCAATGCGAATACCCGCCACATTCGTTTCATCCATTGGTGTAGAAAAAACGACCACCAAACTCATGTTACGAAAAAAAGCCTTGGTCACTTTGGTTGCTACATAATTGATGAGAACAAGAGTGTCCTTCATCACATTCCCTTCCAAATCGGTAATGCCCGACAACCGCATCTGCCCACTGAACCCATCGGCCAATGGCGTTGCAACATGGCAAGTTGCTTTATTTGGTACAGAGGGATCAAATTGCAACATCACTTGCTCAGCGTCAATCAATAAAGCAGTTGCTGAGGTCAATAATACCGGCTCTGAAAAATGACATTCTATTAATTGTTGATTGCGAACCCTAAAATCAATCAATTGGGGCGGCACGCGATCCTTGAGCGGACTGCCTGATACCACCAGGTTGTCGAACCAAAACTTATTGCTGCGTGTGTTCGTGTACTTACAATAAATGCCACACCATCTTGGCGACTCAATGGGATGCGACAATGCACTGCCTTCATGAAACCATTGCCCATCAATAAAAGTCTCAAGATTCCAGCCACTTTGGTTCGAATAGGTTACTCGTACAGAAACATCAACATTGTTACGCGCCAGTCGATGGCTCTCGCCGTTAATAATACACTGAGACTGTCCATTGTCTATACGGCAAAGGCTGACGTTGTCATTGGCCTGACCAATGGCCACAAACCATCCGTTTTGCACAAGTGCAGGGTCAGGCGCATCGGCAGCAATATAAAACCTGCAAAAATTTTGCGACGAAGGGTCAAAACCCATTTTTACATCACATTGCCATTGTCCATCCTCGATGGCCGAACTCGGGAACATGACACAAGCATCCGACGTTTCACCGAGAGCATTGAGTTGTAACATGCCATCGGGAGTCAGTTGAAATTTTTCAGGAGTGCCACATCTCCCTGATGACGTGAGTTCATCAATGTTCGAAAACGTCAAACTCAACTGTGCATGTGCTTCGACGCCAAAAGCCAAAAAAAACATTAAAATCCACTTCATACACTGTTTCATGAATGATTAATCCCTATTTTTGCATTTTACCTCAAGGGCAGAGCTCCAACAATTTAAGGAATGGCCCGTTAACCGAAAAATATTTTTTAAACCAATAGAAAAAATGAAAGTAGCTGTTGTTGGTGTGAGTGGCGCAGTAGGGCAGGAATTCCTGCGCGTATTGGCCGAGCGTCAATTTCCTTTAGACGAACTGGTATTGTTTGGTTCGGCAAGAAGTGCCGGAACGGTTTATTCGTTCCGAGGCAAGGACATCGTGGTGAAAGAGTTACAACACAACGATGATTTCAAGGACATCGACATTGCCCTCACCTCTGCCGGTGCAGGCATCTCAAAGGAATATGCCGACACCATCACCAAATATGGCGCCATCATGATTGACAACTCCAGCGCTTTCCGCATGGAGAAGGATATCCCGTTGGTGGTTCCCGAAGTCAATCCCACCGATTGCGCCAATGCGCCCCGACGCATCATTGCCAACCCCAACTGTACCACCATTCAGATGGTTGTGGCCATCAACGCCATCGAGAAACTCTCGCACATCAAGCGCATCCACGTGTCGACCTACCAGGCTGCCAGTGGTGCCGGTGCAACAGCCATGGCCGAACTCGAAGAACAGTTCCGTCAGGTGGTAAAAGGCGAAGAGGTAACCGTGTCGAAATTCCCATATCAGTTGGCCATGAACATCATTCCCCAAGTGGACGTATTTACCGACAACGGTTACACCAAGGAAGAGATGAAAATGTATCACGAGACACGCAAAATCATGCACTCCGATGTGGAAGTGAGCGCGACTTGCGTGCGTATTCCCGTGATGCGGGCTCACTCGGAGTCAATTTGGCTTGAGACAGAGCAACCCGTTTCGATAGAAGATGCACGCAAAGCTTTTGCAGCGGCTCCGGGCGTAGTACTCATGGACAACCCGGCTGAAAAACAATACCCCATGCCATTGTTCCTTTCCGGCAAAGACCCGGTTTACGTGGGACGTGTGCGCAAGGACATCTCGAACTCCAATGGCCTCACCTTCTGGACTGTTTCGGATCAAATTAATAAAGGTGCTGCCCTTAATGCTGTGCAGATTGCCGAATACATGATTGAGGCAGGGTTGATAAAAAAATAACCTCTCAAGCATGACACACAAAAAAGGCTGTCCTTAAAGGGCAGCCTTTTTTATGATCAAAAATGAATTATTCGTTGATGTAAAATTTTGAATCTAAAAAGATTCAAATAATCACAATGCCAACACCTTATCGTAAAAGTCGTTAAAGGCTGGGATATAAGTCTCCTCGTCGTGATATTCTAAAAATGGTTTACCCGATTTTTTGGCATAGTGACTCAATTCAGGGTTAATCTCCTTGCTCCCCTGAATTACACCGTCAGACATATTGATAGCCAACTTCATCAGGTTCACGAAATTACATGGACGCAATACTTCCAAGTCCTTATCTTCTACCCCTTCGAGTTTCAGTTTTTCCTTAAAGGTATCCTCAAAAACCAACGTGAAATCATCATCATAAATGGAAACAATGATTTTGGCTTTGGCAAAATGAGGGTCATCGTACATGTTCTTCTTGATATACAAGGGCGCTAAAGCGGTGAACCAACCATGACAGTGAACGATATCGGGACACCAGCGCAACTTTTTAGTGGTCTCGAGCGAGCCGCGAGCAAAAAAGATGGCTCGTTCGTCGTTGTCCTCAAACTCGTTGCCCTTCGAGTCAGTGAGGGTATGACGGCGTTGAAAATAATCCTCGTTGTCGATAAAATAAATTTGCATTCGCGCCGCTTGAATGGAAGCCACCTTAATAATCAGCGGATGATCTGTTTCATCAATGATCAGGTTCATCCCCGAAAGACGAATAACCTCATGGAGTTGGTTGCGACGCTCATTAATACAGCCAAAGCGGGGCATAAAAGTGCGAATCTCTTTACCCAGATCCTGAATGCCTTGCGGCAAATAGCGGCCAATTTTGGACATTTCGGTTTCCGGAAGGTAGGGCGTAATTTCCTGTGAAATGAATAGAACTTTGGCTTTTTCCATTTGACTTGGTGTGACTTTTATGAAATAAAAAACAGCGCAAAAATACAAAAAAAAGCCCATTCTACAAAAGGCACACAAGACCGACATTATCAGACCAATGCACCTGCCGGGATGTTGAAAGGGACATCGGCAGAGGACAAAAAATGTTAACCCCCCGTTCGTTTATAAGATTTTTCCTTTCTTTGCGAAAAATTTTTTCACGCCATGATAGTTGTAAAAACAGTCGGGGAGTTGCAGAACGTTGTGAAAGAACATCGTCAAGGCGGCGCCCGGATTGGCTTTGTCCCCACCATGGGTGCCCTTCATGCCGGCCACCTGAGCCTGGTAGATGAAGCTGCCCGAAGCTGTGATTTAGTGGTGGTATCGATATTTGTGAATCCCACGCAATTTAATAACGCGGCCGACCTTGAGAACTATCCGCGCACGCTCGACCGCGATGTGGCGTTGCTCTCCGGCACAGCTTGTCGTTTGGTTTTTGCTCCCTCGGTCGCCGAAATGTACCCCGAACCCGACACACGGGTCTTCGACTTTGGTGAGCTGGACAAAGTGATGGAAGGCAAACATCGTCCGGGTCATTTCAATGGCGTGGCACAAGTCGTCAGCCGACTCTTCGACATGGTTCGCCCCGACATGGCCTTCTTCGGGCAAAAAGATTTTCAGCAACTGGCCATCATCGTTCAACTGGTGAAACAGTTGCAACTGCCGGTTCAAATTGTCCCCTGCCCCATCATTCGTGAAGCTGACGGCCTGGCCATGAGTTCGCGCAACACCCTTTTGACACCCGAACAAAGAAAAATCGTGCCTGTGATTGCCAAAACATTAATGGAATCATGTAACTTTGCCGGTCACCGTTCCGTTAAGGAGGTCAAAAATGAAGTAACAGCCACAGTGAACAAATCAACGGGTTTAGAGGTTGAATATTTTGATATCGTGGATGGTTTTTCGCTACAAAGCATTGACAACTGGGACAAATCCGATTATATTGTAGGTTGCATCGCGGTTTTCGCCGGCAACGTCAGACTGATAGATAATATCATATACAAAAAAAAGTAAATCATGCTTATTGAGGTTGTTAAATCGAAGATTCACAATGTGTCGGTCACCGAGGCAAACCTGAATTACGTGGGCAGCATCACCATCGACGAGGCTTTGATGGAAGCCTCCAACATTATTGAAAACGAAAAGGTACAGGTGGTCAACAACAACAATGGTGAACGTCTCGAAACTTACGTCATCAAAGGGGAACGAGGCAGTGGAGTGGTTTGCCTCAACGGCGCCGCAGCCCGTAAAGTAGCCGTTGGCGACGTCGTGATCATTATTTCATACGCCACCCTCGAGTTTGAAGAGGCTAAAAAATTCAAGCCCACCTTCATCTTTCCCGACACACAAACCAATCAGTTGATTTAATTCGATTGCGATCATAAAAAAAACCCGGCAGAACTATGTTTGCCGGGTTTTTTCATTTAAAAAGGTTCCCAAAAAACCACATCAAACACGACAAAAAACCGTTCAATGACCGAATCTAAATCAACAACGGGCAATTCACCCCGGAATTTGACACAAAAAACCACTTACAACGGTCAATATTTGACGATTCATCATCCTATCAATGGCCTAAAAGTGCTATTTTTAGCACCGAAGAATATGGTCAGAAAATAAAACACTTAGAGATGAGCGAAATTGATTGGAGCAACCTGAGTTTCAGCTACATGAAAGCTGATTACAATGTCCGTTGCTACTACCGGGACGGCAAATGGGGTGAACTGGAGATTCATTCCTCCGAGATGATTAGCATGCACATGGCAGCCACCTGCTTGCACTACGGTCAGGAAGCCTTTGAAGGTCTCAAAGCTTTTGAAGGGAAAGATGGCAAAGTGCGTGTATTCCGTATGGAAGAAAACGCGCAGCGCATGATAAACTCAGCCAACGGGTTGCTGATGGCTCCGGTTCCGGAGGAACTCTTTTGCAATGCCGTGCAAAAAGCCATCGAACTGAACAAACGCTTTGTCCCTCCATACGAATCAGGGGCTTCACTTTATATCCGTCCGCTGCTCATTGGAACCGGCGCCAAAGTAGGTGTGTCACCTGCCGACGAATACCTGTTCATCATTTTTGTGACCCCCGTTGGCCCTTATTTCAAGGCCGGTTTTAAACCCACTAACATGATGATTACGCGCCTTCACGACCGTGCTGCACCACTGGGTACAGGCAACATTAAAGCCGGAGGCAATTACGGGGCGAGTTTGGTTGCCGGCGAAGAAGCCCATCACAAAGGCTATTCCGCAGTGCTTTACCTGGACAGCCGCGAGAAAAAATTCATCGATGAATGCGGCCCAGCCAACTTTTTTGGCATTAAAAACAATACTTACATCACCCCCGAGTCAAAGTCCATATTGCCATCGGTCACCAACAAGAGTCTGTTTCAGTTGGCACAGGACATGGGCTTAAAAGCCGAACGCCGCCCCATTCCCCTCGAAGAACTTGAAACGTTTGAAGAAGCCGGAGCTTGTGGTACCGCTGCTGTCATCAGCCCCATTGGTAAAATTGATGACATTGACACCGGAAAAAGTTACATCTTCAGCAAAGATGGCAACCCGGGAAAAAATTGCGAAATGCTCTATAAAAAACTGCGCGCCATTCAATATGGTGACGAACCCGACCCTTATGGCTGGGTAACAGTCATCGAAATCTAAGCACGCTAATGTGACCATTTACGAACCGGCACACTTTCTCATTAGAGGGTGTGCCGGTTTTTTCATTACCATCAAAATGCAAAAAGCACGACCCAGGTCGTGCTTTTAAATATGTTACGAAAACTCATTTTACAGAATGAGCATGGCATCGCCATAGGTTCCAAAACGGTACTTTTCTTTCACCGCCTCTTTATAAGCATCCATCAACAAATCATAACCTGCAAAAGCACTGGTCATCATCATTAATGTGGACAATGGGAGATGAAAGTTGGTAATCATGCAGTTGGCCACATTGAAATCGTAAGGAGGGAAAATAAACTTATTGGTCCATCCCTCAAAAGGCTTCACGTGGCCGAAGGTCGAAACCGAGCTTTCAAGCGTGCGCATCACCGTGGTTCCCACGGCACACACTTTGCGACGGTCGTCCTTACCTTTGTTGATGATTTCGGTGGCCTCCTGGGTAATCATGATTTGCTCAGAATCCATCTTATGCTTGGTCAAATCCTCAACATCCACGGCACGGAAATTACCAAGACCGACGTGCAAGGTCACCTCTGCAAAATGCAAACCTTTAATCTCCAGTCGCTTGAGCAACTCCCGACTAAAGTGCATTCCCGCAGTTGGGGCAGCAACCGCACCTTCGTGCTTGGCAAAAATGGTTTGATAACGCTCGCGATCCTCAGGAACCACATCGCGCTTAATAAACTTGGGAAGAGGCGTTTCGCCCAGTCCATATAAAGTTTTCTTAAACTCCTCGTGACTGCCATCAAATAAAAAACGCAAGGTACGACCACGCGAGGTGGTGTTGTCAATCACCTCGGCCACCAAACTGTCGTCTTCACCAAAATAAAGTTTGTTACCAATGCGGATTTTTCGAGCCGGATCCACCAACACATCCCACAATCGCATCTCACTATTGAGCTCACGAAGCAGAAACACTTCAATTTCGGCTCCTGTTTTCTCTTTGTTGCCGTAAAGTCGTGCCGGAAACACTTTGGTGTTATTGAAAACCATCACGTCCTGATCATCAAAATAATCAATCAAGTCTTTAAAGATCTTGTGCTCAATGGTTTTCTTTTCTCTATCAACAACCATCATACGTGATTCATCACGGTTATCAACCGGGTGAAGGGCGATGAGTTCTTCGGGGAGCTTATACTTAAACTTTGACAGCTTCATACCAAAAACGTTATTTAAAAAAATAGTTATTAACAAGGCATCCGGCTAAGCCGGGATACCTTATACGGAGCAATTACTCATTTGTTTCAGCCAATTGCAAATTTCTCACAAAATTTTCAATTTTCTGAGCCCCATCCAAAGAAAATTCACCAATTCGTGTGCGAATCAACCCGGTAAGATGGGCACCCGATGAGAGCGCCTGTCCAATGTCGTGGGCTAACGACCGAATGTAGGTGCCCTTGGAACAATGAACCCGGACAACCAATCGAGGCATCTCAAAGTCAAGAATCTCTAAGGCGTGAATGGTAATGGGACGGGGCTTGAGCTCGACCTTGTCGCCACGACGGGCCAAATCGTATGCTTTTTCGCCCTTAATTTTGATGGCCGAATAAATGGGAGGCATCTGTTCAATATCGCCTTTAAACTGGCACAACACCGCTTCAATCACTTCGCGAGTGATGTGCTCCGTGGGAAATCGATTGTCAACGTTCGATTCCAAATCGTAAGTTGGCGTAGTGGCACCCAGTTCAATGGTTGCCACGTATTCTTTGTCGAGTCCGCTAAGCTGATCGATGCGTTTGGTGGCTTTACCGGTGCAGACAATCATGAGTCCGGTGGCCAACGGATCAAGCGTGCCGGCATGTCCCACCTTAATGTTCTTCTTGCGCAGGGTATGTTTGAGTTTAACCCTGATTTTATTCACCAAATCAAATGAAGTCCATTCGTATGGTTTGTCGAAAAGCAGCATTTCGCCCTCGAGGTAATCTATCATTGTATGTTGTTAATGGTTGTAATGCTCTGTGTTTGGATGTTATGAATATTTGCCACCAAGTTTACACCCAAACTATAAACGTTGAACGTGCAGCCTCACGAAAGGTTTTATCCGACCATGTTTAAATCGACCCCAAAAGCCAGGAGTAGCAAAATAATCACACCTACCGCGATGCGATAATAGCCAAACACTTTAAACCCATGTCGAGTGAGATACGAAATAAAACCTTTGATGGCCAAAAGCGCCACCACAAACGCCACAACGTTTCCAAGAATGAATATGGGCCAGTCGCCGGGCTGTATCAACTGCCATGTTTGAAGCAATTCGTAACCAGTAGCGGCTGCCATGGTGGGGACAGCCAAAAAGAAAGAAAATTCGGCAGCAGCCTTGCGCGACATTTTTTGCGTGAGCCCCCCAATAATGGTGGCAGCAGAACGACTGACACCCGGAATCATGGCAATCACCTGAAAGAGTCCAATTTTAAAAGCCTTTGGGTAAGTGGGTTCTTCGTCCGAATCGGGCTGATTGTTAAACCACTTATCGACAAACAACAATACCACGCCACCTGCCACCAACGAAATGGCAACAACCAGTACACTCTCGAGCATGGTATCAATCACCGATTTAAACACCAACCCAAAAAAAGCTGCCGGAACAAATGCCAACAATAATTTGAGGTAAAACCGAAACTTCACCTCCATGCGCACCAAAGACGGTGCATCTTGTGAAGCAGCATTCTGCGACAACGGAGCCAGAAACTTACGCCAGTAAAGCATCACCACCGACAAAATGGCTCCCAATTGGATACCAACCGTAAAAAGTCGCACAAAATCAGTACTCTGAACACCCAACAACTTTTGGGCAATAATCATGTGCCCGGTCGATGATACGGGTAAAAACTCTGTCAACCCCTCAACAATTGCAATAACAATGGCTTCAAGCGTGTTCATAAAAAACAAAATAATCCCCCTGCAAACGAAATAACTCGCCTTGCAGCAGGAACGTTAAAAAATGAATGACTGAAAATGAGAAAAAGCAAGAAGAATTACTCGCCTTTCGGCTTCTTCATGATGGCATAAATCTCGAACAAAAAGCCAATCAACACAATCACAGGAGCCAACGTAATACGACGCCAACCATAAACCTCATCGGCATTGAACACATTGAGATCGGATGACCGCCCCCCCACCATAAGGATGAAACCCAATATAATGATGCCAAAACCAATGGCCATTAGCACGTAATTTTCTTTGCTCAAAGCAAAATTCGGCTTGTTGTCATCTTTCTTTACCATAGATGCTTTTTTGAAATGTTTTGCAAAATAAGCAACTTAATTGCAAAAAACGGATTTATGAAGGTGATTTTTTGAAACACAACACCTTTGCACTTCAACATCGGGAATGCTCATCCGGAAAATAAAAAACCCCGTCGCATGAACCGACGGGGTTTTATGATAAAATCAATGGCAATCAATTAAATACCTGACCGCCGGTGTTAGATTCGGATGTCACCACAATAGATCCTTTACCCGAATTAAGCTTCTTTTTCTTTGACACGCCACGTGCTTGAATAAAGGCAGTGCCCGACTTGCAATTAAAGGTCAACTCTTCGGTCGCATTGAGCATGGTCATGCGGATACGTCCTTCGGTGGTTTTGTAATTTGACGAACCGGTCAGGGTTATTCGTGAACCCACTTGCTCTCCGGTGGTAGAATTCAGATTCATCGTGCCTTTAAAGTTATGAAAGTTAATGGCTCCGGCAAAAGTCACCACAGCGGCTTCTCCTTCCGACTCAGAAACCTTCACGTTCCCGTTAACAGCCTTTCCGCGAATAGCCCCCTTAATTTGCAACAGAGTTTGGTTGCCCGAGGTGGACTCAGTCCGAACCTGTCCGGTCACGTTGGTTAAACGCAACTCTCCTTCGGTAGATGCAACCGACACATCGCCGGTCACATCCTGAAGGTGCTGCGCACCATTCTTTGAATTGAGAGAAACAGTTCCCTTCACGTTGTTCACACGGGTAGTGCCCGTTGCAGTCATTGTTTTCAAATTTCCGACCACATTACTTACTTCAATGCCACCGCTGCGAGTGGTTACTTTTACCTCGTTGTTTTTTAATTCAGAAACATTTACAGTCCCTGAAGTGGTAATTACCTCCAGGATAATTCCTTCAGGCAACAGGATGGATAATTCCCCGGAATGAGTCGTCCAACCCTGTGCAGGATAACGAACACTGATGGATATTACCCCATCAACCACATCAGATACCACCTGATAGTTGTCATCCTTGAGATCGGACATTAATTTCCCATTGACCTTCAATTCACTGCCGGAGTCGCCAGTCACATCTTCTTTGCTGAATTGTGCATCTATTTTTACGCTTTTTACACCTGAAAAGGATTCTTGATGCTCGCGGACAATTTGGGTATTCGAAACTGTTCGAATTTGGGCATGTCCAAGAACACCAAACAATAGCAGAACTACTGAAAGCATGGATTGTGTAAAAAAATGTCTCATCGTCAAGGATTTTAGTATAAAATAGCTGTTATAAAAAATGATTGATACGCATCCCAAGATAAATGGTTTCAGCTCAATTATCAACCTTTTCGCAAAAGAATACGAAAAGTGGATCCTTCACCCGGTTGAGAGCTCGCCACAAATATCTTACCCTTATGATATTGCTCAACAATGCGCTTCACCAATGTCAAACCCAATCCCCAACCCCGTTTTTTTGTCGTATAACCGGGTTGAAACACCGTTTTGAAACGATGCCGGGGGATGCCTTTCCCGGTGTCTTTCACGTCAATGCACACGAATTGTTTGTGATCAGAAAGCGAGATGGTAATATCACCCTTCCCACCCATGGCATCAAGGGCATTTTTGCAAAGATTTTCGATAACCCACTCAAAAAGAACCGGATTAATGAACGCTTGATAACATGCATCACCCTCATTGAGGTGAAAATGAACCTGAGAAGAAGTTCGCTTTTTCAGATAGTCCAACGTTGCTCCAATGGTTTGGCTTAACACAAGCATTTGCATATCACCCTGAGTGCCGATTTTTGAAAACCGATCGGTGATGATGCGCAAACGCTCCACATCCTTGGCCATCTCTCCCACCAAATCGGGCTCTACCTGCTTCATTTTCAACAAATCGACCCAAGCCAGTAACGAAGAAGTAGGGGTACCCAACTGATGAGCCGTTTCTTTAGCCATACCCACCCATACCTGATCCTGCTCAGCCTTGCGCGTACCACTGAATACCATATAGGCTACAATAATAAACACGGCCACGACCAGCATCTGCACCATCGGAAACCATTTTAACTGCTGAAGCAGCACCGAATCGCGATAATACAAATATTGTATTTCCCCTTCGCCCAAATCAATAAAGATATGATCACCATGATGTTTCATGGCCTCAAGCTCTTTCATCAGATACTGCACATCGTTTTCACGTCCGGCATCCAGGTTGTTGTACGAGAGAACTTGGCCTGCATGGTCAATCAGAATCACCGGAATGGTGCGATTCTCAGCAATCACCTTGTTAATCAAGTTCATCATTGGGGCGCTCTCACTTCCGTCCGACACCGTGAGAACACGAATGGCTTCAGCCCAAATCTCCATCTTTCGGTGCTCATCCTGCTTAATAATCTCGACCAACCCATTGGTGTACCATAGGGTAAACCCACCAATAAAAAGAGCCGTCAACAACAAAAAATATTTCCACCGTTTTTTTCGGGAATAAAAACTCATGATTGAAAAAGTCTATACAAATATGTTGACAAAGGGTGATACACTCATTAAGCTTGAGAAACCCGACTGCACCACTTAACCAACATTCGCTGAATGTCGTCGAGGCGAGCCGGTTTACTGATGAAGTCATCCATGCCGGCATCAAGGGCACGACGACGTTCTCCCACATCGTTACTTGCGGTCATGGCAACAATGGTTCCCCGATAGTGGTGTTTCTTTAACTTCAGCGAAGCTTCAATGCCATCCATGACAGGCATATACACATCCATAAAAACAATGTCGTGCTGCTTATCAAGAACCAAATCAACGGCCTCTTGCCCGTTTGTAGCCACATCAATATCAAAACCCAACTTCTGAAACAGATTGTGAATCACTTTCTGGTTCAATAAATTATCTTCAGCCACCAAAATTCTCAGGGCATGATGCGACCATTCAGCGGCATCTACTTTCACCCGATTCTCGATATGAGGAAAATGTTTTAAAAGAAAATCCCGAAACACCACCAATTTAACCGGCTTACGAAGATAGGCATCGGCACCCAAACGACGAGCAACGCCCGTATTGGTGTTTTGCTGATCGTTGCTCTGAAACAGTATGATGTAATTGCGATGCAAATGATGATTATACAGTTCCTGAAGGAAAACCAGGCCGTCAAAATCGGGGCGATTGTCAATGACCAACAAATGAAAACGACGGCTGGTACGAAGCATGTCGATGGTTTCCTGCGTGGGCGACATAATCCGGCAATCGATATGAAGGGCACTGGCATTACTGTGCATAATCTGTACCTGCATGACATCATCGGTCACAATCACGCACCGCAGATGTCGAAAATCGGTGATAGTGTCTACCGGAATATTTTTCAAATGACGCATGGTACGTATGGGCAACGTAAAACAAAATTCACTCCCTGGGTATTCACAGGTCATCTCCCACTTGACGGGACTATTCACCCAAATTTCGCCCCCCATCAAATGAACCAACTCCTTGGCAATGGTGGTTCCCAACCCGGTACCGCCATACTTTCGGGTGGTACTCTCGTCGGCCTGTTGAAACGACTTAAAGATGTCGCGTTGCTTTTCCTTTGCAATGCCAATACCGCTATCTTTCACCGAAAAGAGCAATCCCGGGTTACCATTGAGCATCCGGGTGGGTTCTACACTCACGTGCACCTGCCCACGTGGTGTAAACTTCAGGGCATTGGACAACAAATTATTTAAAACCTGACGCAAACGGATGGGGTCTCCCACAAAATCTTCGGGCAATGCCCCCTCGACATGCCAGGTCAATGCAAGCCCGCGTTCCTGAGCCCTGGGTTCAAATGAACGGATGGTTTCGATGAATTCGGAACTAAGGTCAAAAGGGATGGCCTCAATTTCAAACTTTCCGGACTGAATTTTTGAAAAGTCAAGAATGTCATTAATCAGGCTTAATAATGTATCACTCGATCGTTTAAGCAAAGTCAATATCTCAGCGTCACCGGTATCGGCACGACTTTGCGAAAGCAGGTCAATCATGCCAATGATGCCATTAAGAGGCGTGCGCAGTTCATGACTAATGTTGGCCACGAAAATGTTTTGAGCACTTCGGTTCACAACGGGTGCCGATTCTTCGGAAAGCATCATATAACTATCCACCCAACATTTCTCGAACTGAACGTACATTGGGATTTTTTCATTCAAAATCACCACTTCACGACCATCAGATTTGCGAATAACATATTTAGATGAGACATCACTGTAGTGAACAG
Organism: Breznakibacter xylanolyticus; assembly: GCF_003254275.1. Lineage (GTDB taxonomy): Bacteria > Bacteroidota > Bacteroidia > Bacteroidales > Marinilabiliaceae > Breznakibacter > Breznakibacter xylanolyticus. The sequence goes on along the minus strand of NZ_QKZK01000004.1, from coordinate 167,119 downwards.
CATCAACAATGGTGACACGACTAAATACCAGCTCAGGGGTGACCTGTTGGCTGATAAAAAAATCTTCGTCTTCAATCTCAACCAATTGCAACAACCATCGGTTTACCTGAAGAATTTTCTTTTTATGATCGAGCATGATAACCCCTAAAGGGAGGTAATAAATAACCTTTCGCACACCTTCGAGGGAGATGCGGGCACGAGCCCGATGTTGCACCATCCGATAAAAATGCACCATAAAGCCGGTAATGACCATCACCGCCATAAAAATTGAAATCCCAATTATCCACAAGGTGTTTTCGTTGACCATCTCCATCACCACCTGGCGTGGAACCGATAATACGGCCACACATCCGGGTCCTATGCCCGCGATGGGACGTCGGAGTGCATAGTAGCTTTGCGTCTGCGTCGCGCGTTGAACTGTAATTTCATGCAACGCTCCGCAACCATCAGAAATTAAGGGCACACGGTTCTCCGAAATTTTCCCATGACCAAAGTTCTCCGATGAAAATATCACCTGCCCGTCCTCACTTTCAACCCACAACAATTGGTGGTCATGCAGTTGTTGCGTTGCCCGTTTAAAGAAAACATCCAAAGGGTAACTCACTTCAATGAAACCCTGATTTGGAAGACTTTCAACCATCGGGAAACGCCACTCTACCTTCTGAATTTCAACATCTACATAAACACCAAATGGTTTATGACTTTCTGAATATTGCTGTTCAACGGAATGAACAGGCAGGGCACTGGAAGATGATCGGGTTAGGGTATAACAAACATCCTTCGCAGAAATAAAACGAAGTTGTTTGATATATAAGCCACGTGTTCGGAAATAAATATCTAACCGATCGCGCACCAATTCAGCATGATTGGGCTGATGGATCAATATATCCAGTTCAGCCGGAGTTATCATGAAACTGCCATCCCTCTGTAGTGCGACTTCTCCCATCAAGGCAGATAGGACCTGATCGAGATCCGCTTGAAGCTCCTGTTCTACGATCTCACATTGCCGATGAAACATACGCTGATAAAACACAACATTCAGTACAAACAACAACGACAATGTTACCAGGGCAACAGGGATAATTTTCTTCATAAGCAACAAAGGGGCTAGGGTTATGCAAGATCAGGCTATCGGTATTTTTCGTCTTTATTTAAAAAAATGTTCACATAATTGTTGTAACGACTCGCAGCAATGGCACCCTCAGCTACCAAGCGCTTCACGGCACATCCGGGCTCCTGCACGTGCGTACAATTGTTGTATTGACAAGCAGATGAAGCTGCAAAAATTTCTCTGAAATAATGGTGCAACTCGTTTTCCGCCATGTCATACAATCCAAAACCTCTGATACCCGGCGTATCAATGATATACCCCCCCTGACGCAAAGGGTGCATCTCGGCAAAAGTTGTGGTGTGCTTGCCACTGTGATGAGCATCAGATATTTCGGAAGTTTTAAGGTTTAAACCGGGTTCAATACGATTGATAAGTGTCGATTTACCAACCCCACTATGACCCGCAATTACACTCACCTTGTTGGTCAACAAATCGGAAAACTCGGTGATATCTTCCTGTTTTTTGGCCGATAACAGAATTGTTTCGTAACCAATTTCGGTGTAGATACTCCGAATCGCCTCCAACTCCTTCATGTGTTTGTGGTCAAAACGGTCAATCTTATTAAACACAATCACAACCGGAATGCGATAAGCCTCAGCCGAAGCTAAAAATCGGTCGATGAAAATGCTCGTCGTTACGGGATAATTGATGGTCACCATCAGGATGGCTTGATCAATGTTAGCCGCAATGATGTGCGACTGTTTTGACAAGTTCGTGGCTCTCCGGATGATGTAATTCTTCCTTTGGCGAATTTCTGCAATCACGCCATTGCCCTCTTCTTCGGGTTCCCACTCCACCAAGTCACCCACGGCAACAGGGTTTGTGCTCTTAATATCATCCATCCGCATTTTTCCCTTGATGCGGCAATTAATCACCGAGCCATCGGCCTGTTTCACCAAATACCAGCTGCCGGTTGACTTTATGACGATTCCTTCTGCTCTGCTCATATATTGACCTGAATGTGTTACCAACCCCAAAGAGCTCATACCTGAAAAAACACAGATTTCACAGCTTGAGCTCTATCGGATAAAAATAACAAATAAACGGGTGAATGAACAGTAATGAGATGCATTGACGTGAAAAATTCAACATTCTACACCCATGATTGAATATGCAAACGATAATGTGTTGATATTTATAACATTGGCCAAACAACAATATGCAAGACAACCATTAGCACAAGCAATATGGATGACATGATACTTTTCTTTAAAACCAATGAAGGAACACATCATTCAATCACAAACCATGATCTATATCAATGACTGCTCAAATCGGGCTGCACAGCCATTTGATAAACAGTTCCCAAAACCAGCCTGATGCGTTTGGCCATCAATTCCAAATCAAGCTTATCCATGGTATCGCGGGGCGTGTGGTAGTCGCCATGCAGGCCACTGAAAAAAGCAATGACCGGGATGTCCTGACGGTAAAAATGAAAATGGTCAGAACGGTTCATCAGGCTCGAAGAACCGGTTTCGTGGGCATAATGACCGTCAAGCACAAGATTTACTGTCTGTTCGTTGATGGAACGATGCAGCGAATCGAGCCAGGGTGTTTTATCGGCTCCCAGAATGTACACGTAATTGTCGTGCCCCAGCGTATCCTGCCGGCCAATCATATCGATGTTCACATTGGCTAAAAAACGCTCCACCGGAGGATGATTGGTAAAGTACGCCGACCCTATCAACCCAATTTCTTCACCACTGAAGGCCACAACCATGATGTCGTGATAAGGTTGCTTGCCCTTTCGGGTCATGACATCGGCCACTTGCAAAATAGCGGCTACGCCACTGGCATTGTCATCGGCACCACGGCAGATTTCACCATTTTGGTCGCGTCCCACATGATCGTAATGTGCAGTCAGGGCGATGGTTTGTTTATCGACACCCTTGCCGGGGATCACCCCAATGATGTTCCATGCCGGCACCGGTTCCACGCTCATGGCTGTTTGCAATTGAACAGGAACAGCGAATGAATCCGGCAATTCCTCACGCCCCTCACAAGATGTCAATTGCAAAGAAGACCAACCAGTTAAAAGCATCACAGCTTCATTGGATAGTATGTAAAAACGAGAACCCGAGGTGGCTGTTTCAGGACGAACAGAGGAGGCATTGAGCGCATTCAGATATTTAAGATAATTGGTGCGTATTTGCATATACTGCGAAGGTGACGACGGGTTAAAAGCAAAAATACCCCAAGCACCCGCAGCTTCCAGTTTCGACTTAAGACGATACGAGACCTTCATGTCCGACATGGCCACCAGGGCAATCTTGTCAGTGAGATCGATGCCCGACAACAAAGAATCACCGGCATCGCCCACATACACCAAATCCCTGTTTATCATGTCATTTTGAGGCACGCGTCCCAAATAGGTAATGAGCGAGTCGGCAATAATCTGACCGCGAACCGACAAACGAACAGGTTGCCAACTTGTTTTCCACAAATCGAAACGTTGCCGATACGATTGCCCATCATAGGGTTTCAAGCCCATTTTTTGGTAACGCGACTCAATGTATCGTGCAGCTTTCTCGGCGCCCGGTTCTCGGGTATTTCGCCCCTCCAGACTATCGGAGGTCAGCACGGCCAAATCGCGAGTCATCGATTCAATTTGCACGCCTTTCAGCAATTGACGTGGCAGCTTTTGACCAACCAATGTCGTCGATATGGCTAACATCAACAAAATGTGGATAGTGTGTAGGTTTTTCATGTGTTTAAAAAAGTATTAATTCGAATAAAGGGTTCGTCTACTCCGTGAAACTCTGCGATTCTCCATTGTGTAACTCAGTGAAACAATGTTTTATTACACGGAGTAAGCACCAAGTAACACTGAATTAAATAATATGCCGCTTCATACCATTTTTTAGATGTGTCACATTTAATATGTCAGCAATTCAATTGTTTGGTTTACCCATTTCAGACGTGTTTCTATTCTGTCACAATTAAATCAATCGTACAACAATGGATAAATTCGATGAGCAATAGAGATCCTCACGCATAACCAATTCCAATTTGATTAACAAGTAAATGTAGTCAAATTTATTTCTCATTCGAACGATGACAGACAAAAACCTCATCAACGCAACCCCAAACGCCCAACACCAAATAGCTGATTATAAAGACATCGCCCCATGGAGCGTAAAAAAAACACCATTTTTTTGAGGCCCGATGTTGGAGGAAAGGAAAAAGATATATCTTTGCATCGCAAACGCAAAAAGGGGGCATAGCTCAGTTGGCTAGAGCGCTTGCATGGCATGCAAGAGGTCAGGGGTTCGACTCCCCTTGTCTCCACCAAAACCGGGTCAAGTAATTGATCCGGTTTTTTGTTTTTTAGTTTCGGCCGATTCAATTACCTTAGTCTCCCATCAGCAAACACATCTCAATGGTCGATAACTCAGGGAAAATCCTCAATAAAGTCAAGCCGGGTCGCATCATTTGGCCTCTGCTCATTGGAGCCGGCATTACCGTGTACTTATTTCGTGACATCGATTTCAAAGCCTTTTCCCTGCTCGAAATTACGATGGCTTCATCGGTGTTTCTGTTCCTTGCCTTTTTATTGATGGTGATACGTGACTTTGGTTACATCTGGCGCCTACGATTGCTTTCGAATGGGGAACTGAGCTGGCAGAAATGCCTGAGTATTGTGATGCTATGGGAATTTACCTCGGCCATCACTCCCTCGGCGGTGGGAGGAACCAGTGTGGCCATCTTTTTTGTTAACAAAGAGGGGGTAACACTGGGACGCAGTTCGGCCATCGTGCTGATGACTTCTCTACTCGACGAACTATATTTCGTCATTACTTTTCCATTAATCATCCTTCTGATTGGAGGCACGGGACTTTTCTCGTTTGGTGATAGTGATGCTGACATCTGGTACAAGAGCCATTTTTTCATCATCGCCCTCACAGGATACAGCCTGAAACTCATTTATTCGCTCATCGTTTTTTATGGTCTTTTTGTCAATCCCAGAGGGCTCAAGTGGCTGTTGCTAATGATATTCAAGCTGCCCATTATTCGCAAATGGCGCCCGCAGGCGCGAGAATCGGGCGATGACCTGATAAAAGCCTCGCTGGAATTCCGAACCTGGCCGTTCAAAAATTGGCTCAAGGCATTTTTAGCCACGGCCATTAGTTGGACCGCTCGTTATTGGGTCGTCAATGCACTGATTTTGTTTCTTTTCGGATACAGTTATCTCAACAGTACTTCACACATCATGGTGTTTGGGAAACAATTCATCATGTGGATTATGATGCTCATCACCCCAACCCCCGGCGGAAGTGGCTTTGCCGAAGTGATATTTAAAGAATTCCTCAACGGCAACCTCCCCCAAGGGCTCGAAACGGTGGTGGCGCTCTTATGGCGCATGGTAAGCTACTATCCTTACCTTATCATTGGTGCCATTGTAATTCCGCGATGGATCAAGCGCCATTTTGTTCATCTTCAATAAATCCATACCAAGTCCCCAAAAACCCGATTCAAATAACCTTCTATTTTTGTATATTCGTCATCTCGACCCTCTTTAACCCTTCCGGAATCAATGAGCACCACCGAAAAAGCATCATTCATCAATGAACCCATCATCCAGAAACTGTTGTTACTGGTAGGGGTGTATGTTTTTTCAATCATCGCAGTGCTGTTTGTGGAAAGTTATTTCAACAAACGCTATGTGGTGCAAATACAGGAGAAAATTCAAAACCAGGAACAAAAACAAAAAATCGATGGTTTTTTGAGGGAGAACATTCTGCACCTGCAGCTCAATTTCAACCGTTATGCGTCCGTTGTAGATCCCAACGACCTGTCGGCTATTCAAAAAAACATTAACGACCTCATTTCGCGCAGTCACACCTATCTCGACATCCTTGAGAAAGGTGGTATTGTGTCGGTCGTGCGCAATGTAAACTTACCCAATCAGGATGAGATAACCGAAATCATTGAGTACCAACCCGACCCAAGCGAGGAACTCATCCCCCAGGTGTCTGAATTGAAACCAAAACTCAATGAGCTCAAAGCCCTGTCGAACAAAAACGCGGCACACCTCACCAACCTGCTCTACCTGACCCAAACTGACAAAACAGCGTTAGCCAAACTGGCAAACGACTATGCCGCACAATCGACCGAGATGTTTAAGCACATCATGCAGTTGGAACACATCATTTCTTTTAGTATCAACAAGCAAGTGGTGTACCTCAACAACTCGAACATTAACATGGTGCGGCAATACAACCGATACAAATACGGGAGTCTGGCCTTCTTTTTCCTGGTCATCATGGCCATCACAGCCTGGCTTATTCGTCAGGTGCACCACCTCATTGAAAAGAGAAAACAAGCCGAGGCCAACAGCCGGAAACTGTTGCTGGCCGTGGAACAGAGCCCGGTGGCCATCATCATTGCTGACACACAGGGCAATTTGGAATATGTGAACCGAGGCTTCGAGAACAGCTCGGGTTACTCTAAAGAAGAAGCCATGGCCATCAACCGGCCATTCTTTTTGTCGCCCGAAGTTGACAACCGCTTTCTAGACCATGTGTGGCAAACACTTCAGGAAGGGCGCAACTGGACGGGGCAACTCTCGAACCATCGCAAAGACGGCACCTTGTTTTGGGAGAAAGTGATGATTTCACCTGTATTCAACGATAACTATGCCATCTCCAATTACATTGCCATCAAGGAAGATGTCACCGAGGTGAAAACGTTGACCGAATCGCTGCGCACATCCAACGAAACCATGCGCACCATCACCGAGAACCTCCCCGTAGGTGTGCTGATTGTGAACACCGATGGTGAAATCATTCAGTTCAACAAGTCGGCCATCAAACAAATGGGCTTCACCTCGATGGATGAGGCTCGTCCCATGTTGCAGGGACAACCCGCTGAACGATTTTTCGTAACCACGCGCCAGGACGATTACACCGACCCGGTGAGCGGCGTGGTGGTGATTACCAAAGAAGAACAGCTGACGGTAAAAGAAAACAACATTTATCGCGAAGTGCTAAAAAACACCATTCCGGTGAAACTCAACAACACCAACGTGTTTTTGGAAGCCTTCATGGACATCACGGCTCAAAAGGAAATTCAAAAGAAGGAAGCCGAATCGAATAAAGCCAAATCAGAATTCCTGGCCAACATGAGCCACGAAATCCAAACCCCCATGAACGGCATCATCGGAGCCACCGACTTGCTGACCCAAACCCGCCTTTCACGCGAGCAGCAAAACATCATCAGCATCATCAACAAATCGGGACAAAACCTGCTCAACATCATCAACGACATCCTCGACTTCTCCAAAATTGAAGCCGGTAAGATGAAAATTGAATCGTATCCCTTTAACATTCTGTCGACCATCAACTACCTCATTGAACAAATGAGCTTTAAGTCCGACCAAAAAGGCATTCATCTGATTTCGGCTGTGTCGGAAACCATTCCTCCCATAGTGGTGGGCGACGAAAGCCGACTTATCCAAATACTGGTGAACCTGGTAGGCAATTCGGTGAAATTCACGGCTCAAGGCGAAGTGGTGATTCGGGCAGAAGTGATTCAACAGATGGGCAACCACATCACGCTTCATTTTGCCATCGAGGATTCGGGCATTGGCATCCCGCAAGATAAAATCGAAAAAATATTTGAGTCATTCACGCAAGCCGATGGTTCAACAACCCGGAAATACGGTGGCACCGGCTTGGGCACCAGCATCTCGAAAATGTTGGTGGAACTCATGGGTGGGAAAATTTGGTGCGAAAGCCCCAACCCCAACTTTTCATGGTCGAAGGATTCACCCGGCTCGGTATTCCACTTCAACCTTCCCTTTACCATCGAAAAATACGATGCCGAATGGGAACAACGCTCCGAGCGATTCAAAGACGTGATGGCGCTGTTGGTGGACAACCACAAAACCAACCTGCTTTTGGGCAAGAAGATACTCAACAACTGGGGCGTGAGGACCTGCGAGGCCAACGACGAAAAGACAGCCCTTGAAATCCTGCAACAATACCCAGACATCAACCTTTTGATGGTTGATACCATTTTGCTCGAAAAAAAGGACTTCAGCTTGTTGATCGAAATTGGTCAACGCTTCCCGAAACTCAAGTTCATCATCATTTCGTCAGACAGCAAAGTGAGCACCTCCGGCTCTATTGCCAATGATCACTATGTGCTGCAAAGACCGCTCAAACAAAACACCCTTTTTAATGCGCTCGACAAACTGTTTGCACGTGAAGTCAACAAACAGATGGAGATGGACGAAGAACTTTTTTTGAAGAACATTCAGGGCAAACGCATCTTGCTGGCCGAGGACAATGTCATCAACCAAAAGATCGCCGAAAAAATGCTGTCGCGGCTGGGACTCACCACCATCATCGCCCATAACGGGCAGGAAGCCATTGACCGCATCGTGCATCAGGGCGAACTATACGATCTCATTTTCATGGACATTCAGATGCCGGTGCTCAACGGACTGGACGCGACTCGCCAATTGCGCTCGTTGGGCGTGGGATTGCCCATTGTGGCCATGACAGCCAATGCCCTGCAAGGTGACCGAGACATTTGCATCAATGCCGGCATGGACGATTACGTGGGCAAACCGGTAAAAATGAGCGATCTGACTGCCGTGCTCATGAAATGGCTGCGTGCTTAACTCTATTTTTGAAACATTTCATGCGACAAAGTTGGCTGTTCTCCGTTGTACACAAATTGTTACACCTCTTCAATTGGTTATTGAGTACACCCGCATATATTAGGTACGCTTTGGTTTTGCTTCTCACGGCCTTTTATTTTTGCCTGCCTTCCCCCCTGTTTGATGTCCCTTACAGCACCGTGGTCACCGACCGCGACAATCATTTACTGGGAGCCCACATTGCCGATGATGGTCAATGGCGGTTTCCGGTAGCCGACTCGGTGCCTAAGCGCTACATACAGTGTCTGCTGGCCTTTGAAGACGAATCGTTTTATGTCCATCCGGGCGTAAATCCATTGGCCATGTTGCGAGCTGCTTACCAAAATATTCGCTCAGGGAAAATTATCAGTGGTGGAAGCACCATCACCATGCAGACCATCCGTTTGGCACGTCCGGCCAAACGCAACCTATGGAACAAAGTCATTGAAATGGTGAGGGCAATAAGGCTGGAACTACACTTGAGCAAAAGTGAAATTCTCACCCTTTATGCAGCCCATGCCCCTTATGGCGCTAACGTGGTGGGACTCGAAGCTGCTTCGTGGCGTTATTTTGCCTGTCCGGCCTCGGAACTCTCATGGGCTGAATCAGCCACACTGGCTGTTTTGCCCAATGCTCCCGGACTGGTACACCCCGGACGAAACCGTAACACCCTCAAAACGAAACGCGACCGTTTACTGAACCGATTGTTGGAAAAAAAGGTCATCGATACCCTCGACTACCAACTATCAATTGACGAACCCATTGTTGAGCATCCCGCCACACTTCCCCGTCTGGCGCCTCATGTACTGGCATCAACCCTAAAAAAAACGCCCGGAACCATCTTCCAATCTTCCCTGACAGAAAAAACACAACAGCAAGCCATCGCGGTGGTGGAACGACATGCCCGAACACTCAGACTCAATCAGGTGCACAATGCAGCCGCCATCATCATAGACAACCAAACAGCCAAAGTGCTGGCTTACGTGGGCAACACGTTACCCGATAAAAACAATGCCGATCATGGCAACCAGGTCGACGTCATTCAGTCCTCACGCAGCTCAGGCAGCATCCTCAAGCCACTGCTTTACGCTGCGTCGCTGAACGACGGCCTCATTTGGCCGCGCCAACTTATAAAAGATGTCCCCACATACTACAGTGATTTTTCGCCCCAGAATTACAATCGTAGTTACGATGGAGCCGTTCGAGCCGACGAAGCACTGGCTCGTTCGCTCAACATCCCCTTTGTTCTGATGCAGGACAACTTTGGCACAGAACGATTTTTACAGTTCCTACGAAAGACCGGTTTTACATCATTTCCAAAACCGGCCAATCATTACGGACTCTCATTAATCTTGGGCGGCGGGGAAACGAAATTATGGGAACTGGCAGGGGTGTACTCTTCCATTGCCCGCATTGTGCAAGGTTATGTGCCCCGACAAAGTCGTTACGATGCAGCCGACCTTTCAATGCCATTGCTAAACAAACACGACACCCTCACCATCGGTAAAAACCTTTCAACGGTACCCACATGGCTGACGGCAGGCGCATTGTGGTTCACTCTCGATGCCATGACACGACTTAATCGGCCGGAAGAAGAATCGGGATGGGAGGCATTTGCCTCATCACAAAAAATTGCGTGGAAAACAGGCACCAGCTTTGGCTTCCGCGATGCCTGGGCTATTGGAGTCACTCCCGAATACACTGTGGCCGTGTGGGTTGGCAACGCCGATGGCGAAGGGCGACCTGGCATTACCGGAGGGTCAGCTGCGGCTCCAATCATGTTCGACTTATTTCGGTTGTTACCTTCAACATCGTGGTTTCAAACACCTCTCGACGATCTCAACGAGGTGGCCGTATGCCGCCACTCGGGAATGCCTGCAGGCCCCAATTGCGAAGTGGCCGACACCATGCTGGTGCCTCATTGTGAAACCCGCCCAAAACCTTGCCCCTACCACCACTTGGTACACCTGGATCAATCGGGGAGATATCGCGTTACATCCGACTGTTACTCACCATCGCACATGCTCACCCGAAAATGGTTTGTATTGCCTCCGCTGACGGAATGGTATTTCCGACACAAATCGCCCCTTTACAATACACTACCGCCGATGCTCAACGGCTGCATCGATGAGACACTGAGCCCCATGGAGTTCATTTACCCAACGCAAAACGTGGCTGTATATATCCCCAAAAATATTCAGGGAGACAATGAACAAGTGGTGGTGAAAATAGCACACCGAAATCCGACAAGCAAAGTTTATTGGTATGCCAACAACATTTATCTGGGGGAGACCAGCCAATATCATCAAATGGGAATGCAACTCACGACAGGTACGCACACCATTACCTGCACCGACGAAGCAGGAAATCGCATCATGAGGCGAATCAAATGCCTCAACAAGGAATAACAAAAAAGTTACTCAACGTCGTTCTCGGCATCGTAGCTATCGTCGTAAAGAAAGTCATTGAAGGGGAAACGCGTCACATGAATTTTCTTCACTTCCTGATACAGCAAGTTTCGGAATTCCACAAAGTTCACCTTGTTAATGGCCGAGATGAAAATGGTTGAAGGATTCTTCCCCATCCAAGTCTGTTTTAAGTCATCAAGCGAGAGATTCTCCCGCGTCAGGGGCGTGAGATCGTCGGCCTGCTTGGGCTTGAACGAATATGCATCAATCTTATTGAACACCATAATGGTGGGCTTGTCGGAGTCATCAATCTCGCGCAATGTTTGGGTCACCACTTCCACCTGCTGCTCAAAGCCGGGGTGTGAAATATCCACCACATGCACTAACAAATCGGCTTCGCGTACTTCATCGAGGGTGGATTTGAACGATTCCACCAGGTGATGAGGCAACTTACGGATAAAACCTACGGTATCGGCCAGCAAAAAGGGCAAATTATCGATGACAACCTTTCGCACGGTGGTATCGAGGGTTGCAAACAACTTGTTCTCGGCAAATACCTCCGACTTGCTCAAAACATTCATCAGGGTCGATTTACCCACATTGGTGTAACCCACCAGCGCCACACGCACCATTTTGCCACGGTTTTGACGTTGGGTGCTTTTTTGGCGGTCGATAAGCTCCATCTCTTCTTTAAGTCGGGCAATTTTTTCGCGAATGATACGACGGTCGGTTTCAATTTCCTTTTCACCGGGACCACGCATTCCAATCCCGCCACGCTGACGCTCCAAGTGAGTCCACATGCGGGTCAAACGGGGTAGTAAATATTGATATTGAGCCAGTTCAACCTGAGTTTTCGAATGAGCCGTACGAGCACGTCGCGCAAAAATATCAAGAATGAGATTGGTGCGATCCAACACACGACACTGCATGTCACGCTCGAGATTTCGTAACTGAGATGGGGATAGTTCATCGTCAAAAATCACGGTATTAATCTCGTGAATTTTCAAATAGTCGATGATCTGCTCCAATTTACCGGATCCCACATAAGTGCGTTTATCGGGTTGCTGAAGGTTCTGAACGAATCGTTTTTCGGGCACGGCACCGGCCGTTTCGGTCAAAAAGGCCAACTCGTCGAGATATTCCTGGACTTGCGCTTCTGATACATCGGGCGTTTTAACGGCAATGAGCACTACGCGTTCGAGCTCGTTTTGGATTGCTTTTTTATCGATCATGAAAAAGGAAATAAAAAACCCGGCCATGAAAACATGACCGGGTGCAAATTTAAATAAGTTTTCGAGCTTATTGCAACACAAAGTTAATGGGCACGGTGTAAGAAACTTTCACCTTTTTACCGCGCTGTTCACCGGGCGTCCAGGTTGGCATGGCCATAACCACGCGGATGGCCTCTTTATCGAGGTTGGCATCAACCCCGCGGGCAATTTTCACGTCCACCACTTGTCCTTTGGCATTTACCACGAACGATACAAAAACACGTCCCTGGATACCATTCTCCTGTGCAATCACAGGATATTTGATGGACTGAGCAATGTAACGTTGCAATGCTTCATTACCACCGGGAAACTCAGGCATTTTTTCCACGATAAAGAATACAGGGGCATCGGCCTCTTCTTCTTCTTGGGGTGCAACCATATTGGTGAAGACAACCTCTTCTTTTTCTTCGAACTCTCTCAGGTCAAGCTCTTCATCCAATTTCACGTCATCTTCCACAATGGTCAATACATCACTGACGCGCGGCGGTGGAGGCGGTGGAGGGGGTTTCATTTCTTCCTGCCGCGTGATGGGGATAATCTCCTCTTCAACCGCTGCTTCCTGGATACTGTCGAACTCAGACTTTTTAGCATCAGAGCTGGTCCATTCAAATGCAATCAGAATAACTGATAATGCAACAACCATCCCCACCTGCATAAACAATGTCTTTTTGTTCTCCAGATCAACCTTGGGCGACTTTTTTACTTCCATAAGTTCATTATTACAGTTGATTCTAAAGCTTTTAAAAAACATACCGTTGGTTGAACCATCGTCAAAAACAGAATGGCCAACCCTTTGGAAATGCGACCCTAAAATTAGAACAATAATTTTAAAACTATCACATCTTTACATGGTTTTTCAAAGAAAAAATCATTTCTAAAGAATTGTTCAAATCTTGACAGGGTCAGGCGATGCAGCGAGACGAACATGTTTAAAGTGTCTGTGTAAGCACATTGTACTTTGAAACATGGTGTTTGAAGAACAACATTGAAATGCCCGCTTCGCTTGCCAATCGATTCTCTATCGAAGTACAAAATTGATAGGCACGGTGTACGACACATTCACTTTCTTGTCGAGCTGCTCACCGGGCGTCCAATTGGGCATCGACTGCACCACACGGAGCGCTTCGCGATCAAGGCTGGGATGCACACCACGGGCTACAGTCACGTTCACAACTTCACCTTTTTTATTGACAACAAACGACACATAAACACGTCCACTGATCCCGGTCTCACGAGCCGAAACGGGGTATACCACCGACTCAGCCAAATAACGTTTTAAGGCTTGGTCACCTCCTGGATATTGCGGCATCTTTTCAACAACGATAAAAATGGAAGTGTCATCTACATCTTCGTCGGGGACTTTCACATGAATGAAATCCACCATGGCTTGGTCTCCACCTTCGCTCGTGAAATCAAAATCCGCGTCATCCACCGGGATATCATCCGTGACAATATCAATAACGTCGACCAACTGCGGGGCTGGCGGGGGTGGCGGGGTGACTTCCATGGGGCGTGTAATGGGCGGCAGCACCATATCGTCAAAAGAGCCATCGTCAGATACAAGAGTCGAAGCTGACACATCAGCCGTACTCCAATCAAAAGCAATTAAAACGGCCGAAATGGCCACCACAAAACCTATTTGTAAAAACATGGATTTTTTACGTTCAAGATCAGCTTGGGGTGATTTTTTTACTTCCATCACTCATTTTTTAAAAAGTCGTTCATCTACGTTTTAAAATCCGAATGCAAAGCATCCGCTGTGAGAAGTGTCAGTTGTTTTTACCCGGGATGTTACTCTGGCATGGGTCGAGGGAATGAAATAAATCTGGTGCTATTCACTATAAAGACCTTTCGTATGATCTTTTTATAAAACACCCTGTAAGAATTCAGCCTTTGGCCGCTGGGGCATCCATTCATTGATTTATATTAAAGTTAACCAAATGTTCGTGCAACAAACCGGAAGATGTGTGAATAAACGTGAAATTATGATTGTTTAACAATTGAATTCACCCTAAAAGGTATCTGACAAGCGAACCATTTCATCAAGTTGTAAGAATTCCGAGCCTTTTAGATGAATCTTTTATAAATTTGTAAACCTGATGACAAAAAATACTGATTGTCAGAGTAAAAACAAATGATTGAAAAATGTTTGTGAATTAAGATGAATGGAAGTCGGTTAGTTGTATTTATTTAAACGCCAAACAACCTAAACCTCCCCATAAAATGGTTAGGAACCATCACAAGGGAAGTATGATTTACGACACACAGGAACATGGTAATTGGAAGAAGTGCACAAGTAGTACATCAGTCCCATCATCATTAAGTTTCGATCAAAACTCCATGATTCATGTAATTCGACACAGTCGCTTTATTTGCTTTGCAAAACGCCAGGGGCTATAACCAAGTGAAAAATTCGTGAAATTTTTTGCTTCGCAAAGCGCAGATCGATCTCGTGGACAAAAGACAGAAAACACCCACATACAAAATTTCAAACACATAATACAATCATGACGATCACCAAGCGACACACAGAAAGATGATTAAAAACCCTCATCGTCTTGCATCTTGATACTTTTTTTATACATATGAAAACATCCAGATTGAAAATGCCAAAAAAACCATCCCCTGATAAACAAACATGGTGGATAGGAATCGTAATTTTGCTCCCCCTTCTTTGGATGGGGTGCCACACAAACAAAACATATATGACCGGAAAGAGTTACCATGGCTTTAAGCTGATTGAAAAACGATTTGTACAAGAGGTGAATGCCGAATGCCTCTATTTTAAACACGAAAAAAGCGGAGCCCGCCTGTTTAAAATCATGTCCGATGACGCCAACAAGACTTTTGGCATCGCATTTAAAACCGTTCCCGAAGATGATTGTGGCACACCTCACATCATTGAACACTCGGTATTAAACGGCTCTAAAAACTTTCCGGTCAAGAGTCCATTCGATCGACTGCTACAGGGGTCACTAAACACCTTTCTCAACGCCATGACTGGTTCCGACATGACGGTGTATCCGGTCGCCAGCATGAACGATAAAGACTACTTTAACCTGATGCATGTGTACCTCGATGCGGTGTTTAACCCATTGATATACACTGACGAGCGAATCTTCATGCAGGAAGGTTGGCATCACGAAATGCAAGACACCTCATCCGTAGTTGAATACAAAGGAGTGGTTTACAACGAGATGAAAGGCGTTTATTCAAACCCCCTCAGCGAACTCGAATATCAAAAGCAACGCATCCTGTTTCCCGATAACGCCTATGGTCATGAATCAGGGGGACATCCTGCTGCCATTCCTCAACTGACGTATGAAAAGTTTCTTGATTTTCATCGTAAATATTACCATCCCTCCAACAGCTATATATTATTATATGGCAATGCCGATTTGGATAAGGAGCTACAATTCATCGATGAGGCTTACCTTTCGGAATATACCCAAAGCCCCACTGA
The DNA here is from genome assembly GCF_003254275.1 of Breznakibacter xylanolyticus. GTDB lineage: Bacteria > Bacteroidota > Bacteroidia > Bacteroidales > Marinilabiliaceae > Breznakibacter > Breznakibacter xylanolyticus. Next base: position 151,221 of record NZ_QKZK01000004.1, on the reverse strand, counting down.
AGTCACCATTCCTATGCAAGCTCCGTTTGCCCAAATGAAACGCGAAGTAAAACCCTATCCGCTTGCAGATGACGAAACGCCTGAAAACAAAACCTTCCTGAGTTTAAGTTTTGTTACAGGACAAAACACCGATCTGGCTCTGGTCAAAGCGCTTGATGTGTTATCCGAAGCACTCGTCAACCAAGAGTCGGCACCACTACGTCGCGCATTACTCGATGCCGGAATCGGACAAGAAGTGAGCGCGGCAATGTCGGAAATGCAGCAAAACGTTTTTGAAATCCGCGTGTTAAATGCCAATCCCAATGATGCCGACAAATTCTACGACATCGTAATGGCCGAGCTCAAGAAAGTCGCCGAAAATGGCCTTGACAGCGCCATGTTGCAAGGTATCATTAACCGGATGGAATTCAATTTGCGAGAAGGCGACACGCCCCACAAAGGGCTGATGTACTTTTTTATGAACATGAGCAACTGGATGTTTGCTCAAAACCCATACGTAGGGTTAGAGTACGAAGCTTATTTGAAAAACCTGAAAGAGGGCATCGAAAGTGGTTATTTGCAAACGGTCATCAAACAATACTTTCTCAACAACCCCCATTCGCTCCTATTGACCCTCAACCCGCAAAAAGGGCTGCAATCAGAACTCAACCGTCAGGTAACAGACGAATTAACAACTTACACAAGTACCCTGACCCAAGAACAAAAAGATTCACTGGTAAAAAGAACCACGGAGCTCATCGAATATCAACAACGCGAAGATGACTCAACCGCATTGGCCTCAATCCCAATGCTGGAACTATCGGATATTGGCAAAACCGGCGAATGGCACGGCGCCATTGAAAAAGAAGAAGAAGGTGTGAAAATCATTCATTGCAACGAGTTCACCAACGGAATCATATACACCAGCCTATTCTTCGATGCCACCGTTATCGACAAAGAAGATATTCCGTACATTCGCCTTCTTTCAGAATTATTGGGCAAACTGCCTACGCGCAAATACACGTATGGAGATTTGGACAACACGCTGAACCGAGAAACCGGCGGTTTCAACACCACCCTCACCGGTTTTATGAAGGATCGCTCCGACGACCAATTGCAGCCTAAATTTGAAGTCTCGGCCAAAATATTGCATAACAACTCCCCTGCCCTTTTCGACCTGATTGAAGAAATTTTATTGCATTCAAAATTCGATGACCATGTACGAATGAAAGAATTGCTATCGCGCCATCAGTCTCAACTGGATTTGCGGATGAAGCAAAATGGCATGAACGTGGCTCTCACCCGTTTATACTCGTATCACTCCAATCAGGGAATGTTCGCCGAACTGCGCGGTGGCTTGGAATATTACCGCTTTTTAAACGACCTGACAGCCAAGTTCGATCAACAAAAAAACGAGGTGACATTAAAGCTGCAAGAACTTGTAAATAAATTATTTAATCGCACTCATCTAACTGTAGGATTCACATGTACTGCAGATGATTACACCAAAATGGTGGTTCCCGCACTGAACCATTTTACGGCCATATTACCCGTTGCAGCCAACAAGCCCCAGCAATGGATTTTTGAACCACTTGCAAAAAATGAGGGTATCATGACCCCTTCCAAAGTGCAATTTGTGCTGCAAGGAGCCAATTTTAAGAAACTGGGTTACGAGTGGAACGGAAAAATCAGAGTTCTTGACCAACTGCTATCGACAGACTATTTGCAAACCAAAATACGAGTTATTGGTGGCGCCTATGGCGGATTCAGCCGTTTCGATCCTTCGGGAAATGCATATTTTGCATCATATCGCGATCCCAACTTGAAAGAGACCCTCGATAACTATGCCGGCATCGATGCTTACCTCGACTCACTGAGTCTCGACAGCACAGCCATGACCCGATTCATCATCGGAACCATTTCGCGCATCGACAGACCAAAAACACCTTCAGAAAAAGGAGATGAAGCATTTTACAACCATTTCACGAGAGTTTCCAGCGAAATGGTTCAAAATGAACGAACAGAAATTCTGAATACTACACCTAATGACTTAAAGCAATTGAGCAAGATGGTGAAAGACATCCTCGATCAAAAGACTTGGTGTGTGTATGGTAACGATGAAAAAATTAAAGAAACTGAATCACTGTTTAAAATCTGCATTAGCTTACAGTAAAAGTTTAATACTAAATAAAAAAGTCCTACCATCTCATGACGGGGCTTTTTTATTTTGATATTCGATTCAATGTCGTTAAGTTAAGAGAAGAAGACGCAAGACTATGAGACAGATGATGAGATAAGGAAAGATATTTAGATCTGTTTTCTTCGTCTTCACAGTCTAATCTATCTGTCTGATGTCTAAAATTCTCCTTGTCTTTTATTCGATTGTCACTAACTAAACGACATTGATATACGATTGCAAAATGAAAAGTCTGTCACATGGCGATTACAATGAATCCGAACCACAAATACTTCAGTTAAGAATTAGACAAAATCATTCATGAGATACTGAAACGATGTCGTTAAGTTAAGCCATGAAAGGGCGATAAGCAGGAGCGTTGGGCATAACTAAACGACATTGGATGCTGAATTCAAAACACCACTTCACAAGTGACTTCAAACATAAAGGCATAAAAAAAGGGGCCGTTGCCCCTTACTGAAGAATATGAACAATCACTTAGGTATTAAGTCTGTTGAAGTTATCTGCAATCAATTAATCAAACATTTTAATTAAAAACTTTGAAAAATGACGCTGATCACGATGAACAATCATCACATAAAAAAAGATGCGTGATTGAAAACACAATTCAAAGAAAAGAAACCGCGACCTTAATACCAAATTATTGGGATTGACACCTGCTATCTGGGGTAATAGAACGTATTTAGGGGCAAAAACTGACATTTTGGGGTGAAATCGCCGACTCACAATTTCACAAACAAGGGCTTTGATGCGACTTTTTATTTGTTAATTTTACAATCCATTTTAAAAAACCAACATCGCGAATGGATTTAAGCCAGAAATTGCCCTCGTATCTAACCGAAAAAAAGAACATCACCCGATTGATTCTTTTCACGGCTGCTTTCGCGTTGGTATTTGTCAATATTTACGCACCATTTGGCATCCGCACCTTTTTGAGAATCAACCCCAACTGGGAAAAACTGGGACTGATGGGGTTCTTATCGGGAAACAAAGAACGTGAATTGATTTTTATGTCGAGTGCCATCATTCTCACGGGCGTTCTCGTGGTGGTTATCAGTCGGATGATTATGTACAGTAAGGTTAAGAAAGGGGCTCAACTCAGCACACTTCATTACATTCAATGGGTCGGAGTTGAAATATTGAGCATGGCACTTTTTTACACGTTCTACGAATATTTTTTTGTCCCCGAACCACGCCCGGTTTTATTGGCTTTCCGCAAATCGTTGCTCAACACCACCCTGGTTCTCATCATCCCCTATGGCCTGATGTGGCTCTATTTGTCGTGGCGAGATAAAGACAAACAACTTCAAGCACTCACCCAACAACCCGACCCAACGACGACCAACCTAATGGTTCCTTTTAAAGACGACAAAGGGACTTTACGCATTTCTCTCAAAACAAACGACTTACTATACCTGCAAGGGAGCGACAATTATGTAACCATCTATTATCATACCCCTAACAAGCCATCAAAATTTCTTTTACGCAACACACTTAAGAAGCTGGAGGATGAATTTTCTGAGAAATCCATCGTTCGGTGTCATCGCTCCTACATGGTCAACATTGACAAGGTAAAACTGGTCCGTAAAGACAAAGACGGCCTCATTCTGGAACTGGACACCACCCCGCCCATTGAAATACCTGTTTCAAAAACTTATATGCAGGATATCATGCAGGCATTCGGCCATTTATAATGGGGATGTTATGTCATTGGCTTCATCCGATACGATTGAGAAAACTTAACAAAGAAGTCAATCAATATTTTTTTCAACAAAAAAGCTCTCAATTGCAGAATGTTGTATAAATTGTCATTCTGTTTTTTATAAACCCAACTTTTAAGACATTATTTTATGATTAAACACTTCACCATCCTCCTGATGGCGATTGCAGCCATGTTGGCCACGCCCTCGTGCAGTTGCCGTCAACAAAAAAGCGACAACGTAGTGGCTTACCACGAAAAAATTGTGGCCTTTACATCCGGTACCGTCAGCAACCAAACGGCCATCCGGGTGATATTCGAACAGAGTGTCCCCGAAGCCGAGCCGGGCAAAGAAGCCTCCCCTTCGTTAATGAGCATTTCGCCATCGGTAAACGGGAAAATGTATTGGGAAGACAACCAAACGCTGGTTCTGCAACCCGAAAAAAAACTCCCCTCCGGACAACATTTTGAGGTCTCGCTCAAAATGGCCAAAATTTTCCCCGATGAAGAGGGCACCTTTGATTTTACGTTTGATGTAATGCCGCAAAACTTCAAATTTGAGGCCGTCAATTTGCGCCCCGAAGTGCTAACCGACTTAAAATTAAACCTCTTTACCGGCAAACTGATTTTCGCCGATCATGAAGATGCCACTCAAATTGAGAAAATTGTCACGGTCACACAAAACGGTCAAACACTTGACCTGACCTGGGAACATCAATCCATAGAACAACAGCACTATTTTACGGCACATGGCATTAGCCGGCAAGACGCAGCCGGAAGCATCACCATTGAATGGGATGGTAGCCCCATTGATGTCGACATCAAAGGAAGCGAAGAAATTGAAGTGCCAGCCTTGGGCGACTTTAAAATTATGAACGTCACGGTAGAACAACAGCCTACACAAAAGGTCATTGTGCAATTCTCCGACCCGTTGCTCTCGTCACAAAGCCTCGATGGATTGCTGGACATTGAAAACCAGGAGAACCTTCGATACGAAATTGATGCCAACCTGGTGACAATATATCTCAACAGCCGCATTCAGGGACACGCTCAACTCATTGCGTCGCCGGGCATCAAGAATATTTTGACTTACGAAATGAAAAACCGACAAGCTTTCGACTTGGCATTTGAGGCACTCATGCCACAAATGGAGTTCATCGGTAAAGGAACCATCCTTCCCAATTCGCAAGGTCTCATCTTACCATTCCGCACGGTGAGTCTGCGAGCCATTGAAGTGAACATCATCAAGATATTCGAAAACAATGTGGCGTCGTTTCTACAAATCAACACCATGGACGGAGAAGACCAACTGCGCAGAGCAGGACGACTGGTGCTGAAGAAAATCATCCTGTTAGATCAGGACAAAACCATCGATCCCACACGTTGGAATACTTTTTCACTCGATTTGGCCAACCTGATTCAGCCGGAACCCGGAGCCATCTACCGCGTGGTGCTGAACATGAAAAAAGAATTTGCCATTTACCCATGCGAAGGTGAAGAAAATGAGCCCGCTGCCGAAATCAAAGACGAAGGCATTACCGAAGGTGACATCGCCTATTGGGACACACCATCGGCTTACTCATATAGCAACTGGGATTATACCGAAGATGGTGATTACAACGACTATGATAGCTGGGAAGACCGCGACAACCCATGTAAGTCGATGTATTACAGAAACAAGTCCGTAAGCCGTAACATCCTGGCTTCAAACATCGGGTTGGTGGCAAAGGGCGGTACCAACAAGGAAATCATGGTGGCCGTTTCGGACATTCGCAGCACCGAGCCAATGGCCAATGTTGAATTAGAAATCCTTGATTACCAAAACCAAATTATCGGCAAAGCACAAAGTGGGTCCGACGGTCTGGCTCGCATAGATGTGTCACGCAAACCTTATCTGCTCATCGCTAAAAAAGAAAAAGAACGAGGCTATCTGCGCCTCGATGATGGTTCTGCCCTCTCACTGAGCCGTTTCGACATATCAGGACAAACCATTGATAAAGGCCTCAAAGGTTTCATATACGGCGAACGGGGTGTGTGGCGACCTGGCGACACTCTATTTTTGGGATTCATCCTTGAAGACAAACTCAAAAAAATCCCCGCCGGTCATCCATTGGTGTTTGAATTACTAAATCCCCACGGTCAAATGGTTTCGCGGCAAGTGGCACAAATCAACGAACACAACCACTACCGCTTTATTGCCACCACCACCGAAACAGCTCCCACGGGAACGTGGACCTGCAGGGTGTTAGTGGGCGGCACGTCGTTTGAGCAACCGCTGCGCGTAGAAACCGTCAAACCCAACCGCCTTAAAATAGAGCTCGATTTCGGGAAAGAGATGATCAAAAAAGGAGAATCCCTCTCTTCAACCCTGACTTCGAAGTGGCTTCACGGAGCCATTGCCCAAAACCTCAATGCCAATGTTTTGGTGACCCTCAATAGCACCAAAACCAGCTTTAAGGCTTACCCCGATTATCATTTTGATGACCCTACCCGCAGTTTTCAACCCGAAGAAATCAATATTTTCGATGGCCGATTAAACGACCTGGGACAAGCAAATATTACGGGCAACCTTCAGACGTCAGAGCAAGCACCCGGCATGCTTAACGCAGCCTTCCTCACGCGCGTGTACGAAGAGGGCGGCGACTTTAGTGTGGATCGTTTTAACATTAAATACGCTCCATACAAAAGCTTCGTAGGCTTGCGAGTTCCCAAAGGCGACCGTCGCGGCATGCTACTCACCGACACCACCCACACCTGCCATGTCGTCACGGTTGATGCCGATGGTAACGCGGTTAGCCGTCGCAATGTGAAATATTTTGTTTATAAAATAGAGTGGCGATGGTGGTGGGAATCATCAGAAAACGACCTGACACGTTACTCAGGCAGCGAATATCAAAACCTCATCACATCAGGATCGTTCAACACCACCAATGGGAATGGGAAATTCAATTTCTCCATAAAATACCCCGATTGGGGCAGATACCTCATTCGCGTCATCGACACCGAAGGAGGACACGCTTGCGCCAAAACCGTTTACGTTGACTGGCCGGGATGGGCTTTGAAGCCATCGGCCAATCCACAGGATGCTGCCATGCTCACGTTCAACGCCGATAAGGACAAGTATGCCACGGGCGAAAATGTGACCCTCACATTCCCATCGCCCGGTGTGGGTCGTGCCTTGGTAAGCATCGAATCGGGTTCACGCGTATTGAAGGCCTGGTGGGTAGAAACCCAAAAAGGAGTGACCAACGTCACCTTCGAAGCCACACCCGACATGGCGCCCAACGTGTATGCACACATCACACTGCTGCAACCACATCTACAAACCGTCAACAACCTGCCCATCCGTCTTTATGGTGTGATCCCCATCATGGTGGAAGACCCCAAAACCCGATTAGAACCGGTCATTGACATGGCCGACGAATTACAACCCGGCAAAACCACCACCATCCGCGTCAAAGAATCAACGGATCAAAAAATGGTGTACACAGTGGCCGTGGTCGATGAAGGATTGCTTGACCTGACCCGATTTACCACGCCCGACCCCTGGAACCTCTTCTATGCCCGCGAAGCACTGGGCGTGCGCACTTGGGATCTCTACGACCTGGTCACAGGAGCCTACGGCGGGCGCATCGAAAAAGCCTTCAGCATTGGCGGGGGCGACGATTTGGATGGCCGTAAGGGTGGCGACAAAACCAATCGCTTTAAACCCATGGTCAAATTCATGGGACCCTTTGTGCTTGAAAAAGGCAAAACAGGTGTTCATACGTTTACCATGCCCCAATACGTGGGCTCGGTACGAACCATGGTTGTAGCCTCTCATCAAGGAAGTTACGGAAAAGCAGAAAAGGCCACCCCGGTTCGAAAACCGGTCATGGTGCTGGCCACGTTACCCAGGGTGCTTGGCCCGGGCGAAACGGTAGCCCTGCCCGTCACCGTATTTGCCATGAAAGACAACGTCAAAAATGTAAATGTCAAATTAGAGATTTCGGGTCCCCTTGAAATTATTGGCGAATCATCCACCAAAGTGGCCTTTGACCGCCCTGGAGACAAAGTGGTTACATTCAACCTGAAAGTTAAAGAACAAATTGGTGCGGCAAAAGTAACCATCAAGGCATCGGCAGCCGGTGACGACGCTGTTGATGTCATCGACATAGCGATACGCAATCCAAACCCGCCTGTGTACACCTTTGTGGAAAAAACCATCCCCGCCGGCGCATCAGTCACCCTCGACTACACACTCCCGGGGATGGCAGGCACCAACCATGGGGTGCTCGAAGTATCGGGCATCCCGCCTGTCGACTTTGGTCGACGCCTGAAATACCTTCTGGCATATCCACACGGCTGTGTAGAACAAACCACCTCGGGCGTCTTTCCTCAATTGTTTCTGAGTGACGTAATGGAGCTGACACCCGAAACGGCCAAACGTGCCGAACAAAACATTCGCGCCGGCATCAACCGCCTCAAACAATTCATCAACAGCGATGGCGGTTTTGGCTACTGGCCGAGTAACAACAGTAGCGATGACTGGGGTACTTCATATGCCGGCCACTTTTACCTCGAAGCCGAAAAGAAAGGCTACCTGCTACCCAATGGTTGGAAAAAAGAGTGGGTGAAATTCCAGAAGAAAATGGCACGTCAGGCATCGGGCAGCAATCATATGAGTCATTTCAGCCAGGCATATCGTCTTTACACGCTGGCTTTGGCGGGAGAATCGGATTTGAGCTCAATGAACAGATTACGCAATGAAAAAAACCTGTCAATTAACGCCAAATGGCGACTGGCAGCTGCGTATGCACTGGCCGGTCAGCAGGATGCCGCATCAAAAATGATTGAAAACATCAGTACCGACCATGAATCGACTAAAGCAGTATCGGATTACACCTACGGCTCACCCGACCGTAACGATGCCATGATTATTGAAACGCTGACATTGCTCAACCATCACGAAAAAGCCATGCCTTTGGTGGTAAAACTATCAAAAGCCATGAGCTCACAAAACTGGATGAGTACACAAACCACTGCATACGGACTTATCGCTCTAAGCCGTTTTGCAGGTAAAACATCGGGCAACGAACCATTAAAGTTTGAATGGAGCCATAACGGAAAAAAACAAGGGTCATTTACAGTCCAAAAATCGGTTCGTCAAGACTCATTGGTCATTGGCAAAGCACTCAACGGCCAAGTAACGGTCACCAACCCGTCTAAAAAAGTCATTTATGCCCGCGTGACCATGCATGGGGTGCCGGCCATAGGTGAAGAAACGGCTTCGGAATCGAATCTACGCATGAGCGTGTCGTACACCGACATGGATGGCGATGCCATTGAAATAGATCAAATACAACAAGGTACCGACTTCAAGGCCATTGTCAGGATATCGAACCCCGGGTTATTGGGAGCATATCAAAACCTTGCACTCACGCAAATTTTCCCTTCCGGATGGGAAATCCGCAACACACGACTGGAAAACATCCAATCGGCGCACGAAGGCAATCTGCCTACCTATCGTGACTATCGCGACGACAGGGTTTACACCTATTTCGATCTGGATAACAACCGAACAAGCACCTACGTGGTACTCCTTAATGCAACCTACAAAGGACGGTTTTACCTGCCTGCCGCCAACTGCGAGGCCATGTACGACCATACCGTCAATGCCCGCAACACCGGGCAATGGGTAGAAGTGAAATAACAGGGCATCAACCAAACACAAAGGGTTGTCGGAATAACACGACAACCCTTTGTGTTTCATTAAGATCCTAATCCACCCAGGATGCCTTGTGAATGAGCCGTGATGCAGATATAACGAGAAGCTTTTGTATCAAATGCACTTGTAGAAGGACAAACAGAGTGACACATGTCAAATCACACACGATGTGCCAGCAGAAGACATCGATACATCATCGGGATAAAATGTTATTTTTGCCACAAAAGAAACAGCCATGGCACTCATTTTAAGCATCGAAACCTCCACCCAAATGTGCTCGGTGGCATTGTCGGAAAACGGAACCACCCGCTTTGCCAAGCAACACCATGACAGTTATTCACACGCATCGCACCTCACAGTCCTCATTGAAAGCCTCATGCAGGAATCGGGAATGGTGTTTTCGGAGGTCGATGCCATTGCCGTCAGTTCAGGGCCGGGATCATACACAGGGCTGAGAATTGGCATCTCTACCGCAAAAGGTATTTGCTACGCCATGCACAAACCCCTGATTGCGATTAACTCATTGGAAATTCTTGCTTGGCAAATCCGACAGAGCGAGTTGGCAAACCAAACGCCCCATGCCCTGTTATGTCCGATGATTGATGCCCGACGCATGGAAGTTTACACCACACTGTACAACACTGCCATGCAACAGCTAACACCCATCACTGCCGAAATCATCGACAACCAATCACTTGCCACTCAATTAAATGAACAACCCATCATTTTTGCCGGCAATGGAGCAGATAAATGCCATGAAGTAATTACCCACCCCAACGCCCTTTTCATTGATCAATGTATGCCACTGGCTCACCACATGGCAATACCAGCTCAACTGGCTTTTCATGAAAACCGTTTTGAAGATGTGGCCTACATGGAACCGTTATATTTGAAAGACTTTGTAGCAACAACGCCCAAAAACAAAGTTTTTTGAAAAGATTACTCACTCACTTACTGATACTTACAACACCCCATCCATCACACATTGAAATTGGTCTGAGAATTGCATAGATTTTGTAACTTCAATAGCGAACTCAAACGTATGAATTGATAACCAATTGAAGGAAACGCAACCAAAGGTATCAAGCTATGAAAACAATCTTACGCACATGGGCAATTCTTGCCATCTTCGCTATGTTGACCGGATTCGACACGCCGGTGAAAAAAAATACGTCATACGGTCCCGGTGAATTTTTAGAATATTCGCTCAACTATGGCTTTATCAAAGGAGGGAAAGGCATACTTTCGGTAAAAGACACACTGATGAACGGCGTAAAACTGAATCACGTTGTCGCCCGCGGAGAAACAGTTGGCGTTGCCGACATGCTCTTCAGCGTACGCGACCGGTACGAGAGCTTTATCAATCCCACCAATGACTTGCCGATGAAATCGGTTCGTAGCATTAAAGAAGGACGCTATAAATATTATGACGAAGTAACCTACAACCACGACTCCCTTTATGTTGTGAGCAAACTAAAAGGAACACAACCGGTTCCTTCGCGCATCCAGGATATTCTTTCGGCCTTTTACTATGCACGCAACTTCAAATTTAACGACAGCCTCAAGAAGGACGAAATCATTGAAATCATGACCTACTTCTCCAACGAACTGTTTCCCTTACGCATCCGGTACCGGGGCATCGAAACCGTGAGCACCAAATTTGGGGACGTGCAATGCTACCGTTTTAGCCCGGTGACCGAAAAAGGGCGCGCCTTTGCCACCGAAGACGACATGCACGTGTGGATTTCGCGCGATGCCAACCGAATCCCTGTGCGCATTCAATTCGACCTGACGGTAGGGTCATTCAACTGCGTACTCGACAACTACAAAAACCTGAAAAATCCCTTTACAAGCCTCAAAAAATGAAGCCAATCAGCACGCATTTTGGATGATAACGAACCCAATACGTGCCATTTTTCAGATAAAACCATTACTTTTGGGCGTGTTTTTTTTAAAAAAATCACGCCCATTTTTTCGTTTTAATCTTTCAAAAAATAAATATTTCAAATGGCAACTACTGCAGACTTCCGAAACGGCATGTGCATCGAATACAACGGCCAGCTTTGTTTCATCGTCCAATTTCAACACGTTAAACCAGGCAAAGGTCCCGCTTTTGTCCGCACCAAATTGCGCAACGTCACCACCGGCAAAATTCTGGAAAACACCTTTTCGGCCGGCGTAAAAATTAACGAGCAGCGCGTAGAAATGCGTCCCCATCAATACCTTTACAACGATGAAATGGGTTTCCACTTCATGAACATGGAAAGTTTTGAGCAAATCACCGTCGATAAAGATTTGGTTGAAAACTACGACCTGTTGAAAGAAGGCACCCAGGTAGATGTGGTTTACCACGCCGACACCGAAACGCCATTGCTGGTCAACCTTCCTGCATTCATCAACTTCGAAATCACATATACCGAGCCAGGTGTTCGAGGTGATACTTCGTCCACTTCGTCACTCAAACAGGCCACCATCGAAACCGGTGCCATCATTATGGTTCCCCTGTTTGTAAACCAAAACGACAAAATTAAAGTTGACACACGCGATCGTTCATACGTGGAACGCGTTAAAGAATAACACCCCAAAGCATCAAGCACTGCCAATGCGAAGCATGACTTCGCATGGCGTGCTTTTTTTATAAACGCGAATTGCTTGCATTTTCTGTAATTTTCAGTAAATTACATCACCGTAGATTCATTCCACCTCCATTCAATGCTCACCGAGTCAAGCAAGAAAAGGCTACATATATACAAAGACCGACTGAACATCATTCTCGATGTGGCTCAAACCATTAACCAGGACCACACCATCGAAGATTTGCTGGCCGGCTTTAAAATCCTCCTCAAAGAAGAACTTGAGGTTGGTAAGGTTTTGGTGTACACCTATTCTAACAACTCATGGAAAAACCTGCTCTCGATGGGCGTGTCGGACAACGAGCGGGAGCAAATAGACGTGGAACAGGACTTGATTCAATACAAAACCATCGAGAACATCACCCTGTCGCATCCCCCACAACTCAAAGGATTCGACGCAGTGATTCCGCTGTTTCACCGTTACAAAGAAATTGGTTACGTACTCATTGGCGACGTCGAAGAGGAACAAACAGGCATCAGCCCCACCATCAAGCACCTGAAACTCATTCAAATCATCTCCAACCTCATCATCGTGTTCATCGAGAACAAGCGTATGCAAAACGCGCTGCTCGAGCAGGAAGCGTTAAAACGCGAGATGCAGTTGGCCGCCAGAATACAGAATCAACTCATTCCCAACGACAAAAAACTGCCTGTTTACGCCAACCTCGAATTAAAAGCTTTTTATCAACCACACTTTGGGATTGGAGGGGATTATTACGACATCATTAAACTATCACCCTATAAAATAGGATTTTGCATTGCCGATGTGTCGGGCAAAGGCGTCGGAGCCGCCATTCTGATGTCGAACTTTCAGGCCATTATCCGCTCCCTTTTCACCGCCACCATCGACCTGCCGTCACTGGTGCACAAGCTCAACGAACGGGTAAACGACAGTGCCAACAACGAAAAGTTCATCACCCTGTTTATCGGTCGATACAACACACTCACCCGCCGGCTCACCTACATCAACGCCGGTCACCTGCCACCGATCTTCTTCGATGGCAAAAAGAACCAAATTATTCATTTAGAAAAAGGATGCATCGGTCTGGGAATGCTCGATTTCATCCCACACATTGATGTGGGAAGAATGACTGTGCCACGCAAATCAAAACTCATGGCCTTTACCGATGGCCTGGTTGAGCTAGAACGCAATCAAATGGTAGAAACCGATGTGCTGGAACTGGAACACATCATCAACCAACGTCACCCCATCGCCGACGACATGGCCGAAATAAAAACCAGAGTGGCCGAATTGGTACGCGAAGGGTCGGTATTTGACGATATTGCCCTCATTGCCATGGGATTTCTGTGACACTCAATAAACCACTGTGCGTTGATTTTTCATTTCCGCTTCTAACCGCACTCGCTGTCCCACGGTCACTTTATCGAGCAAAGCTTTGAACCGGGGGCCATGGTTCATTTCAACGGTATGGCACAACTCGTGCAATAACACATAATCAATTAAATGATCGGGAAGGCGCATCAAATGAAGGTTGAGGTTGATGTTCTTTTTTCCGGAACAACTCCCCCACCGACTCTTCAAATTCTTGACCGTAATGGTGTTAAATGCAAAACCATGCTGTTGTGCCAATTCAAAAGTTCGTTTGGGTAAAAATGATTTGGCCTCGTAGCGCAACGCCTGTTCAATACCTCCACGTATCACCTCCTGAATGGATGACGTTGCCACTGACATGTGTGAAGGGTAGCGTACGTGCAAAAGCCCGTTTTTAAATGTTAACTGCACATTATGACGCACATCGGGTTCAATTTTCAATGCAAAAAAACGGGTTTTAAAAACAGTTGACTCATCAAAAATTGTCTGTTTGTGCTCATGTTGTTTCACCTTTTGAATGGCATCAAGCATCCATTGGCGATGGTTTTCGATAAAAGCAGAAAGTTGCCTGGGGGATGTCCCAAAAGGAAAAACCACCTCGATACCCTTAAAAGGCTTCACACGAATAGAAAGGCGCGAAGCCCGTTGACTGCACACCAGCATCACAGGCCCCACGCCATCAATATTCACCAAATCTTTCGTTAACATTCTTTCTATAAACTCCAGTATTTCATTTTATGAATCTTCCCACGATAAATCCCCTTCACATCCACAAACAGAGCATCGGGAATAGCGTGCGACAAAAAGAAAGATTCGTCAAGCCCAACAAACTCACGATGATTTACGGCCACAATCACAGCATTGTATTTCTGTGTGATATCAGGAATAATGGGGTAACCATATTCGTGCATCACCTCATCAGAGTTGGCATGCGGGTCATAAACATCCACAGCCACACTAAATGATTTGAGCTCATTGACAATGTCGGCCACTTTGCTGTTGCGAATATCGGTAACATTTTCTTTAAAAGTTGCCCCAAGAACCAAAATCTTAGACCCATTGATCTTATGACCAATTGAAATTAATTTCTTCACCACCTGCTTAGCGATGTATGCCCCCATGGAGTCGTTGATGAAGCGTCCACCGGTAATGATTTTGGTATGATAACCCAATTCATTGGCCTTATAAGTGAGATAATAAGGATCAACACCAATGCAATGGCCTCCCACCAACCCGGGCGAAAATTTCAGGAAGTTCCATTTGGTGCCGGCAGCTTCAAGCACTTCGTAGGTGTTGATGCCCATGCGCTGAAAAATGAGCGATAACTCGTTCATCAAGGCAATATTGACATCGCGCTGTGTGTTTTCAATGATTTTAGCCGCTTCGGCCACTTTAATACTGCTTGCCTTGTGAATTCCGGCCTTGACGATGGATGCATAAACATCGGCAATGATTTGGAGCGATTCGGCATCGCTGCCCGACACAATCTTCAGAATTTTAGTTAACGTATGTTCCTTGTCTCCCGGGTTGATGCGCTCAGGTGAATAGCCCACCTTGAAATCAACATTGAACTTCAGTCCGGATTCCTGCTCCAGAATGGGTACGCAATCCTCTTCGGTACATCCGGGATAAACGGTCGATTCAAAAACCACAATATCCCCTTTTTTCAGAGCACGTCCCACCGTACGGGCAGCACCCAACAAAGGGGTCAGGTCGGGCAGGTTGTGTTTGTTGATGGGGGTAGGAACTGCCACAATGTGAAAACAAGCCTGCCTGAGATCATCGGGGTTGGCCGTAAAACGAATGTCGCACCCATTAAAAGCCTCTGCTTCGAGTTCGTTGCTGGGGTCGATGCCCCTGTTCATCAAATCGACACGTTCCTGTTTGATGTCGAACCCAATCACGGACATCTTTCGGGCAAATTCTAAAGCAATGGGGAGCCCAACATACCCCAGCCCGGTTACGGAGAGTCGGGCTTGCTTATTCAGCAAAAGGTCAAGCATAAGATAGGTATTTATGTTTAGTTAAAGTCATTAAGTCGGATTTGGTTTGAGGCTATAAATGCGTTCGATGATGTCGACCACTTTGAGACCTTCGAGGGCATTGGTACTGATGGCCGTCCGATGATGCAGAGTATCAACCACGTTTTCAATCACATAATGATGGTTCGCGGCCGACCCTTTATACGCACCATAATCGTTGGGAGGGTTCACAGGTGCCAACACCGGCATGTCGTAATCCTTGACGTGGCAATAAACCACATCATTCATGTATTGCCCTGCCACCTTCACGCTGCCGCGTTCGGCAACAATGGAGATGCTGCTTTCAAGGTTTTTATCCCACACAGCAGTGGAATAATTGATGCACCCCATACCACCATTCACAAAGTCGAACATTACTGTGCCTGAGTCTTCAAAATCGGTGGAATGACGATGCGCAAAGTCACCAAAAGCAGCCTTAATGTTGGTGATGTCACCAAAAAGCCAATACAAGGTATCAATAAAATGTGAGAATTGCGTAAATAAAGTTCCACCGTCCAATTGCGCAGTTCCATGCCAGTTCCCCGGCTTGTAATAACGGTCGTCACGGTTCCAGTAACAATTTAGCTGAACCATATAAATATCACCCAAAACGCCTTCGGCAATCAGCTGTTTGAGCCAAGCCGAAGGAGGCGAATAACGGTTTTGCATCACGGCAAACACTTGCCGCGACATTTGCAGGGCTTTAAAAATAACAGCCTCAGCATCGGCTTTGGTCAAGGCCATTGGTTTTTCAATGACCACGTGCTTACGCGCTTCGAGGGCTAGTATGGCTTGACGGGCATGCAACCCATTGGGCGTGCAGATGTTAACCACATCAACCTCTAGGTCTGAAACCAGCAACGCTTCGATGGAATTGAACCACGGCACATCAGCGTCAGCGATACCGGCCTGTTGTGCCGGAACAATGTCGCACATGGCCACCAAGCGGGCTTGTGGATGACGGCGAATCATTTCGGCGTGGCGTTTCCCAATATGCCCCATGCCCACAACCGCGAATTTTATGATGGAAGAATTCATGTATCTATAAAAGTATTAAGACTTAAGTATCAAGACACCAGACGATGATAATCTATAATCATCTTCCTGTGCGTCGCTTGGTAACCATCATGATGGTTTCATGTACTTTTCATTTGTTTGTCAATTGCCAGATGGAACTCACACATAATCATTGGCTTTACCAATTACCGAGTGTCACGAAGAAACACCATATCAGAATGAAAATCATGCATTTGAAAGCTTCTGTGATAACGTTCTGCATTGGAATTGGGTCACGATGCACCTCCGGTAAATCATCAAACAATCATTAACTAATACGGCTCACCTCATTATTATCAATTCGATACATCTGCCCGGTTTCGGGACAAACAGCGCGATGGTCATTGGCAAACTTGAGCTTGTGACCGTTTTCACTCACCCATCCCGTTTGACGTCCGGGATTTCCGGTGATGAGCGCGTATGGCTTTACCGACCTGGTAACGACTGCGCCGGCCCCTATCATGGCATAAGCCCCAATCTCGATGCCACACAACACAGTGGCATTGGCACCGATAGAAGCCCCACGACGAACCACTGTTGACAAATACTTATCACGACGCACAACCGCACTCCGGGGATTCAACACATTGGTAAACACCACCGAAGGCCCCAGGAAAACATCATCCTCGCACGTCACCCCCGTGTAAACAGACACATTGTTTTGCACCTTCACATTGGTGCCCAGCACCACACCCGGCGCAATCACTACATTTTGACCTATGTTGCAACGAGGGCCAATGGAGCATCCGGTCATGATGTGGGAAAAATGCCAGATATTGGTTCCATCTCCAATGGCACATCCCTCATCGATGACAGATGAAGGATGCGAAAAATATGCAGACTCACTCATTTATAGAAGTTTTTAATAACAGACGTGATAAAATCCAGATGTTCAGATTCAAGTTCAGTGTGCATGGGCAAGGATAGCACCTGTTTAGAAAGCATGTCGGATACAGGGAAGTGCACATCAGGGCTAATCCATTGCTCAAACGCCTTTTGCCGATGAATGGGCAAAGGGTAATACACCATAGAGGGGATGCCGGATGCCTGCAATACAGCCCGTAATTCATCACGACTGCCATCCTTCACCCGAACGGTATACTGATGGTAAATATGAGATGTATCAGAGGCAACAAAAGGAATCTGCACTTGAGGGATCGCGGCCAGGCGACTGTTATATATGGCAGCAGCCATCGCCCTGCGCTGATTGAAATCGTCGAGATGCTTCAACTTGACGCTCAACACAGCCGCCTGGATCGTGTCGAGCCGAGAGTTGACGCCTATGCGATCGTGCACATACTTGATTTTGGAACCATGATTGACAATGCTACGCAAAACAGCAGCCAGGTTGTCATCATTGGTAAAACAAGCACCCCCATCGCCAAAACACCCCAGGTTTTTAGATGGGAAGAACGAAGTACAACCAATGTCTCCAATGGTTCCCAGGCGTGACGATATGGTTCTGTTATGATGATAAAATGCCCCTGTCGCCTGCGCAGCATCCTCAACAACATAAATTTGATGACGTCGGGCAATATCCATGATTTCATTCATGTGCGCTCCCTGACCAAATAAGTGCACAGGAATAATGACTCTCGTGCGGGGAGTTATGGCTTTGGCCAGAGCATCCACATCCATATTAAAAGTATCGGGGCACACATCGACCAAAACGGGCTTAAGCCCCAACAAAGCGATGACCTCGACCGTTGCAATGAACGTGAAATTAGAAGTAATCACTTCATCGCCGGGCTGCAACCCAAGCGCCATGAGCGACACCTGCAAAGCATCGGTACCATTGGCACAAGTAATCACATGCCTGACACCCAAATAATCGGCCAACTCTTCCTGAAAAGATTGTACTTCATCCCCATTAATAAAATTTGCTCTATCGAGGACCTGATGTATCGATCGGTCGATATCGGTTTTAAGACGCGAATATTGAGTGGCAATATCGACCATCTGAATGGGTCGCATGGAATGAATGGAATTCAATTGACTGGATATTGGTGAGCACAAAAAGGTTAAAAATCATCCCAACGGATTCACACAGGCGCCATGCAATCACCAACAAAAGAAAGCGTTAAGCACAACACATTAAAGGCCGGTGAAAACTCATTCGGACAGGGTAAAAACGCCTGAAAAGTTAAAAAATTTTACTGCAACCCCACACAATTTTATTATGAAGGATAAAGCACGGTAAAAAAATGGTGTTATTTAACTATTTTGGCAACCCACAATCAAATAATACCCCATGACCCCAACCCACTTCATCGACATCACAGGCACCTCAGCAGCAATATTAACCACCGTGGCCATGTTTCCACAGGCATTTCGCATCATCAAAACGCGCGACGTAAAAAGCATCTCCATGTGGATGTATCTTACCAACAGCTTGGGGATAGTGATGTGGGGCACTTACGGTTTGTTGCTCAATCAAAAACCCATCATCTATGCCAATCTGGTAGCGATTGTGCCGGCATTAACCATTTTGATATTAAAAATCAGGCTGAACCAGAAACAATAAATCCGTCGTCAAAACAAACAGGCCATTGCTCAAAAAAAGTAACATCGCATCATCAACCTTTTGTTTAATCAAAGATTTTCAACCATTTTTGCAACCTGTTTCAACCATTTACCCAATCCGGCCCTAGAAGAACCGGAACTTAATGTCTTGTCTGTGCATCGACCCATGTTATTCAACATCAGCCATGCGACTCCGGCGTTCACCAAAGTCCGGCATTTGTGGTGTATTGTTACCTTATTTATACTGATGAATCACCCAATGGTGATGGGTCAGGGCATCACCTCAGTTCAGGGGAAAGTCGTGGACAGTGAAAATGGGCAACCCGTTCCGTTTGTCAATATCATTTTTAAGAACACCTCCATTGGCACCATCAGTGACACTACGGGATGCTTCAAATTGCAGGGAAAAATAATGAGCGACACCATCCTGCTGAGCACCATTGGATACCGCAGCAGTCGCCATGCCATCAAACGGGGACAGAAAAACAATGTCACCGTGAAGTTAACACCTGATATGGTGGCTCTCAAAGAGGTGAAAGTTGCGCCCGACGACGGCCCCATGCGGCGCCTGTTCAACCAAATCATAAAACAGAAACCCGTTAACAACCCGGAACGGCACACCCGTTACGCCTTTGAAAAATATAGCCGATGGGAATACAAAATTAACAACACCGGAAAAAAAGAGCTGCAGTGCGACTCGGTGAACTTGCGTGATAAAGCCATGTCGGCCATGGCCTTGGACACCATGCAGGACATCCCACTGTTTTTTTCGGAGCAAATATTCTACAACGAATATCAACGCACGCCGGCGCGGCAAAAATGCACCATTCTGGCCAACTCCAAATCGGGCTTGGGGATGCTTGAGGACACTGAAATATCGGGATTTACCAGCGGCCTGGATATGGGCGTGAATTTTTACGACAATCAAATCAAAATCCTCTCGCAAAACTTCATCAGCCCGCTGGCCGACAACGGTTGGTTTTACTACAAGTATTATTTATCCGATTCGACCCAAATCAACGGCATCAAACACTACAACGTACGATTCGTGCCACGTCGATGGGGAGACAACGTTTTCACGGGCAACTTTATTGCCGAAACTCACCACTATTCAGTGGTGGACATACAAGCCAAGCTGACCAACACCAGCCATCTGAACTTTGTACGAAGACTTGAATTTACAGCCTCGTACCAGTTTGTGAACGACACCATTCCGTTCTTCAAAACCACAACCATTGATGCGGCAGTGGATTACATGCCTGTCAGCTTTGGCAAAAACGACAAACGTATAGAATTGAATGTGAAGCACCTTTCGTCCATCGACAAGGTGACCCTCAACCCTCCGGGAGAAGTGAAACTCAGCTCGAGCAAACTGTCGTACGAAACGCTTAAAGTTCGTGGAGCTGACACCCGTGACACCGCCTATTGGAAGACGGTGCGCCATGTCGGATTGAGCGCATCAGATGAGCTCACCCGTAGCCGCATCGACTCGCTCAACCAAAAACCTTTTGTGAAATTTCTCGACAAGTTGAGCTACATGCTCTTTACGGGTTATTGGGACTTGGGTAAATGGGAAGTCGGCCCCTACGACTACGTCTTCAACAAAAACGCTGTAGAAGGCACCCACCTATACATCGGCGGACGCACCAGTACCGAGATATGGGAAAACGGCCAAATTTGGGGCGGCGTGGGTTATGCCACTCGCAAAAAAGAGATGATATGGCGATTGGGCGGCGGATACATATTAGACTCACCGACCCGACAAATCATTCGAGGCTCGTTGACCGACGATTACATTCGCATTGGCGAAAACGAAAAGATACTCAACATATACGAAAACAAGCAAAACACGTCGGAGAGCAACCTCATCGCGCACATCTTTAAACGCGACCGATTGGATGAACTCTACCGTCAACAAAAAGCGACGTTTGAATATGAACATGAGTGGCGCTCGGGCTTTTCGACCCGCTTGAAGGCATCGTACAGTAAGCAATTCTCGCCAGACTTTTACCCCTTTATGTGCCAGGGGAATCCGGTGGGTTCCGTTCGTGTTGCCGACATGGGCATCAATTTACGTTGGTCGTGGAAAGAAAAATATATTGACAAAGGATTTCGCCGACTTTACACCGGCACCCGCTACCCCATTGTGAATTTGAACTTAGGCGGAGGTCAATCGTTTGTCAATGGGATGAACGAGTTTTACGCCCGAATCCATGCCACCTATAAGCACATGTTTTTTTGGGGACAGACACAAATGTTATACGTTGGCGAAGCAGGCGCCGTGGCCGGAAAAGCGCCTTACACGATTCTTGACATCCCGCGCGGCAACGAAACTTACGGCTTCATCATGTACAACTACAACCTGATGAATAACCTGGAATACGTGCACGACACCTACGTGCACCTGTTTCTCGACTACCATCTCAACGGCATGTTCTTTAAGCGATTTCCGCTCATCAAACATCTCGGATTGCGCGAAGTCATCACCTTCAAAGGGTTGTATGGCACACTACGCAACGGGCATACACAGATGCTCGATTTGCCCCTGTCCATCTCGCCCAACAACCACATTCCGTATGCCGAAGTGGGTTGGGGCGTTGAAAACGTGTTCCGCTTTTTCCGCATCGATGCCATTTACCGAATATCGGAAGTGACCTATCCCGGTGCTCCTAAATTTGGGATCCGGGGACGATTTGAGGTGAAGTTTTAATCGTTCAATTCCATCAGGGCATCAACAGGGGAAAAAGATTCACCTGCTGCTGACCCATCAATGCAAAAATCGCTTATTTTTGTGCCTTTCTCTGAATCAATTAACACAAAATATTTAACAGCACAGACCAAATGGCACAGGAAGATGTTTTTAAGAAGCTCGTTGCGCATTGCAAAGAGTATGGATTTGTATTTCAATCGAGTGAAATATACGACGGGTTGGGCGCCGTGTACGACTACGGTCAAATGGGCGTGGAACTGAAAAACAATATCAAAAAATATTGGTGGGACAGCATGGTGCTGTTGCACGAAAACGTGGTGGGCATTGACTCGGCCATCTTTATGCACCCCACCATTTGGAAAGCTTCGGGTCACGTGGACGCGTTCAACGACCCGTTGATTGACAACAAAGACAGCAAAAAACGCTATCGTGCCGACGTACTGATTGAAGAGCTTTTGGCCAAGTACGAAGACAAAATGAACAAAGAAGTTGAGAAGGCGGCCAAGAAATTCGGCGATTCGTTTGACGAAGCCAAATTCCGCGAGACCAACGTCCGCGTGCTCGAAAACCAGGCCAAATGGGACGAAATTCACAACCGTTTCACCAAGGCTCTCAACGATAGCGACCTCGAGGAACTTCGCCAAATCATTGTCGATTACGAAGTGGTGTGCCCCATCTCGGGAACCCGCAACTGGACCGACGTGCGCCAATTCAACCTCATGTTTGCCACCGAAATGGGCTCAACTGCCGACGGGGCATTGAAAGTATATCTGCGCCCCGAAACGGCTCAGGGTATTTTCGTGAACTTCCTCAACGTGCAGAAAACCGGCCGCATGAAAATTCCTTTTGGAATTGCACAAATTGGGAAAGCATTCCGCAACGAAATCGTGGCTCGTCAGTTCATCTTCCGCATGCGCGAATTTGAGCAAATGGAGATGCAATTCTTTGTACAACCCGGCACCGAACTCGAGTGGTTTGCCAAATGGAAAGAAACACGCCTCAAGTGGCACAAAGCCTTGGGCTTAGGCGACCACAAATACCGTTACCACGATCACGAGAAACTGGCTCACTATGCCAACGCAGCCACCGACATTGAGTTCCAAATGCCATTTGGATTCAAAGAAGTCGAAGGCATCCACTCACGCACAGATTTTGACTTGTCGTCGCACCAACAATATTCGGGTAAAAAAATGCAGTATTTCGACCCCGAGAAAGGCGAAAACTACATTCCCTACGTGATTGAAACCTCTATTGGTGTTGACCGCATGTTCCTGAGTGTACTTGCTGCATCATATTGCGAAGAAGAAGTAGACGGCAAAGACGGCGCCAAAGAAAGCCGCGTGGTGTTGCGCATCCCGCCGGCATTGGCGCCCGTAAAAATGGCTGTATTGCCGCTGGTGAAAAAAGACGGATTGCCCGAGCTGGCACGTCAAATCATCGACGACCTCAAGTTTGACTTTAACTGCCAATACGACGAAAAAGATTCCATCGGGAAACGCTATCGTCGTCAGGATGCTATTGGAACACCCTTCTGTGTGACCATCGACCACCAGTCGACCGAAGATGGCACTGTTACCATTCGCTACCGCGACACCATGGAGCAGGATCGGGTGAAAATTGCCGATTTGCAAAGCATCATCACCAAAAAAGTAAGCATGAAGGAATTGTTTAAGAAACTGGTTTAAACCCCTCATCCATCAATAAAAATAAAGCCTGTAAATACAACATTTACAGGCTTTTTTAAATTACAAACCATGACCACCCCACTTGAAAACGAATACCGTCATCGCATCAACCGGGCACTCGACTACATCGAGCAACATCTGGAACAACCGATGACGCTTGACGAAATTTCACAAGAAGCCAACTTTTCAAAGTACCATTTCAGCCGTATATTTCATGGCATGACGGGCGAAACCCCCTTTCAGTTCATCAACCGCCTTCGCCTCGAAAAAGCCGCATCGAGCATCACCACTCACCCAAACATTCCCCTGAATGAAGCCGGCATCAAATGCGGATTCCCCGACCCCAGCACCTTTTCGCGAAATTTTAAATCCCATTTTGGCGTTTCCCCCACCCGATACCGGAGTGAGAAAAACGAGAAAAGCAATATTCATCAAGTCGAAAGCAACGAGCAACAAGACCACGGAGAAACCTTCATGTACATTTGTTCCAGATCACAAACCATTAAATGGAGGACAAACATGAAACTTAATCAAAGCGTGGAAGTCACCAAGCTTCCCAAAATGACGCTGGCGTATGTGCGCCACATTGGCTCTTACAAGGGAAACAGCCAACTGTTTGAAAAACTGTGGCAACAACTCATGGGATGGGCTGGGCCAAGAGGGTTGATTGGCGGACCGGATTTTAAATCGCTCATCATCTACCACGACGATCCGGATGTGACCAACGAAGAAAAACTGCGCACCAGTGTGTGCATCACGGTTCCCCCCGACACCAAAACCGAGGGTGCCATCGGCAAAATGGAACTGGAAGACGGGCAATATGCCATAGCCCGATTTGTCATTGGGGTGGATGAATTTCAACAGGCCTGGGACTGGGTGTGCGGTCAATGGCTGCCATCGAGCGGTTATGTCCCTGACGACAAACCCTGTTTTGAAATGTATCCCGAAGAACCCAAAGACGGCAAATTTACGGTTGACATCTGCATCCCGGTACGCCCCATGTAACCCATTCACAAGTCTGCCCATCGAAATAACACAAGTTCGATGGACAGACTTCTTTAAAAAGCAATTTGATCAAATGCAAGCCCATTTTCGGCCTTGCATTTCACGATTTTTGAAAGGAACAGCAAAGGCCCTTCTTTTTACTCCTTTAACGCACAAAGGCACCGGTATCCCGATGCCTTTGTGCATTTTAAATGTTGTGATTTCTCAAATCACAATGACCAAATAATAGTTCTTTTTCCCCTTTTGAATCAACAAGTATTTATCGTTGAGCAAATCGGTCAGAGTCACCATTTCATCGGGAGTTGCCACTTTGTTTTTATTGATGCTCAAACCACCAGCCTGAATGGTTTTGCGGCACTCGCCTTTAGAAGGGAAAACGGCGACCTTTTCACCCAGCAAATCGACTGCTTTGATGCCTTCACCGATTTCAGCTCGAGTGGTTTCGAAGGTTGGCACGCCATCAAAAATATCAAGCAATGTGGCTTCGTCCATCTTACGAAGGGTATCGGTAGTACCTTTTCCAAACAGGATTTCAGAAGCTTCAACCGCATTTTGGTAGGCTTCTTCGCCATGCACCATTATCGTCACCAACTCGGCCAGTTTCTTTTGCAGGGGACGAAGATGAGGAGCTGCAGTCTGCTCAGCCACCAATACTTCGACCTCATCACGCGTCAGCATGGTAAATATCTTGATGTATTTTTCGGCGTCGGCATCGCTGGTGTTGAGCCAAAACTGGAAAAACTGGTAAGGAGATGTTTTTTCGGCATCGAGCCACACGTTGCCACTTTCGGTTTTTCCAAACTTGCCCCCATCGGCCTTGGTAATGAGCGGACAAGTGAGCGCGTATGCTTCGCCACCGGCCACACGACGAATCAATTCAGTACCAGTGGTGATATTACCCCACTGGTCAGAACCACCCATTTGAAGGCGACAATTCTTCTCACGATAAAGGTGCAAAAAGTCATAGCCCTGCACCAACTGATAGGTGAATTCGGTAAACGACAATCCGTCGCGGGTATCGCCACTGAGACGTTTCTTTACCGAATCTTTGGCCATCATATAGTTAACGGTGATGTGCTTGCCCACGTCGCGAATAAAATCAAGAAACGAGAACTCCTTCATCCAGTCGTAGTTGTTCACCATCTCGGCGCAGTTTGCAGCAGAGGTGTTAAAATCGAGGAAACGAGACAACTGATTTTTCAGACACTCCTGATTGTGGCGCAGCGCAGTCTCATCAAGAAGATTACGCTCAAGCGACTTACCAGACGGATCACCAATCATACCTGTGGCACCGCCTACCAACACAATGGGTTTATGCCCGGCGGCCTGAAAATGCTTCAGCATCATCACACTCACCAGGTGGCCAATGTGCAACGAATCGGCAGTGGGGTCAATGCCCACATAGGCCGCTGTCATCTCTTTGTTGAGTTGTTCTTCGGTTGCGGGCATCATGTCGTGAATCATGCCACGCCAGGTCAATTCTTCTACAAAATTCATCTATATCTGAAATTTATTATTCACAACAATCAAGCTCTATCAACAAAACATGTTGAGGGGCTCAAAGATAAAAAATTCAGGCTTTTGAATATAGGAATGTGATTGAATGAAAGAGATTATGAACAATCGTATTTGTGAGCTTATTTTCAATGAGATATGAACAAAACCTCAGTCTGAGTATCAATGTCATAAGTTAGAAAATTAATCAAATGATTATTCACGACCGTTTATCCCCAAAATTTTCAATTTGCAAATCGTGAAGATTGACACGAACCAATCACTTTACTTAAATCATCTATTCAAATAAATATATCTATTCACTTTAAACCAATTAATCACCTTACGAAACAATGAAGTATTGTAAAACTTGCGAAATGACTCAACAATTCGCATATCACAATAACCGGGAGGACAAAACCTGTCGACATCAATAAAATCGGTCATTGACGAAACGTACTTTTGAGATTTTTTCATGTGCGTACCGCTGCCATCAACACCATGATTGGCAATCAACGATTTGACAGGATAAACGGTGTCTAAACCCGAAATAAACCCCCAATAAGCAAAACGAACAGCCCACGAGCGAATAATCCCCTGCTGCTGTTTGAGCAACATCACCGACAAATCGTTTCCGGAACTATTGAAAAGACAACGACGATGCTTGTCGGTGATAAATTCCTCAAAACTCGGCACCCCCCAATCAACACGCTCCCAAACATCACGCCAAGTACCCCACCCCCACGAACCAATGCGACGAGTCAGATAAGTGGAGTAAGAATAATCATCAGGGATTGAAATAGGCGGTGTATATGCACACACTGACAACACACTATGATTACAATACGAATCGAGGGCTGCATTCATATATCGCAAAAACCCACTTTGAACTTGCAAATCATCCTCCAGCACAATCACACGACCATGTTCACGCACAACTTGAGTTACTCCGTCAATAATATTGGCAGCCAACCCCATATTCGAAGATCTCTCGTTGACTATAACCTGCTTGAAACCGGACAAATGATGACAGATGTGCCTTACTTCATCAATTAGCACTTCAGACTCACCAGATTTTGGCCCATCGGAAAAAACATACAAAATCGTGTCGTTAGCACCCTCAGACTGTTGCAAGGCCTCGATGGTACGACTCACATGCTGAGGTCTATTGTAAACAAACAGTGCTACCGGCGCATAAATCATGACACATAAACTAAAGGTTAACCATATAAAATGAAATCCACCCCACCGCCATGGGTCGTGTGAACGAATAATCAAACAAAGTAAACAAAAGCCAATGGCATAATCGCCCCAATTTATATAAATTTGCCACAATCAACACAAAAACCTCATCCGAGAACACCATGACCGAACAGCACAGCGAAACCCAAATGGCACGCCGCCAACTGCGCAGCTCCTACATTACCACCACCATCAGCATTGCCCTGTTGCTGTTTCTCATTGGCATCATTGGCCTGATATTGCTCAATGCGCAACGATTGTCAAACCACGTGAAAGAAAACCTGGGCTTCACGGTGTTAATTCGCGACAACGTACGCGATGCAGAAGTGAAAAAACTGGAAAAACAACTGGCAGCATCTAACTACGTAAAATCGGCCACCTACATCAGCAAGGAACAAGCCGCTGAAATGATGCAAAAAGAACTGGGAGAAGACTTTGTTGAATTCCTAGGATACAACCCTTTATTAGCCTCAATTGATGTGAGACTTTACGCCGAGTATACCACCCCCGAATCCATAGCAAAAATCGAAAAAGAGCTGCTCAGCACCCCCGAAGTCAAAGACATTCATTATCAAAAGGATCTCCTTTACGTCATCAACAAAAACGTGAGACGGATTTCACTCATCCTGGGCATCTTTAGTGCACTGATGCTATTTATAGCCATGGCCCTCATCAACAACACCATTCGATTATCCATCTACTCAAAACGTTTCATTATCCGCACCATGCAACTGGTGGGTGCCACTTCGGGGCACATCCGAAAACCGTTCCTGACAAAAAGTATATTCTACGGATTTATCGGCTCCCTCATCGCCATCCTGTTGCTTTCGGCATTGATTTATTTTAGCAGTAAAGAACTCAAAGGATTTATCGGTTTCGAAGTCATCGACCTCATTGGACTGCTATTCCTCATTGTGATAGGGCTTGGCATCTTCATTTCATGGATATCGACCTTCTTTGCAGTGAGCAAATTCCTGTTTATCAAAACAGATAAGCTATACTGACTAAAGAAGAGATTCACATACCAACAATCATTCACTGGCACTTAAAAACGCTTGCAACTCATGATCATCGCGATGATAAATATCGGGAATAAGAATCAGAGCACCGTTATCATCGACACGACAAGTAAGATAGCGTAAGTAAATGCCTACGGTATCCTTCACCCTGATGTAACCGCTTCGTTTGGCGGCCAACTGCTTATACATGATCGACTCAGAATCTCTGTCCAGCAAATACTCAGCCAGGCGATGCGGCTCGTTCACCCGTATGCACCCATGCGATAAAGCCCTGTAATTCCTTTCAAACAAGCGCCTTGAGTTGGTATCGTGCAAATAAACGGTTTTGTCATTGTCGAACATAAATTTCAACACACCCAAAGCATTGTCGCTCCCCGGTGGCTGCATGATGTTATAAGGATGGTTGTTGAGCGAATAGGAATAAATTGAAACAGATTCGGGTTGAAGCTGTTCGCCACGCCAATTGGTAATGACATATCCTTTCTTTTGAAGATACAGCGGGTCGCGTCGCATGTCGGGCAACACCTCACCCACCACGATGCTCGGTGGAATGTTCCACTGCGGATAAGTGAGCACATGACTCATGGAACTGGATAAGACGGGCGTGGGTGTTTTGGGCTGACCTACAATCACTTTCCACTGCTCAACCAACCGATTGCTTCGACATGCATAGAGCTTAAACTCGGGGATATTGACCCAAAGATAATCGCGCGTGTGGGGCGGTTGTTGACGTATACGCTCCATATTGAGCGATACTTTCATAAAATTCTGCATCGCTAACTCCCACAACACTTTGCGGCTCAAAAAGTCGAGCTCACCCGATGGCAACATACGGTTCTCCTTTTGCCACGAGGCGAGCATCATCGCAAACAAAGCATCATCGCCCATTATATCACTCCTATAAAACCCTGAGGTTTGCAACGTCCGCCACACGGCATTTCGTTCCAATTCGGTCACATCGTGATCACAAACCAAAAAATGATCGAAAAAGACATCAAACAGAGGCAGCGCAGATTTCATCTGAAGATAAAAAGGGGATTGAGGCTCCAATTTCTTCACAATGTCAATGGGATGATTCGATTGAGCCAGGGAAAGGAGTTCGGGAACAATCAATGAATCGATGTCGCCCCAATGCGCAAAATGCCCCGACTGGACACCCTTTGAAACATGCAAAAGAAAACGCATCATGTGCAACGACATCAACACATCATCAAGTACCTGTGCCTGAAAGCTCATCTCCGAGAATATTGAATCAGCTCCCGCAAACCGTTCAGGCACATGATACCACCATGGAGGCAATCCATAATGCCAGCTCCGGCGAAGCAACTGAGCCGATTTGAGGGAAGCAGCCGTGGGATGCCCGGCTCTCACCCACAACAAATTATCATGACGGGCATACACATCGGCCAAAACAGTCACCATCAACGAATCAAGCGCCGAACCATTGGGCACATCGGCCAATGCCTGAGTCACACAATCCTCAAACAAAACAGAAGAATCAACCGTTGACATGGGAAGCGGATGCGACAATCCCACATCACAACCGGTCATTGAAATGGCACACATCAAAGCCCAACCTCCTACTTTTGCTATGCATCCTCTCCCCTTCATAACGCCTCCTCTACTCGCTGATTATAAAATTACCGTAAAAACGACCCGCTGTCAAACAATTTTCCTGATGCCCCCAAGAGCGCAATTCTCCTTTCCAATAAAATGTAAAAACCTTAAATTGATGGGATCTAAAATTCCGATACCATGGGAAAAATCGAAACCATCGAATTGGCGCTGTTGAAAATAGATGAATACGACGAATTAAAAGCGGCCATGATTGAGTCGTATGCCCATATGCCCAACGCCTACTGGCAAAAGCAACACATCGAAACACTGCTCAACAAGTTTCCGGAAGGTCAGGTGGTGGTGTGGGTCAACAACGAGTTTGCCGGATGCGCGCTGTCGATTATTGTGAATTACGGCCGCTTTGAAAACCAGCACACCTACCGCGAAATCACAGGCAACCTGACCTTTAACACCCATCAGGCCGATGGCGATACCCTGTATGGCATCGACGTGTTTATTCGCCCCAAATTCCGGGGGCTTCGCCTGGGACGACGGCTTTACGACTACCGCAAAGACTTGTGCGAACGGCTCAACCTCAAGGGCATCGCCTTTGGCGGACGCATTCCCAACTACCACAAGTATGCCGAGCGGATGACCCCGAAAGAATACATCGAGCAGGTAAAACACAAAGAAATACACGATCCGGTGCTCGACTTTCAACTCTCAAACGACTTTCACCCCTACAAAATTTTGCAGGGCTATCTGGAGGGCGACAAAGAGTCGAAAGAATACGCCGTGTTATTGAAGTGGGACAACATCTACTACGAAAAGCCCGGCCAGCCCACCATCGCCACCAAACGCATCGTTCGACTGGGGCTGATACAATGGCAAATGCGCCCCTATCGCAATACGGAAGAACTGATGCAACAGGCCGAATTTTTCATTGATGCCGTATCGGGCTACCGGGCCGACTTTGCCCTGTTTCCCGAATTTTTTAACGCCCCTCTCATGGCCGAAAACAACCACCTGTCGGAGCCCGAAGCCATCCGTGAGTTGGCCAGACACACCGACCGGCTGCTCCAGACCTTTTCGGAACTGGCCGTTTCGTACAACATCAACATCATTACCGGAAGCATGCCGCAGCTTCAAGACCATCAACTGCACAACGTGGGTTATCTGTGCCGCAGAGATGGCACACGCGACTCGTTCGAGAAAATTCACGTCACGCCCGACGAAGCGCGCATTTGGGGCTTGCAGGGCGGCAACCAGATTAAAACCTTCGATACCGACTGCGGCAAAATCGGCATCCTGATATGCTACGATGTCGAATTCCCGGAACTGGGGCGCATTCTGGCCGACCAAGGGATGGAAATCCTATTTGTTCCCTTTCTGACCGACACGCAAAATGCTTTTTCGCGCGTGCGTCACTGCGCACAGTCACGAGCCATCGAAAACGAGTGCTATGTGGCCATTGCCGGCAGCGTGGGCAACCTGCCCAAGGTGCACAACATGGACATTCAATACGCCCAATCGATGGTGTTCACGCCCTGCGACTTCGCTTTCCCGTCCAATGGCGTCAAAGCCGAAACCACCCCAAACACCGAAATGATTCTTTTGGTGGATGTCGATTTGGACATGCTCAGGGAATTGCATCAACACGGCAGCGTGCGCAACCTCAAAAACCGACGCAGCGACTTGTTTGAAATAAAAATGAAAAAAAAAACCGGAAATCAGAGCGCAACCACCGCATGAGGCAAGGGCTTGCCCAATAACGCCGACACAGCATTCAAGATGCCCTCCTTATCGTACCCGCATTCGTGGTAAAGTTCCAACTGCGTGCCATGCTCTACAAAACGATCGGGAATGCCCAGACGTTTCACGGTGGCGCTGTAACCGTTTTCGACCATAAATTCGATGACAGCACTGCCCATGCCGCCAACAATGGTTCCGTCTTCAACGGTAATGACCTTGTTGTGACGTCGAAAAACGTCGTGCAACAACGCCTCATCAATGGGCTTGACAAAACGTAAATCGACATGCGTGCATGTAATGCCCGACGCTTTGAGAGTATCGACCACCTGAGCCACCTTGTTGCCCACATGCCCGATGGTGATAAAGGCCAAGTCGTATCCCTGCGACAGCAAACGGCCTTTCCCCACGGGAATCTCCTCGAAGGGCATCTGCCAGTCGAGCCACACCCCGTTGCCACGCGGGTAGCGAATGCTGAAAGCGCCTTTGCCCCCCGGCAATTGTGCCGTGTACATCAGGTTGCGCAACTCACGCTCATCCATGGGAGCCGACACAATGATGTTGGGGATGGCACGAAAATAAGCCAAATCGTATGCGCCGTGATGAGTGGCACCATCGGCCCCCACGAGCCCACCCCGGTCGAGACAAAAAACCACGCGAAGGTTCTGCAGCGCCACGTCGTGAATCACCTGATCGTAGGCGCGCTGCATAAATGTAGAATAGATGTTGCAAAAGGGCACATAACCCGAAATTGCCATGCCGGCCGAAAAGGTAACGGCGTGCTGCTCGGCAATGCCCACATCATAAGCCCGATCGGGCATGGCGGCCATCATAATGTTAAGGCTGCATCCCGAAGGCATGGCGGGGGTCACGCCCACAATGCGATCGTTGGCACGCGCCAGCTCTACCATGGTGTGCCCAAACACATCCTGATAACGAAGCGGCTTGGGACGTTCCGAAACCACTTCCACTTTCTCGCCGGTGAGCTTGTCGAACTTTACGCCGGTGGCATGCCAGGCGGTTTGGTTCTCCTCGGCCAGCTTAAACCCTTTTCCTTTTTTGGTGATGACGTGCAACACTTTGGGTCCGGGAATATTCTTCAAATCGGACAGAACTTTGGTCAAATGCAACACATCATGGCCATCGACCGGCCCGAAATAACGCACGTTAAGCCCTTCGAAGATGTTGGTTTGACGGGTCAACAGGCTCTTGATGGTGTTATTAAACTTCCCGATCATCTCGCGCGAGCGGGGTCCGGCCAGCTTCATCTTTTCGAGTCCCCGTATAAAATCGTCGCGCAAACGGTTGTAAGTACGAGAGGTGGCAATGTCCACCAGATATTCGCTCAGGCCACCCACGCTGGGGTCGATGGCCATGTTGTTATCGTTAAGAATCACCAGCATGTTGCTTTTAGAAATGCCCATGTTGTTGAGCGCTTCAAAAGCCATCCCGGCGGTCATAGAGCCATCGCCAATCACAGCCACCACCTGACGGCTGCTGTTGCCATCGAGCTTATTGGCCATGGCCATTCCCAATCCTGCCGAAATGGAGGTCGAAGAGTGCCCTACGGTAAAGGCATCGTACTCACTCTCAAAGATATTGGGAAAACCACTCAGCCCGTTGTATTTGCGGTTGGAATGAAACTGTTCGCGTCGTCCGGTGAGGATTTTATGGCCGTAGGCCTGATGCCCCACGTCCCAAATGAGCTTGTCGTCGGGGGTGTTGAACACATAATGCAGAGCCACGGTGAGCTCCACCACCCCCAGGCTGGCCCCGAAGTGAGCCGGGTTGCAGGCCACGGCATCGATGATAAAATCGCGCAACTCGTCGCACACCTGTGGCAAATCGCTCTCGGACAATTTTTTCAAATCCGAGGGGTAGCTGATATGGTCGAGCAACGGGTGTTTGGCCTGATTCATCGGGGTAGCTTAAGAGTTGGCAAAGATACAATGTTTTGATTATTTATTTTGGGAGGTTCGGGAATTGCAAATTATATTTACACGTTTTTCGCAAAAACAAATTGCCTACACAAGAGGTTCAAAAGCACATCAGAGTCAAAATAAACGCTGAGACGCTAATCGACGCAGTCGCTTGGCTATGCCAAGAAAGGCGCTGAGTTGGTTTGGGTAATAATATCAATGCAGATAACTCAAAAGAATTGATAGCAGAGCACATCCGATAACTGATACGACATAAAAATCCGCCCCTCTGACATCCCCACTTGGAGATGAGGGGCTAAACAAATAAAACATGAAACGACACCTGATAGCGATTTCGATACTGGCATTGTTCACTGCCTGTGTGCCCCTGAAACAATTCCGCGACATGGAGTCGCGCAAAAACGCTGCCGAAGCCGAGCTTCAGCAAAAGAGTGTCGATTTGGACGATTGCCAGGCACGCGCCCGCGAATGCGAAGGCAACCTCAAACGCAGCCGCGCCAAAGTCGATCAACTGGTGGCCGACTCCCTGCGGCTTTACGAGGCGATGACCGGCGAGCAGCAACGCATACGCGAACTGGAAGAGGCCGGCCGCCTGCTCAACCAGCAGCTCCGCAAACAAAACGAAGATCAAACCGCGTTGTTGATGGCCGATCTTCAGAAACTGCAATACGACCTCAACAAACGTGAAGATGCCCTGCGCAAGGCCGAGAAAGATGGCAACCTGAAAAAAGCCGAACTGCAAAAGGCCATCGCCGAGCTGGAACGCGCCCGTGCCGAAATGACGGCGCAAAACCAGCGTCTGCTGCAACTCGAGTCGGCCCTATCGCGCAAAGACAGTGCCATGAACGCCCTCCGCCAGAGCATTGCCGGCGCCCTGACCGGCTTCAGCTCCGATGAGCTGAATGTGCACATCAAAAATGGCAAGGTGTATGTGTCGATGGAAGAAAAGCTGCTGTTTGCCTCGGGCAGTTACGAGGTGAATGCCCAGGGCGCATCGGCCTTGCAAAAACTGGCCGTGGCGCTGGAGTCGAAATCCGACATTCAAATTGTGGTGGAAGGACATACCGATGACGTTCCCTATAAAAGCGGTGTGCTGATTGACAACTGGGACTTGAGCGTGAAACGCGCCACCGCCGTGGCTCGCATCATCATGCAAAACAAAAAAATAGCGCCCTCACGGGTGATGGCGGCCGGACGTGCCGACTCACAACCGGCACTGGCAGGCACCACGCCAGCCGCCCGTCAAAAAAACCGTCGCACCGAAATCATCCTCACCCCCGACATGGACAAACTGTTTGACATCATCGGTCAATGATGAGCATCGTCGCCAAACGCATTATCGTCGCCCACAGGCAGGCATGGCAATATGTGAGCATCCTCACGCCGGGGCGAATGGTCAATCTCCTTAAAGTCATGGCCGGCTATACCCATAGCCGGCTTTTTAGTACCGTCACGAGTTGGGGCAACCCCTACGCCGTGTCTATCGAACCGGGCACGGCCTGCAATCTGCGCTGTCCCGAGTGCCCCACCGGAAACGGCTCCCTGGGGCGAAACGGGGGCACCATGCCGCTCCACACCTTTCAACACATCCTTGAGCATCTGCCCAACGACGTTTTTCACCTCAACCTTTACCTTCAGGGCGAACCCCTGCTGCACCCCCAACTTGCAAAAATGGTGACCCTTGCCCGTGAACGTAAGATGGTCACCACAATATCGACCAATGCCCAACTGATGACGCCCCTGCTGGCCGAAGCCCTGGTGCGGTCGGGGCTGAGCCACCTGATTGTTTCGCTCGACGGGCTCACGCAAGCCACCTACGAGACCTATCGTGTGGGCGGCTCCCTCAACAAGGTGATGCAGGCCATCGAACACATCCAACGAGCAAAAAAACAACTGGGGCAAAAGCGCCCCATCGTGGAAGTGCAGTTCATCGTCTTTGCCCACAACGAACACGAGGTTGAAGGGGCCAAAAAACTCATCACCCATCCCGGCATCGACCGCGTGAGCATCAAAACGGCACAACTGTACGACACCCCATCGGGCATCACCCATCCCACCCAACCCCGCCTGAGCCGATATGTAACCATTGATGGCCGACGGGTGATGCAAGGCCGGCATCAAAACCGATGTTTCAAAATATGGCATTCGATGGTCATCGCCTGGAACGGCACCGCTCTGCCCTGTTGTTACGATAAGAATGGCGACTTCCCCCTGGGAAATGTGAACCACAATGGGGCTAGGGAAATATGGCAGTCAAAAAAGTTAACCGCCTTCCGACATAAAGTGGTGAGTGGAAAAGGGCTTCCCGACATGTGTCACAACTGTCCCGAGGCACGCCGATAAGCGTCATCGCCCCGCATGAGGCAACGGTTATTTGTCGTCATCACTGACCTTGACAAACTTCGCGCCTTTGAGCTCTTTCTGAATTCGCTTGGAGGGACGAAAACGCATTTTCACGGCATTAATCATCCGACTGTTGACCTTGTCGGGGGCATCGACCGATTGCACACTGGCATGCAAACTGAAGGTTCCCAGCTCGTCGAGGTTCACGGTGCACCCCTGCATGAGCAACTCGGGAATGAGCTGCACCAGCCCGTTGACAATCATGAGCACATCGCCCTCGGTAGCACTTGAATTGCGCTGAATTAACCGCGCCACCTCGCGGATGTCCACCCGTTGGGTGCCGGTGATTTTGGGAAACCACACCTTTGAACCTTCTTTTCCTGCGCCCGGGGCGTAGGTGGATGCTACTTTGTATTTGACCGACATGACAGTAGGATGAATGAAACAGATGGTTAAAGGTAATAAATTTCATGCGCATCATTATATTTTTTGATGCGCATGAAAATATTTTTTAATGCGCATCATATTATAATTTCATCAGCATCAAAAAATAAAAACCAAACGTTCCCCTGCCGCACGGGACGCTAAAAAAGGCTGATGAACAAACGTCATCAGCCTTTAACATCGCCCACAGCGACAGTTATTTCTTGTGCAGTCCACACTCTTTGGTGTCGGGGTTTTCCCACCACCAGCGGCCGGCACGCACGTCTTCGCCCTCCATCACGGCACGGGTGCAGGGCAGGCAGCCAATGCTGGGATAGCCCTTGTCGTGCAAGGGGTTGTAGGGAATTTTGTTGGCCTTGATGTAGTCCCACACCTGTTGTTCGGTCCAGTGGGCCAGGGGGTTTATTTTGATGAGTTTGTTGCCTTCGTCCCACTCTACCACACCAATTTGCTGGCGGGTCACGGATTGCTCGGCACGAAGGCCGCAAATCCAGGCCTGAAGGCCGGCAAAGGCGCGTTTGAGGGGCTCGAGCTTGCGCACGCCGCAACAGAGTTTGCGGTGTTCGATGCTGTCGTAAAACAGGTTGATGCCGTGCTTGTTGACCATTTCCTGCACTTTTTCGGCCTCGGGAAAATAAACCTGAATGTTGATTTTATAGCGTTTGGAGGTGCGGTCAATGAGGTC
This sequence comes from Breznakibacter xylanolyticus, assembly GCF_003254275.1. Lineage (GTDB taxonomy): Bacteria > Bacteroidota > Bacteroidia > Bacteroidales > Marinilabiliaceae > Breznakibacter > Breznakibacter xylanolyticus. The sequence continues at coordinate 114,200 of NZ_QKZK01000004.1, read as the reverse complement.
GTACGTTTCGGGAAAAAGACGCCCCGTGTCGAGGGTAAAAATTTTGGTTTCGGGATGGATGCCGGCCACCATGTGGGTGAGCACCTGATCTTCGGCACCCAGGCTCGACGAAAGGGCAATTTTACTGCCCAAGTGCTCAATAAAATAGGTCAGAATGGTTTGCGGGTCGCTGTTGCGAAACCGCTCGTTGAGTATTTGAATATCGGACTGTTGCATAATGAATGGATTTGCCCCCAAAAATACGAAAATTGGGATGCTTAAACAGTGCCCGACACACGAATAATTCATACCACAAGAGAAGCCGAAATGAGGAATTAAAAATTGACAAGCCAGAAGAAAAGGCATAATTTAGCAAAAAAAAGAAACAAGCCATGAACCGCAGCACCCCCACCCCCGACCACCTCAAACAACTGCTTGAGAAAATACAAGCCCTGGCACCCGACGAAAAAGAAACCCTGCTCGACATCTTAGAAACAGATCCCACCAGCAAAACCTACACCATCCCCGAAGCGCAACAAATGATGGTGATGGAACGCATCCGGGCATACGAAAAGCAACCCGACAAATACCTGACGTGGGAGCAACTAGAACAACAACTGCAGTCGGGTAAATGATTTACACCATTGTTTACAACCCGCGTCTATACGATGACGTGAAAGAAGCCGTTGAATGGTACAACGACCATCACCCCGGCTTGGGCGATGAGTTCATGACTCTGTTTAAAAGAAAATCGACCCTGTTGGCCAACTGCTGCCACTTGTTTGCCGTGCGATATCACACGGTGCGATGCATGCCCATGGGCAAATTCCCTTACCTGATTCACTATCGAATAGATAACGCCTTTCAGCTGGTGGTGGTAGAAGGGGTTGTACACACCAGTCGCAACCCCGACAAGGGACGACAACAAAACTCCAAATAGCAAAGCCCGACACGAATATTTTTCGCGCCGGGCTTGTTGTTGATGGGTGGAATGAAAAATTGGCTCTATTCTGATTTGTGTGGGTAATCATAAGTATAAATTCAGACACCCCAATATTTCGTGCCCTCAAGCCGGGCGGGCTCTTACTTTTTGGCTACAGCCCCAAAAAGTAAGCAAAAAAGGCCGCCGCTGACGTAAAATGGCTAAAAATCATAGGCCTTCTCTAAAATCTGCGAACTCGCATGCTCAAACAGCGCATCTTTTTTAACGCTCAGGCCTATGATTTTTTTAACGCCATTTTCCGAAGGCGGCTTAGTTACTTTGTGTTGATTTCGTACTTTCATATTTTGTTTAACCACAGAATTCGACATAGAACCGAAAAATTACCCCCGATTGAGATAAGCCGAATACATCCAAACCAATTTTTCCTGTTCGCGAATGTAATCGCTCATCAGGGCGTTGGTGCCTTCGTCGTTGGCATCGGCAGCCATGGCGAGGAGTTCGCGTTGCAACAGCAGTACTTTTTGAAAACCGTCGAGGATGTTTTCCACGGCTGTTTTGCCGTCGGAAACGCCACTCACGGGCTTCACCACGCTGACCGCCAGATAGTCGGTGTAAGTATGCAGCGGCTCCTTGCCCAGGGTGAGGATGCGCTCAGCGATGTCATCGATCTTTAGCTGAAAATCGTTGTAAAGCTCCTCAAACTTCAGGTGGAGTTCAAAAAATTTCTCGCCCTTGATGTTCCAATGAAAGCCGCGGGCATTCATGTAAAAGACCTGATAGGCCGACAGTAAATGGTTTAATTTGACAGCCAATGCGGCCGATTTGTCGATGTTTAATCCGATTGCATTCATGATGTGATGTTTTAAATTTATCAACTAAGAATCATTCTCTTTCATTGATGACAATTTGAATGGGGGAATTGTTCAGGGGAGGATGAAAAACATCAAAAATTTAATAGCATCCGTCAAAATAAAAGAGCAAACAACGGAACAAAACTCTATTTTCACACACGAAATTTTAAAACTTTAATTCGTATGAAAAAAACACTTTTTTACACAGCACTGTTATTTGCAGGCACTGTGTTGATGACCGGATGTGGAAAAGATGATGAAAAAGGGGAAACTTTTTCAGATCAAACAGTTGAACAACACAAAGCGAATCTTGAAAAAGATGGCATAGCAGTTATTCAAGAAATGGAAGGCATTTCAAATCTTCAAGCCGTAAAAGCAGCACAAGCGTTTATGGAATTGATGAACAACGACAATGCAAACCTGTCAGCAACAAAGGCGATGGCAGCATTGGCCAGTGAAAACGACACCCAACTGCCCCTGAAAGTTGCAGCTGCGTTAACTCAATCTCAGATGGAGTTTAACGAACAAGCGGGTATTTACACCTGGACACCTGCCAAAAATGACTTTGTTAAAACAACAAATACAGGCGAAATCACTTATCTGTTTCCCTCCGAGGGCAGCTCGACCAACGATTTAAGCTTTACCATCAACAATTTGAAAACATCGGTTCCATCAAAAATAACCGAAGATGTGTATGAATTGCTGAAATCGGTCACCATGACCGTAAAATCGAACAACACAGCCATCCTCACGTTCTCAATAATAGGTGAATACAACAGCAACGACGAACCTACGTTACTGAAAGAAAGCTTGTTGTTCACCGAAGGTTATGAATTATCAAACACCATCACCAACAACGGCTCGAAGGTATCAATGGAACAAGCTTTTAAAAAAGGAACCTCGAACATCATCTCCTATTATTTCGAAGTGAATGGAAATATCAACTACAACGATGCCAGCAACACCATGGAGGGAGAAGATTCGAATATGCTGGAACAAGATGTGGTCAACAGCACCCTGATGTACATTGCCGTGGGCAACTTTAAGGCCGAAGGCAGCATCAACATCAATGGCATGCTGAATGATATGAAAAACAACGAAACGATGATCACCAAATTATATGTAGATGAAGAGCAAGCCAATAAAGGCACGTCCATGCTCAACAACTATGTAAATTTGGCAGTTAAGTATTACGACAGCAACGACATCATTTGCAAATGCAAATTCTTTACCGACGAAGAATATGACGAGTGGAGTGAAACAACTTACTATTCTAACGATATGGCCATGGAGTTTGCCGATGGTTCAAAAGTAGATGACTCATTTTTTGGTAAGGGCTTTACCGATTTCATTAACGATGTAAACGAGCTGGTAGATTCCATCAACAATAACTACGAAACAGATCTTGATATTGACTAAAACAATAATATCATACTACGAAAAGATTGAAAGCCTTCGCTTTCAATCTTTTTTTGTTTCAACAAACAAACCACATGGTTCGCTATCTTTTCACCAATATTACTATGCTCTTCATCGTGTGTGGAGCGTTAGTTTCACAACCCTACATCAAAGGACGGGTCACGGAACAAGGCCACGGGATTGGTCTGGCAACGGTGAGAATTGCACATAGCCATGAAGGCACAACCACCGACTCAACCGGCCGTTTTATATTATACCACAATACCGAGCAAACAACTATTCTTCTGGAAGTGTCGCACGCCGCCTACGAAACGGCCTGGATCTCGGTTCCTGCCAATACGACCCAAGAGATACCAATAAATCTCACCCCAAAAAACATACGCACCGACGAAGTTATCATCATCAGTCAAGGCAAGAGTGGCATCCAACAAACCTTTGCCGGCAAACAAACCCTAAGTCAGAAAGAAATATTGGGGTTGCCAACCTTTTTGGGAGAATCGGATGTTATCAAAGCGGTGCAGCTGACCGCCGGGATTCAGTCGGTGAGCGAGGGACATGGCGGGGTTTTCGTGAGAGGAGGTGGTGCCGGTCAAAACCTCTTTTTGCTCGACGACATGGAGCTGCTGAACCCATCGCACCTCATGGGCATCTACTCAGTGTTTAACCCTCTCACGACAGGCGAAGCAGAAATACACAAAGGGCATGCACCCATACACATGCAAGGACGGCTCTCATCGACCATCGCCGTCAGAAGCAGAACACCCCAACCCGAGAGCCAGGGAGTGGAAGGGCACATCGGCAACATCAGCTCAAATGTGGTGTGGTCAACGATTTCGAAGGATAACAAAATAAGTCTGATCACGGGTTTCAGACGTAGTTATCTGGAAGGACTGGGCGCAGTGGCCTCATTATTTATGAAAAATGAAAAAAACTACTTCAAAACAAACCACTATGCCTTTTACGACTGGAACGGAAAAATCAACTTCAAAATGGGTTATTCGTCGCAGTTATCGCTAAGTTGGTACCTGGGAAACGACGATTTTTACATCAAAAACCCGGGCATCACCTACAACGCCGGCACCCAATGGGGCAACCGATGTGCCGCACTGTCATTCAGACATACCACCCCAAGAGGGATGGTGATGAAACACAGTATCGACGTGACCCATGCCTATTCAGGTTTTGAAGGCAGCTTGCTCGAGAATCTCATTGGCATAGACAGTCGAATGACACAATGGAACCAAAAAAACCAATGGACATATTCAAACGAAGCGCATCTGTGTGATTTTGGACTCGAAACAAGTTATCAATCAACCACTCCTGAAGATTTCCGATACATTTACATCAATGATTCAATCAAACGTGAAACATCGTTTCGAAATGCAATCATGAGCATCTATGCAGGAGATAAAATCAAGCTCACGCCCCAAACAGAGCTATATGCAGGCATTCGAGTAGGGACAAACCAATGCCTGGGTCCTTACCAATACCACCACGCCGATGAAACCGACACTGACATAGCGGCATGGAATCAAGCAAAAAACTATATGTATTGGTCAACGGTAGTGGCACTTTCCGTTAAAACACGGGAAAATGAATGGATTAAAGCAGCATTTTCAAAAAATGTGCAACAGGTACATCTGGCTTCCATCAGTTCCATTCCCTTACCCAACGACTTATGGGTCAGTGCCACACCGCGTCTTCGCCCCGAAAACAGTTACCAACTTTCGGCAGGCTACTATTTTAAACACAAACAGATAGAGCTATCAATTGAAGCCTACGGAAAATATCTTGACAACCAACTTATTTATAAAGTCAATCAGAGCAAAGAAGAACGCCAAAACTTTGAAGATGACTTTTTTCATGGAGAAGGATTTGCATACGGAACCGATATTTCCCTGTCAAAAAAGAAAGGCCTATGGACAGGTTCAATCAACTACTCGTTGGCTCAATCGAGGCGATCGTTTCCTGACATATACAACGGTCAATGGTTTGACGATAAATACGATCGAAGACATGACTTAAACTTGACGTCCAATTACAGAATCAACCCGAAGTGGGATATCGGGATGGTATGGATATTTGCAACCGGTAACACCACCACCTTGCCCAGTGGCCGATGGTGGATGATGGGCAGCGTGATGAACGATTATATCGGGTACAACAACTTCCGTTTCCCGCCCTATCACCGACTCGATCTCTCGGTGAATCGAACATTTCAATCAAAACGGTTTAAGGAATCCATTCTCAACTTTTCTATCATCAACCTTTACAGCAGAGCCAACCCCTACTTCATGTTTTACAAAGTGTACAAAGGAACATCGCAATACGACATAGACATCCGTGCCACCCAAATTTCCCTTTTCCCCATCATGCCATCAGTAAGTTGGCGATTTAAATTTTAAGATGACATGAGACACATCTTGATTCTATTATTTAGCATATTAGCTCTTAGCTGTTCCAAAGAAATAGACATAGACCAACCCGACTATCAACCTCAAATTGTGGTGGATGGTTGGATTGAAAGCGACCAGTCAGCACATATCTTTCTCACACAGAGCTCCCCATTCCTGACGCATTATGACTCGGCATCTATTCGCAACACCTTTCTCAACTATGCCAAAATTACCCTCACCTCCTCCGAAGGAGAATCAGAGATCCTCACCCTTTATCGTGAAAAACAGTTTTTCCCTCCCTTTGTGTATAAAAGCGTTGCCATCAAAGGGAAATCAGATGTTCGTTATGACATAAAAATTGAAGTAAAAGGCAAAACACTTGAGGCGAGTACCACCATTCCCAAAAACCCAAATCCCATAAAACTGAGCATGAATGCATCGACCGATAGCAGCGGGATTTTAAACGCGCTCATCACCCCCTCGATTGATTCAACCATCTATTTATATACACAGGTTAAATCACTCAAGAGCAAAGAAAACTACCATGCCTCGTTTATGCCTTGCTACCAGGTTCAACCCACCCACGCCCCTTTTGATTTACCCGTGTGGCGCGTAAGGGAAACAAACCTCTACCTGAGCGACCCTCAAAGCCACCCCTACTACAAATGGCCCCGATATCAATATGCCATTGACGACACCGTCTATGTTAAAATAGGAGCCACTGATGCCACATCTTTCAGGGTGTTGAAAAGCCTTTTTACCGATCATGCCAGCATGGACAATCCCTTTTCCTTTAACGGTTCCCGACTGGAAACAAACATTAAAGGAGGGATTGGTCGTTGGACAGGAATTGCCACCAACAGAATATTAATATATACAGGCCAAGAAAATCAGTGAGCTTCTAACCAATTGTTACCTTGCCCCATATCAGCAACCAACGGCACCTTTAATTCGAATGCAGACTCCATTTCACGTCGAACAATTTCTTTTACCAGGTCAAGCTCCTCGCGCAGCACGTCAAAGTTCAATTCATCATGTACCTGAAGTATCATTCTTGACTGAATATGATGCTCCTGAAAGGCCTTATCAATACGAACCATGGCTATTTTGATAATGTCAGCCGCAGTTCCCTGAATGGGTGCGTTGATGGCGTTACGCTCGGCCACGCCACGAACCACAGCATTACGAGAATTGATATCAGGCAAATAACGTTTGCGACCACTCAGGGTGGTGACAAAACCCAGTTCACGCGCAGTGGCAATGGAGGCATCCATAAAACGCTTCACACCGGGAAAACTCTCAAAATAACCATCAATTAAAGCCTTAGCCTCTCCTCGAGGAATCCCCAATCGTTCCGACAACCCAAAAGCCGAAATCCCGTAAATAATGCCAAAATTGGCTGTCTTGGCCTTGCGCCGCATGTCGGAAGTCACCTCAGCGACCGGCACATTATAAATGCGCGAAGCCGTGGCCGCATGGATGTCTTCACCGCGCTTAAACGCTTCAATCAGATGTTCGTCGTCACTCATGTGCGACATAATGCGAAGCTCAACCTGAGAGTAGTCAGCCGAGAGGAACAGATGATTATCATCAGCAGCCACAAAAGCCTTGCGGATTTCCTTCCCGTCCTCATCACGAATGGGAATGTTTTGCAGATTGGGATTGTTGCTACTCAAACGCCCCGTCACCACAAGAGCCTGGTTATATGATGTATGAATCCGACCGGTTTTAGTATTAATCAAAGTCGGCAAAGCCTCGGCGTATGTCGACAAAAGCTTCTTTAACCCACGATGCGTCAGAATTTCATCCACAATGGGATGCTTACCTTTCAGTTTTTGTAAGGTCTCCTCATCGGTACTGTATTGCCCCGTTTTGGTCTTTTTAGCTTGGGGATCGAGCGACAAACGATCAAAAAGCAGCTCACCCACCTGTTTTGGACTGGCGATATTAAACACCTCACCTGCGAGCTCAAAAATTTGTTGTTCAATGGATTCGATGCGAGCACGCAATTCCCCGGCAAAACGATTTAATTCCCCGGCATCGACCCGCACGCCGGCGTGTTCCATTTTTTCAAGCACCTTCATTAAAGGCATTTCCACCTCATCAAACAATGTCGCAAGACCAGCCTCACTGAGTTCAACAGACAATTTCTGGTACAACTGAAATGTGACATCAGCGTCTTCACCAGCATATTCCTTAATTTTATCTAAAGCAACATGACGCATACTGCCTTGTCCCTTTCCTTTTTTCCCGATCAACTCCTCGATGGCCACCGGTCGATAATTAAGGTAAGTCTCAGCCAGGAAATCCATATTGTGTTTCAACCCCGGATGCAAAAGATGATGCGCCACCATGGTATCGAAAAATGGCCCCTGCACATCAATGCCGTAACGGCGCAGCATCAGCATATCAAACTTAAGGTTTTGACCAATTTTAAGAATAGAACCGTCCTCAAGTATTGGTTTAAACAACAAAAGTAATTCATCAGCCTTATCACGACTTGAAGGCACCGGAACATACCAGGCTTCACCCTGTTTCCAACAAAATGAAAGCCCCACCAGTTCGTCACGCTCCGTATCGAGCCCCGTGGTTTCGGTATCGAAGCAAATGCGCTTTTGCACACTCATCTCGGCCAACAGTGACATCAAGGCCAATTCGCCTTCCACAAGATAATATTGGTGCGCAACGTCAGCAATGGTTTTAAACGATGAAGGCGCATGATGTTCAGCAGGCACCGCCATATCGAATAGGGTGGCTTGACGGGGAGCAGGCATAAACAACTCACGAATGCGCGAGGCCAGGTTTTTAAATTCCAACTCATCGAGCAAAGGATTAAGCAAGTCAAAATCCGGTTTTTGAAACACCAATGACTCATCACTCCACGACAAGGGCACATCGGTACAAATGGTGGCCAAATGACGCGACAACTCAACCTGTGCACGAAACTCTATTAACTTCTCCTTCTGTTTCCCTTTTTGTTGATCAATATTATCATAAATGGCATCAATTGAACCATAAGCTGAAATTAGTTCTTTGGCCTTTTTCTCCCCAATCCCCGGGCACCCGGGGATATTATCAGCCGAATCGCCCCACAATCCAAGGATATCAATCACCTGAGCAGGCTCTTGCACCGAAAAAATTTCACAAACCTGAGGCACCCCGATAATCTCCGCGCCATTTCCCATCGCAGCGGGCTTATAGATGCAAATCCGATCGGTGACCAACTGAGTATAGTCCTTATCGGGCGTCACCATAAACACCTCAAAACCTTGAGCTTCGGCCTGCTTCGCTAAAGTACCAATCACATCATCAGCCTCGTATCCGGGCTGCTCAATCACAGCCACACGAAAAGCCTTAAGCATCTCTTTAATGAGAGGCACGGCACGCTTGATATCCTCAGGCGTTTCATCGCGATGTGCTTTGTACTCGGGGTACATATCGTGCCGAAAAGTCGGCCCCGAAGGATCGAAAGCCACCGCAATGTGCGAGGGTTTCTCCTTGGTCATAATTTCGAGCAGAGAATTCAGAAACCCAAAAACGGCAGAAGTATTCGCACCCTTTGAGTTCACACGAGGATTGCGGATAAAAGCATAATAAGCGCGATAAATCAGCGCGTAAGCATCCAGAAGATAAAGACGTTTAGCAGAAGTTTCACCCATGACGGATTATTTTTAAGAAGGTGAAAATGGGGAAAAATAAACAAACGGCAAACAAAGCCTATCAATAAAGCAGCCGCACCACCAAATGCAAGAAAACATCACATAGAGACAGAAGAAAGCAAACGACGACAATAAAAAGCACACTCACCAATCATAGTGATGATTAAACCCAACCACTTCCCAATTACCTTTAACATCACGACACAATCTGACATCGACCATCACATCGCGTCGATCCCCATCAACCAGCATGCGCACTTTGGCCTGGCCAATGCCATCGACCACCGAAAGTTGACCGGAGGCAAACCAGCCCAGCTGCTTCACACCACCGGCAATTTCATCTATCTGAGCATCGCTCTTTAAAAATGCTGAAGCCACGGCGTAAGGCTCCGACCTCATCAAGAAAGTTTCGGGAGTAACGAGAAAAAAACTAAAAACCGATAAAACAACCACCGCAGCCAAACCAAGACGCACCAAACGCATGGCTCTTTGTGAAGAATAAAGCACCACGGTTCGGGCGAAACGATCGCCCAATCGACGACCATCGCGACGCATCACCACCCATAACAAATCCAAAGGCCACAATAAAGCAAACAGGTTACGCAGCATCAATCGAAAAGTCCCCGGAGAACGATGCGGGATAAATACATCACGCACCACAATGCCGGAAGCGAATCGGCCAATGCTGACCCCATCAAAAGCATCGCGACACAAAAACATCCCTATTGCCCCCATTGCCACCAACAGCCACACCCAACTAAAAAGAGAACTACCGGGCACCAATCGAACCAGGGAATCCATAAATATCATAGCTAACAACATCAATACCAGCGCTAGGATAAACAAATCCAATAAAAATGCAGCGACACGACGACACCAACCAGCAGGATTCATAAAACAGGATTAGATTAGAACATAAAACAGGCTCAGTGGCCAGATAAAAATAAATAAAATAGCCCAAACGAACGAAAAACAAAGCCCGGATGTCGCAAACAACCCGGGCTATGCCAACTATGAATCATCTAACACTAAACCAAATATTCAACAGATAAAACAGAAAGCGTTTGATTGACTAACACATAAGCAATCTCACCAAAAGTAAAAGGTCCGGTCAGAGCGCCTGTTTTTTTGCCCTCCAAATCGGAATACAAATAATTGAGAATGCAATTACAGGCACCCACCACATTGGCAGTAGACTTAGGAATCAATTTTTTGAAATCAGTCACATAATCCTTCACCGGCATGGCAAATTTATAAACCTGATTCTTCACCACGGGGGCATAAAAAGAAACCTTCCCATCATCAACCTGCTGAATGCTGATGTTGATCATGGCACCACTATAATTGGCCACCAATGGGAGACGAGTGTCGATTTTATGCTGCTTCAAATAATCGGCAAAAATCATTTTTTCGCCATTCACCATGCATTGTGTGGCAGAAAAGCCGCTCTCGGGAAACGTAATGATATCGCCATCACCCTGCTGAAAGAGGTTGACAATATCGAGCTTGGCAAACTTACTGTCGGGTAACTGACAATGAAGCGCAATGGCCCTGTTGTCATAAAACTGCCCCGACTCACCATCCAGAATCTTGGGTGAGACCTTGCCAATATCAGCCAAATCGACACCGGTAATCCACCCCATCAGAGGGGCATCGAATACCCCCGGATAATCGTTCACATCGAGGGCAAAGCGAAAGTGAATATCAGAAAACCCGGGCACGAGCAACCACGAGAAACCATTTCGATACCTGTCGGCAGTTAGTCCGAACAACTGTCGATCATCATATCGACGAATGCGAGCATCAGACACCAGATGCGTCAAATCGGTGACAAACACTTTATCATTGGACATGCACCCCCCTTCCACGTCCATGAAATAAGGAATGGTTCCGCCAATCCAACGCCCCTTTTCAATCTGGGCAAGTACGTTTTCATTGGCTGCCAGCACCATAATGTGATTATCCCGCACCAATGCATTAACTTCAGGTAGGGACATTAATTGATTATTCTTCATCAGCTTAAGGTTAGGAAAGATTAAAAATCGTGTTAACATCTTTTTGATACATGTGCGCATTATTGGCACAAAACCGATACAAATCCTCAATGGCCTCGTCAAGACTAATTTTGTTGTACTTGACGGCAAACTTGAGCGCATTGAGTTTCATCTGCAACGACAAACTACTTAAAGTGGGTTGATGCTTTTCGGTGAGCAAATCATTCCACAGTTGATGACTTGAGTTAGGAATCATAGTCAGAAAAATTATAGGTTAGATGCAATACAGAAATCCAAGTTACCGCCGTCAGAAAGAGAAATCAACCCCCCTTTTGTAGGGAAAAGCAGCACAAACAAAAGGGGGCTGAATTAATGATTTTTCACGCCAAATGATTTCATTCCTTTTTACCTTTGCGGCAACAAAAACAATTAGGACAATGGCATTGAAGGAGAAACAGCCCAAGGGAACTAAAAACACGAAGAAAACAGGTAATTGGAAACGCAAAGCACTGATATGGTCACTACGCGTGGTGGCTGCCATGACAGCTTTTTTCTTTTTGCTGATTTTGATGGTTTACATTGGCGTGTTTGGCAAACTGCCTTCAACAGACAAGCTGAAAGGAATTGAGAACTACACGGCATCCATTGTCTATTCTGTTGACGGAAAAATCATGGGGGGTTACTACGTTCAAAACCGCCAAACCATTCCCAAGCAGGAAATACCACAAAGCGTAAAAGACGCGTTAATCGCCACCGAGGATAGCCGATTTTTCGAACACAAGGGGCTCGACTTCATTGGCATAGGGCGCGTGGTGGTGAAAACATTTTTGTTTGGCGATAAAGCCCAGGGCGGTGGCAGCACCATCAGCCAACAGCTGGCCAAGAACCTCTACCCGCGACGCGACCTGGGCATTCTGTCAATGCCGGTCAACAAAATTCGCGAAGGATTCATTGCCGGCCGACTCGAAAAAGTGTTCGAAAAAGAAGACATCCTGGCCATGTACCTCAACACGGTGCCCTTTGGTGAGGACATTTACGGCATTGAAGCCGCCGCGCAACGTTTTTTCAGTAAAAAGGCACGCTTCCTCAACCCGGCCGAATCGGCCACCCTGGTGGGGATGCTGGCGGCCAACACGGCTTACAACCCACGTCTAAACCCCGACAAATCGACCGCTCGCCGCAACATCGTCCTCACCCGCATGGAAACCAACCGCTTTCTGACGAGTGAAGAGGCTGAGAAATGGCGCAACACGCCGATGAAAGTCAACTACACCCGCATCGACCAAAACAGCGGCGTGGCACCTTATTTCAGAGAACGCATCCGCGTGAAAGCGGTCGAAATTTTGAACGATGAATATGGTGACCGCTACGACATCTACACCGACGGTCTCAAAATATACACCACCATTGACTCACGCCTGCAAAATTATGCCGACCAGTCGTCGCAACAACACATGGCTGCGCTGCAAAAAGAATTTAATGATCATTGGAAAAACAAAGAGCCCTGGCACGCAACGCCCAACATATTGAAAGATGCCATCCGAAAAAGTAACCGATACACGGCAGCCAAAAAACAGGGACTGAGTCACGACGACATCATGAAACAAATGAAGCGTCCCGTAAGAATGAACATCCTCGCCCACGACGGATATAAAGTTATGGAGATGAGCCCCATTGACTCCATCAAGCACTATTTAAAAATCCTCAACACCGGCTTCATGGCCATGGATGCCCGCACCGGCTACATCCTGGCTTGGATTGGCGGTGTGGATCACCGAGCCTTTCAATACGATCATGTGACCTCGCAACGACAGGTGGGATCGACCTTTAAGCCATTTGTGTATGCCACTGCGTTGCTCAACGGCGCCGAACCCTGCGACTACTACCCCAACGTGCAGGAGACCTACCGTGAATACAACAATTGGTCGCCGGCCAACTCCGACGGCAAATACGAAGGCTACTACACGCTCAAGGGAGCCCTGGCCAACTCGGTGAACACCATTGCCGCGCAGCTCATTGTCAAAACAGGCCCCGACGAGGTTGCCGACGTGGCTCATGCCATGGGCATTGACAGCGATATCCCGGCTTACCCGTCGATCGCGCTGGGCACAGCTTCGCTTTCGCTCTACGAAATGGTGAAGGCCTATGCTCCCTTTGTCAACCACGGCAAAAAGGTAGAACCCATTGGCTTACTGAAAATTGAAGATAAGAACGGGAACGTCCTTTACAAACATCCGGCACTCAAAGAACAGGAAACCGTGCTCGACCCCGATGTGGCGCGCAGCATGGTCGAAATCATGAAAGGCGTGATTAACGAAGGCACAGCCCGTTCGTTACGGGGCGTATATGGCCTCAACAGCGATCTGATAGGGAAAACCGGCACTACGCAGGACAATACCGACGGCTGGTTCATCGCCTGCACGCCCACTCTGGTCGCCGGAGTGTGGGTGGGCAACGACATCCCGGCCATCCGTTTCCGCAGCACAGCATTGGGACAGGGCGCTCACACGGCACTGCCCATTTTTGCCCGTTTCATGAGACGCGTGGAGGCCGATCCGCGCTTCAACAAGTATTCACAAGCACGTTTCGACTCGCTGCCCGAATACCTTGCGTATCGTTTCGACTGCGAACCTTTTGTGCTCGAAAATCCGGAAAAAGGATTCATCGAACGCCTGTTCGACAAACAGGACAAACCTGCCACCCCAACTGTGCGAAAAGAACAAAACGAAAACAAACCCAAAAGCGAACAAGAGCGTCAATCGTTGCTGGATAAAATGAAGGATTTGTTTAAAAAGAAGTGACAAAGGAACTAAGCAGCAGAGTGCCAAAGCATGAGAGAATAGACATTCGCCCGATTAAAAAATTAACTTTCAGCAATTCAACACAAACCCGACTTTGGGAATATTTTCGATGTTGACGCGAGGATCGTCCTGAAGGTATTTGCGCAGTTTGGTGATGAACACATCCATGCTGCGCCCGTTGAAGTAATCAATTTTGCCCCAAACGGCACCCAATAAATCATCGCGTCGCACCACCTGGTTTTTGTGACGGCAAAGATATTTGAGCACTTCATTCTCCTTTTGGGTCAGGCGACGCGACACCTCATTGATGACAAGCAATTGATTGTCGGCATCAAACCGAAAAGAACCGATGGAATGAACACTATCGGTTTCGGATACAGTGGGTAGCCCCGTCCGATTAAGAATGGCACGGATGCGACAAAGCAGTTCATCCTCATCAAAAGGCTTGGTCACATAATCGTCGACACCCAGGTTGAAACCCTTAATTTTATCGACCTTTAAAGTCCTTGCTGTCAAAAAAATGATAGGCACCGTTTTATTACGGGCTCTGATATTTTCGGCCAGGGTAAACCCATCCATTTCGGGCATCATCACATCAAGAATGCAAAAATGGAACGATCGACTCTGAAAAGCCGCCAATCCATCGCGACCATTGACACACAGAACGACCTCAAAACGGTTCGACTCCAAAAAATCGACCAACAAAAAACCCATCGAAGGGTCGTCTTCAACCAAAAGAATGGACGTGTTATCAGACATAAACCAACGGAAATTTGAGAGTAAAAGTGGTGCCTTTACCCACACGGCTGGACACCTCAACACTACCATGATAAAGTTCCGTGATTTTTTTCACATACGCCAGCCCCAAGCCAAAACCTTTCACATTATGAACATTGCCGGTGGAGACGCGATAATAACGATCGAAAACAAAAGGCAGTTCACGAGCATCGATGCCAATACCGTTGTCACTTACCGTTATCTCAATAAAATGGTTGTCGACTTTCGAGGTAAGGCGAATATGGGGCGTTCCCATAGAATATTTCAATGCATTGTCAATCAAATTGGAGAGCATCAACTCAAAATGCTCCCAGGCACCAAACACCTTGTCGTTGGCGGCATCCCAAGATGTTTCAATGCTCCCATTGCTGTTGGATACCCGAAACATAAACTGCTGCACCACCGAGTCGCCCACCAAGTGCATCGATACAGGTTCAAGAGATTGATCTTCACGATGAAGCGTGGCCAGTTGAAGGATGCGCTTCACGTTGCCTTCCATCTTATTATTCTCATTGACAATCACATCAAGATAATCGTTGATTTTTGATGAGACCGGCAAATCGTTCTTTTTACGAATGAGTCCGGCTGCCAAACGCATATTGGCCAGCGGCGTTTGAAACTCATGCACCATGTTATTGATAAAATCAGTGGTATGAGTCAATTGTGCCTGCTGTCGAACGAACATACGCAGCGTGATAAAAAACGAAGCGGCCACAAATAAAATAAACAAAATAGAAATCACAAACCAACCTTTCATTTGAGCCATGATGAACTCATTACGGTCGGGAAAACGCATGTTGAGACGGATGCCATCCTTTTGTATCAAACCATTGAGCGACTGCACATAACAAACCTGCTTAGGCAAAGACATGGCAGAGAGGGTAACCGAATCGCCAATCATAAATTCGTATTGCAGCTCAATGTGATGAGCTTCCAAATTAGTGCGAATAATGCTGTCTACTTCAGCAACCTTACTTTGCTTGATTTTGTCAGGACAGCTGTTGCCGCTTAAATAATCCATCATTTGATGGCAATCGACAGCCCTTTTCCCAATCTCCTCGCGGACACAGTACATGGCTTTGGCCACCCGATAGTTAAAATTTTTCTGCTCGAGCATGGCCGCACGATGAATCCAGATGACCTGAATAACCACCAATAGCAGCAACACAGCAAACGTAAAAACGGCCACAACCGAAAACCGACCTGTACCGGAAGATAACAAACGCTTCAAAACCATCGACAAGATGCTAAAGGGAAATAACCGACCATTGCATCGGCATACCCGGATTATACGCACAAAAGCAAACGCAAAGTTATGGATTAGAAGGGTGCTACAATAGCATTAACAACAACTTAACACAAAACACCTATTTTCGCACCTAAAACTCCTTTATTTTTACAAAAACGAATTCAACCCTAATTGGGTCATGATTGTTTAAGTTAATGAATCAAATATTTTAAAATTGTTGCCATGAAAAAATTGATGATTGCTGCCATGATGGCATTTATGGTTGCTGCCGTTGCTCCTGCCATTGCACAAGAACCTGCAAAAAAGGAATGCACCAAAGAAGAAAAAAAATGCTGTAAAAAAGATACAGCTGACTGCACAAGTGCAGAGAAAAAAGCATGCGACAAAGCCGAGAAAAAAGCATGTTGCAAAAAAGATGCGGCTCAAAAATAATGAGTCATTACCCCCAAAAAACCCGAAGCGAATGCTTCGGGTTTTTTTATTGGTTGAAACTTACTCCCATTGCCACAAACAATAAAATCATAAATTTGTACCATTAAACAAATTAAAAATAAACTTATATCCTATGAAGTTATTGAACATGATGCTCACCCTCATGGTGCTGAGCCTACTAACAACGTCATGCGGTTCGGGCAAATCCGGCGAAGCCGACACAGCCGTATGTGTTTGGAACAAAGTTTCACTGCGAACAGAACCCAACGAAAGCAGCAAATGGATTACCGCCATTAACTTGGGCGAAAAAGTGACCTATCTAAACGAATCGGCGACCGACTCATCGGGCAAAAAACCCGTTGAATACTACAAAGTAGGTCTTCAAGATGGCAAAGAAGGATGGGTGCGTGCCGATTTTATTGTCCTCAACAGCCAACCGGCCGTGCTCATTTACTCAGCTCCTCTCTACAACCGTCCCGACCTGCTCACCAAAAGTGACAAGAACTTCCTCCCCATGGACATTGTAGCCGTGAAAAATGGAGACCACGAAGGTTGGATAGAAGTGACAGGCAAAAGTAACGAAGGCAAATGGATTGATAAAGGATGGATAAAACCTGAAAATCTCTCATACGTTGATGTAGACATGGCCGTGGCTGTTTTTGCCAAGGCAGCCATTGACGAAAAAAATGACGAGAAAAAACTGACCATGCTTCGTGAAATTGCCAACAACAGCGACCTTTCCAATTCTGCTTTCATGGATCACATTTACGAAATGATTAGCTATCTTGATGGTGGTGAAGAAGAATATTATGAGGCAGAAACAGAAGACGAAACAGCCGTCGTCGCATCCGAAAGTGATTCATCGGAAGTATATGTGGTCGATTAACGATGACTCTAAATACAAACCATGATTATCGAAAAAGGCGCTCAATGAGCGCCTTTTTTACGTCTCCAAGTCATAAACACACTCAATGTTTGGGCTAAACATCAACAAAAAACAGCCATTGGTCAAATTATCCACAGGCACCCACCACAGGAATCGATAACGCTGAAAAAAGGACTATCAAGCAATGAATCAACACAAAACAAGCGCCGGCAATCAAATCCACACAACATAGAGGTCTCATTCCGAAAGAGAACCGAGACGGCAAAAGCATCACCACCTTTGTTTTGTCCGATTAAATGGGATAATTTTGATTTCTGAAAAAATCTGCACAACCTTCACAACGAACCAAAGCAACCAATCGTGAAAGTAGTATTGATCAACAAGAGCGATAGCGTGGGCGGAGCTGCTGTAGCGGCCTTTCGACTAACCGCCGCCTTGCATAACCAAAACGTTGATGCCCGCATGTTGGTTTCCGATGGCATGGACGGCATGCTGGTTGAAGTGGCCAACAAAACCATGTGGTCACACAAAATGGCCTATGCCCGTTTTTTATGGGAACGCCTGCGTTTTTGGCCATACGAAAAAAGTGCCCTCGAGCGATTTGCCTTTTCACCGGCCAATACAGGCATGGATTTGTCGGTGCATCCATTGGTGAAAGAAGCGGACATCATTCACCTCCACTGGGTCAACCAAGGGTATTTGTCGCTCAACAGCATTCAAAAACTTCTGAACATGGGTAAACCCGTGGTGTGGACCCTTCATGATATGTGGCCTTTCACCGGCGGATGCCATTACAACGGCAACTGTCATGAATTTCTGGAATCGTGCGGCCATTGTCCATTTTTGAAAAACCCTTCGGCCAAAGACCTCTCGTGGCAACAATTAGCTACCAAAAAGAAAATATACAAATCGGCCAACCTGCACATTGTCACCTGCAGCAAATGGCTCAAATCGCTGGCCAGCGAAAGCACGTTGTTCCGCAACAAGCCTTGCACGGTGATTCCCAACCCCATCGACACCGACTTTTACCATCCGATGGACAAGCAGGAATGCCGCGCCAAGCTCAAACTACCGGCAGATAAAAAGTTGCTCATGTTTGGTGCCGCCAACATCAATGATCCGCGTAAAGGAATCCGCTATCTGGTGGAAGCCCTCAACTTGTTGCACGATAATTTTCCGGTACTACACGACAAGCTCGAAGTCATCATTTTTGGAAAAACCAAGCATGGTGAGCACCTCAACATTCCCTTTAAAACGCATTTTATGCGTTACATCACCAACACCAAAACGCTGGTGCAGCTATATAGCGCAGCCGATGCTTACGTGTTGCCATCGTTACAGGACAACCTGCCCAACACCGTGATGGAAGCCATGTCGTGTGCCACGCCCGTAATCGGGTTCCGCATTGGAGGCGTTCCCGAGATGATTGAACACGAAAAATCGGGCTACCTGAGCGAAGTGCGCAACTCTTTGAGTCTGTCAAACGGCATCTACCAAACCCTGTTTATCAACGACACCGATAAAATGGCCGACGCAGCACGCACCCGGGTCCTCGACAATTATTCGGAACAGAAAGTGGCTGCCCGCTACATCGACATTTACCGACAAGCATTAGCCAATTCATGACACAACCGGTCATCAGCATCATCACCATCGTTTACAACGGCGCTGCCACACTGGAGAAAACCATTCAAAGCGTGGCAGCCTTGCATTACAAAGGCATTGAATACATTGTGGTTGATGGCGGTTCACGCGATGGAACCCTTGACATTATTCGCCGCCACGAAGCATCTATCACGCGGTGGATCAGCGAACCCGATCGAGGCCTGTACGATGCCATGAACAAAGGCATCGACCTGGCCACGGGCGATTACCTGTGGTTCATCAATTCGGGCGACGAACCCGCTTCGCCCGATGTCATCGAGCGTATGCTGACCGCCTGCCCCAATGCCGATGTGTATTACGGCGATACGATGATGATTGATGATAACGGGCAGGCGTTAGGAAAGCGCCGCCTCACACCTCCGGCGAAACTTACCTGGCGTGACTTTCGCAATGGCATGCGCGTGAGCCACCAGTCGTTTATTTGCAAAAAAACGTTGGCACCCTATTACAACCTTCAGTACCACTTTTCGGCCGATTACGAATGGTGTTTACTGGTGCTCAAAAAATCGCAACACATTTGTAACACGCAACTTGTGCTGTCACACTTCTTAGATGGCGGTCTGACTAAAAAAAACATCGTGCCGGGGCTCAAAGAACGTTTCCGCATTATGCGACAACATTTTGGATTACTGCCAACCATCGCCACACACATCCCACTGGGCATCAACCTCATCGGGTACATTTTGCGACACAAAAGGTTTTAAACACAACCGGAATCACACCCGGCAGGATCAAACTTTTTTTCCACTTGTAATTCAATGTCGTTTAGTTAAGAGAAAAAGACATAAGACGATGAGACGATGATGAGATGAAAACAGATGTTTAGATGCGTTCTCTTCGTCTCTTCAGTCTAATCTATCTGTCTTTAGTCTAATCATCTTCTTGTCTCTTTTGTGAATCGCATTCACTTAACGACATCCACTTGTAATTACAAAAAGCCAGAAAATACAAGGGAAAGAACCTTATATGCGCATTTAATACCTGTTTTACCTAATCACAACACGCTATATCATAACACATTAAACGCTTGCCTGAACTTTTGAACATTTGGCGTAAAAGTCAGAACGATTGGTGTAAAAAATACATTTCATATCTGTTTTACGAATACTTTCGCAGACATAACCCCTTGCCGTTATTTACTGATGGAGCAATTTGCCCAAGAATTAAATATCAGTAAAAACAATCCATTACACCCTCAGGCATGAAAGGGATGACACTCAAAACCCGCATCAACACACTGATTGCCAGCATTCTGGTAATCATCTTCACCTCATTAGGCATCACGCTGTTTCAAACCATTCGACACGATTTGGTAACTGAGACCGACCAACGCATGCGCGACCTCGTGGAGGACTTGCACACCATTTTGAACGACCACGTGAAGATGAAACAGGAACAGGTCAACATTTCAATGAACCTGGCACAGGAGATGATGAAAAGTGCAGGCACGCTGAAGGCCTCATCCGATCTGTTAATGATTAATGGCACCAACCAATCCACTGGAGGCACAAAGGCCTACAGCGTCAATCGCTGGGTCATCGGGAACGAAACCATCCATGGAAGCAACCGATTGGTGGATCTGATTCAGTCGCAGTCGGTGGAAGCGGTTACCATTTTCCAAAAAATTGATGATGGCTACCTTCGCATTGCCACCAACGTTAAAAACCATGACGGCAGCAGAGCCATCAACACCTTTATTCCCAACGATTCGGACGTCATCAAAACCGTTGAAAAAGGAGAAACCTACCGAGGACGTGCCTGGGTGGTGAACGATTGGTACCTCACTGCTTATCAGCCCATCGTGATGGACGGAATGGTAAAAGGGATGCTCTTTGTGGGTGTGCGCGAGAAGAACTACGAAACATTGAAAGGCATTTTTGCCTCAAAAAAATATTACAACAATGGATACCCATTCATTGTAGACGAAACGGGAACCTTTGTGATCCATCCAAACCAGGAAGGGAAAAATATGGCCGAAGCCAGCTTTTTTCAACAATTAAAAACAGCATCGCCCAACGAATTTAAAACCGAATACCGCTGGCCCGACAACAAGGATGGCAAAATGAAAACTCAGTATTTCAAATATTTTGCACCCTACAAATGTTACATCTCCACATCAATATACAACGACGACCTTTACGCTCGTATTTCACGATTGATGAACGTATTGCTCATCGGCATGGTGGTTAGCCTGGTGCTCTTTTTTGCCTTGCTGAGCTGGGTGCTCAACCCCATCATCAACAAAATTAAAGAGATGGCAGCCATGGCCAAACGCATTGCCGAAGGAGATCTCACGGTTCATATTGTAAACGATCGCCACGACGAAATAGGGGTGTTGGCGATTGCCTTGCAACAGATGAGTGAGCGCTTAAAGGACATCGTGAGCAATCTGAACGTGAGCATACAAACCCTGGCACAGGCGAGCGAGGAACTAAACGTGGCCGCCCAAAAAGTCTCCATTGGCTCAAATGAGCAGGCCTCGTCGGCCGAGGAGGTGTCGTCGGCCATGGAAGAAATGGCATCGGCCATCGACCAAAATGCCGAAAACGCTTATAAAACCAGCAGTGCAGCTACCCTATCGAGCCAAAACATCGAAAAAGGGAATCTTATTGTGCAGGAAACAGTAAAGTCGATGAGCCAGATCGCCGACAAAATAAAAAACATCAACAACATCGCCATGCAAACCAACATATTGGCGCTAAATGCGGCCGTGGAAGCTGCCCGTGCCGGCGAACATGGCCGAGGCTTTGCCGTGGTGGCAGACGAGGTATGCAAACTGGCCGAAATGAGCCGTGGTGCCGCCGACGACATTTTAAAATTATCATCGCAAGGGGTCACCATCTCCACACAGGCGGGCGATATCCTCAACCAGTTGGTACCCGAAATGCAAAAAACATCTGCCATGGTGGATGAAATAGCAGCATCGAGCCTGCAACAGCAAAGTGGTGCCGAGCAAATCAACGTGGCTGTGAACCAACTATCGAGCATCATCCAGCAAAACTCAGCATCAGCCGAAGAGATGGCCGCCACCTCCGAAGAACTCACCCAACAGGCCGAGGAGCTGAGCAAACTGATCGGGTTTTTCAAAACCGATCAGCTACATTCAGCCCCCATTACGGTTAACGAACCTCCCCTCTCCTACCGCCCCCCTCAGAAACCGGGTGGCATCAACCGCAAAAAACTCAAACAGGAACTCATTCTCGAAATGAACTAAATATTGAAACGCCCGCAGAATATCACTTCTGCGGGTATTTTATTGTTTGTTTTCAATGCTAAAACATGAAAGCGAGGCGCTTTTGAATCTGTAAATTTATAATGAAGATTATAGGACTCCCCAAGCAAAGATGTAACTTCGCAGACAAAAGATAAAAAAGCGCGAAAAGCATGATGACACCCGAAGAGCTCCATTACATGGGCATCAAAGTGGCTTACAAAGAACTGGTTGACAAAGGCTACGAAGTTCTGAACGTTCGTAAAGAAATAGACGTAAATCCACAGATATTGGCACGCAAGAACGATCGCTACATTCTGGTGGTGGTCAAAACAGCCTGCTACCCACACATGGGCATCTTAGAACCTGAAGTCGCCGCCGAGGTGGCTAAGCTGGCAATTAAACACCAAGCTCTCTGCTATTTTGCATCCGTTGGCATTGCCAATGCCAACGGAGAAACCGAGGAGGAAATGGCACGCCCGATCGTTGGGGGTGAATATTACATCAACTATGATGGAATGCAACCGCTGCCCATTGGTTAAGGAGAGTGAATGAGGGAGGAAAGTGCAGGA
This sequence comes from Breznakibacter xylanolyticus, assembly GCF_003254275.1. Classification (GTDB taxonomy): domain Bacteria; phylum Bacteroidota; class Bacteroidia; order Bacteroidales; family Marinilabiliaceae; genus Breznakibacter; species Breznakibacter xylanolyticus. Next base: position 91,366 of record NZ_QKZK01000004.1, on the reverse strand, counting down.
GTGAAAGAGTGCAAAAGGACAGAAGTGAAAGAGTAATATAAATTAAAAATCAAGCCCTCATCGTCTTGTATCCTGATAATCAAATCTTAATACTTATATAAACAGATGAATACCTTGCGTCAAATTGCAGAATTCTATAAAAAAAACAGGCTACTGATTCTGAGTGCACTCACCATCATGGTGGTGGTTCATTGGTGCAGCCGCCAGGGTGAAAATATCCGCGAGAAGGTGGTGACACCATCGGAACAGGTTACGGGGACATTGACAGACAAATTGGCTCCCACACCGGAAGCACCGCTGACAAACTGGCTCCCCTACCTGTTGATGGTAGGTGTGGTGTTGCTGGTGTTCGTGGCCAAACGTCGTGGATGGATCGAAAAACTAATTCCCGGAATGGTATTGGTGCGGACATCAATTTTCCGGTCGAAAGAAAACAAAAGACGCATGATGCGGTTATTTATTCTGAACACCACACGCAGTGGTCAGACATTTTCGAATCCGGTGGTTGAATTCATCCGACCGGGAGGCAAAAAAGCCTTTGTGATACACGTTACCGGGTCAGCCGCCTTCCCCATCACGCTCACCACACAAACCAGCCACATGTTGGTCATTGACCTGGATCGATTTTACGACAAGGTGCCGGAGCTGAAAAAAAACCGCTGGGTGAAGATAAAGATGACAGTGAACGGAACACGAGAAAAAACCTCGATGCTGCGTTGGGTTCGATAACCACATCATCAAAAAAAGAAAGATGAGCAACCTGATTACCAAACGATGGGCCAAATACGTGGCTCGAAAAAGCAAATGGGGCATAGCCCTGGACTTCCTTTTCGTCATTGCATTGCTGTTGCTCATCATCCCACAGAGCCGTACATCCATTACAGGTTTTATCATCCGCAACACCTTGTTTCAACCACGCGAAACCAAGGAGGTGATATATTTGCCCGAATCGCAACTGCAATGGTCAATGTTATCGCAGCACGGTGACACCATCACTCTGAAGGAGTTGCAGGGGAAAGTACTGTTCATTAACCTATGGGCCACCTGGTGCCCGCCGTGCGTGGCCGAAATGCCATCCATTGCCAAACTTCACGAACAATGGAAAGACAACGTGATGTTTTTGCTCATCAACGATGAGGATCCTGACAAAGTATCGCGGTTCATGAGCGAACGAGGGCTCAACCTGCCGGTTTATCGTCCCATAGGCACCACACCGGAATTATTGAATTCGGAAAGCATTCCGGCCACGTTCATCGTCACCCCTAACCACCGCATTGTACTGCGCAAAATTGGAGCCGCTGACTGGAACGGGCGTCGCATTCACAAAATTTTGAGCAAATACACCAAAGCAAACGTAAATGGTGAACAATAAACACGCTTCGGTCAAACAAAAAAACGATTGAGGATTCCTAAAAAACAGTATTTTTGGGGCTCAAAATAATAGATTAAACCAAACACGACCATCACATGTGCGGAATTGTAGCATACGTGGGAGAACGCACTGCCTATCCCATCCTGATCAAAGGTCTTCAACGCCTGGAATACCGTGGATACGACTCGGCGGGCATCGCCCTGATTAACCACGGCACCAAAGTGTACAAATGCAAAGGCAAGGTGAAAGACCTGGAAGAACACTCCAAAGGGAAAGACATCACCGGCACCATCGGCATGGGGCACACCCGTTGGGCCACGCATGGCGAACCCAGTGATGCCAACGCACACCCGCACACCTCGATGAACGGGAAATTCACCGTCATTCACAACGGCATCATCGAAAATTATGCCCACCTGAAACGGGAACTCACCGCACGCGGATATGCCTTTCAAAGCCAAACCGATACCGAGGTGCTGGCCAACTTCATCGAAAGCATCTACTCCGAAAACCAGGTGGATGCCGAACTGGCAGTGCGACTGGCTCTCACCAAAGTGATTGGTGCGTATGGTCTGGTGATTTCGTGCATCGACGAACCCGGTAAACTCATCGCCGCCCGCAAAGGATCGCCCTTGGTGATTGGCGTGGGGAAAGGGGAATATTTTCTGGCATCAGACGCCACCCCCATCATCGAATACACCGACCAGGTGATATTTATGAACGATGAAGATGTGGCTGTCATCACTCGCGACCATCTGGATTTGAAAAACATCCAGAATGACATGCTGGTTCCCAAAGTCCAGAAAATAGAACTGAGCATCGATGAAATCGACAAATGCGGTTACGAACACTTCATGCTCAAAGAGATACACGAACAGCCGCACACCATTTCGGACACCTTCAGGGGTCGCATCTCCATGGATCAGTCGAACCTGTTCCTGGGCGGCATCACCGACGTACTGCCCCGATTGGTGCAGGCGCGCCGCATCATCATCATTGCCTGTGGGACATCGTGGCATGCAGGACTGGTGGGCGAATATCTTTTCGAGGAGTATGCCCGCATCCCTGTGGAAGTGGAATATGCCTCGGAATTCCGCTATCGCAACCCGGTCATCTATGCCGATGACGTGATTATCGCCATCAGCCAGAGCGGCGAAACAGCCGACACGCTGGCTGCCATCAAGATGGCCAAGGAATCGGGCGCACTCATTCTGGGCGTGTGCAACGTGGCCGGATCGTCCATCGCTCGCGAAACCGACGCCGGCGTTTATACCCATGCAGGCATCGAAATTGGCGTGGCATCTACCAAGGCATTCACCTCGCAGGTAACCGTGCTGATGATGATGGCCTTTTTGCTGGGCAAAAAACGCAACCTCATTAGTCAGGAAGCCTACGAAGAATTGATCGCCGGCCTCACACAAATACCGGACAAAATACAGGAAATCCTCTCGGACGAGCAATACATCAAAGGCATTGGCGAGACCTACAAAGATGCCACCAACGCCCTTTACCTGGGACGTGGCAACCTCTACCCCGTTGCCCTCGAAGGAGCTCTGAAACTGAAAGAGATTTCGTACATCCACGCCGAAGGGTATCCCGCAGCCGAGATGAAACACGGCCCCATCGCCCTCATCGACGAAAACATGCCCGTGTTCATCATCGCCACCAAGGACAAATCGTACGAGAAAATCGTGAGTAACATCCAGGAGGTGAAAGCCCGTAACGGCAAGGTGATTGCTGTGGTAACTAAAGGCGATGACGTGATTGTAAAAATGGCCGACCACGTGATTGAGGTGCCCGAATGCCACGAAGCACTGGCACCACTGGTGACCATCATCCCATTGCAAATCATCTCGTACTACATTGCCGTGCTTCGCGGCTGTAACGTTGACCAACCCAGGAATTTGGCGAAGTCGGTGACGGTGGAGTAAACATCTATATCACCATAACTAAATGGCCCGTATTGAACAATGCTCAATACGGGTCATTTTATATTAGCCACAAGCATAGGAATAAAAAACTTGATACTTCGTCCTGATTTTTTGTAATTTTACTCAAAATTGATTGTCATGGATTTGCAAGCTAGAAAAATTGAATTTGTGCAAGAATTCCTTAAAATCCAAAGTGAGGATATCGTAGTTAGATTGGAGAAATGTTTAAAAAAGGAAACCACAAAAGCTGAAAAAGAAGGTCTTAAACCATTTTCAATAGAAGAGCTACACAATAGAATTAATAAATCTCTGCATGACTCTAAACACAACAGATTGATTGAAAATACAGACCTCTTAGCAGAAATGCACAAATGGCGCTAAAAATCTATTGGACTGATTTTGCAAAATCAGCATTGTATGAAATATTTGATTTTAACAAGAAAAAAGCAGGGATTCAAACCTCACAAAAACTTGTTGAAGGCATTGTAAAATCAACAAATATACTTTCAAAACAACCATTTACCGGACAGAAAGAAGAACTACTCTCTGACAGACCTGAAAGTTTTAGATATGTAGTTTTCAAAAACTACAAGATTATCTACTGGATTAATCAAACAACTCAAAGAGTTGAAGTTGTTGACGTGTTTGACACAAGGCAGAATCCAGAAAAGATAAACAGAAAATAAAATGCCAGTAGCTAATATTGTGTAGCATTAATGCCGGGTGAAGCACGTACTGCAATATTCATTTCCCACATCAACCATCAAACGGTTTGAAATGAGATTCGCCCGCATTCTGCCACTAATGCTACACTACCCGCTATAATTGAACGAAATGTCCACTCACCCATTATCCTCAGCAAACCACTCGGCATACGAAGTGGCCGTTTCATTGAGACGCAAGCTGTGCAGCATCACACGCTCGGGCAATCGGGCGGCAATGCGTTGGGCAAAATCGACAAGCATATTCTCGCACGTGGGCTGATAATCGACCACAATAAGGCGTTCGGCCATTTGAGAAAGATTGGCGATGTCATTTACCGGAGCACGGTCGCTTACCAGGATGGCATGATCAAGACGGTCAAGAATTTCGTCCTTGACAATGGCCTTGAGCTCGCCAAAATCCATCACCATGCCACATTTGGGGTGATTGGCGTCGGCATTGGGCATCCCCTTCACCGTGACACGAAGAATGTATGAATGCCCATGCAAATTACGACAAAGGCCATCGTAATTCCACAAGGCATGAGCCATCTCGAAACGAAACTCTTTGGTGAGGCGAATGGAAGTCATATTTTTTAGTGAAAAAGTGCAAAAGTACAAGAGTGAAAAAGTGCAAGAGTGAATAAAGAACAAGAGAAAGTATCCAAAAGAGGACTCCTATAGAATCATAAACATTTGACGCGTATGAATGTTCAAAAACATCAGGCTGAGACAGAGCAATGGCTGATGCAGTTGATGATGTTGGCAAGGTTTTCGTGCTTGAGAAAATAGTAAGTATTTTTCCCATCGCGAGTGGCACCCAAAACCCCTTTATCTTTAAGAATTCCAAGATGGTGAGAAGCGGTGGACTGCTCAATGTTGAGGGTCTGGTGAATTTCGGTGACCGACAAACGTGCGCCTTCTTCCAACAAGCTCATGATGGAAATGCGCATGGGATGAGCAATGGCCTTAAGCATGTTGGCCGCACGCTCGAGTTGTTCGGGGTTGAGTTCGTTGATTTTCATGAATTTTTATATTTACCCCACATCCCCCAAGGAGGATTAGAGTCAGTTATTTTTATAAATCAAAGGGTTAGACACGATCAGAAATCTGGAATAGCAAACGAGAAATCTACAACAAATTGAACGCATGCAAATATATCAATACATAGAACACAAAAACAACAAAAGGGGCGAAAAAATGGGCGATGGAAAAGAAATGCGGCAAATCGGGAAAAAAAACTAATTTTGGTACTTTAAAAACAAAAGCCAACGGGATTAGCAAGCATCATGTCAGAGACATCGTTCATCAAGAAATGCATCCGCGAGGAGATGGAAGCCTTTGAGCCATTTTTTAAGGCAAGGCTCAAAACCAAAATCCCGCTTTTGGACATCATCACCACCTATTTACTGCGTCGCAAAGGCAAGCAAATGCGTCCGATGCTGGTGTTTTTATCGGCCAAGCTCAACGGCACCGTTTGCGAAAGCACTTACGTAGCGGCCTCACTCATCGAAATACTGCACACAGCGACCCTCATCCACGACGATGTGGTGGACGAAACCTACCAACGGCGCGGATTTTTTTCGATCAACGCGCTATGGAAGAGCAAAATTGCTGTGCTGGTGGGCGACTACTTCCTCTCGAAAGGTTTGTTGACAGCCCTTGACGCCAACGAAACCGGCATCCTCAAAATTGTGTCAGAAGCCGTGCGCGAGATGAGCGAAGGTGAACTGTTACAAATCGAAAAATCGCGCAAGCTCAACATCACCGAGGAGATCTATTTTGAAGTCATCGGCAAAAAAACAGCCAGTCTGTTGGCTTCATGTACTGCTGCAGGTGCACATTCGGTAAAAGCTGATGAAGAAACCATTGCCAAAATGAAGGAATTTGGTCAAAACCTGGGCATCGCCTTCCAAATACGCGACGACCTTTTCGACTTTGAGCAAAGCGGCCTTATTGGCAAACCCACCGGCAACGACATCAAGGAAAAGAAACTCACGTTGCCACTGATTTACGTCCTGAACCAATCCAACCCGGGAGAAAAGCGACAACTGTTGTCGACCATTCGCAAACATCATCGCAACGACAAAAAGGTACAGGAAATTATCAAAACCGTGATTGATAAAGGGGGAATGGAATATGCACGCGAAAAAATGAACGATTATGCCAACCGCGCCAAAGATATTTTGAACCAATACCCCGAAAGCGACGTTCGCAAAGCCATGGAAATGTTGGTGGATTATACCATCAACCGCAAGAAATAAAAAAACACCTCATTAAGAAACGCCTTCCATGGAGGCATAATACCACTTGGTCAAAATCAAGTCGAGTGCCTGTCGGATAGCCTCATTGATGGGCAACAATCGTTGAGATAAATCGGGGTTAAGATCGCGCACCTCGGTGCAATAATCCCGCACAATGGGAAGCGTCTGCATGAGTTCATCCACCAATTGAGATTGAGGCAGATATACATCTTTCATTAAGTGACATAACAACAAATCTTTTTTACCGGCTTTCCCCACGTGAATGCCACCACCAAACATCCGGCATATCAAAGGACGCTGGGGATGCATGGAACAATACCCACGTTTTCCATCATCCGAAAGTTTGTGATAAATCACACAAACCGACTCCGAAGTATCCAAGCCCTCCAAACGGTCGTAAAACTCATCGGCCAGGCCGCGACGAAACAACTCAATGGCCAAGGGGAGCACCTCAAAAACCGACACCTCAAGGTTAAGCGAAGAGGTCATGCAACAGGCACCGCAACCATCAATACACTTAAATCCCTTATCAGCCTGAATGGCAGACGAAAAACGGTCGTATTCGGCATATTTCTCGATAAGCGCCTCTAAACCTTCAATTTGCAGGGAACGGATAAACAGTTCGCGATCCATAAAATGTGTTGTTGTTGGATGGCAAAGATATTGACGGGAAGCATCGTTGATACCGTCAAAGAAGAATTATTTCGGAGGGTCAAGGAGAGGGGTTATCAAGAAATATTAAAACGCAGATTCACAAAGACAAAGAGTTTTTATTAGGCTTAAAAAACCATCCGTGGCGATTTCCCAACAAAATGCTTAATTTGCACGAAAAGGAATCTGAAAAACCATACATACAAAATGACCTACAGATCACTCACCCCCACGGAGCAAGAACAACTGGAACGGCAAGGCTGTTCGTCGGACAACTGGCAATGGATAAGCGTAAAAGATAACTTTACCGCAAGTAAAATACGAAGAACACACTTCAGCGGCCACGTACAAATTGGCAAGCTGAACGGGCACGATAAACCAGAGGGGATTCACGACAGCACCATCGACAACTGCACGCTTGAAGATCATGTGCTGGTGAGCCAGGTGGGGCGTCTGAGTCATTACATCGTGCGATCGCACGCGGTGATAGAGAACTGTGGCACCATAGAGGCAATTGGCAAGTCAACCTTCGGAAACGGAACCCGCGCCTCGGTTATCAACGAAGCCGGCGGTCGCGAGGTGCCCCTCTATGAGGGACTGACAGCACAAACAGCGTGGCTGATGGCCTTTATGCGCCATCGCAAAAACTTTACCGAACAATTCACCCGCCTGATCGACGAAAAATGTTCCAAAGCGCTGTTGGACAACGGAATTATAGGACATCACGCCCGTGTGTCCAATTGCAACACCATCACCAACGTTTACATTGGCGACCACGCCCGCGTAGAAGGATCACTGCATCTTAAAAACGGCACCATTAATTCAACCGAGTCAGCCCCTACCCGCTGCGGACACGGAGTGATGGCCGAAAACTTCATGATGGCAGCAGGCAGCGTTACCAACAACGCATCCATCGTGAAAAACAGCTTCATTGGTCAAGGGTGCATCGTGGATCGACAATTTTCAGCCGATCACACCGTGTGCTTCGCCAACAGCCAACTATACCACGGAGAGGCCTGTTCTGCGTTTTGCGCCCCCTATACGGTGTCACACCACAAATCGACCCTGCTGATAGCCGGCTACTTCGCCTTTATGAACGCCGGCAGCGGCTCGAACCAGAGCAACCACATGTACAAACTGGGGCCTGTGCACCAAGGCGTTACCGAACGAGGCTGTAAACTCTCGAGTGATTCATATTTGCTATGGCCGGCAAAAATCGGGGCATTCACCTTCGTGATGGGTCGCCATTACAGCAACCCTGACATTGGCGACTTTCCCTTCTCATACCTGTTGGACGAGGAGGGCATCAGCTCACTGGTGCCCGGCGCCAACTTCCGCAGCATCGGCACCTTGCGCGACAGCGACAAATGGCCGGGACGCGACATCCGCACCGGCACCAAAGCCGATCGCATTCACTACAACATGCTGCATGCCTACACTGTAAGCAAAGCACTGAAAGGAAAACAACGCCTCACAGCCATCGAACAGAATCAGGAAGCCCCCAATGGCTATTACACCATTGGAGACGTGCGCATCAAGAAACCGGCATTGCGTCGCGGCATCGACATTTACAATGAAATTGCCACCATCTACACCGGAAACATTATTGATAGAATATCAAAAGAAAGGAACCTTTCAATAGAACAATTGGTTGAAGAAATACGAACACACGGCAGCATTGACACTTTTGGATGGGTGGACATGGCCGGAATGCTGATGCCCGAATACAAACTGATGCAATTGGTCAACGAAGTAGAGAGCGGACAACTGGCAAGCCTGTCGAAAATAGATGCCTTTTTAGACGAGGCCTTCGATCAGTCACCGCAAGACGAATGGCAATGGGTGCTTTCTCGGTGGGATGAACTTACGGGGATGTCGATCGTCGACATCAATGCTGACAAGCTGAGCCAGTTTATGCAAAACAGCCACTCAGCCCACCAACGGTTTACCATGATGTTGGTAAAAGATGCCCAAAAAGAGTACAGCGAACGGTCGAAAATCAGCTTTGGATACAACGATGATCCCAAAATTCGATTTGATGAATTCACGGCCATCCGCGGGACATGCGACGACAACTCATTTGTTCAAAAATTAAAGCAAGAATCGAAATAATCATCATTAATAAACATTCATCCAACAATAAACACTGAGGTATTTTAATCAAATACCGAACAAATGAATCATGTTCGAATCATATCCTTAAAAAATTCATGGTCTCCGTGTTCATTGAAAACTCTGATTTATTAAGAGATTCAGTGAAGAAGCGCAAAAAAACTCTTTCCAACGGCTCGTTCTGTGCGTAACTTAGATAGAAAGTTCGAGACCATGAACCCGTTACGCATCCTCATCGCGGTAAATTTTACCACCAGCTCGGACAAAGCCATGGCTTTTGCCGTTCAGTTACTACACACCCTGGATTGTCACATCCGTCTCATATATTGCTATTCCGACTTTATTGAACTGGAGGAATACGCGCAAATCAAACTCAATGCCGAAACATCAGCAAAAGACGTAAAGGAAGTATTTGTCAATCGCCTGATGAATCAAGAAGCCGAAGTGAAACGCTTATGGGAAGCTACCGGCACCACAGCGTTGCTCACCCTGTCATCGATGTCGGTAAAAGGGGAAGTGGAAAGCATGGTGAGTTACGAAGCCGACACATGGCACCCCAGCTTGGTGGTGGTGGGTTCATCGGTTGAAAAAAACACGTTTACCGAACTAATGGAGAGCACCGCCTCGGATGTGATTGATAAAACCCAATCGCCCGTGTTGGTGGTTCCCAGAAACACCGAGATTGTGGCTGAGAAAATGAATCACATCCTATTTTTGACCAACTTTAAATCGGAAGAATACATATCACTGCACCGTCTCATTGAATTGCTGCCCGGCCACGGAGCGACCCTGCATTGCGTGCGCTATCTTCACGACCATCCCGACCAATGGGATCACATGCGGTTGGAAGCACTCAGGGAATACATCAACCAAACTTATCCCAATCATGACATCGTTTGCGAAACACTCACGGGAGATCATCATTTGGAAGCCCTCAACCACTACGTGAAAGAAAAAAACATGGGCATATTGGCACTGACTCGGCGAAAAAGAAAAGCCATCTTTAAGTTTTTACACCCCGACATTTCACACAAACTGTTACACCATGCGCAAATGCCGGTGTTGGTGTTCAACGAATAATTTCAATGCCCCCAAACGGGAAAAGTTGCTGAAAAAAAATTCATCAACACTTCATTAACAACACAAATTAGTGCTTCATTTAAAATAAAGCGTGAAGGCTGAAATAAATGTAACAATCAACACAAAATAACGATAGGCACTTTCAGGAATTAATCGCACAATGCGGCTTCCGACAAAAAAGCCAAGCAACAAGGCAGGCAACATGACAAGGTTCATTTGTGCAGATGGCAGAGAAATGGTTTTCCACGACCACACATGAAAAGGAATTTTGAAAAAATTGAGCGTCAAATAAAACATGGCACCCGTGCCAATAAACTCCTTTTTGGGCAATTTAAGCGTCAATAAATACAAACTAAACACAGGGCCGGCCAAGTTGCCAATCATGGTTGCAAAACCGCCTAAAAGTCCAAACAACGGCAACACCCGGGGGTGCTGAAGCAAATTATTGTCACGCTTTCGAACATCATTCCACAAAATCAGGACCACACTCATGAGCAAAATGGAGGCCATACACACCCGAAAAAGAGCATCATCAAGATATTTTCCCACAAACACAGCCACCAACACGCCCACCACAGCCCATGGCAATAATCGCACCACATGCCGCCACTGTGCGTGTTTCCAATAAAAACGAATGGCTAACAAATCGCCCATAATTAAAAAAGGGAGTAAGATGCCGGTGGATTCGCGTGCCCCGTAAAGAACCGCTAAAACAGGAATCCCCAACATGATGGCTCCCTTCATTCCACTCTTTGATAATCCGGCTAAAAAAGCGATGGACAACGTAATTGTCCAAACACTCCACGTGAGCGACATGGGATTGATGAATTCAAGCATCTGTTTAAATATTTTTCTTCAAATAAAATAAGGCTGAGCAGTTACAAGGGGGAGCCCCACACAAGTCACAATGATAACCCTTTGCGAGACTGTCGTTATACCAAAACATGGGCATCTCCATCATCGGCAAAAAGCCATGGCGAACAAACTGATGATGCACCGGCACCCGGTCGACCTGTTTCCATGCATAACCAACCACATAAGCACACGATGACAATTGCGGCAAAGCAAGTGAAGCACTCAACAAACCATCCCCCAATCCCTGATGACGAAATTCAGGTAAAACGGCAATGCTCTTGACCAAATGAACAGGCAAATCGGGTTTCATCACTTCCAAATCATCAGGCCACGTAAACAATGAAATGCACTGATTGAGCGCAAACCCCACCAACTGCCCACCTATGAAGCCCCCCAGGCAAACTGCCTGTTGAGACTGAAAATCGGGAAATCCCAAATAACCCTTTCCAAAACAAACATCCGACACAAAAATCAATTCTGTGAGATGTTGAGATGGTTCAATGAAACGAATTGACTCAATCATTGGAGTTATATTAAACCCTATCAACGATATCACGAATCACTTCGGATGCCAAATAACATCCAAACATGGCCGGAAAGTACGAAATGGTTCCCACGGTAGTTTTTTTATTCTGCTCGCCTTCGGTGAGAATGATGACATCCTTGTCGACCAGTTCGGGCGAGAAAACCACCTTAAAACCGCTGCGAATTCCAAATTTTGTCAAACGTTTGCGCACCATGCGAGCCAGATTGCAGTTATAACTCTTGCTGATGTCGGCCACACGAATAAGCGAAGGATCGAGTTTGCCACCGGCTCCCAAACTACTAATAAGGGGCAGCTGACGTTGTAAAGCGTTAACAATTAGAAAAACCTTAGGACTAAGGGTATCAATGGCATCAACTACATAATCGTAATCATCACTTAAAATCTCAGGAATTCGTTCATCACGAATAAACTCCTGCAGAACCGTTAGACTGATCTCGGGATTAATGTCCCTCAACCGGTCGGCCATCACCTGACTCTTGGGCAACCCCTGGGTACTGCAAAGTGCCGGAAGCTGACGATTACGATTACTCGGTTGCACCACATCACCATCGATAATGGTGAGATGCCCGATACCGGCGCGAGCCAGTTGTTCAACCGCGTAGGCACCTACCCCTCCCAAGCCGGCCACCAAAACACGAGCCTTCTTCAATTTATCCAAATTTTCGGCACCTAGCAGAATTTCAGTGCGTTGCAACCAACTCATATCTTAATTATAAAATCAAAAAATTCAAAACAATGATCGACCCAAAAAGGTTTGCACGTTCACAACCACACGGGCTTCCAATGCCTCAATCGACATACCCAGAATCGCTGCAGCCTTCCCAAACACTTCACCAATGGGATGCGGGTCATCGTCAGTTTCGAGCAACAGACGATCAGCAGGAATCCCACGTAAACGAACCATCCCGCTGTCCCCCTCCATCTGTCGCAAGCCAACCGACAAATAAAACCCCATGCGACAAAGCTGAATCGCCATTTGCGGTGATCCATGAAAAGCATGAAGTGCCCATTGTTGCGACAAATGACTTTTTTTCAAACGAATAAGTTCATCAAAAGCCCTCACACAATGCACGACCAAAGGTTTTGACGCAATTTGTGACAAATCAATTTGCCGCTGAAAAGCAGTTAGTTGCACATTCAAATCAGGACCTTTAGTTTTATCTATACCACACTCCCCTATCATCAACAAGCGAGTATGATGGATTACCGAAAGCATCGTCTCTAACTCGTCCACCATCGAATCTTCACGAAGCAGCCAAGGATGAATGCCCATCGAAAAATAACCATTATCAGGGATTACCTCTGACGGAAAACAATTATGAATGGCAGATAAACTTCCCACCCGATGAGTATGAAAATCAAATAACATTGAAAGATAGATAATGTGATTAAATCACTTCAAGTTATTATTAAATTGATTGAACATCTTGGTGAATTCAGACAATCCATAATACATCCTGGAATTATCGCCTAGGAAACGGGGAACATTCCATTTAGCGGGCAGACAATCGGGCAATACAAAATCGCCTGATATCTTTTGCCAGTCGATGGTTTCATCGTACATGCGCACCTTTTTGCCGCGGTCGAACAACGATGCCAACTTGTAACCATACTCACCAACAGTACCGCTAATTAAGGGTTTCACTCGACGCCCATTGGCCGGAAGACGATCGAAAGGCGACACACCACGATACAAATGATCCATTTGGGCGTGACGATATAACTTGGTGTCGAGAAGAAATTCAAAAGGAAGATATACAAAAAAATCGAACAGTTGGTAATCGAAAAAAGGCATCACCACAAGCGGTACTTCTTGCGGATTTTGTGACAAGGCTGAGCGCATGATAAACCGCCGTTGACGTTGCTGCAAATCCCAATTCATAAATGCATTGAGCCAATCGGGATAACCACACAAGCACTCGGTCAATGAAGCCGTGATGAGATCGCGATAGTCGTTGTCGTTGAAAAATAGATGTTTCCCAAGTGGCGTACCCTTAAAGCGAACGATGTATTCAATTACGGAATCGACTGATTTCCAATATTTCATGCGCGTGCGCAAATGACTTCCAGCCATGAAATCGCCTGAATGCCCCGAAAAAAAGAACCCCACTTCGTGATTAAAATGCGAGGGAAACCATAAATCCTTTTCAGCAAAATGAGCGGTGGTAAGCCGATAAGGGCCTGGCGCTGAAGAAATCAGATGCCGAAAATTGGCCTCATTAAGGTACATCACATAATGACCAAGCGTATGACGAAGTGAACGACTGACTGTAGAAGCCACATTAATTTCACGACTCTCAATACCGGAACCAAAAGTTAAATTGATTTGCGGAACAGACAAACTATCAAGTTCAAATGCAATCAATCGACTATCCAATCCTGCTGAGAGGGGGGTATAGCAAACCTTGCCGGAACGCTGAACCCCATCGGCAAAAATTTTCATTCGTTGATGCCACAAATCGATGAAAGCATGGGAGGAAGCACGAAAATCTGCCGAAGGAAAATTTAAATGATAAGTCCAGTAATCAGTTTGCTTAAAATCAATGTTACCAAACCCGTCGAGCTGACAGCTGCACCAATGATGCGGAATCAATTCATTAACACCATCAACCAGGGTTTTATTCCCCATCACGTGACCGAAAGTTAAGATTTCAGCAACAGCATCGTGACGCATCATTCGCCCCGCAGATGTAAGAAATGGCTCAGCACTGTCACTAAAACGCCATGAGCCGGCATCGTGCGACCAAAAAACCGGATAACTGCCCCATCGATCCTGAATAAAAATGGCTTTATTCTCAAATCGGTCAACAATAGACAATTGAAACACTCCACTTAAAACAGGAATAGAAGATATAAGAAGACCATCGGCAGCCGCCTTAACGGCCCATCGACATAAATCGTCGCCCCACACCATACAGCCATCAACGACAAAATAGCCACGCGACCAGCACGCAAAACGCTCATTTGAAAAATGGGGCTCAGAAAAAACAAAACCAGATGGGGCAATTTCTATATTCATATTCAACAAGATAGGCAATACTTATAAAACAAAAAACGCAAAGCAAGATATGAAAAACCATCAAATGAAAAGCGACACCTTACAACCATAAATGATCACAAGAAGCATGGTTCAGCACATTCACTTCATTGATAATGAAAACCTTTTAGCAGCACGCTTTAGAATCACTAAAAATGAATGCCACTTCACCCCCACCCATGAACCCTGCGAATGATTCCACCGCAATCGGCAATCCTTACAAGTAAGATCGTCACAAAAAAACGAGGAGGGATCACGGGCAATCATGTCGCGATCGACAGCCAAAGTTCCTTGCATATCGGTGAGCATGGCATCGGCATGTCCAATAATACCTCGCTTAACAAATCCATTTTTTTCATACTCTTCAACAAACTTAATGGCACCTTTAATGCATCCACCATTCCAGTTAACTCGAAATAATTGAACAGCACCATCCTCATCACGATAATAAACCCCTTTGGGAGGATTTCGCTTAACCAAGGATGTTTCCTCAATCGCCACATGCGTAGTGGCCACACCAATGATATTTTTGCCAATATTAAGATTCTTGCCACCGCGAATGGCCATTTGTTCTAACACATCATAAGCAGGCGACTGAGCCGTATGACCATCCATCAGGAGATGCGCCAATGCCCCGATGGCGGCAAATCGATGCACCGGATGACGGCTGCGAACCGACAAGGGATGTTGTATAAATTTTTGATTAAAATAACCAGTATAAGTATCAGAATTTTTGTCGCTTATAAATTCCTTATCATGTGAAGTCATTGGTAGCTTAAAACAATAAGTAAAGGCATCCACCACCAGGGTTCCTTCTGGTCCAACGACCTCAATCAGGGCATCGAGCAACGCGTCAATGCCGCCTTGAACAGGGCCAAGCGAGCGAGATGAAACTTTCACATGCAACAAATCGCCGCGACCAATGGACATTGCCCGGATTTGTTCAATCAATTGAGCCCGGGAAACCGGAATTCGGTTCACATATTTGGGGTGCTGATGTGCCATTGTGAAGAAAAAAGGAAAGAGTGCAAAAATAAAGAAAGAAACGGGTCAGTCCCACTTGAAAAGCAGGCCAATGGTAAAATTAAAATGGTTTTGGTTGCCATGGGGGTTCTGAACCACCACATCGGCCGTGTAACCATACACATCCGTCACCGGAACATACTCAGGGCGCATGTCGGGCAAAACCACAAAAGCACAAGTGACATAAAAGAACGTTTTGGGGGAAGCTTCCATAACGAAACCCACCTCCGGACTAAATAAAGGTTTAAACTGACGGTTGATGTAATCGATAGAATTATCTACCAAAGTACCACTTAACGATGATTCATAATTCAACGAATTAGACAGCCAGCCCACTCCAAAGGACATCCCTGCAAAAGGACGAAACGCATCATCAGAAAAATAATAATGCCCCTTGGCCACGGCCGAAAGCATGGTGTACGAAGCTGATACACGCCCCTTGTTACGAAGCACCCAAAAATCGTCGTTCTGAGCCAAAAAAGACGCAGACAAGGCTCCTCCGAGACTGAGTCGTGAGGCATAGAACCAACGCCCCTCGGCCTGAGCCTGAAAACCGGGCACCGCAACCGTCGAAAAGCCCAATGTAGAGGCCTTGTTACCCAAATTGGAGGGCATCGACAACCCCAATCCACCCCCAAACCAAACTCCATCGGGACGCCGAGCTGAAGCGGAAATGGCCGCAAATATTAAAGCAATGGTAAAAATAAACCTCATAAAACGATATGATTAAAACACAAAATACAAACATCATCACAAATAAAGCATAAGCACTTGGAGGCAGAAAATTATCGAAAAATTAACGGTAATTCATAGTGACTGGTGCCATTATTTCGTTAAAATTGGGTCATTGAACAAACAAAGGGCGGAGAAAAACATTCAAAACCCGGCGAATAAAAAACTTGTCAAGCGGAAGCAGATTGAGTAAATTGAATGAACGAAATTCCATCGCTTCGCACGACTCCCAAAAAATCGAACGAAAGCGGTTCTCCGAACAAGCCAATTGACGGCCTTTATCATCAGAACCTCTTGACAAAAAGCCAAAACATACAACATTATGCGCATAGGAATTTTATCGGCCGGCGGGGATTGTCCCGGCATTAACGCAGCAATCCGCGGGGTAGGCAAAACGGCCATCATCGAGTATGGCATGGAAGTCGTTGGTATTGCCAACGGCTTTTCGGGTCTTATCAACCTGGAAACCATCCCCCTTCAAGAGCATCTATTATCGGGCATTCTCACGCTGGGTGGAACCATTCTTGGAACATCGCGCATGAAACCCTTCCGCAAACAGGAAGGCGACCCGGTAGAGAACAAACCGGAAGCCATCAAAATGAACTATGAAAAATTGGGACTCGATGCGCTTGTGTGCATTGGGGGCAATGGCACCCAAAAAACAGCGCATCTGCTATCACTGGAGGGGCTCAACGTAATTGGCATCCCCAAAACAATCGACAATGACGTATGGGGAACCGATACCACCTTTGGTTTCGATTCGGCGGTCAACATCGCCACCGATGCCATCGACCGCCTCCACTCGACTGCCAACTCACACAAACGCGTGATGGTGATTGAGGTGATGGGTCATACGGCCGGATGGATTGCCCTTTATGCAGGAATGGCTTCAGGGGGTGACATCATTTTGATTCCGGAGATTGAATACGACATGGACAGGGTTGCCGAAGTACTGCTCGAACGAAGTCATAAAGGCAAAGCTTACTCCATTGTTGTGGTAGCCGAGGGCATCGAAAACCCCAAAAAGAAAAGTGCAGGTTCACACATTGCCAAACAAATCACTAAAATGACCAATCTGGAAGTAAGGGAAACCATTTTGGGTTACACCCAACGCGGCGGGAGCCCTTCACCGCACGACCGTATTCTGGCGACCCAATATGGAGCACACGCGGCTGAACTGATCTACAACCGCAAATTCGGCAACATGGTTTCACTGCAAGGCAACGACATCACCCACATTCCATTATCGGAAGTCGGCGGAAAAGTCAAACTGGTGCCATCCAACCACGAACTCATTCAACGGGGACGTTACATGGGCGTGAGTTTTGGAGAGAAACGCTAAAAAAAGAACGATTACACGATAATAAACCCCTGTCATTCACTCGAATAACAGGGGTTTCATATAATTCAGTAAACAATCAACTTAAAAGAAAGCAATTTCATTGCATTTACCAGACTCAAGAAGCTGAATTTCAGTCAATAGATGATTGGCCAATCGACTGGCACCAATGCGAAACCACTGAGGATTGAGCCAGGCATCACCCAATATCACACTCACCAATGAATAATAAAGAAGTGCATCGGCAGGAGTTACGATGCCGCCAGCGGGCTTAAAACCCACTTTTTTGCCCGTTACAACCCCGAAAGCACGAATGGCATGCAACATCACAAAAGCTGCCTCAGGCGTGGCCGAAACGGGCGATTTTCCGGTTGATGTTTTAATAAAATCGGCACCTGCTTCCATCGCCAATAAAGATGCCCGCCATATAGACTGAATATCAGGCAGTAACCCGGTTTCAAGAATCACCTTGAGATGAGCTTCCCCGACAGCATCCCTGATGAGTCTGATCTCTTCAAGAATAAACTCGTGATTACCATCCAGAAACTCGCCTACTGAAATGACCACATCCACTTCATCGACACCAAAATCGACGGCTTTACGAATTTCCAAAACTTTAATGTCGGTAAAAGTCTGTGACGACGGAAAACCGGCAGCCACAACGGCTCGTTTAACTCCCGGCGCAACCAACGATGATTTAATAACCGGCGCAAAAACAGGATATACGCACACAGCAGCCACGTTGGACATCGAAGGGAAAGTATCGGTGAACCGATTCACCTTATTGCAAAATTCCCTCACAGAAAAAGCAGAATCAGCAGTATTTAAAGTCGTTAAATCAATACATGAAAACACACTCTTTAAAACATCTGAACTGAACTGAACTTGGCTATTCTGCATGCGAATAGCATCCAGCGATGATGCTATATCGGTTTCATTAAAAGGCAAAGGATAATTGGCAAAAAATTGTTCCATATAAGTGAGGGCATTAAAAAGGTAAATTCAATCAAAAATTATTAAACACTAAAAATCACCACACGAACACCTATCAACTAGAATTAGCGCATTGAATAATCAATAGGAAAACCCAACTAACATTTATATATCAGTGATTTAGCTTTACATTATTTTTATGTCGCTGATGATCACGCAAGGTCTTTTTATCAATATTTCGAAGCATCGCCTCATTCAAATCGACTCCGGTTTGATTGGCAAGGCAACAAAGCACCCAAAGCACATCGGCCATTTCATCGGCCAAATCACATTTTTCGCCCTCTTTGAAAGACTGTTCTCCATAAGTACGCGACATAATGCGTGACAACTCCCCCACCTCTTCCATTAAAATAGCCAAATTGGTCAATTCACCAAAATAGCGCACCCCATGTTGATGAATCCAATCATCAATTAGCTTCTGTAATTCACTTAATTTCAATGTATAAGGATTATTCATAAAATCAGAGTTTATTTTTTGTATCGATAATAATGGTAACAGGACCGTCATTTTCAAGAGCCACTTTCATATCGGCACCAAACACACCCGTTTGTATTGACTTACCCAACTCACGCTGAGCTGCTTTGACAAACAATTCATAAAGAGGCACAGCAATAGGGGGAGCTGCTGCATCAATATAAGAAGGGCGATTACCCTTCTTCGTCCTGGCCATTAAAGTAAACTGACTCACAACCAGCATCTCACCATCCACATCGAGTAACGAGCGATTCATGACCCCGTCAGCATCATTGAAAATACGCAGATTAACAATCTTCGGTACCAACCAACTTACATCTTCCTCATTGTCTGCAGGTTCAATTCCAACCAGAACCATGAGACCCTTTTGAATAGAAGAATGGATCACCCCATCAATGGTCACAGAAGCATGGTTAACACGCTGAAGCACAGCTTTCATAAAATTAATATTAACATATTAAAATAAACGCAAATACTTACAAATAGAATACATTAAGCCTCACATTTACTTACTCAACAAAAATGGTGAATTTGTGTTGAATATAAATCAAAGAAACCAAGGAACAAGTAAAAACACTTAAAAATGATTGGTTACATAAGCACGACCAACGATGCGGCATATAATTTAGCCACAGAAGAATACTTCCTAAAAAACAGATGTGAAGATATTTTTTTCCTGTATATAAACGAACCCTCTATTATTGCAGGAAAACATCAAAACATACTGGCAGAAATCAATTTTAAAGCAGCAAAACGACTCAACCTAAAGATATTCAGAAGATTATCAGGCGGAGGAACCGTTTATCATGACCTCGGGAATATCAATTATTGCTTTATATTAAACACCAAAGAAGGGCGATTGATTAACTTCAGAGATCACTCGTTACTCATTGCCGAAGCATTGGAAAAGTTGGGATTGAAACCGACCATTGGTAAAAGAAATGAAATTAATGTAAATGGCTTTAAAGTATCGGGAAATGCCTCACATGTGTATAAAAATCGCTCACTTCACCACGGTACACTACTATATAGCAGCGACTTAAACAACCTTAATGAATGTCTAAATAACAATCCCAATAACTATATCGATCAAGCGGTGAAATCTGTAAAAAGCGAAGTAACCAATATATCAGAACAACTACAAATCAATATGAGTATACACGAATTTACGTTACAAGTATTTCAGTTACTCACAAACGACAAACAAAAACCAATAAAATTAACTCCAACAGAAGATGGAATCATTAGCCAATTGGCCGAAAATAAATATCAAAAATGGGAATGGAATTTTGGATACAGCCCAAAATTCATCATCAAAAAGAGAATTTCATTACCAAAAAAATCCGGTGAATTATGGATTGAAATCACCGTTGAAAAAGGAATCATTACAGGTATAAAATGCCAATCGCAAAACAGCTTTATCGCGACATTGCTCGAAAAGAAACTTCATGGCATTTCTCATAATCCCATCTCAATCAAACAGGAAATAGATGAAGAGTTAATGACCATCTTCAATACGTACGAAATAGAAGAACTGATTGATGAATTGTTTTAGGAAGAAGGATGATGGTAATAATCATAAACCAACTGCGCTTTTGATTTTCCTAACGCTTGGGTTAGTTGAGTCAAATCAGCCAGCCGAATGTCGTCAATGGATTGAAAAGAGGACAGTAACTTCTTCACGGTAGAGTCTCCAATGCCCTTAATATGATCTAACTCAGACTTTAAAAAATCAGATGAGCGTTTATTCCGGTGAAAAGTAATCCCAAAACGGTGAGCCTCGTTCCTTAAATACTGAATGATTTTTAACGATTCTGAATTCTTATCGAGGTAGAGAGGTACAGGGTCACCGGGGAAAAATATTTCTTCGAGCCGCTTGGCAATACCAATAATGGCCACATCACGAATACCCAAATCGTTTAAAATTTGTACTGCACTTCCCAATTGCCCCTTTCCTCCATCAATAACAATTAACTGAGGCAACGAACTACCCTCGTCAAGTAATCGACGATAGCGCCGATGAATAATCTCACGCATAGACGCAAAATCATCAGGCCCTTCAACCGTTTTTACATTAAAATGACGATAATCCTTTTTGCTGGGCTTACCGTTTTTAAAAACCACACACGCAGCCACAGCGTGTGTGCCTTGAATGTTAGAGTTATCGAAACACTCAATGTGCACTGGCATTTTCTCCAATCTTAAATCCTTTTTCAACGTGGACATGATGCGTTCCTCATTGGTCTCACGTTTCATGATGGACTGTTGGCGTAGTTTTTCTAATCGATAATGAATGACATTACGTTCGGATAGTTCAAGCAACTTTTTTTTATCACCTATTTTAGGCACAACAAATTCAACACCCTTTAAAATAACATCAGGTACGAAAGGGACAATAATTTCAGGAGAACGACTCCCCATCTGTTCACGAAGCTCTACAATGGCCATCGGAAACAATTCATCACAAGTCTCGTTAAGGCGTTTACGATATTCAACAGTATGCGCCTGAATAATTGACCCATTGGCAACTTTGAGAAAATTAACGTATGCCGATTTATCATCGTCAATGATGGACAACACATCCACATCATTGATTTTAGGGTTGACAATGGTCGATTTTGACTGAAAATTTTCAATCGCAGCAATTTTTTGCTTGATATCATGTGCCAACTCAAATTGAAAACTATCAGCATAATCAGTCATCAAGCCTTTCATATATTTCAACACAGAAGCAACATTTCCCTTCAATATGGAACGAATAGACTCAATGTTCCTTGAATATGATTGAACATCATATTCTCCCACACAAGGACCCTTACAGTTCCCTAAATGATATTCCAAACAGACTTTGAATTTTCCAGCTGCTATATTTTCGGAATAAAGAGCATGGTTACAAGTTCGTAATGGATATAACTGTTTAAAAAGATCAAGCAGAGTTCTCACCATAGTCCCGGATGTATAAGGTCCAAAATATGAACTCCCATCACGTACCAATTGACGGGTTTGAAACACACGCGGGAAAGGCTCATTTTTTACGACAATCCATGGATAAGTCTTGTCGTCTTTCAACAATACATTATAACGAGGCTGATGCTTCTTAATCAGATTATTTTCGAGTAACAAAGCATCTTCTTCGGTATCGACCACAATATGCTGAATGTCGACAACCTTTCGAACCAATACCCTTGTTTTTGGATGATCAGCAATTCGATTAAAATACGATGAAACTCTTCGCTTTAAGTTTTTAGCTTTCCCTACATAAATAATAACACCTTCATCATTAAAAAACTGATAAATACCCGGATACTCGGGCAAAGTGCTTAGTATTGCCCGGATACGTTCACTCGTATCAAGTTCGTTATCATCCATGATAAATTATAAAAACAAATCTACAAATTGAAAATCGTTACCATTAAATAATCCCCGATCACTCATTTTTAGTTCAGGGATTACCAAAAGAGACATAAACGACAATGTCATAAAAGGGGATTGAAGCGTGCTTCCCAATGATGAAGCGCAGCATTGCAAAAAGCGGTACTTAGTAGCAACAGCTTCACCAGATTTATCACTCATTATTCCAGCAATAGGCAGTGGCAACAAATCACGCTTCTCACCATCAACCACCGCAATACCACCTTTTGATTCGATGAGTAAATTCATACACGCTAAAATATCATCATCACTCACCCCCACCACAATTAAATGATGGCTATCGTGAGCAACAGAACACCCAATGCCACCCTTTTTTAACCCAAAACCGTGAATAAAACCAACAGCTGGCGGCTGTCCTTTCAAATATCTATTTAAAACCACTATTTTTAAAACATCGTCATCAACCGATGATAAAACAAGACGATTATTAGAAAGTTGGGGAATCCATTTCATTTCACCAGTTACTAACTCACCATCGGTAACCCTAATCACGCGAACGGCCTCTTTATCATGGGGCAACATCACATCAATGCAATCAACAAATGTTGCTTCAAAATAATTCACAACAGCAATAGGTAATTTGGGCAAATGAATATTTCCAGCATCATAAACCAATGTCCCATTGATATAAGTTTGGACAATATGAAATTCATCCAATCGATCAACCACAATCATATCTGCAGGGTCACCAACGCGCAACAAACCGACAGGAAGTCTATAATGAAGAACAGGATTCACAACAGCCGCCTGCAATAAATCAAATATAGACACTCCTTTTTTCAAGCCCATTGCAATGATTTTATCAATATGTCCACGCTCAATTAAATCATCGGGATGACTATCATCCGTGCACAACATGACAGAAGATGGATGAGAAGAAATTAATGAATAAAGAGCTTCAAAATTTCGAGCGGCACTTCCCTCCCTTATTTGAATCTTCATGCCGCAAGAAATCTTAAACAGCGCTTCATCAATGGTAGAACATTCATGATCAGTCGAAATACCTGATTGTGCATATTTCATTAAATCACGACCAACCAAACCAGGAGCATGTCCATCTACAGGTTTTCCATTGCGCTGAGCCGCATGAATTTTATTCATCACAACAGGATCAGAAACCAACACTCCGGGATAATTCATCACTTCAGAAAGGCAACACACTTCCTTCCGGGCAATTAAACGACTCACTGCTTCAGAATCCAATACAAATCCAGATCGATCAAAATCAGAAGCAGGAACACACGAGGGAACCCCAAAAAAACATTTCAAAGGAGTTAGCAAACTATCCTCAATCATATAATTAAAACCCTCCTCCCCCATTACATTCACAATCTCATGAGGATCGGCCACCACAGCGACTGTTCCACGTGGAACAACTAAACGAGAAAACTCACTTGGAACGAGCATAGAACTCTCAATATGAACATGAGAATCGACCAAACCCGGGAAAATATAACAATCAGGAACAGATTCAAAAGTAGGTACTATAGAAATGATAGCCTCAGCAAAATTAATTTCACCTGGAAAAAAACATTTATTGGCGATATCGACTATATAACCTCGAATTAAATTCATGAAATCTGCTTTAAAATAAATTCTTATAAAAATATTATAGGAATAAAAAAAGACGTTCCACGTGGAACATTACCTACCCATGAGTACCAATAATACATTTACATCACTGGGCGATACCCCAGAAATACGACTGGCTTGTCCAATGGTTTCGGGATCAATCAAAGCCAATTTTTGACGTCCTTCAGTCGAAATGGATTTAATAGAACCATAATCAAACTTACCTTTGATGCGAATGGACTCCAAACGCTTCAGTTTATCAGCAATGGCTCTTTCTCTATCGATATACCCTTGATATTTAATATGAATTTCTGAAGAGTCCAAAACCTCCTCACGTAAAAAATCAGGGATATGAGAAATGATATTTTCTAACTTTGATGAAAATGGAAGTATGTCTCTTAATACAATTTGAGGTCGTGCAACCAAATCAATCAACTTTACTCGATTCTTAATTTCTGAAGTACCTCTCTCAATAAGAAGGGTATTAATGTTCTCAGGCTTAACTGACTCAGATTGTAATATATCGAGGACTTGCTGTCGAAAACTCACTTTTGACTGAACCAAATCTAATCGTTCTTGTGTAGCAAGTCCCACTTTATAACTGCGATGAGTTAGCCTTTCATCGGCATCATCCTGACGTAACAAAATTCGATATTCTGCACGAGATGTAAACATGCGATACGGCTCATCGACACCTTTTATCACCAAATCATCAATCAAAACACCAATATATGCTTCATCTCGATGCAAAATAAACTCTTCTTGTTGATGAATTTTCAAATGTGCATTCATAGCTGCAATCATTCCTTGCGCTGCGGCTTCTTCGTATCCGGTAGTTCCATTAATTTGACCTGCAAAATACAAGTTCGAAACCAACTTAGTTTCTAGTGTATGATTCAATTGCGTAGGTGGAAAATAATCATATTCAATGGCATAACCAGGTCTAAAAATTTTAGCATTTTCTAATCCTGGTATTCTTTTGAGGGCCTCTACTTGAGTTGAGAGAGGTAACGATGAACTAAACCCGTTCAAATAATACTCAATGGTTGTCTCCCCTTCCGGTTCAAGATACAATTGATGCTTATCTTTATCAGCAAATGTTACAATCTTAGTTTCGATACTCGGACAATAGCGAGGACCCAAACTTTGAATAGTCCCATTATACATTGGTGAATCAGCAAAACCTTGTTTGAGAGAATCATGAACATTTGGATTGGTATAAGTTAAAAAACAACTTTTTTGCTCAAGATAACGATTATGGCCAGGTAGGTAAGAAAACTTGTGGTAGCCGTCATCACCTCTTTGTTCTTCAGTTTTTGAAAAGTCGATCGTTCGGGCATCAATACGAACGGGTGTCCCAGTTTTCATACGATCTGACTTAAATCCTAAACTAACAAGTTGTTCAACAATACCGCGCGAAGCAGGTTCCGAAATACGACCTCCCTCTAATTGAACACGACCGATATGCATTAAACCATTCAAAAAAGTACCGTTGGTCAACACAACTGCAGAACAATAAAATTCGGCACCTTGAATAGTCCTCACACCAGTAACTTTACCTTCGGTAATGATCAATTCATTAACGGAATCCTGCCAAAAAGAGACGTTAGAATTGTTCTCTAACAATTCACGCCAATAGGCAGAATAAACCATCCTATCACACTGAGAACGCGGACTCCACATGGCAGGACCCTTAGAACGATTGAGCATACGGAATTGTATAGAAGCACGATCAGTGACTATACCCATTAATCCTCCTAAAGCATCTATTTCACGAACAATTTGCCCCTTGGCAATACCTCCGACAGCAGGATTACACGACATTTGTGCCATTTTATTCATATCCATGGTAATCAATAACACTTTTGACCCCATATTAGCTGCTGCTGCTGCTGCTTCACAACCGGCATGACCGGCACCTACAACAATGATATCGTAAGTAAATTCCATGTATAATTAAAAAAGAAACCCTGATAGGATATCAACCTGTCAGGGAAATGAATGAATATAATATGATAAAACAATTAATTTAACAACAACTCTAAAGAAGAATTCTCCATTTTTGTCATTTCTAATTGATGTACTTCAGATTTATCGTCAAAACCTATCAAATGAAGAACCCCGTGAATCATCACACGATGGAGTTCATTCAAGTAATCAACGCCAAACTCCTGACTATTAGACAAAACTGTATCTACACTTATGAATAAATCACCGGATACTGTTTTTTCTTCAGTATAGTCGAAAGTAATAATGTCAGTATAATAATCATGGTCAAGGTATTGGTTATTCATTTCAAGTAAATAATTATCTGAAACAAAAACAATAGTAATATCACCAACCACAAAACCTTGGTTTTCAACCACCTGAGCAAACCATTGTTCACATTTATTGATATCAATTTTGGGTAAATCAACATCTTCGGAATAGAATTCTATTGCCACAGGTTACAAATTAAAAACTAATTTAACAATACGACCATTTTCAAGAAACTCAATAGAATCAGCTAAATGATTCATTAAAAAAATGCCACGTCCATGTGACTTTTCAATATTCTCAGGTACAGTAGGATCCGGTACATTTGTATAATCAAAACCTCCGCCCTCGTCCATTATAATAAACTCAGCCTTATCACTGTCGATAAAATAATGTAAGGTTACAACTTTATCAATATCTAATTTATTTCCATGAACAATTGAATTGTTAACACCTTCTACCACAGCTAACAATATTTTGCCATAAACATCCTCGTGAATACCATGAGCAGAAGAAATTTCATCAATCAGTTTCTCAACAAGATTAATGTTCTTGATATCCGACTTAAAAACGATTTTATCCACGATGATTTCCATTTTTTCTGTTTTAAAAATAGTAAAAAAAGAGTTCCGAAAACAGATTAACCCTATGATTTTGAATTTTTATACTGCATGATGGTGATGAATGTTTCCAAAAAGTCATCTTTTTAACCAATCAAGGGGATTAACTTTCTTATTCTCATTCCAAATTTCAAAATGAAGGATCTTAGAACTACTATCATTACTGGAAAAAACAACTCCTAACAAGTCATTGGTAGCCACTTTTTGACCCTGTTTGACCTGAATTTCAGCCAAATTAGCATAGACCGTTAAAAACATACCATGCCTAATAATTACAGCCTTATTATAACCCGGAATGGCTACCACACGACTAACTTCACCAGAAAAAATAGAATGAACATTCAAATTTTGAGAAACCTGAATATCAATACCATTATTTTTAACCATTACCCCTTTTAAAACAGGATGTTCATGTTCACCATATTGATTGACCACTACACCATTAATGACAGGCCATATCAATTTACCCTTATTCTTTTCAAAATCAGAAGATTTACCCTTTGATGAAGATTTTGAAGCCAACTCACGAATTAACTCAACAATACGCTGCTCTAACACTTCTTGTTGCTTCTTTTTAACTTCTAAATCTGATAAAAGTCGCTTTTCACGTCCTTTTAAATCCTGCAATGACTTCTGTAAAACCTTTTTTTCAGTTTCTAAAGATCTTGTTTGATGGGAAACGCCATTTAATAAATCATTCACTTGAGCCTTTAAAAGAACTAATTTATCACGTTCTTTACTAATTATCGTTGTCGATTCGCTCATCATTTTTACCTGCCCTTTGCGGTATGAATTGATTTCATTAATCATTCGATAACGTTGATATGCTTGATTAAAAGATTCAGAACTGAACAAATAAACAGCAAAA
Organism: Breznakibacter xylanolyticus; assembly: GCF_003254275.1. Taxonomy (GTDB): domain Bacteria; phylum Bacteroidota; class Bacteroidia; order Bacteroidales; family Marinilabiliaceae; genus Breznakibacter; species Breznakibacter xylanolyticus. Next base: position 63,506 of record NZ_QKZK01000004.1, on the reverse strand, counting down.
TCAAAAGAATGACGACGAAGATATGTATCTTGAATTAAACGCTCATATTCACGTTTAGAAAGAATGATATGCTGATTTAATGCTGATATAGTAGAATCAATTTTTTGAATAAGCCCATTATAATGAATAATTTGCTGATGATAAGCCGCAATCAATTGCTGGCGCGATTGTATTTGAGTATTTAATAAAACAACAGATTGAGCTGCATTATTTTGCTGAATTTTATTTTCATCAATAAGCTTTCCTGTTAATTCAATTTCTCTCGTTAAGCGTTCTTTCTCACGATTATATTTTGATAAATCCTGTGAAAACAAAGAAAATGAAAAGAAAAATATCAGACTAATGAATAATACCTTATTGGATATAAATAACTTCATACTTTTCAGGTACTTTAAAACCGATTGAATTAGATGAATTGAACTCTATTTGTAAATAAGTAACACCAACTTTTGCAATAGTGCCTTTGGAACTACCATCAACATCAATTTTTGTGGGAAAAATATTTCCATTAAATTCTTTGAAATCATTGTAATGAACATTCATTAAATCACCAGATTTGGTTTGTTCTATATGAAAAGATTTAACAGTAAAATTCAATGGATCAAATAAATACTGAATAAACAGATCATTTACAACTCTTGATTTTATACGTCTACTATTTTGTTTCTGCTTATAATTTTTTAAAAAATACATACCATCCTGAATACCATGATCAAAATCTTTAAAGCATTCATAATCAATTGATTTGTCACAATAAACTTGATTGATAAACAATGATTGAATCATACTAAAATTAAGAGGCATACCCAACTTTTTTGAAAGTAAAGCATAATCAGAATAGTAAATTTTCTTTTTAGTTCTATCTATCAAGACCAACTGTGATGGAGAAATCAAAGCACGAGCAACCTCAATACCCAATAAAGGGGTAACAGATACTACAATTTGAGAATCTGTTTGTATAAACATTGATCCCCTCAACGTCATATTTATTCCAGGTACATCCAAATCGATATCAAACTTTTTGATGTAAAGATTGTCGAAAACGAATTGATTCTCAGATATACCATCCAATAATTTACTCGCTGATATCGGTTTAACATCAATAACTCCAGCTATTTTCTTCTTAGAAGCACAAGAAGTTAAAATAATTAAAAAAAAAATATAATAAAATTTCATTGAAAATCGTTGAATAAAAATTAATCAATAAAGCGCCTATTGAGAATCTTTTGCTGAATGGTATGAAGTCTTTTGGAATCTATGGATTCATCTGTGTGACTTTGCATAAGGATATGAGCCTTTTCCCATTGAATAATTGCATTTTGAACATCTCCATTAAAATATAAAATATCACCATAATGTTCAACAATTTCAAAATTAGTATCTCCCCCATTATCAATAGCTCGTTCAATTATAAATTTAGCTTCTAAGTAACGACCTTTTTTGAATAGAATCCATGCATAAGTATCTAAAAATGTGCTATTACCTGGTTCTAGTTCAATGGTACGACTGCTCATTTTTTCAGCTTTATCGAGATCACGATTATCGAGCGATAAATAATAGCTATAATTGTTTAGCACACCCAAATTTCGATCGTTAATTTTTAAAGCTTCATCGTAAGCTACAAAGGCAGTATCAGAAAGCCCAGCTTTATAGGCAGCGTCTCCTAATAATGCATATAACTGCCCTTTAAGAGGGGGATTATTAGTGATTGTATCAATTATCGCATTTATGACAGAAACAGCCTCATTTGCCTTATTACATTGCATTAACGCGGAACTATAAAGCAAAGTAATCACCCCATTGGAAGGAAAATACGACAAAGCATTATTTCCGGTAAGGAGCATATCAGTGAATAAACGCAATTCAGCCTGTAAAAACAAAATATCCTGCCACAACTGTTCATTAGTAGGTTCTAACTCTATTGCGGTTTGAAATTTTACTAACGCTAAATCTGATTTTCCTCTATTTCGCAAAAAATTACCATAAAGTATGTATCCTTGAGAATCAAAGGGATGCAAAATAAGAAGTTGCTGAAAAAACTGTTCTAATTCATTATCATTAAATGAAGAAGATTCAGGATTATCAGAGATTAAAAAAGGAATCAGTTTTTGAATTTTTTGCTCCAATGCTACATGTTTTGAATTAATAGCCTTAGAGTAATTAGTTTTAAAAAGCAAAGTATCATTACGTTGATAATAAATACTTGCCATAGAAAAATAGACTGATTCATAAGTGGGATCCATGGAAAGCATCTTAGTATAAGTGGTTATTGCTTTATCATATTTCTTAAAATAAGAATACAAATCAGCTAAATAACCCAAATATATAACCTGACCAGGATATTTTTTGATGAGTTTTTCAACTTCAGCATAAGACAATTTTTCATTATTTAGATGAATATAAATTTTCATCTTTTCCATGATAATGGTCTCGTTAAAGCCAATTTCAGACTCTAAACGATCTAAAGTTTTTAAAGCCAAAGTAAATTGGTTAGACTGAGCGTACAACTGTGACAAAGTGTAAAGATATTCTTCACTTTGCGGCTTAATTTTTACAAGATGTTCATAAATTTTAATCGCTTCAGATATCTTTTCTGTTCGATGGAACAAATCTGCCAAAGCCAACTGATACCATTCGTTCAAAGGATTAAAGTGAACAGCCTTTTGCATCAATTCAGCAGCTTTTCCATATTGGTTTATACCCGAATAAATATTGGCTAATTCATACAAGCAAACACTTGAAGTAGAATCAATTCTCAAACATTCTGCATAATAAGTAACCGACTTTTCATAATTACCAAGAAATTTTTCTTTATTGGCTTCATAAAAGAAATAATCGAATTTTCGTGCATTCTCTTCAGTTAAATCTACCTTAGGAACTGGGGGATAAGAATGAATAGAAAAACTGCGATTAGATTTACATCCAAAAAGAATAAGTAATAAAGTAAAGCCAAGAAAGAATAAACGCATAGGGATAAAAATTAATGTTTGCCTGTATGACCAAACCCACCTATACCACGCTCTGTATCAGATAAAACCTCAACATTTGTCCAGTCAACACGTGTATAGGGCGCAACAATCATTTGACAGATTCTTTCGCCATCATGAATGGTAAAATCCTCATTTGACAAATTAATCAAAATAATTCCAATTTCACCACGATAATCAGCATCAATTGTGCCAGGAGAATTCAAAACAGTGATACCATGCTTAAAGGCTAAACCACTACGTGGACGAATTTGAGCTTCGAATCCTTCGGGCAATTGCATATATAAACCTGTAGGAATCAAAACTCTTTGTAAAGGTTTTAAAACCACAGGAGCATTTAAAAAAGCCCTTATATCCATACCTGCAGAATGAAAGGTACTATACGAAGGTAAAGAATGATGACTTTTATTAATAATTTGAATAGTCATAATAAAGAACTAACTATTTGAAAATAAATCAGCTTGAGAATAGCTGGCTTGTTTACCAAAATGCTGATATGCTAACAAAGTTGAAACCCTACCACGTGAGGTACGCTTAATAAAACCTTCTTTAATCAAAAAAGGTTCATATACTTCTTCAATGGTACCGGCATCTTCACCAATTGCAGTTGCAATGGTAGAGACACCAACAGGGCCTCCTTGAAACTTATCAATGAGAGTTAACAATATTTTGTGATCCATTTCATCTAATCCATATCTATCTATAGATAAAGCATCTAATGAATAAAGAGCAATTTCTACATCAATATGGCCAGTCCCTTTAACTTGGGCAAAGTCGCGTACCCGACGCAGCAAGGCATTGGCAATCCTTGGTGTGCCGCGACTTCTCCTGGCAATTTCATGTGAAGCATTGGCATCAATGCCCACTTTTAACAAATTAGCAGATCTATTGATAATAGATTCGATAATAGAACAATCGTAATATTCTAAATGACAATTAATACCAAAACGTGCACGCAATGGACTTGTTAATAAACCACTACGAGTAGTTGCACCTATTAATGTAAAGGGACTCAAATTCAATTGAATACTTCTCGCACCAGGTCCTTTATCAATAACAATATCAATTCGATAATCTTCCATCGCCGAATAAAGATACTCTTCAACAACAGGGGACAAACGATGAATTTCATCTATGAAAAGAACATCCTTTTCCTCAAGGCTTGTTAAAATACCTGCCAAATCACCAGGTTTATCCAATACAGGACCACTGGTGATTTTGAGGCCTACGCCTAATTCATTAGCAATAATTTGACTTAAAGTTGTTTTTCCTAATCCGGGAGGTCCATGTAAAAGCACATGATCAAGAGAATCACCCCGGAGAGAAGCAGCTTTAACGAAAACTTCAAGATTTTGAACAACTTTGGGTTGACCCTTAAAATCATCAAAAGATAAAGGTCTCAAACTGCGTTCAAATTCAGCATCAGTAGAATTGTTTTTCCGTATGTCGAAATCCATGATGGAATTATAAGTAAATCAAATAATTTGGAGTTTCGTTAAAATACGGTTAAACTCTTCCATATCAAAAGGTTTTGCCATATACTCATCCATCCCGTGCATCAGGCATTTTTCACGGTCAGCATCAAAAGTATTTGCTGTTAAGCCAATGATCTTAGTATATTTGAAAACAGTCTTTTCATACTCACTAATTTTAAGAGTAGCATCAAGACCATCCATCACAGGCATCATTAAATCCATCAGCACTAAATCATAAGTTCGTGATTGAATTTTCTCGAAAGCCTCTAAGCCATTATTAGCCACATCAATTTCAAAACCTACCTTTGCAAGGTATAAGAAAATCAATTTTTGATTAAGAATATTATCCTCAACCAACAAAATATGAAGCTTTGATGCTAAATTGATCATTAAAAATAGAGGTTTCAAAAATAAATGTCTGTGAAAATACTGAAGAAATATTTATAAACCAAGTTTGTTTGAAATAGCCAACATTTTTTCAATTGAACCCAAAGCTTTTAAACGCAAAGACTCCTCAAGCTCAATCGTAGGCCATTCAAATTTTAAGGTATTGTAAATCTTTGATAAGGTATTTAATTTCATAAATTCACAATCATTGCATCCACAAGTAGAATCGACAGGTGGTGCTGGAATAAAAGTTTTATGAGGCTGAGCTAATTGCATTTGATGCAAAATACCGGATTCGGTAGCGACAATAAAAGTTTGTACATCTGATTGAGACACATATTTCAACAATGCAGCTGTACTACCCACAAAATCAGACACAAGTAACAAAGGTTTTTTACATTCGGGATGAGCAATAATTTGAGCTTGAGGAAATTCTTTCTTTAATTGCAATATGCCTTCTAACGAAAATTTCTCATGCACATGACAAGCTCCATCCCATAACAACATGTCGCGTCCTGTTACACTATTAATATAATTGCCCAGGTTACGATCGGGTCCGAAAATGATTTTTGCATCTTTTGGCAAACTATCAACAATGGCTTTGGCATTTGTTGAAGTAACAACAACGTCAGACAATGCTTTAATTTCAGCAGAAGTATTGACATAGGTTACAACGATGTGATCGGGGTGCTTCTTTAAAAATGTTTCAAACATATCGCGAGGACAGCTGTCAGCAAGGCTACAACCGGCATTTAAGTCGGGAACGAGCACCTTCTTTGACGGAGATATGATTTTAGCTGTTTCGCCCATAAAATGAACACCTGCAAGCAAAATGATATCAGCAGATGTTTTGGCAGCCTGTTGCGCCAAAGCCAAACTGTCACCTATAAAATCAGCAATATCTTGTATTTCGTTGGTTTGATAATAATGAGCCATGATTACGGCATTCTTTTCTCTTTTTAAGCGTGCGATTTCATCAACCAGATTCAGATCCTTAGAAACAGGTTCATTTACATATCCGGCTTTTAACCAACTATTATTATTCATATTAAGATATTTAAAAAATATAAAAGAATAAGAATAAAGGGTGTTGAAACTGTTGGTAAAAAAATGACAAAGCATGTTGTCATCTCAATAATCCATTAAAGTAACAACCCTTTTAGGGGGTTATCAACAACCCTTTTCTATGTAATGGTACTGATATTATAGTATTTAGGTTTGCTATTCACAATCGGTTAATAGCGCACAAATTTAATAAATAAATGAAGCAAGCTTGTTGAAACAACCCTTTTGGGGTGTTGAAAGAATGCTACGAAAAAAGGGCTAATCCTTTTGGTGGTTTGATAACTCAAATGGTGTATTCAACTTTTTTAATTGCCCAAATAAAGTTTTCATGATTTTTCATTTTCAATGAACCAATTATTAACACTGATATTCACAATTTTCTCAACAATCGATTTGGGTGTTGATAACGTTGTAAACATCAAAATATCATTACTTTAATATATTTAATCAAGGGATATTCGTATGAATGGGGCAAGAAGTATTTTTTCACTTTTATAATCACAGGGCTCTTTTCATATTACAATTGTGAATAACTAAGGAAACAGTTGATTGTTCAACGGAAAAAAGTACTTAAAGATACATTGATATCTGATTTAGAGCGTATCTTTGCCCAATGTGTTAAAATTGGTGATAAAAGCATTTTACAATTTATAAACATCAGAATATGAAAACAATAGCTCTTGCGAGTGATCATGCAGGATTTGACTTAAAAGAAAAAATTAAAGTGCTGTTAACAGCGAAAGGCTATACTTTTATTGATTTTGGAACCAATTCTGCAGAGAGTTGCGATTATGCAGATTATGCACATCCCATGGCCGATTCGGTTGAAAAGGGGGATTGCGATTTTGGTATATCTGTATGTGGCAGCGGAAATGGCATTAACATGACTGTCAATAAACATCAGGGTATTCGTGCTGCTTTATGCTGGAATAGTGAGATTTCTTCGTTAGCACGTTCGCATAACAATGCTAACATTTGCAGTTTACCAGCTCGTTTCATTTCTGAACAGGAAGCTTTTGATATTGTTGATGCTTTTATGAATACCGGTTTTGAAGGGGGTCGCCATCAAACGCGTATTGATAAAATACCTGTTAAAAAGTAATCATTAGGTTATCACACTAATCAATCAGGTAGATGAGTAAACAATCACATCAGTTTCTTAACGATGCACAGCGAGTAGCTTTTGATTTAGAGCATCGTAGGAAAATTAAATTCAATATTGGCAAGTATGATTTGGCCGTTGAAAAGGGTCGTGAAAGATACTCGCATCAACCTTTGGCTAAGCAAAGAGCTGCTTTTTTGAAGCGTCGTGTGTTGAATCGCTTACCTGAATTGCTCGAAGAACTTGAAAACAATCTGGTTAGAAACGGAGCTGAAGTTCATTGGGCTCAAACCGATGCTGATGTTCTAAAGATAATTGGAGAAGTCGCTCGTCGTGAACAGGTTAAGTGTGTGGTAAAAAGTAAATCGATGACCACCGAAGAAGTGGAGTTGAACCATTTTTTTGAGTCGATGAACGTTGAACCACTCGAAACTGACTTGGGAGAATTTATTGTGCAAGTTGCCGGCGAAAAACCCTATCATATTGTGACGCCGGCCATGCACAAGTCTAAGGAAGACATTGATGCATTGTTTCATCAAAAATTTAAAACCCCATCGGGAAGTACACCTCAAGAGTTAACAGCTTGGGTGAGAAATTTTTTGCGTCAAAAGTTTGTGACGTCAGAAATGGGCGTTACAGGCGCTAATTTTTTAGTGGCCGATACTGGCTCTGTCTGCCTCACCGAAAACGAAGGAAATGCCCTTTTAACGGCTTCTTTGCCCCGCATTCATGTTGTGATTGCCGCTATCGAAAAGGTGATCCCATCGGCTAAATATTTGGGGTTAATGTGGCCACTGTTATCGGCTCTGGGTACCGGGCAACAAATGACAGTGTATAATTCCATTTTTTCGTCACCGCGTAAACCGTGCGAATCTGATGGTCCTGAAAAAATGATTGTCATTTTGATGGATAACGGGCGTACGAATTTATATGCTGATCATCATTTGTACGAAGCTTTATCGTGCATTCGTTGTGGAGCTTGTTTAAATGCTTGTCCCGTTTACAAAAATGTTGGCGGTTACACTTATGGTGCTACATACAGCGGACCTATAGGGAGTTTAATTACCCCACATTTTAAAGGAATGCAGGCATTTAAGCATTTGAGTTTTGCCAGTTCATTGTGTGGTAAATGTGCTGAAGTATGTCCGGTTCAGATTCCTATACCCGATTTGTTGCTCGAAAATCGTCGTAAGAGCGTTGAGTCAGGGTGTGCACCTGTTGGCGAAACTATCATGTTTAATATGGCTACTTTGGTTATGAAAAGAAGGGCTTTATTCAATATGAATGGAAATCTTAAAACAATGGTAAGTGGATTAACCATGAGTAAGATGCTTGGCAATCAGAAGAAGTTTCCAAAGTTTGCTGCCAAATCTTTTAGTGTGCAGTGGAATAATAAGAGGTAATTTTTAATTACTATTTTTGTTTTATCAAATCATTATTTTATGCTTTCAAATACCTGCAAATATGCCATTCGAGCCATTATTTATTTAGCTATAAATAAAGGAGATGAGAAGAAAATTGGGATTAAGGAAATCTCTAAAGAGTTGGACATCCCCACCCCATTTTTAGGTAAAATATTGCAATCGCTTGCTAAGCATAAATTATTGACTTCGACCAAAGGACCCCATGGTGGTTTTGGATTTGCACGACCTGTAAATGATATTTCGTTGTACGATATTGTTACAATTATTGATGGTCGCGATTTATTTGAAAACTGTTTAATTGGGATGCAGCCCTGCAAATCTAACGAAGAGGATTCGTTGCGTTGCCCGGTTCATGATCAGTTTAGTGAAATACGTGCCAAATTATTGGATTTATTTAAAAATGAGACTATTGGAAACATTGTGTCCAAAATGGATGGCAAGTTGGACTTTTTTAAGCTTTGAAAATTTTTGATTTGATGTAATGATTGGTTTTGGTGATTCTGAATAAAATCATACCCATCATTAATCCTGCCGAATTGGCCATGGCATCACCCACACTCCCACTGCGCGAAACGGTAAAGTTGGCTTGTAGCCATTCAATCATTACTCCCATAGCCACCACCGCGATGATGATGATGATGAATCGTGATAAGATAAAATGATATTGATGTCGGCAGTAGTTTTCCCACATAAATGTGAAAGTAAGGGTAAGGTACATGCCAAAATGAACGACCTTATCGAGGTGTGGAATATTTGGAATTTTGTCGGGTTCGATATTTTTAAAATTCATTAAGCTCACCATGGTAATCAGGATGATTAAAATGATGGTTTTTTTATAAAAACTAAAAAATTTCATCATATCTGTTGATAAAAGAGTGTGTATTTGTTTATAACTTGTTGATAAACCTATTTAATTGAGTTTTTTAAAGTAGTGTTTCACGTGAAACACTTTGATTTTACTGGGTATGGCGGGTGTTTATGTTCATGTTCCTTTTTGTAAACGCAAGTGTTTTTACTGCGATTTTTATAAGAGTACAAATTTGCGTCTTAAAAATGATTTTCTAAATGCCTTAAAGAAAGAAATTGCATTGAAACAGGAGTTGTTTCAGTCGCGTGTGTTTGATACTTTTTATGTGGGGGGTGGTACACCAAGTGTTTTGTCGGGTGATGAGTTGATTTTGTTGTTTGATTTATTTCGAGGATGTGTTGATTTTAATCGATCTGTTGAAGTGACGATTGAAATTAATCCTGATGATTTTACGGATGATTTTGTTTTGTCGTTAAAACAGACTCCTGTAAACCGTATTAGTTTTGGTTTGCAAACACAATCTGATGATTTGTTGAAGCTGATGAATCGACGTCATTTGTTTCAACAGTCGGTGGATGCTGTGAATCGCGCTGTTGAAAATGGATATCACAATATTAGTGTTGATTTGATATATGGTTTACCCAGTTTGTCGCTTGATATGTGGAAATCGACATTACTTTGTGTGGTTCAATTGCCCATTGTTCATTTGTCTGCATATCATTTAACTTATGAAAGTGGAACCGAATTTTATCGTCGCCTTCAGTGTGGCGATTTAAAAGAGATTGATGAAGATGAGAGTTTGCAGCAATATCGGTTAATGGTTGATATTTTGCAACAATACGGTTTTGAACAATACGAAGTTTCGGCTTTTGCAAAACGCGGTTTTTATTCTCGTCACAATACGCTTTACTGGGAAGGTGGCGATTATATTGGATTCGGACCCTCGGCTCATTCATTTTATCAAGGGAGCCGGTTTTGGAATGTGTCGGATGTTGATGCGTATATTCAGTGTTTGAATGGCAGTGAATCTTTTTATGCTGAAGAAAAATTGACTGATCGTGATTGTTATAATGAAAGGATCATGCTTGGTTTGCGAACCGTTAAAGGTTTTTTGATGCAAGATATCCTGGCTATGTCTGTGTATTTTTCTGATTATTTTATTCTTCAATCTAAAAAATACTTCGATACCGGTGTGTTGATTCTTGATAATGGTTGGTGTCGAATTTCATCTGAACACCGTTTTATTACCGATAAGGTGATTGAAGATTTGTTTTTTGTCGAGTGAATTTTGATGAAAGAATGGTGGTCATGTTTAAAATGCCCACTTTGTAGGGTCGAAAAATTACCCCCTCTCCCCCTTTTGATAGTAATTTGATAGTGTTTCTATCTGTAGGGAGATGAAAAAATCATTGCTTCATATTCTTTTATTTGTGTTGGTACCCATTGTAGCACAGCAGCGTGTGGCTGATTATAACCGCTATGTGTCAGTGATGCCCGCTTATGGTAAAGTTCAAATCCATTCACGCCATGTCAATAATTTATTGGGAGCTTATCCCCTCGGTTTAGAAATCGATTTTGGACGCCATTATTTTCATTCCTCTGCGAAGCAAACTTACGGTTGTTATCCGCGTAGTGGCTTCTCTTTTACGGTTTGGGATTTTAACAGCGATGTGTTGGGATATGGATTATCCGGAATGTTTTATTTTGAACCCTTTTTGTTCGCGTCCAATCGTTTTATGTGTTCTTTAAAAGGGGGTATTGGAATAATCCTTTTAACCGATCCTTACGATGCTGAAGATCATCCGCAAAATCTGGCTTATAGTCTCCCTGTTTCATTTCCTTTGTCTGTTGGACTCAATGTGTATGTTCCATTGTCGTACAAGTGGTCGTTGAAAGGGAGTGGTTATTTGAGTCATTTTTCGAATGGGGGAATCAAACAACCTAATTATGGAGTCAATTACCCGGTTTTATCTTTTGGGGTTGAATATGCACTGGATCGGTATCGGGTGCCACCACGAGAGCATTCACAAATGTTACGTGTCGATCCCGGCATGCGGCGGCATTGGATTGAAACGGTGGCAGGCATAGGGTCTAAGGATGTGTCGGGTACCGGTATCGAAAATACTCAATTTATCCTCTATTTTCATTCCCGATACATTCATCAGTGGACGCGTATAAATGGATGGTCGGCCGGTGGACTCTTTGAATTTGAAAACCCTGTTGCGACGCCTCAGGGATTTCTCTTCTCCCCGCTTTTGGGGCATGTTTTTATGTTGGGCGATTTTATCTTTAGCCAAGAAATTGGTTATTCATTTGTGATGGCCGGTGATGCCTATCATCGGATGATGCAGCTTTATGCTCTTCAATATCATTTTTTTCAACGTTGGGTTGTGGGCTTTAATTTAAAAGCGCAAGCCAACGTGGCCGATTATGTGGGACTGCGTTTTGGTTATTCGTGGTAATGCTGATGTTATTGAATGGTGTCTTTGATGTCGCTCTCGTTCATGGCCAAATAGTTTTCGTAAGCAGCCTTCACGCAAAGCATGATGTTGTAATCGTCCCAATCGGGGTTGATTTTTTTTCGTGAGCGTAGGTACACGATAAAGCTGTCGAGAGATTTTCCGGTCAGCCCTGTAAACGATTGTATGTTGTCGTGCGAAACCAACCGGTTGTATCGTTCCATCTTATTCTCATAATCCTTAATGGCGTTGGCTTTCTTTTGTTCCTGCGTGAGGTATTTTCCGCCCGGCGTAAAGGTAATGCCCGACGTGCCCGAATTCAATTTTGAAGCTGCCATCAGCTCGCTTTTATTGATGGGAATGTCGTACTTAAACGATTTGTTTTTGTCGTCCAATTTGAGATTTTTAAACGCATGTTTAAAGGCAGCGTATGAATAAAACCATCGTACCTCTACCTCGCCCAGTACATAGCTTTGTTGTTGTACGTCAAAAATGGGAACCATCATAGCCGCTGTTTGGGCATCCACCACAAAGGTGGTGTCCTTGTATCCCAGACAACGAAAATGCAGCGTGTCGCCCAGGTTGGTTTCCATTTTAAACAGCCCCTCCTCTTGGGTCTCTGTAGCTGTTTGCGTCCTTTTGTTGATGATGTAGGCAAATTCCACCGGTGATTCGTTCGCTACCACTTTCCCTTTTATCAGCTGGTACTGAGCCTTACACTCATTTGTAAATGATGCTGCCAATAGTGTTGCCATCAGTGTGGCGCCTGCGATGAATATGCGGTTCATATAATCTTTGTTTTAAGCGATTTTAAAAGTATGATTTTTAGCGTTACGTTGCACTGTGTGGATGTGTAATTAACTATTATTCAGAATTGTAATCGGTGTGATGACGTCTATGGTTGAGCTTTTTTTACGGTTGGTTTAGTACTGACTGTTGTTAATTGATATTTTTTGAGTTTTGTGTGTATCTCTTTTTTCCGTTGTCATTGAAATAGCTGCCTTATCATTCGTCTTTTTTTTTAGGTTGGAAGCCTCATCAATGTTGATGAATTGGTTTAAAGATGTTCGTTTTTGTTTCTTGTTATTTTTTCGCTTGACGAACTATTATTTGTATTAATTATCATTAAATCAGAGCTTAAGTGATTTTTCATTGGTTTTATCCCGATAATTTCACCCCCTTTTACAGCCATTTTGTTAACCCTTGTTAAAACAACCCTTCCCTACTTTTACCATAGTTCTTTTTTAATCATTTAAATTTTATAACTATGAAAAAATTGTACGCTTTAGTGGCCGCTGTGGCTATGATGGGGGCAGTGAATGCCCAAAATTGGACATTATATGATTGTTCTGTATTACCAGAAAATGCATTTCCTGTATGGGGACTCGGTGATAAAGGCACTGTCTATGCTCAATATTCTGTAACTGATGGTGTTTTAATGGAAACATCCACAGGCGATGATGATAAATTGTCTTATAAACTCAAAATCACTCAGCCTGTGAATGCTACATGGATGTTCAAATTGAAGGCTGGTGAGAAGAAAAATAGTCCTGAATTTGAAATTAATACAAAAGACGCATCCGGAACTGTGTATCGTATAAATTTAAAATTATATAATGACGGTGCTTCTAAGTATATTGGTTTGAATTATACTGATTTGGCTGATGCTACTTTTCCATCTGCAAAAGATTTTTCAGTAACTGATTGGCATATTTATAGAATTACCATTAAGAATGGTAAGGAATTCAGTTTGTATGTTGATGAAAATGTTACTCCAGTTTTAACTGGAAATGCTTCTACTTCAAATCAAACCCAATTTTTAAGATTTGGTGATTTTGGTTCTACTTTAACTGAAGGATATATTGATTGGATGGCTTGGGAAGTTGAAACCGGTTATGCTCCTGGCGAAGGAACTAATCCTACTGCAGTGAAAGAGAAAATTTCAAATTTAGATATTGTTTCAGTCGAGTACTTCACCCTCACCGGCGTCGCTTCGGGCAGTAACTACGAGGCTTTGCCTGCAGGTGTTTACATACAAAAATCAACTTATGCCAACGGTGCTGTAGAGTCGGTAAAAATTAGCAAGTCAAAAAAGTGATTTAGAGAGTGTTTTTGTGTAGATAATTTCTGTCCGGTCGTTGCCCTTGGTGATGACCGGTTTTTTTATGCATAGGCTTTTAAAACAAAGAAAAAGGGAACCCAAAACAAGGTTCCCTTTTTTTTGAAATGCGTTGAATGTCTGATTACGGCATTTTATACATGAAAGCGTTGATGTTCATCCCCGCTCCTACCGAAGTCATCATCACGTAGTCGCCCGATTGCAGCGAGTGACCGTCAATTTTGCCACGCACAATGAGGTCGAAAAGCGTGGGCACGGTGGCCACACTGCTGTTACCCAGCGTGTCGATGGTCATGGGCATTACGTTCATGTCCATATCTTTTTCGCCGTAAAGTTTAAACAGGCGTTTGAGGATGGCCTCATCCATTTTGGCATTTGCTTGGTGGATGAGCACTTTTTTCACGTCGTGCAGGTGCAAGCCGTTGATGTCCAAGCACTCTTTGGCCAGCAGGGGCACGTTGCTCAGTGCATAGTTGTACACCAGTCGACCCTTCATTTTGAGGTACGAGCAGGGGTTTTTGTCCTCGGGGTTGTTGCTGGCACCCATGGCCAGCATGTCGAGTTGTTCCAATGCATCGGTGCGGGTCACGTGCTTGAGCATGCCCACGGGCTCGTCGCTTTCGCGAGCTTCAAAGATGGCAGCACCGGCACCGTCGGCAAAAATCATGGTGTCGCGGTCGTGTATGTCAACCGAGCGGCTCAGGGTGTCGCCACCCACCACCAGCACGGCTTTGGCATCGCCCGATTTGATGTAATAATTGGCCTGAATGGCGGCCTGAATCCATCCGGGACAACCAAAGGTGATGTCGTAACACACCGTTTTGTGGTTTTTGATGCCCAGTTTTTGTTTGATGCGCGAGGCCAGCGTGGGCAAAATGTCGGGATAGTTGGAACCTTCGTGAATGTCGCCCAGGTTGTGAGCCATGATGATGTAATCGAGACGCTCGGGGTCGAAATTGGCGGCTTCCAGCGCCTGACGGGCAGCAATCACGGCCATGTCGGAGGTGGTTTGACCCGGCTCGGCATAGCGGCGCTCGCGGATGTCGGTGATTTGCTGGAATTTTTCAACAATTTCTTCGCCCGGAGTTTCAATGCGGGTCCCATCTTCGTTCATGAAGGGGTAGTTCACAAAATGATCGTTTTTAACAACCACTGACGGGATGCAGCATCCGGTGCCGGTTGCCACGGCGTAAATATGTGTCT
Source organism: Breznakibacter xylanolyticus (assembly GCF_003254275.1). Lineage (GTDB taxonomy): Bacteria > Bacteroidota > Bacteroidia > Bacteroidales > Marinilabiliaceae > Breznakibacter > Breznakibacter xylanolyticus. The sequence goes on along the minus strand of NZ_QKZK01000004.1, from coordinate 48,477 downwards.
TCGATTTCATTGGTTTATTAAAATCTATTGGTATTTAAATTTTTCGAGTCGTAATTCATGGCCGTCCCACATGGCATAGGTGCATTGGTTGATCCAGTCGCCAAGGTAAATAAGGCGGCTGCCTTGTCCCAAATCTTTGTCGAGGGCAATGTGACGATGTCCAAACACAAAATAGTCCACCGGGGTGGTTTTCAGAGTCTCATTGGCATATAGTACCAACCATTCTTTGTCGTCACCCAGGTATTGTGAACCGTATTTCACCAGGTTTTTTTCGCGGCTTTGTTTCGACCACATGGTGGCAAAGCCAATGCCCCAATTTGGGTGAATGTGACCAAACATCCATTGGGCAAAGGGGTTGGTGAATATGGCCTTTAAAAAGTTAAACTTCTTATCGTATCCTCCCAAACCGTCGCCGTGAGCCAGGTAAAAAGTTTTGTTGCCCCATTGTTGCATCAGGGGTTCGCGATGAACGATCACGCCTGTTTCGGAGGGCAGGTAATCGAACACCCAAATGTCGTGGTTGCCCGTGAAAAAGTGTACGGGAATGCCACAGTCGGTGATCTCGGCCAGTTTGCCCATCAGGCGGGTGTAACCGCGCGGAACCACCCTTTTGTATTCAAACCAAAAGTCGAATACATCGCCCAGCAAATAAATTTCGGAAGCGGTGCTTTTAACGGCATCGAGCCATGCCACAAACCTTTTTTCATGCTCACGCGGGTTGCGAATGGTGGGTGCCCCCAAATGGACATCTGATGCGAAATATATTTTTTTATCCTGATCCAAATTCTTGGTGCTTATCTGCTTGAGGATGTCCATCAATCCGTTTGACCCGATGTCCGTTTATCGTCATTCAAGGGGAAAAACAAACGGCATTATCGTTTGTAAAACAGTTATTTATGATGATCGCGAGCCTCTGTCTGACCTGTCATAGTTCGACGGCAAATATATTGGTATTTTTTTCAATCGTCAAAGAAGTAGCAAAATCTTGACCATCTGTGATTCTGATGGCTTATTGTACATGCGATGGGGCGGTAGCGGGTTTTCCCAGCGTGACGTTGCTCAGCACAATGTCGCGGGTATATTCCATGCTGATGGCGTTGGCGGCTGTGTCGATGGTGATGTTGCTCAGGTGGACATCGCTCAGGGGCTTGTCGGCGAAGCCCTGCAGTACAATGCCCGTTCCGTGTGCCCTTTGGCAGCGTATGTTGCTAAAGTTGATGTTCCCAATGTGGGTGGCGTGGCCGCTCCCTTCGTTGTGGTAATAAGAGGTGATGTAGATGCAATCCTCAACGTTGTCGAAGGTCACTTGATCGACATAAATGTCGCGAATATAGCCGCCACGGTCTGGGTTCGACTTGAGGTAGATGCCACGTTTGAGGTAGCCGGCGTAGGTACAGTTGCTCACGTACACGTTGTGCACGCCGGCCGACATTTCGCTGCCAATCACCAGGGCGTGAAGCCCCTTGAAGTGGCAGTTGCGCACCACAATGTTGTGTGAGGCGTGGGAGGCATGGTCGCGTCCCTCGTGGTCGCGTCCGGCTTTGATGGCCACGTTGTCGTCGGCATTGTTAAATTGCACGCCTTCAATGAGCACGTTGCGCGAATATTCGGGGTCGATGCCGTCGTTGTTTTTGTTGTGGGCGTTGTAGCGCACGTTGCGCACCACCACATTGTCGCACATAAGCAGGTGAAGGCACCAAAAGGGTGAATCTTCAATCATCACCCCTTCGACCTTCACGTTTTGACAACCGTAAAACTGAATCATTTGGGGTCGAAGGTAGTGTCCCTGCCCAAAAATGCGTTCGTCTAATGGCACCCGGTTGTGGTTCATGTGGCGGCTCAGTTGCTGATCGTCCTTTTGACGGGCGTGCCAGGTGGCCCAGGTTTGCGCGGCCTCGCCATCGAGAGTGCCTTGCCCGGTGATGGCCACATCGTGACAGTCGAGGGCGTAAATCATGGGGCTGTAGTTGTACAGGAACGTGCCTTCCCAGCTGGTTTTCACCACGGGCAGATAATCGGCGGGGTTCGATCCGAAGCGCACCACCGCGCCGCTGTCGAGGTGCAGCGCCATGCGGCTCACCATGTGAATAGGGCCGTTGACGGTGTATGTACCGGGCGTAAAACGGAGTGTTCCCCCACCCTTTTGGGACAGATGGGCAATGGCGGCATCAATGGCCGGTTTGCAGTCGGTGAGCGAGTCGCCCACAGCGCCGTAGTCGGTCACCAGCAGCGTGAGGGCGGGAATAACGGGTTCAACAATGCTTTGAGCTATGGTTTGGGCATCGGCGGTTTTTGGGGCTTGGTGGCAGGCGCTCAGATTCATCATCATGGCCAACATTAACGGAGCAAATCGTTTGTTCATCGTTGGTTGTTTTTAGTTGCCCTAAGGTACAATGCTTTGTAGGGAGGCGAAATGGGTCAAAACGGTGGTTTTGGGTGGACATTTAGGGGTGTTGACGGGGCAAAAAATGTTTGTGCATGTTGTAATGGCTTTCAGGGGGGCAAGAAAACTTGCCATAAAGATGGGATTGATTGAAATGACTATGTGAATGATTGAAATATTGGCCACGAAATGCAATGCTGGACATGGCCAGTCTTACAAAAATGACATATAGCTGAATTATATGGTTAATGGTCAACAAACTTTTAATAATTTGCGAAACGACAAACCAACGAGAGGTAATTATTTTTGATAAACGACATTGCATGCATACCTGCACCCGGAATGTCGTTATTACTTCCCAATCTGATAAATACCTCCCCCCGTTGTCAAATCCACCCCGTTGTACTCCAGAGCCGTCATAGTATAAAAGGAACAGCACTCATTGCTGCCCCGGGTCACATCCACATAAAGAGTATCCACATCGGCATTGCTGAGTTTCAAATACCAGGTTTTTATGCCGTTGGCACTTTGCCAGGCCATGGCTGTGGCTACGATGTAATGTTTGGCATCGGCATTCACAACTTCACAATCAACGATGGTACTGTCAACGTTATTCGCTTTGTAATAAAGGCGAATGTCGGCCGGTTGGTAAACGCCCGACCCGATTAAATCGGAGGCATCGGCAGTGCTGAGCAGTTGTAATGCGATGTCCGGGGGCGGAGTCATGCACTCGGGACATTCCTTTACGCGATGGCATTGGGTCAATAAAACGATGGGCAGGGTAGCGAGTAGCAGTAGACGGATCGTTGGCTTCATAAGATATTGGGATGATTAAGTCAAAGTAAAAACAGAAAATTCAGACAAAAAGGGAGAAGAAGATGTTTAGACATCAGACAGAGAGAATAAAAAGATCTTGCGTCATTTTATCGTTTGACGTTTTCTTCTCATAACGTAACAACATGGATGACTCAATTATGATTTCTCTTTCATCAACACATAAGTAAAATACCCCAGCAAGGCCATTACCAACACGATGGCCGCCCAAATGAAGCGTTCATCTTTAAAAAATGAAGGTTTCACGGGAGGCTTCACCTCATTGGGCAAAAGCATGGGAGGCTGCGCCATAACCACTGGCAAGAGGGCATCGTTGCGAGCATTGAAGTGTTGTATGTCGTAGTCGGGAGCGCGGGTGTATTGGTTGCCAAAAACCAGACTGCAACTGTCGTCCTGTTCGAGCCAGGCCAGCAGGTAACGTTTTTTTTGGAAAACACTGATGTGGGTCACCTCCAGAGGGGGGTTGTCTTTGTTGGCAATCACCAACGCAAATCCGTCGCCCCTGACCGAAGCAGGGTACATCACAATGGGCTCGCCCGAAGCAAACACGGCGCCCATGTGGTAACGCTCACGAAGGATGGCCGCCGTGTCGCGTTCGATCACGTAAAAATCGACTTCACGCCTGAAAAAAGGGGGCGCCTGCACTTGCACTTCCACACGATCCAACCAATGCGTCCCGTCGAATAATACCTGCACGCGGGTGGTTTTGGCAGATGCATCTTCGGTACAGCTCATGCGCAGCGGCAGGGTATCGCAAGGCACCACCGGCATTTCGGATCGGGTGAGATAAATGCCGCCCCTCATCACATTGACTGGGCTGGTGCGTCGGTCATCAATTTCGAGCCGCAACCAGGCGTAATTAACCAACGGACAGTCGATGAGCTTCATCTGGCTCACATCGTCGGGGTTGCTCACGGTGCTGAACATGGCATTTTCGCGCACCGAAAACCACGTCACGCGGTCGTTACTGCCCGTGAGCCGCATCTGTTTTTCGACCCCCGCATTGCCAATTTGCAATGCCAAATGGTCGATGCGCCGCTGATCGGCATTGTGAAAAACCAAAATGGTGACCGAGTCGGGCAACATCTGCTGTTCCACTAGGGGCAGGGTCATGAAGTCGGCCGTTTGGTAGGGCGCACGTTCCGACAGCGGCTTGTATGGCACCTCGCGCCCCTGCTGGTTCAAAATCCGCATATTGCAATAATCGGGCGCCATCAAACCCACGCCATCGCGCGGCAACTCAATTTTGTAAAAACCCGATGAGTCAACAGTCGAAAAATGTGACACCCGGTTTTGAGCCCAAGCCCCCATCGACAGGAGACATCCTGCCATCATCCAAAGAAATGGTTTCATGTATTTAATAAAGTATTAAGATGTGAGTTTCAAGACACAAGACGATGTGTGTAAACATTCATACTCCACTTTATCGCATGTTATCGTCTAATATATTCATGTGTCTCATATTAAAGCCCCCCCTAAATCCCCCAAAGGGGGACTTTGGCATTATTTCTTTAGATACTCTGGCGTAGCACTTCCGCACTCCTGCACTCTTGCACTTTGCCACTTCTCTTCTCATTCATCACTCAACATCTTTTTCAGCTTTTGGTACATAAACGAAACCACCAGCAGCAGCACGCCCAGCAACACGAACGACAATATTTTGCCACCCTCGTTCATGCCCCATACATCGTACAAAAACAATTTGATGACGATGAAGGTGAAAAGCGTTAACCCCACCAGGCGTAGGGTTCGGACTTTGTGGCGCATGCCGCACACCACCAGCCCAAATGACAGGCATCCCCATAAAATGGGATAACCAATGCGATGAACCTGTGTCAACAAGGTGCCAGCATTATCTGCGGCAGGTCGTATCAACCCCAGCATCACATGGTCGAGCTCGGCACTGAGCACGATCACCAACATGGGAATCATGTACCACCAGGCGTTTTCGGGCTGATGACTGGCCATCCATAGCGACAACCTGCGCCTTAACTCAAAAAGCAAACCCACCAAAACAGCCGAAAAAATAAAATGAAGCGTAAAAAGAATGGCTGCAATGCCCGAGCCATCAAGCCATTCGTGACGAAGGGTGATGACTGCCCTATTAAATACAAACAGGTACATCAACCATAACACCCCAATGGCAACGGTAAAGGAGATGGTGACATATTGTTGAACTCGATGACGCATGAAATAGGCCAACACCGCCACAAACAGAAAATTGTAACTCCACAACAACATCGGTGCTGCGGCAAATATCATGATGCGGTCAGTAACCTGCTGATTGAGTTCAAAAAGCCCCACCCAATACAACAACACAACACTTGCCACTGAAAAAATGGTGCGCTGCAGGGGTAACGAAATGCTCGCGAACAACACATCGGTTCCCTCATCGCGTTTCAAAAGCAAATAATAACCCACCAGAGAAGCCACGCCAATAAATCCGGTCATGAAAATCCGATTGAAAATGATGGGTTGAATTTCGTTTTGATGATACCCGCCCCAATCCATCATCAAACTGATGAGCATCAACGACGCGATGACCAACGATGCCGCCCTGATGATGGTGATGCCCGACTTTTGCGACAACCAAAGCAATAATACGGCCTCGGCCGCCCAAAACAGCGTGATGTGGTTCCCCTTCAACTGAATGGGTGCTGCCAAACTGATGAAGGTCAGCACCAGCCCGATCATGAGGTAAAACAAATTGCGATCGACCGACCGTCGCCGGTGCAGCACCAATGCAATGAGATAGTTGACCACGCCCATCACCACCGTGAATAGACCCTGGTAAAGCCCTTCGTTCCACTGACGAAGAATGAGCATCCCTGCCAAATAATATAAAAAGGTGTTGCTGATGAGAATCATGAATTCCGGCGCTTCAAACTTCTCCTTGTTGCGGATGTTATTGGCCAGATTCATCATCCAAAACATGGCGTAAAAAATGGTTCCGAACACAAAATCACCCATCAGGTGGGGCGCGTCGGATGTCAGATCCTTGATGAGCCATCCGCCGTAAAGCATCACTGTAAAGGCGTAGGAGAAGATGTTGACCAGTCCCCACTTTTTGAACCACGCCAACACCAGCATGCCCGTGTTAAGAATTATCAGATATGTAAACAACACCACGTAATTTCCTTCGCCCGTGCTGACAAAAAAAGGCGTGCCAAAACCACCAATGAGCGCCAACACAGCCAGTTCGATGCGATTGTATAACAACGACAACACCACCGCAAACGACGTAATCACCACCATGATGCCAAAGGCGGCCGGCTGCGACAGCAAATGATACATCGAAAAAGCAATGCCAATGGTAAAATATAACACCGATAGGCCACCCCCGATGAGCACTGTACTAAAGCCCGGAAAATTTTTTCTCATTTTATGTGCCAGTCCAATCAGCCCGCCCCCACACAAAATGCCAATGAACACACGACCAATTTCGTTGATCCAATCCTGATCGATGGCATACTTCACAAAAAAACCGATGCCCAATACCAGAATGCCAATGCCTATTTTGTTGATGAGATTTTCGCCCACAAATTTTTCAAAATCGGGATATCTCTCAGCGAACGTGGAGGTGGGTTTGTCAATAATAGCTCCTTCGCGCGAAAATACCCATTCTGATTGCGACATGTGAGCCATGACAGGGGATATCATTTCAGGTTCATCCTCTTCTGTTGATTCGGGCTGTGAAGCTTCAAATGTCTCAACATAATCGGGCTCAAATGGAGGTTCTGATTCAAACGAGGGTTCAGAATCCGGTTCCTCAACCACGCCTTCGAGAGAAGCCTCGGACTCATCAAATGATGCTTCACCCGCTTTTTGAAGGTCATCTGACATGGATGACATTGAATTGTGTTTACGGCGGATTTCCTTCAAATCAACAGCCATATATGAAATCAACACCTCAAGGTTCTTAATCCTCGAAAGAATACTACTGCCCATCACCAACATGATGATGCCCAGTACAATAAAACCAAATATCATATAAATGTAGAATAAGGGTTAAACAATTAATGTTGCTGACACACCAGCATCGGCTTGGCACGACGACACAACTGAATGGCCAGTCCCCACGGGTCACGCAACATGGCCAGATGGGTACCATCGGCCAAATGCGTGTGATCAATCAAGGTGGCACCAGCATCTACCAGGCGAATGGCATCACCATCAACATCGGTCGATGCAAAGGCCAAATGGCATATTAGCGGGTTCATGTTCGCATAATCGGGAACCAAATCGGGCGGAGTGTTATAAATCTCAATCATGACGTTGCCACTTTCATCGGCCAAAAAGTGAGTGAAAGGCGCAGCAGGAAGTGCACTCACCACCGACATTCCAAGATGTAAAGTGTACCACTGCGCCATGGCAAGCGGGTTGGCCACATTGATGGCAAAATGTTCGATTTTCATGGTCGTTTAAGTAAATGAATTGAGAAATAAAGATATACAATGTTATCAAACTAACCGAAATATCTATGTCAAAGATAAATTATCCCTTTTCCTTCCGGGAAAAAGTTCATAAATTGACAAAAAAAATGGCCACACAACATCTGAAACTGCCCATTGAAGGCGGCAAGTTTTACCACATCTATAAATCGGCCAGTATTGGCGACCACATATTTTTCACGCCTGGGAACTACGCGTTTTTTTTGCGAAAGATGGATTTGATCATTGGCGACATGGTTGATTTGATGGCATTTTGTTTGCTACCCAATCATTTTCACCTTTTTTTCAGGGCACGGGAAGTCATCACCATCAAAGAAGAATATGTGGATCATCCCGTTGAAATTGGCCATTTTATAGGCGAAGGGCTCCGAAAATTATTTGCCGTCTATTCAGCCAATCTCACCAAGCAGGAAGGGATTGCCGATCCACTGCTCGACAACAACTTTTCACGCATCTTTATCCCCAATGATGACATTGCACGTCAAATGATTGTTTACATCCATCAAAACAGTCAATTTCATAATGTCACTGATAACTTCACAAACTACCCACACAGTTCATACCCCCTTATGATGGGTAAACACAAAACATTAATTGACAAAGACAGCATCATGACCCTTTTTGCTGATATGCAAACATTTATTGATTTGCACCAACAACCTACCGATTGGGGCTCATTGCATGAATATCTAATAGAATCATAGAGCAAACATTCAACCAATTCGCTCAATCAATACACATAAGTAAAACACTCCTCAAATAATTAAAGCATTCAGTCGAATCGTTGAATATCCTTACTTCTTTCGTTCATGGCTTAAATTATACCATTCGTCAATCATTTGTAGGCCTACATCAAATTCTGCGCAACATTTAGTTAATGGGTCATCAAGGGTAGAAATATTTTTTTCAGATTTGCATCAATATTTTGATAACCCTAACTTTAAACATGAACAAATTATTGATGCTCGTGCTGTTTGCAGGCATCATGACAGGAGCAAACGCCCAAAAAGAGAGATTTAAAGCGCTCTTTATTTACAATTTCACCAAAAACATTGAGTGGCCTCCACAGGTTAAAAGCAACCACTTCATCATTGGAGTGGTTGGAAATTCGGACATCGCAGCCGAATTACAAACCATTGCCCAAACCCAAAAAGTGGGCAACCAAACTATCAAAGTCATCAACGGCAACTCAACCGATGAACTGGAATTCTGCCATCTGGTATTCCTCTCCGGCAACAAAACAGCACAATTGCCTCATTTACTGACCAAACTTTCGGGCAAACAAACGCTCATCATCACCGATGGCAAAAATTTGGCTGCCAAAGGTTCAGGCATCAGCTTCGTGCAGGATGGCGACAAGCTCAAGTTTGAAATTTGTCGCCGCAACATCGAAAAGCAAGGACTCAAAAGCAGTTCGGCACTGGCCAACCTGGGCATTGTTGTCGATTGATTCACCAACCCATAACCCAATTTATCATGATTGATTATCGTAACGCAAGCCGACGATGGCTTGCCGGCATGCTCATGACGGCATGCGTCGCATTTTCCGCCTATGCCCAAGACTCGGCGCCTAGCGTGTCGCAAATGAATGAAGAGCAAATTCACCAACTCTCGTACAACGACTTGCTCCAACTCTCACTGGAGGATTTGCTTACTGTGGCCAACCGATTTGGCATGTCGGCCGACGAAATTCTGGAGTATTTTTTGAACAAAGACATCGTGGCAGCATCCAAAAAATCGGAAAAAACCATGGAAGCTCCCATGTCATCGACCGTTATCTCGAAGGAACAAATTGAGCATTCGGGCGCCACCAACATTCCCGAGGCGTTACGTCTGGCTCCCGGCGTGATTGTGCGGGAAAAAACTCCGGGTAACTACGATGTGCACCTTCGCGGCTACGACAATGTGCCGTCGAATAACATCATGACCTACTCCGAAAATCAGCTCACATTATTGATGATTGATAATCGCCCCGTGTACAGCCACACGTTTGGAGGTACTTTTTGGGAGATGCTGCCCGTGGAGGTGAGTGACGTGGAGCGCATCGAAATTGTGCGCGGCCCATCAAGCGCTCTCTATGGCCCAAATGCCGTGACAGGCGCCATCAACATCATCACTAAACGAGCCACCGACAAAAAAGTGGCCGTCAACTTCGACAATGCCCTTGGGAACAATAACAGCCACCTGGCCAACATTGCTACTTCGTTTGGCGTGGGCAACAAACTGCTGGCACGCGTGTCGGGTAACTACCAATGGAATGGCCGTTTCAACAACGACTTTTACACTTTTTACGATTCGCAATACCACACACAAGAGTTTCTCGAAACGACGCTTGACCCTGAGGATATCACAAAAAGAACCGTTTTGAAGGAAAATGCTTCGGCACGCGAACCAAACGTGCGTCGCGCCGGTGAAAAGTATGGAGCAAATGTGGCTCTAACTTATCCGGCATCAGATAAAATCAACTTCACCCTGATGGCCGGTGCGCAAAAATCGGCTGTGCTCACGTCGATGCTCGGGAATCGTTGGGCACCATTAAGCACCCGTGAGTCGCAAACTCAGTACATCGATTTGCATGCTGATATTCATGGTTTTCAGGCGCAAATCAACTATAACACCGGAGTGAACGAATATGAAAAATTGGTACATGGCTTCAAGTGCGACATCGATGTGATCAATGCCTCACTTGAATATGATTATACCATCCACAATTTGACACTACGTCCGGGGGTGAGTTTTCAAAAAGCCAATTACAACGACATGCCCTATGTAAATGTGGACTTGCACGACGGATACATGAATGCTGATTGCGAAATGAGCACCAAAGCCGCTTCGTTACGTGCCGATTATACGGCATTTGGCAAATGGCGTCTCATTGGTGCGCTGCGCTGGGATCAGTACAACATCCCTGATGTCAATCACTTCACATACCAGTTTATGACGTCGTTTAAAATCAACGACAATCACCTGCTCCGCGCAAGCTATTCGCGAGCCAACCGCGGCCCTTTCATCACCGATACTTATTCGAATTACACCTGGTATAAAATTCCCAACGTGTTTCACATTTACTATATGGGTAACAAAAACCTGAAACTGCCCGTGATGGATATGATGGAAGTGGGTTACCGCGTGAAGCCCGTTAAGTACATCCAGGCCGATTTTGAGCTGTACCGAACCGAGATGAATGATTTCAGTTGGTTCACAGACGACAGCCTTCAATATACCGGGAAAACGTTCCCCGACCCGGCCATGCTGGCTTGGATCAATTACCACAATTTTGACCTTAAGGTGATACAATCGGGATTTTCGGCCAACATACAGGTTGCCATCAACAAAAACTTGACAATGGATTTGCACGGGAGCATCCAACAGACGGAGCTGAAGGATTTTTTCCCCGTCACCACTTTTGCCATGATACAGCAGTTGCAAGCCGATGCCATGGTCAGCCCCTATAAAAAAGCGGCGTATACCATTGACCCTTCTACATTTGTTGACCAAAGCCATGAGGCCACCCCTTCGTTTTATGGTGGTGCCAGTATCAACTACGTCTTGCGCGACAAGTGGAACCTCAACACCAGTATTTATCACTATGGCAAACAGACCTTTGCCATGAACCGCGAATCGACGGTGATTGATGCAAAAACGCTGGTGAATTTAAAGGTATCGTACAATTTTGCCAAGCAAAACAAGGTGTTTATCAACATCCGTAATCTGCTGGGCGACGACAGCAATGAGTTTGCTTTTGCCGATAAAATAGGAACCAAGTTTTTTGCAGGCGTGCAGCTGCAATTCTAACAAAACAGTTCATGATATTCATTCAAGGCTGCTTCGATGCATTTCGAGGCAGCTTTTTTATTGCCCTAATTTCTCCGTTTATCGTTGACTCCTATCAATTCATCAAAAAAACCAATGGCATCCTTTGAATATTTAACCCATAACATTCAATTATTCAACAAAAATCATCAGTTTTGAAGCCTATTTATAAAAAATTCTGTGTTTATGAAGAGATTAATGATGTTAGTCATGGTACTTGTGACCATTAGTGTGGGAGCAAGTGCACAGAAAGAGAAGTTTAAGGCCTTGTTTATCTACAACTTTACCAAAAATGTGGACTGGCCTGCGCAACTCAAGAATAACCAATTTGTAATTGGAGTGATTGGCAATTCACAAATGGCTGCCGAGTTGCAAACCATTGCACTGACCCAAAAAGTGGGCAACCTGCCTATTAAAGTGGTCAACAGCGCCTCGCCCGACGAGCTGGAATTTTGCCATCTGGTGTTCCTCTCGTCCAGCAAAACTGCGCAATTGCCCAATTTGCTTGGCAAACTGAGCGGTAAGCAAACCTTGGTAATTACCGACGGTAAAAATTTGGCTACCAAAGGATCGGCCATCAGTTTTATTCAGGATGGTGATAAACTCAAATTCGAAATCAGTCGCCGCAACATTGAGAAACAAGGATTAAAAAGCAGCTCAGCACTGGCAAATCTCGGCATCTTGGTTGATTAAAATGATAACCCATTGTAACCCGTAAAAAAATATGACAATTAACTCCTTCCTCAGCCGTCGTTGGCTGACAGCATTGGCGTTCTCAGCATCGTGCCTTGTGGCAGTAAATGCTCAAGAAGCCACCTCAACGGTTTCGGAGATGACTTCGGAACAAATACAACAACTCTCTTACAACGATTTGTTGCAACTCTCACTGGAAGATCTCATTACCGTGGCCAACAAGTTTGGCATGTCGGCCGACGAAATGCTCGAGTACTTCCTCAACAAAGACATTGTGGCCGCCTCAAAAAAGGCTGAAAAGTCTATGGAATCGCCCCTTTCATCGACCGTTATTTCAAAAGAACAGATTGAACGGTCGGGTGTAACCAACATCCCCGAGGCACTGCGATTAGCGCCGGGCGTGATTGTGCGCGAAAAAACGCCGGGCAACTACGATGTGCATGTGCGTGGGTACGACAACATTCCGTCGAACAACATTCTCACCTATTCCGAGAACATGCTCACCCTACTGATGATCGACAATCGTCCCGTGTACAGCTACGCCTTTGGCGGAACATTTTGGGAAACACTGCCCATTGAGGTGAGCGATGTGGAACGCATCGAAATCATTCGCGGACCTTCCAGTGCCCTTTATGGCCCCAATGCTGTGTCGGGTGCCATCAACATCATCACCAAAAAAGCCACTTCTAAATCAGTGGCGGTTAGCTTTGACAACGCGCTGGGCAACAACAACACCAACATTGCCAACATTGCCTCCACTTTTGGCATTGGCAACAAATTGTTGGCACGTGTGTCGGGGAACTACCAGTGGAACGGGCGTTTTCAGAACGACTTTTTTACTTTTTACGATTCCCGTTATCACACTCAGGATTTTTTGGAGATCACCAAGGATAAAGATGGCATGTATTTGAAAGAAAATGCCTCAGACATTGAACCCAACCCACGTCGTGCTGGCGAAAAATTTGGTGGCAATGTTGCACTTTACTATCCTGTAAATGATAAGGTGAATTTTGAACTGGCAGCCGGCGCACAAAAATCAGCCGTGCTCACCTCCATGCTTGGAAACCGCATGGTTCCCTTCAGTATTCGTGAATCGCAAACCCAATACATCGATTTTAAAGCAAATGCAGGCGGTTTGCAGGCTCAGGTTAACTACATGGCTGGTGACCAGGAATACGAAAAAATGGTGAAAGGTTTCCACATCGACCTGCAATCGTTTAATGCCAACCTGGAGTACGATTACAAGATTCAAAACCTCAGCCTCCGTCCGGGCGTGAGCTATCAACAGGCTTCGTACGACGACAGCAAATACGTCAACACCGCCATCAAAGAGGGCTATCTCAACGGCAAGTGCGTACTGAGCACCGTGGCCGCCTTTATGCGTGCCGATTATACTGCTTTTGATAAACTACGTCTCGTTGGTGCCGTGCGTTGGGATAAATACAACAAACCCGATGTCACCCACATGACCTATCAATTTATCACCTCATACAAAATTAACGATAATCATCTGGTGCGCGGGGTGTATTCACGAGCCAACCGCGGTCCGTTTATGACCGATACCTACTCGGATTTTACATGGCAACGGATTCCCGGTGCATTTAATATTCTTTACCTTGGTAATGAAAACCTCAAACTTCCTGTGATGGACATGATTGAATTTGGGTACCGCGTGAAACCTGTCAAATACATCCAGGCCGATTTTGAAGTGTTCCAAACAAAAACTAAAGACTACAGTTGGTTTATGCCCCAAAGCATAGCTATTAAATTATCAGAGTCAGGTAAACCAATGATGGAAGGTATTATTGGTTATGACAATTTTGACATGACGACAACACAAATAGGGTTTTCAGGTAATATCCAAATTGCCGTTAATAAAAATTTAACTATGAATGTGTTTGGTAATATCCAAAAAACTGAACTCGATCATTTTTATGCAAGAAAGGCTTCTGAAATATTAGAGGAAATGGTAGGTAAATTGCAAACTCCCGATCAACCTGTTAATAATGAAGTAAAAGATGCCGATTTCGTTGATCAAACCCACAAATCAACCCCCAGCTATTATGGTGGTGGCAGCGTCAACTACATCTTTAAAGAAAAGTGGAACATCAACACCAGCTTTTACTATTACGGCAAACAGACCTTTGCAATGACCTTTATGGATACCGAGATTCCGGCCAAAACGCTGGTAAATGCCAAGGTATCGTACAACTTTGCCAAGGAAAACAAAGTGTTTGTGAACGTACGCAACCTGCTGAACGACGACAGCAATGAGTTCGCATTTGCCGATCAAATCGGGACCAAGTTTTTTGCCGGTGTGCAACTGAACTTTTAAATATAAGTGTGTATTCTGAAGAGGGCTGTCGCTGGATTTCCAGCGATGGCCCTTTTTTTTGTGGGCAAAAATATTTTCGCATAATTGATGCGTAACTCTTTTTTTTGGAAGGCTGAGCCCTTATTTTTGCATCAAACCAATTAATGAACTCGTTATGATGCAACCCCAAGTGAGTATCATCATGGGCAGCACTTCCGACCTCAAGGTGATGGAAAAAGCTGCTCAATTGCTCAACGACCTGAAGGTACCGTTTGAGATTAACGCCCTGTCAGCGCACCGAACCCCCGAAGCCGTTGAATCGTTTGCCAAAGGCGCCGAAGCACGCGGCATCAAAGTGATCATTGCCGCCGCCGGCATGGCTGCCCATTTACCGGGTGTGATCGCCTCGATGACCAAGCTCCCCGTCATTGGGGTGCCCATCAAAGCCTCGCTCGACGGCCTGGATGCCCTGCTGGCCATTGTGCAAATGCCTCCCGGCATCCCCGTGGCCACCGTAGGCATTGATGGCGCCCAAAACGCCGGCATCCTGGCTGTGCAAATGCTTTCGCTGGCCGACAAAGATTTGGCTACTCGTCTGGATGCCTTCAAAGAAGGTCTTAAGGAAAAAATTGTGAAAGCCAACGACGAACTCAAAGCCATCAGCTACGAGTTCAAAACAAATTGATTTTCGATAACATTCCTTAAAAAAGGGAGGTGCACATCACGCACCTCCCTTTTTTATTAAATATCACATTCCCTGTTTTATGAATGATACAAATTATTAATTTTAAAATCTGAGAAACAAACCATCAACCAAAATCCTTTGAAATGATACAAACCAACAGCATCGCCCTTGTGCTAGAGGGTGGTGGCTTTAGAGGCATGTTTACAGCAGGCATCTTAGATGTTTTAATTCATGAAAACATCTTCTTTAATTATATCATTGCCGTTTCGGCAGGTGCCGCCTGTGGAATTTCTTATGTAACTAAACAAGCCGGACGGTCACTCGAACAAAATAAATACATTCGAGACAAACGCTATTGCAGCCTGACACATTTGGTGAAACACGGAAGTTACTTTAATTGGGATTTCATTTTTCACACCATCCCCACGCAACTGGTTCCGCTGGATTATGGCATGATGAACAATCAACAGTCACGCATGAAAGTCGTTGTGTCGAACATTATCACGGGGCAGCCCGAGTACATAGAAATTTCCCTTCAATCGCCTCAAATAATTAAAGAGTTACTCACAGCCACGTCATCGCTTCCCATTATTTCGAAACCCTGCCAAATCAACAAATATCTTTACATGGATGGCGGACTGACCGACTCCATTCCCATCCGTCACGCACTCGAAGACGGCAACCAAAGGGCGGTGGTTATTTTGACGAGAGAAAAAGGATATCGGAAGAAATCTATGAAACTGGCTTTTGTGCTTCGGTTTATGTACCATAAATACCCTAAACTGGTTGAAATGATGCTCAACCGGGTACATCAATACAATCAATCACTCGATTTAATTGACCAACTGGAGCGAGAAGGAAAAATATTTGTTATTCGTCCCGAAAACCCCATTCCGGTGTCGAGGTTAGAGAATAACCCCGAAAACCTTCATAAAGCACATCACGAAGCCATCATTCAAATGAAACATACTCTCTCATCATTGCAGAAATGGCTTCATTCGACCGAACACAAAACAATCGACATTCTAGAATTAGAATAGCGACACCACCCCCACCGCCAAAAATCCCGTTACGAATCCCGCCAGCGTTTGAGCCGGGGTGTGAGCGTTGAGGTAAAGACGAGCCATTGCCACCAATGCGCTGGCCACAATGAGCAACAGAAAGAAAGGGTGGATTCCCAGCCCCAGGCGAAACGACAAGGCCACCATCATGCCCGTAACACCCCCAATGCCGGTGAGGTGAAGGCTAATTTTCCACCAATGGCTCACCACCAATGTCACCATCAAGGCCACCATGGAACCAATGATGAACTTGAGCATAAACACGGGCAGATGCAGCCGTTTGAGCACCACAAAACCCAGGTAATAAAACACGCCCGTCAGCAATACGGGAATCACCCGCTCGCGGGCGGTCTCCATTTTAAAACTCTTGATGAGCTTAAACTGCAACAGCAAAGGCAAGGTGCTCAGGGGTAACAAACATCCCGATGCAAACACCACCAGATAAACCATGCGGCGGTACTCGAAAGGCAAAAAGGCCAGATGTGTGCCCGACTGAAAAATCATGAAAATGCCTAACAACGGCATCAGCATGGGATGAAACACAACCGAGGCTCCCACGGCCAAATACTTACGGATATCTGATTTCAAAGGATGGTGATTTAGCTGATTACAATTCTTTGCGCAGGCGAGCCACGGGAATGTTGAGCTGCTCGCGATACTTGGCCACCGTGCGTCGGGCAATGTTGTACGATTTTTCCTTAAGGATATCGGCCAGCTGATCGTCGGTGAGGGGCTTGCGTTTGTTTTCCCCGGCAATGCACTCCTCCAAAATTTTCTTGATTTCGCGGGTGCTCACCTCTTCGCCCGAATCGGTTTGCATCCCCTCCGAAAAGAAATACTTGAGCGGGAAAATGCCAAAATGCGTCTGGATGTACTTGCTGTTCGACACGCGCGAAATGGTCGAAATGTCGAGCCCCGTCATTTCGGCAATGTCCTTGAGAATCATGGGGCGAAGACGCATCTCGTCGCCCTCCTTGAAGTACTCGTTTTGATATTTGAGGATGGCATTCATCACCAGCAACAGGGTGTTTTGACGTTGCCTGATGGCATCGATAAACCATTTGGCCGAGTCGAGCTTTTGCTTCACAAACATCACGGCCTCTTTTTGATCCTTGCTTTGGTTCTTTTTGTTGCTGCTGTATTCCTGTAACATCTCGGCGTAAGTGGCGCTGATGCGCAACTCGGGAATGTTGCGCTGATTGAGCTCCAGGTTAAACTCATCGCCATCCATGTCGAGGATAAAGTCGGGGATGATGTGCGCCACGGTTTTGGTGAGCGGGTTGCTGTACGAGCTGCCCGGCTTGGGGTTGAGATGCAGAATTTCGTCCATGGCCTCCTTCAAATCCTCGTCCTCGAGGTGGAGGCGTTTCAATATTTTATCGTAATGCTTGCGGGTGAACTCCTCAAAATGATGCTTGAGAATGTTGTATGCCGTTTCAATCACGGGGTCGCTCATGTCCTTGCGCACCATTTGCAACAGCAGGCACTCCTGCAGGTCGCGGGCAGCCACGCCGGGAGGGTCGAAGTTTTGCACCACACGCAGCACCTCAAAAGCCTCTTCTTCGGTCACCTCAATGTTTTGAGCAAAAGCCATGTCGTCAACAATCTCCTCGATTTGGCGGCGCAAATAGCCGTCTTCGTCGATGTTGCCGATGATGTATTCGGCAATGACCTGCTGCTTTTCGGTAAGAATTTGCAGGCCGAGCTGCGAAATCAGGTTTTCGTGAAACGACGAGCCCACCGAAAAGGGGATGTCCTCGTGCTTATCGTCTTTTGAGTAGTTGCGCTCCTGAAGGCGATAGGCGGGGATGTCATCGTTTTGCAGATAATCGTCAATGGTGGTTTCGTTCTTATCCTGGTCGGGTTCGTTACGATCGGCCGGTTCATCGCTGTCGGGGTCATCGGCGGGACGCTCGAGCTCCAACACAGGATTTTCTTCCAGCTCTTGCTTGATGCGCTGTTCGAGCTGCATGGCCGGAATTTCCAAAAGTTTAATCACCTGTATTTGCAGGGGCGAAAGCTTTTGAAGTAATTTTTGTTGAAGGCTTTGTTTTAACATACCCGGTAGTTTTGGTTGAATCAGGTGCGATGTCACAAAATTAGGCTTAATTCACCAAAAGGCCAAGGGGCACAAATGGGTTTGAAAGCACCCCGTTCTCCTGATTACGACATACAACACTTCAATGCTCAGAACGATGCCCTCTTGCCGGTGGTCATGGCGCAGCCTCCCGTATTGCTGCCCGATGAGGTGAGGCCACCCGTGAAACCTTCATTTGGGTGGCCATTCTGTTGGTGATGGCTTTTACTTATGTGTTGAAGAATGAGAAATCATAATTCCTTAACTTCCACTTTCTCGCATCTACATTGTGTGATGTTCATTCCACGACTCCCTTGGAGTCAAACGTTCAAGGCGTTGGTTAATTAACAGACATTTGTCAAATAAAAAAAAAGCGTCGGAACATGCTCCGACGCCTTTTTTGTGACGTTTTATTTTGGCAGGCACAGGACATGCCCTGTGCCTACGAATTATCCCGTTGCACAACCCCCACCTTAATTGACAATCCTGCACGCCCACACGCATCTTTTTTATATTTTTGCCCCTTCAATAAATTCATTGAAGCGAAGCTAAATAAACGATCAAACATGGAACCAGCAGGCAAGTACAACCCCTCGGCATCGGAACAAAAATGGTATCAGTATTGGATGGAGAAAGGATTTTTCCGCTCCACCCCCGACCATCGTGAACCCTACACCATTGTGATTCCGCCGCCCAACGTCACCGGGGTGCTGCACATGGGTCACATGCTCAACAACACCATTCAGGACATCTTGATTCGTCGTGCGCGCATGTTGGGCAAAAATGCCTGTTGGGTGCCGGGTACCGACCATGCTTCCATTGCCACCGAAGCCAAGGTGGTGAACAAGCTGCGCGATCAGGGCATCGAAAAAACCAGTCTCACCCGCGACGCCTTTTTGGGGCACGCCTGGGATTGGACCGATAAGCACGGTGGCATCATCCTCGAGCAGCTCAAAAAACTGGGCGCCTCGTGCGACTGGGATCGCACCTCCTTCACCATGGACGAAGTGCGCAGCCGGGGCGTCATCAAAGTGTTTGTCGACCTTTACAACAAAGGGCTCGTTTACCGCGGCATCCGCATGGTCAACTGGGATCCCAAAGCCAAAACCGCCCTCAGCGACGAGGAGGTCATCTACAAAGAAGTTCAGTCGAAACTTTACTACCTCAAATATCAAATCGAAGGCACCTCGGAGTTTGTGACCGTGGCCACCACCCGTCCCGAAACCATTTTGGGCGATACGGCCGTGTGTGTCAACCCCAACGACGACCGCTTTAAACACCTCGTTGGCAAACGCGTGCTGGTGCCTCTCATCAACCGCTCCATCCCCGTGCTGGCCGACGATTACGTGGACATGGAGTTTGGAACCGGCTGCCTCAAAATCACCCCGGCACACGACATCAACGACTACGAAATTGGCATGCGCTTCAACCTCGAAAGCATCGACATCCTCAACGATGACGGTACTTTGAGCGACAAAGCCGGCATGTATGTGGGCATGGATCGTTTTGATGTGCGCACCCAAATTGCCAAAGACCTCGACAAGGCCGGCAACCTGCTCAAAACCGAAGACTACACCAACAAGGTGGGCTTTTCGGAACGCACCGATGCCGTGATCGAACCCAAACTCAGCACCCAGTGGTTCCTCAAAATGAGCGAACTGGCCAAACCGGCCCTCGACGCGGTGATGAACGACGACATTGAGTTCCATCCCAAAAAATTCAAAAACCTGTACCGCCACTGGATGGAAAACGTCAAGGATTGGTGCATCTCCCGTCAGCTGTGGTGGGGGCATCGCATCCCCGTTTACTACCTGGCTGATGGCGGCTTTGTGGTGGCCGAAACCGAGGCCGAAGCCCTGGCGGCTGCCAAAGCCAAAACCGGCAACAACGCCCTCACCTTGGCCGACCTCCGTCAGGACGAAGACGTGCTCGACACCTGGGCCTCGTCGTGGCTGTGGCCCATCACCGTGTTCGACGGCTTTGGCGACGATCAAAAAGAAATCGACTACTACTACCCCACCAACGACCTGGTGACGGGTCACGACATCATCTTCTTCTGGGTAGCCCGCATGATCATGGCCGGATATGCCTTTAAAGGCAAATATCCCTTCAAAAACGTGTACTTCACCGGCATGGTGCGCGACAAAATTGGCCGCAAGATGAGCAAATCGCTCGGCAACAGCCCCGACCCCCTCGACCTGATTGAGAAGTTTGGTGCCGATGGCGTGCGCGTGGGCATGTTGCTCTGCTCTCCTGCCGGCGGCGACCTCCGTTTCGACGAGAGTTTGCCCGAACAGGGGCGCAACTTCGCCAACAAAATCTGGAACGCTTTCCGTCTGGTCAACAATCAAACCATCGAAACTTCCATTGCCCAGCCCCAAAGTGCTGCCCTGGCCGTTGAATGGTTTGGTCACAAACTCAACGAAACCATTGAGGTGATGAACGATCACTTCGACAAATACCGCATCTCCGATGCCCTTATGACCATCTACACCGTGTTTTGGCAAGAGTTTTCGAGCTGGTACCTCGAGATGATCAAGCCTGGTTATCAGCAACCCATCGATGCCAAAACCTATGAGGCGACCATGAACTATTTTGAGCAACTGCTCAAACTGTTGCATCCCTTTATGCCTTTCATCAGCGAAGATTTGTGGCAGCAAATGGGGCATCGTGCCGATGGTCAGTCGGTGATGGTGGCGCAGTGGCCAGCGGGCGGCAGCTACGACAAGGCACTGCTCGACCGCTTTGAGCAATTCAAAGAGGTGACCGGCGCCATCCGCACCATCCGTCTCGAGAAAAACATCCCTCAAAAAGATGCCCTCAAACTGCAGGTGTTGGCTAATGGCGATGCTTTTGATGCCTACTACAACGCCATCCTTCTTAAGCTGAACAACCTCAGCACCATCGACATGGTGACCGACAAACCGGCCGATGCCATGTCGTTCCTGGTCAAGACCAACGAGTTCTTCATCCCCATGGAGGGTCTCATCGATGTGGAAGCCGAACTCAAGCGCATGCGCGAGGAACTGGCTTACCAGGAGGGTTTCCTCGTTTCGGTGATGAAGAAACTGAGCAACGAACGCTTTGTGGCCGGCGCGCCCAAAGATGTGTTGGCAAAAGAGCAACAGAAACAGGCCGATGCCGAAGCCAAAATCAAGGCTCTGAAGGAGGGCATCGAACGCCTCTCGTAAGGAGTATCAATCCTCAGGGTTTCATCCAAATAAAAGCCCCCATCGACACAGGTTTCGATGGGGGCTTTTCACATTTTATTATTGCAGGATGGTTGAATTTTGTTCGTGCATTTGATGATGAGGAAACAAAAGGCTGTCACCCCAATTGGGGTAACAGTCTTTTCAATTACTATTTCTCCTGTCTCCCCTCCTTTGGAGGGGTTGGGGGAGGCTTTATTTCTTATTGATATAGTTCACAATCCACTCGCCCACGGCCGATGTGCTCAGGGCTTTGTCTTTGTTGTCGGCAATGTCGATGGTCACGGCCTGCGCAGTCATCGATGCAGCAACGGCTTCGCGAATCAGGGCACCTTCGTCCATCAGGTTAAAGGCCGATTCGAGCATCATGGCAGCCGAAAGAATGGTAGCCAATGGGTTGGCAATGTTTTTGCCGGCCGCCTGCGGGTACGATCCGTGAATGGGCTCGAACACCGACGTGTGAATACCCACCGATGCCGAGGGCAACAGACCCATAGAGCCGGTAATAACGCTTGCCTCGTCGGTGAGGATGTCGCCAAACATGTTTTCGGTCACCATCACGTCGAAGTTGGTGGGCCATTGAATGATTTGCATGGCCGCGTTGTCCACAAACATATATTCGGTGGTCACTTCGGGGTATTGGGGAGCCATTTCCTGAGCCACTTCGCGCCACAGGCGTGAACTTTCCAACACGTTGGCTTTGTCGACCACGGTGAGTTTTTTGCGGCGTTTCATGGCAAATTCGTAACCTAATTTGAGGATGCGTTCCACCTCGGCACGGGTGTATGTACAAGTATCGAAAGCGGTATTGCCATTGTCGGTACGTCCTTTTTCGCCAAAATAAATGCCACCGGTGAGCTCGCGGATGGCCACAAAATCGGCTCCTTCAACC
Source organism: Breznakibacter xylanolyticus (assembly GCF_003254275.1). GTDB lineage: Bacteria > Bacteroidota > Bacteroidia > Bacteroidales > Marinilabiliaceae > Breznakibacter > Breznakibacter xylanolyticus. Next base: position 26,065 of record NZ_QKZK01000004.1, on the reverse strand, counting down.
AACTCGCGGCGCAGGGGCGACTTGTGCAGCAACGACGCAAATGTTTCTACCGGACGGATGTTGGCATACAGTCCCAGTTTTTTGCGCATGGCCAAAAGACCTTGCTCGGGACGTACTTTGGCCTTGGGATCGTTATCGAATTTGGGGTCGCCAATGGCACCAAAAAGCACGGCATCACTTTGCATGCAAAGCTCGTGGGTGTCGTCGGGATAAGGGTTGCCCACCTGATCGATGGCGCAAGCACCGACAATACCATATTTATAAGTCAGTTCGTGACCTTTTTTTTGACAAACGGCTTTCACCACGTTCAAAGCCTGCTCCATGATTTCCGGGCCAATACCGTCGCCGGGAAGGACTGCAATGTTTAGTTTCATTTATTTATCTTTTTAGTATCAAGTATCAAGACATGAGTATCAAGATGTGAGTATCAAGTATCAAGATGTGAACATTAGGAGTTTTGTTTCTTGACACTTTCGTCTTGCGACGATATCTACAGCTCATCCCTCCAACTCTTTTTTAACTTAAGGGTTCCGCTCTCCACCATGTTGAGCATTTTGACGGTGGCTTTGATGGCGGCCTCTATCTGGTCGGCATCCAGACCCCGTGTTTTAAATTCGGTGCCCTTGTAGTTCCAGGTAATGATGTTTTCAACCAGGGCATCGGTTTTTCCTCCCGGGGGGATGCTGACCCAGTAATCGGTGAGGGTTGGATAGGCTTTGCCCAGTCGGTCGTAAATTTTCCAGATGCACTTCATAAAGGCATCATATTGACCATCGCCGGGCGAGTACTCCTGATAGGTCTCATTGTCGATGGTGAGGCTCACCGAGGCGACCGGCTTGAGACCGCGAGCCACCGACAGGCTGTAATTTTCGACCTTTATTTTTTGATGAATGGCACTGGTTTGCAGCACGTCGGAGATGATGTAGGGCAAATCTTCGGTGGTGACCGTTTCCTTGCGGTCGCCCAGTTCAATAACGCGTTGGGTGACCAGTTTCATCTCCTCGGTCGACAAGTCGATGCCGAGTTCCTGTAAATTCTTAAGAATGTTGGCACGTCCCGACGTTTTGCCCAGGGCATACTTGCGGATGCGCCCAAAACGCTCGGGCAACAGGTTGTTGTAATACAAGTTGTCCTTGTTGTCGCCGTCGGCGTGGATGCCTGCGCATTGGGTAAACACATATTCACCCGTGATGGGCTTGTTGCTGGGAATGCGAATCCCGCTAAATGTTTCCACCACATGACTCACTTTGGTGAGTTTACTTTCCACCAGGTTCGATTCAAATTTCAGGTGGTCGTTAATCACACCAATCACCGAAGCAAGTGGCGTGTTGCCGGCGCGTTCTCCCAAACCGTTTACGGTGGTGTGGGCTCCGCGTGCACCGCATTTAAGGGCTTCGTACACGTTGGCCACGGCAAAGTCGTAGTCATTGTGAGCATGAAAATCAAAGTGCAGTTCGGGGTAACGGGTCACCATGTCGGTGATGAAATCGCGTGTTTGGTCGGGGTTGAGGATGCCCAGGGTATCGGGCAGCATAAATCGGCGGATGTTGGTGTCACGCAACTCGTCGATGAGAAAATAGACGTAGTCGGGCGACTTCATCATGCCATTGGACCAATCTTCGAGGTAGATGTTCACATCAATGTCCATCTGCGCAGCCAATGCCAAATTGGCCTTGATGTCGGCCACATGCTCCTGGGGGGATTTGCGCAGCTGACTGGTCACATGCTTGAGCGACCCTTTGGTGAGCAGGTTGATGACACGGGCACCAGAGTCTTTAATCCATTTGAGCGAAACACCGTTGTCAACAAAACCCAGCACTTCAACCTTATTGATGCATTGGTTGCGTCGTGCCCACTCGGCGATGCGCTGCACGCCGTGAAATTCGCCTTCCGACACGCGTGCCGAGGCGACTTCAATCCGGTCAACCCCTACTTCCTCGAGGAGAAGACGGGCGATGGCCAGCTTTTCTGCTTCGTTAAACGACACTCCGGTGGTTTGCTCACCATCGCGAAGTGTGGTGTCCATGATTTCTACTCGCATCTGTTACCTAAAAAAAGGTCGGCATCACCGGCATGAAAACCGGTGATGCCGGCCATGTTTGATTTCGAAAAAAAAGGGAGCTCATCATCGTTACAGACGATGCACTCCCATTCTTGACATCATTAGTTTTGACGGTTTTTTTCAAACGCTTCAATATCGCCTTTAATGCTCAGCAAAAAGTCGATATCATCGTATCCGTTCAACAGGCAATTGCGTTTGTAGCTGTTGATTTCAAAACTCTCAACCACCCCTGTTGTCATGTTGGTGATGGTTTTGGCTTCCAAATCAACTTTTACTTTGGCCTTGGGATCTTTGTTGACGCAGTCGAACAACGATGCCAAAAAACCTTCGCTCACCACCACGGGCAACACACCATTGTTGAGGGCGTTACCGCGGAAAATGTCGGCGAAAAAGCTTGACACGACCACCTTAAAACCATATCCGGCGATGGCCCAGGCGGCATGCTCGCGGCTCGATCCCGAACCGAAGTTTTTGCCGGCTACCAGTACGCTTCCCGAGTAAATGGGGTTATTGAGGACGAAGTCCTTTTTGGGTGAGCCATCCTTTTCGTAGCGCCAGTCGCAAAACAGGTTGTTTCCAAAACCTTCTTTGGTGGTGGCTTTCAAAAAGCGGGCAGGAATAATCTGGTCAGTATCCACATTCTCAATCGGAAGGGGTACAAATGTCGACTCGAGGGTCGTAAATTTTTCTATAGGCATGATGCTTCCTTCGTTTTTAAAGTGATACCATTAAATAATCGTTCGCGGATCGGTAATCACACCGGTGATGGCGGCAGCAGCAGCGGTGAGCGGGCTGGCCAGCATGGTGCGAGATCCGGGACCCTGACGGCCTTCGAAGTTGCGGTTAGATGTAGATACTGCAACCATTCCGGCTGGCACTTTATCGTCGTTCATGGCCAAACATGCCGAGCAACCCGGCTGGCGGAATTCAAAACCGGCTTCGTTCAGAATTTTCTCAATACCTTCTTCTTTGGCCTGTTTTTCAACCTGCCGGCTACCGGGAACAATCCAGGCAACTACGTTAGCTGCTTTTTTCTTCCCTTTCACGGCTTCGGCAAACATGCGCAAATCTTCAATACGACCATTGGTACAGCTGCCCACGAACACGTAGTCCACTTTTTTACCAATCAATTGATCGCCGGGAGCAAAACCCATGTAATCCATCGACTTGTTGAAGGTGATGTGTGAAGCTGGTTCGATTGAATCCAAGGTTGGGATATTGGCTGTGATGCCAGCACCCATACCCGGGTTCGTTCCATAGGTAATCATGGGCTCAATGTCTTCGGCCTTGTAGGTGTATTCTTTGTCGAATACGGCATCTGCATCTGAATGCAGCGTGCGCCAGTAGGCCACTGCTTTGTCCCAATCGGCACCTTTGGGGGCGTATTCACGACCTTTCACATACTCAATGGTCACTTCATCAGCCGCAATCATGCCGCCGCGCGCGCCTAACTCGATGCTCATGTTACACAGGGTCATCCGGGCTTCCATCGAAAGGCTGCGAATGGCCGAACCTGCAAACTCAACGAAATATCCGGTGCCACCACCGGTGGTCAATTGCGCGATGATGTAAAGAGCGATGTCTTTTGAAGTCACCCCTTTGCCCAGCTGACCTTCTACGTTGATGCGCATCTTTTTGGGTTTGGGCTGCATGATGCATTGGGTAGAAAGCACCATTTCAACCTCGCTGGTTCCAATACCGAAAGCGATGGCACCAAAAGCACCATGGGTCGATGTGTGGCTGTCGCCGCATACAATGGTCATCCCGGGTTGTGTGATGCCCAATTCGGGGCCTACCACGTGAACGATGCCGTTATAAGGATGCCCCAAGCCAAATTGTGTAACGCCAAATTCTTCGCAGTTTTTGGCCAACGTTTGCACCTGGTGGCGAGACAATTCTTCGCGGATTGGCAAATGCTGCTCCAGCGTTGGAATGTTGTGGTCGGGTGTGGCAAAGGTTTGGTTCGGACGGAACACCTTGATGCCACGGGCTCTTACACCTGCAAAAGCCTGGGGACTGGTCACTTCGTGAACAAAGTGACGGTCGATATACACGACAGAGGGTCCGTCTTCAACGGACTTCACCACGTGTGCGTCCCAAATCTTGTCGAAAAGCGTTTTTCCAGCCAATTTTCAACGTTTTAAAAGGTTATTACTCTATTGTTTTTCCAATTTTCGAAATGGCATCGAGGAACGCTTCCACCGATGCGGTGACAATGTCGGTATTAGCACCAAAACCATAGTAGGTTTGTTCTTTGTGCTCCAATTCAACATGCACTTTTCCCAAATCATCGCTGCCGCGTGTAATGGCTTGCACCAAAAATTCTTCGAGATGCACTTTACGTTTCACCAAGCGTTTCACGGCGGTGAAAGCCGCATCAATGGGGCCGTTACCGGTGGCGGTTTCTGTAAACAAATCGCCATTGAAGCTGAGTTGAACCGTTGCCGTGGGGATGGTTGATTTTCCGCACAACACCTGAAGGGCGGTCAGTTTCATGGACGATTCGCCACGTTCCTTATCTAACCCAACCAATGCAATTACATCTTCGTCCGACACATCTTTTTTGCGGTCGGCCAACTCCAGGAATTTCTGGTAGATGTCGTCCAGTTCGGTACCGTCCAATTTGTAACCGTTCACTTCCAGGCGGTGTTTCAGGGCTGCACGGCCACTGCGGGCTGTGAGGACAATGCTCGATTCTTTCACGCCTACTTCGGCCGGGTCGATGATTTCGTATGTTTCGCGGTCTTTCAACACACCATCCTGGTGGATGCCCGATGAGTGCGCAAACGCGTTGCGTCCCACAATGGCTTTGTTGGCTTGTACCGGCATGCGCATTAAGGTCGATACCAGCTTGCTGGTTTTCATGATTTGCTTAGTGTCGATACCGGTCTTGTAAGGCATATTTTTATGGCACTGAATGGCCATCACCACTTCTTCGAGCGAGGTGTTTCCTGCGCGTTCACCAATTCCATTGATGGTCACTTCAACCTGACGAGCTCCATTGATAACACCCGACAGGGTATTGGCTGTTGCCATGCCTAAATCGTTGTGACAGTGAGTTGACAATATCGCTTTGTCAATGTTGGGCACATTGTTCATCAGGTAGGCAATTTTTTCGCCATATTCATGGGGAAGGCAGTATCCGGTTGTGTCGGGAATGTTGACAACAGTCGCACCCGCATTGATGACGGCCTCTACCACGCGCGCCAAATACTCATTATCGGAGCGCCCGGCGTCTTCGGCATAAAACTCCACTTCAGCCACTAAATTGCGTGCAAACTTCACCGCAGTGATGGCGCGCTCAATAATTGCATCGGGATTGGAGTTTAACTTTTGGTAAATGTGATAAGGCGATGTGCCGATACCGGTGTGAATCCGGCCATTCTTAGCAAATTTCAGCGCATCGGCGGCGACTTCAATATCTTTTGAAACAGCACGTGTTAACGCACAAATGGTTGGATTGGAAACCGCTTTGGAAATGGCAACCACTGAGTTGAAATCGCCAGGACTTGAAACCGGGAAACCCGCTTCGATGATGTCCACTCCCAACTTCTCGAGTTGCCGGGCAACCTCGATTTTCTCGATGGTATTCAACTGACAGCCGGGAACCTGTTCGCCGTCTCTAAGCGTCGTATCAAAAATGTACAATTTATCACTCATGATGCAATGAATTTATGATTGCTATTTCTTTTTAAGACATCAAAAAAGCCACTCTCAGCTGAGAATGGCTCTATGTTGTTTATTTGTTATCATATACACATACCATTCTCAGTCCCGCACCCAAAGTAGAATACAGAGAAGAATACTGAGAATATAAAGAGAGTTGACTTTTGTCATCTTTATGAAGGTATGCTGCAAATATCACAATTAAATTTTTAAAATGAAAACAATTCATCCGATAATTTCATCACCTTGAGGATAAGATTTTGTTTGCTTATCTGTTTCATTTTCGATTACTTACCCAATAACAACAATTCACACCTTCAAAAGGTTTACCTAATAGGAAAATTAAAAATTTAATTGTCTTTAGTGTTATTCTGAAGCGTTGTTTAAGTTTGGTTTTGTAAGTTGATGTCGATATTGAATTGGTCTTATTTTCAGATGGTGTAATTGTCGAAATTTTAGTTCTAAAAGGACTTGCATCTATATGACAACCAAGGTTTTTATGAATGGAACCTTTTTGTCTTTTGGTTAAAAACTAATCCCAAATAAACAGTCGCGCTTATTTAGGATTAGTGATCAAATAGCTTAAACAATTTTTTTCATTGCAGTCATTGATTCGCGCAATTCAGCACCAATCAATTCAACAGGGTGGAAACGAATGATTTCGTTTACTGCAATCAGGTTTTTGTTGTCAACGCCATTGTCTTTTCCTTTACCGTAAGTGGTTCCAATCACATCCACATCAATGGATTTCATGAAATCGGCCAACAGAGGTTTGCAAGCATGGTCGAACAAGTAACAACCGTATTCAGCAGTGTCGGAAATCACACGATTCATTTCGAACAGTTTTTTGCGAGCAATGGTGTTGGCGATCAAAGGGGTTTCGTGCAACGACTCGTAATATGCCGATTCTTCTTTGATGCCGGCTTCGGTCATGGTTTCGAAGGCCAATTCAACGCCCGACTTAACAAAGGCTACCATCAACACACCGTTGTCGAAGTACTCCTGCTCGCTGATTTCCATGTTGCCGGCAGGTGTTTTTTCGAATGCGGTTTCACCAGTGGCAGCACGCCAGGTCAACAGGTTTTTGTCGTCGTTGGCCCAGTCTTCCATCATGGTTTTTGAGAATTCGCCGCTCATGATGTCGTCCATGTGTTTTTGAAACAAAGGACGCATGATGTGCTTCAATTCTTCAGAAAGTTCAAATGCCTTAATTTTGGCAGGGTTCGACAAGCGATCCATCATATTGGTGATACCACCATGTTTTAACGCTTCGGTAATCACTTCCCAACCATATTGAATCAATTTTGAAGCATAACCCGGGTCGATGCCTTTTTCAATCATTTTGTTGAACGAAAGGATAGAACCAGTTTGCAACAAACCGCAAAGAATGGTTTGTTCACCCATCAAATCCGATTTTACTTCGGCAACAAATGATGAATGTAACACACCGGCACGGTCGCCACCTGTACCCACGCAATATGCTTTTGCAATTTCTAAGCCATCGCCATTGGGATCGTTTTCAGGGTGAACCGCAATGAGGGTGGGAACGCCAAAACCGCGTTTGTACTCTTCGCGAACTTCAGAACCCGGAGACTTTGGAGCCACCATTACCACAGTGATATCTTTACGGATTTGCATGCCTTCTTCAACGATGTTGAATCCGTGTGAGTAAGAAAGAGCAGAACCTTGTTTCATCAAAGGCATCACAGCGTTGATCACGCTGGTGTGTTGTTTGTCGGGGGTGAGGTTGATTACTAAATCAGCAGTAGGAATCAACTCTTCGTATGTGCCAACTTTAAAGCCGTTTTCAGAAGCGTTTTTGTATGATTGGCGTTTTTCGGTGATGGCCTCTTTGCGGAGTGCATAAGAAATGTCCAGACCACTGTCGCGCATATTTAAACCTTGGTTTAAACCTTGAGCACCGCAACCTACGATGACGATTTTTTTACCGATCAACTTTTTTACACCGTCAGCAAATTCTGATTTGTCCATGAATTCGCAGGTACCAAGCTGAGCCAACTGAAGGCGCAAGGGAAGTGTGTTAAAATAATTTGCCATTTTTTTATTTGTATAAGTATTTGTTTATATCTGTATTTCAGTAAAATGTGACATAAATTAGTGGTTTCAATCCAACATTGCAAATCAAGCGAATGTTTTGATAACGCCATGCGTAAAAACCATGGCATTTTTGGTAATTATCATGGATTGTTTGGGGGGTTGAAATTTTTGAGTTGTAAAACATACAGAAAATCTGTCATATAAAAAGGAAGTTGGATTTTCTGCAAATGGTAATTTTTAAGTATTTGTTGTGCGGTTGCGGTACTGAAGCGGTAAATATCCGCTTTCGCGCTTAAAAAATTTGGTGAAGTACGATTGGTCATCGAAATTGAGTTGATGGGCAATTTCTGCGACACTCAGATTGGTATGTACCAACAACCGCTTTATTTCTAATATTTGCTTGGCCTTAATAATTTGACTCGATGTTTTACCGGTCAATAATTTGACCGTTTGGGTGAGATGGTTTGGCGTTACTGCCAATCGATCGGCGTATTCTTTGAGGGAAAGATTTTTTAGGTTGTTTTCTTCGACCAAATGATAAAATTGCTTCACCAAAATGTGCCCCCTCCCCTTTTTGTCGATGTTCTCAACGGTTTTATATCGGCTACTGCAGGTCATCAGGATGATGTCTAGCAGCGATCGCAACAGGTCGAGCTTGTGATCTCCGTTGTGGTCTCGTTCCGAAATGCTTCGTTTGAAGAGTTCTTCTAAAAAACGGATGTCGCTTTCGTTTTCAAGCAAAAGCGGCGGGTTTTCCTGCTTAAGATTGTAAAAGAACGGAAACTCAATCAAGCTGTTTTGGTTGCTTCGGTTGGCCAAATAAAAGTCGGCTGTGAAAATGAATAAATAGCCGTCGATGTCGTGCGAAAATTCAATTTTATGTGCTTGCCCCGGTGACATAAAAAACACACAAGGGGGCTTTATCTCATAGCGATTTCCATCAATCACGTGAAAACCAGACCCTCTCATGAGGTATAGGACTTCGAAAAAATCGTGCCGGTGAGGGTACTTCACGCTAAAGTGCCGTCGGGCATCAAAAACCTCAACCTGAAATTGTTGGCTTTTAAGCTCCTGCGAAATGAAGTTGTCAAGGCTGTAAACCGGTATGTGCTCGTTGATTGACTTCATCACAGGATCATTGCATTAAATGAGCGAAGGTTCAGCAGTAGGTCATGCCTCACCCACGCTTGGCGCTTTTCACATAATTATTCAGTCACTTTGTTTCGACCTTCTAATGAACGTAAATAAGTGGCCAGCTGCTCCCAGTTGGTTTTGGTAACGGCCACCCGTCCACTGCGTACAAACTGAAGCACTTCAAATTTGTCGAGTTTCTCAAACAATTCCTGAGTTTCGTGCTTGTGACCGGTTTTTTGAATGACCGTGTAGTCGCGATGAACCTCCAGAATCTGAGCCCCGTATTGACGCACCAAATTCTCCACTTCGTTGCCGTTCATCAATGCTTCTGTGTGCACTTTGTATAAGGCAATCTCCTGGTGTACAATCTCGTCGGAGGTAAACACGAAGGCTTTAAGTACATCGATTCGCTTTTCAATTTGTCCAATAAGCTTGTCCACCTGTTCGCGAGTGGTTACAACCACCACCGTAAACTTGTGAATGCCTGTAATGGCCGACTCAGAGGTATTGAGGCTCTCGATGTTGATGTTTCGGCGTGTGAAAACAGTGGTGACCTGATTGAGCAAGCCCACATGGTTCTCCGAAAATATGATGATGGTAAATTCTTGTTTCATTTTTTTAGTATCAAGATGTTAGTATCAGGTATCAAGATTTATACTGTTAATTTAAAAAGTCTTGCGTCTTGATACTTGTGTCTTTTAATCTATTCAAGCCTGATATCCGATACCGAGGCTCCGGCCGGAACCATCGGGAACACGTTACCTTCTTTTTCGACCACAACCTCCAACAAGAAAGCATCTTCACTGTTCACTAACTTTAAGATGGCTTCATCAAGTTGATCACGTGATGTAACTTTTTCTGACATGATGCCATATCCTTTGGAAATCAACTGAAAATCAGGGTTAATCAATTCAGTTGAAGCATAACGTTTGTCGAAGAACAACTCCTGCCACTGACGTACCATTCCCAGGAAGTTGTTGTTCAGCAACACAATTTTAACCGGAATTTTGGTTTGGAAAATGGTTCCCAGCTCCTGAATAGTCATCTGGAAACCGCCATCGCCCACAAACAAAACCACCTGACGGTCGGGACGTCCCATTTTAGCGCCGATGGCTGCGGGGAGTCCAAAGCCCATGGTTCCCAAACCTCCTGATGTTACCACGCTGCGCGACTGGCGAAACTTGAAATACCGTGAGGCCATCATTTGATGCTGACCCACATCGGTGACTAAAATGGCATCGTGGTTCATGGCTTCGCTCACCCGTCTGATCACTTCGCCCATGGTGATGCCCTCTTTGGTGGGGTAAAGCTCGGGTTGGATGATTTTTTGAGTTTCGATTTTATCACACGCCCGAAATTCCTTCACCCACGTCTCGTGCGTGTTATTCGACACCATGTGTGTCAACATAGGCAGGGTTTCTTTAATGTCGCCCAGTACCGGCACATCGGCATAAATGATTTTGTTGATTTCGGCCGGGTCGATATCGAAGTGAATCACTTTGGCGTTCACGGCATAGGCCTTGGTGTTGCCTGTGACGCGGTCGTCAAAGCGCATTCCGAAACTGATGATGAGGTCGGCTTCGTTGGTTTTAACGTTTGGTCCCACGTTGCCATGCATGCCCAACATGCCTACGTTCAATGGGTGATCCGATGGCATTACCGACATGCCTAATAAAGTCCATGCAGCAGGGACACCAGATTTTTCGAGAAATTTGAGCAGTTCTTTTTCTGCCCCGCCCAGCATCACGCCTTGACCTACCAATGCAAGTGGTTTCTTGGAGAGGTTGATTAATCGAGCCGCTTCAGCAATTTTGTCACTGTCGGGGGTGGGAACGGGTTGATAGCTGCGCACTTGTGTCACAGGGACGTAGTCAAACTCCATCATGTTGGCCTGTGCATCTTTGGTAATGTCGACCAGTACAGGTCCGGGACGACCGGATCTGGCAATGTAAAAAGCTTTGGCAATTGCAGCCGGAATCTCTTCGGCCTTTTTTACCTGACAGCTCCACTTGGTGACGGGTTGTGAAATGCCAATGACATCGGTTTCCTGAAAAGCATCGGTACCCAATAATGGAGAGCCAACCTGTCCCGAAATTACCACCATGGGGGTCGAATCAATCATGGCATCAGCAATTCCGGTGATGGTATTGGTGGCGCCAGGTCCCGACGTGACAATGGCTACCCCTACTTTCCCGGTCACACGAGCGAAACCTTGTGCGGCGTGTACAGCTCCCTGTTCGTGACGAACCAGAACGTGGTGCAACCTGTCGTGATAATCGTAAAGGGCATCGTACACCGGCATGATGGCACCTCCCGGGTATCCAAACACCAAGTTAACGCCTTCTTTTAATAGCGATTGTATCACGGCATGAGAGCCGGACATCTGTATTTTTTTAGCTTCATCCTTTTCCACGATCAATTCTGTTTTTGTCTCCATGATTGGTTGTTGCAAAGCTGCCCGGAGGCAGCATATTAAACCATTGGGTAGTTATTTCGATAAACCACCGGATTACTATTAACAATCAAGCAGGCCAATAGGTTTTAAATAATATGGCTGCTATTTTATTGAATCATCCGCACAGCACCCAAATCGGCTGAGCTCACGAAATGTGCGTAGGCTTTGAGAGCTTTAGAGACGTAACGCATCCGGTTCACCGGTGTAAAGGCGTTGTCACCACGTCCCAATTCCTGCTTGCGACGAGATTCCATCTCCGTTGATGAAATGTTTACCTGTATTATACGGTTTGGGATGTCAATTTCAATTTCGTCGCCGTTACGTACCAGCGCAATGTCGCCACCGGCAGCCGCTTCGGGCGAGACGTGACCGATGCTCAGCCCCGATGTACCCCCCGAGAAACGGCCATCGGTAATGAGAGCGCATTGGGTTCCCAAGTGACGCGACTTGATGTAAGAGGTGGGGTAAAGCATCTCCTGCATGCCCGGGCCGCCTTTGGGGCCTTCGTAACGAATCACCACCACGTCACCGGCTTCGACCTCTCCGCTGAGGATTCCGGCACAAGCATCGTCTTGCGATTCAAATACTTTGGCTTTGCCTACGAAATGGAAAATGGATTCGTCCACCCCGGCGGTTTTCACAATACAACCATTTTTGGCAATGTTACCGTAAAGCACGGCCAAGCCACCATCTTTGGTGTAAGCGTTTTCCCACGAACGGATGCAACCTTTGGCGCGGTCGGTATCCAGTTCTTTATATTGTGTTCGTTGTGAGCCCATGGTGAGGTTCACCACTCCAGCGGGAGCGCTGCCATACACGTCAAAGGCTTCGGCAATGGCAGTGGGGCGCATGATGTCGTAAGCTTCGATGGCATCTTTCAGCGAAGCGAAATCCACACGTTTCACAGATGTGTCAATCATTTTTTGACGCTCGAGTTCACCCAAAATGCCAATGATGCCACCGGCACGGTTCACGTCCTGAATGTGGTACGACGAGTTGGGAGCCACTTTACTCAACACGCGGGTTTTGCGTGAAAGCTGGTCAATGTCCTTCATGGTGAAGTCAACGCCGGCTTCCTGAGCAATGGCCAACAGGTGAAGCACGGTGTTGGTGGATCCACCCATGGCAATGTCGAGCGTCATGGCGTTCATGAACGCGGTTTTGGTGGCGATGGAACGGGGCAACACGCTGTCGTCGCCGTCCTGATAATATTTATAAGTGTTTTCGACAATGAGTCGAGCCGCTTTTTCAAACAGTTTTTTGCGGTTGGCGTGAGTGGCCACGATGGTGCCGTTACCGGGCAGCGCCAAGCCAATGGCTTCGTTGAGGCAGTTCATAGAGTTGGCTGTGAACATGCCCGAGCAAGATCCGCAGGTGGGGCAAGCATTGCGTTCCACAGCGCTCACCATATCGTCCGACACCGAGTCGTCGGCAGCCATGACCATGGCATCCACCAGGTCGAGGGCTTTGTCGCCCACTTTGCCGGCTTCCATGGGGCCACCCGAAACAAAAATGGTAGGGATATTTAAGCGCATGGTTGCCATGAGCATACCCGGGGTGATTTTGTCGCAGTTGCTGATGCAAATCATGGCATCGGCGGTGTGGGCGTTGACCATGTACTCCACGCTGTCGGCGATGATGTCGCGCGAGGGCAGGGAATAAAGCATCCCGTCGTGACCCATGGCGATGCCATCGTCGATGGCGATGGTGTTAAATTCGGCCGCGAAACAGCCCATGCTTTCGATGATGCGTTTCACGTCCTGCCCAATTTCGTGCAGGTGAACGTGCCCGGGTACGAATTGGGTAAACGAGTTGACAATGGCAATAATGGGCTTCTTCATTTGTTCTTCGCTACGTCCGTTGGCGCGCCACAAACTACGGGCTCCGGCCATTTTGCGTCCTTCGGATGAAGTGGCGCTTCTGAGTCTGTTCTTCATTGTCATATTGTTGTAATTTTTTAAAGTCGTTGAAATATCAATAAAAAAAGCCTTCCTCTTCTCTTTTCAGAGAAGTGAGAAAGGCTTGTTCATTATCTTCTTCAGTTATCGAAATCTACACACCAATCTCACTTTCCGGAGGTTTTGACCACGAGAATAATGACTAGACTGAGAATTAGTGAGATAGAAAACTTCATCGCGTTGAGCTTTTCCTATGATTGAATCGCAAAAATATAACTTTATCATCAAAGCACAAATGTTTTCTTTTCTTTTATTGGATTGGGGGTCAAAGATTCCTTTTTGGGTAATGGACTGATGAACAGCAAGTGATTTCTCACCATTTTTTTCAATCAATCTATCAACAATCAACAAAGATGCCGGCATATCGTTATTTTTGCAGTTCGATTTTTTCATTTTGGGAATCCGTTTTCCGTAAAGTCTCTTATCTGTGCAACATTATTTAGATGAACTCAATACCCCGCAGCGCGACGCAGTGGTAAACACCGATGGTCCTACGCTGGTGATTGCCGGTGCCGGGTCGGGTAAGACGCGCGTGCTTACCTATCGCATCGCTCACTTGCTTGAAAAGGGCGTGCGTCCGCAACAGGTTTTGGCGCTCACATTTACCAACAAAGCCGCGCGCGAAATGCAGCATCGCATCGCCGCCATCGTGGGCGAAGCGAATGCGCGTAATTTGTGGATGGGTACTTTTCACTCCATTTTTGCCCGTATTTTGCGCATCGAATCAGAGAAGCTGGGTTACCCATCGTCGTTTACCATTTACGATACAGCAGACTCAAAAAGCCTGATCAAGTCGATTCTCAAAGAGATGAAACTGAGCGATAAGGAATACAAGCCCGGCGATGTGTTGGGACGCATATCATCGGCCAAGAACGATTTGGTGACCCCGCCTGCTTATGCTCGCGATGTGGCGCGCATGTCGGCCGATCAGGCTGCGAAAAAACCCTTGGTGTATGAGATTTATGCCCGATACATGAAACATTGTTATCAGGCCAAATCGATGGATTTTGACGATTTGCTGTTGAACACCAATATATTGTTTCGCGATTTTCCCGATGTGCTGCAACGCTATCAACAACGTTTTCAATACATTTTGGTCGATGAGTATCAGGATACCAACTTGTCGCAGTACCGCATCATTAAAAAACTGGCCGAAGGGCATCAAAACATTTGCGTGGTGGGCGACGATGCCCAGAGTATTTATAGTTTCAGGGGGGCGAAAATCGAGAACATTCTCAATTTCAGGAACGACTACCCGGGCTACAAAATTTTTAAGCTGGAGCAGAATTACCGTTCCACACAAACCATTGTGAATGCGGCCAACAGCATCATCGCCAAAAATAAGGGTCAGATACAGAAAAACGTCTTTTCGGAAAAAGAGAGCGGCCATCCCATTCGGGTGATGGAGTCGTATTCCGATGTGGAAGAGGGCTATCGTGTGGCCGACGACATTGCCGAACGACGTCGCGAACATCATTATACCTATCAGGATTTTGCCATATTGTACCGCACCAACGCTCAGTCGCGGATTTTTGAAGAGGCGCTTCGCAAGCGCGGGTTCGCTTACAAGATATATGGAGGTTTGTCGTTTTACCAGCGCAAGGAAATCAAGGATTTGATCGCCTATTTTCGGATGACGGTGAACCCCAACGATCAGGAGTCGCTCAAGCGGGTGATCAACTACCCGGCGCGCGGCATCGGCAGCACCACCATGGACAAGCTTGAGGCCATTTCGGCACAAACGGGATATTCCATCTGGCAGCTCATCAACGGCTATACGCCCGAGCAGTTGGGCATCAATGCCGGAACCATGAAGAAACTGCATGGTTTTGTGCAGCTCATCCGGGGCTTTGGCATGAAGTTGCTCGACAGTCAGGCGGCCGATTTGGCTCGCGAAATTGCCACCGCCTCGGGCATCATGGCCGATCTGATGGCCGACAAGAGCGTGGAAGGACAGTCGCGCGCCGAGAACGTGGAGGAATTGATGAACGCCATTCGGGAGTTTACCACCAACAAGCTCGAGTCGGGCGAACCGGCGCGTTTGGATGTGTTTTTGGAAGATGTGGCATTGCTCACCGATCAGGACTCGGAGAAACCTGAGGACAACGACAAGGTGACGCTCATGACCATTCACAGTGCCAAAGGGCTGGAGTTTAAAAACGTGTACATTGTGGGCGTTGAAGAAGGGTTGTTTCCCTCGCAGATGACCATCGACAGCGAGCAGGGCGTTGAAGAAGAGCGCCGCCTGTTTTACGTGGCATTGACCCGTGCCGAGGAGTATGCCGTGATGTCGTATGCCAAAACGCGTTATAAATATGGTGAGCTGAAAAATTCAACTGCCAGCCGGTTCATCCGTGAGGTGGATTCACAATATTTGGAAGTATTGGGCAACAGTCCGTTTACCTCGCCGGCTTCACGGCCCATGGGCATTCCCGTTCGTCAACCCGAGCGGCCGGCGGTTCCGTCGCGCTTCAAGCCCAAGGCGTCGCTCACGCAGCGACCGGCCACGCCATCCATCCAGTTTAACTATCAAACCTCGGGCGGTGACTATCAGGCCGGGATGTTGGTTGAGCACGAGCGATTTGGGCGCGGGGTAATCGACAATATCGAAGGGAGCTTCCCCAATACAAAAGTGACCGTAACCTTCGAACATTCAGGGACCAAACAATTATTATTAAAATTTGCCAAACTAAAAATTTTGCGTTAGTTTTGGCACCTGAATCTGCTGGTAACACTGCACGTTTTAAACAGCACACACTGTTTGTCAGGCCAATGAAGGTTATTCGTCTTTCAACTCCAACAAAAGACATTCATTGACACACCGCCTGCCACTGATTAATGACGGCATTACCCAACAAGTATTTTAATCTGAAGAAGCCAACTGCGTACGCAAGTATGCCATCTGATCATGTTGGCTAAGAGCAGAAATCGTTTCATGCACAACGACGACAACAAACACAATTAATGGATTACAATTCGAACCGAAAGAAACTGGTTCTTCCCGAGTATGGACGGCATATTCAGCAAATGGTGGATCATGCCCTGACCATTGAGGACCGCGAAGAACGGATGCGTTGCTCCCGTTCCATCATCGCCATTATGGGAACGCTGTTCCCCCACCTGCGCGACGTGAGTGATTTTAAGCACAAGCTGTGGGATCATTTGGCCATTATGGCCGATTTTAAACTCGACATCGATTTTCCTTACGACATTCCACAGGCATCGAGCTTTAACCAGCCGCCCATGAAGGTGCCCTACCAGCACAACAAGGTGCGTTACATGCAGTACGGACGTCTGGTTCAGGATATGATTGAACGCGCCATCGAGCTTGAAAATGAAGACGAGAAGCGCGAACTGGTGAAGCTGATCATCGGCCACATGAAAAAATCGTTGCTGGGCTACAACCGCGACAATGCTTCGGATGAGCGGGTATTTGAGGATTTAAAAACCCTGTCGCATGGTCGTTTGCAGGCCGAGCCCGAGATGAAAATCCCCGAGTTTAAGGACGATGGCCCCATACAGCAGTATCCATCCAAAAATTACAATCAGAAAAACCGGTTTAAGCGGAAAAAGACCCCGCAGTTAAAGCACCGTAAGTGAACTGATGAGAGCTGCCATGATGATGCGCAGCTTTTTTTGCGAATATCAGCAGCCGCTGACGCGCTTTCAACAAAAAAATTGGATATCATTGCCGTGATTAAAAAAGAAGAAGAAAAATAACGTATGAGCAGCTTTGAAATTGAAGGAGGCCGTTTCCTCAAGGGGGAACTGGAACCGCAGGGAGCCAAAAACGAGGCGCTGCAAGTGATTTGCGCCGTGTTGTTGACCAACGAATCTGTCACCATCAGCAACATCCCCGACATTATTGATGTCAACAGCCTGATTGACCTGTTGGGATGTCTGGGGGTTGACATTGACCGACACACCCGCCACGAGTGTACTTTTAAAGCCGAAAACATCGATCTCACCTATCTGCAAAGTGCCGATTTTAAAAAACGTGCATCTTCGTTGCGTGGTTCCATCATGATCATGGGCCCATTGTTGGCGCGCTTTGGGAAAGCTTATTTCCCAAAACCAGGAGGGGATAAAATTGGCCGTCGTCGCCTCGATACTCACTTTATCGGATTTGAAAAACTGGGTGCCAAATTTGTGTTTAACCCCGATGAGATTTTTTATACCGTCGAAGCACAGCACCTCAAGGGCACTTACATGTTGCTCGACGAGGCTTCGGTGACCGGAACGGCCAACATTGTGATGGCCGCAGTGCTCACCCCCGGAACCACCACCATCTACAACGCCGCCTGCGAACCTTACGTGCAGCAGCTGTGTCGAATGCTGGTGAGCATGGGCGCCAAAATCAACGGCATTGGTTCGAACCTGCTCACCATCGAAGGCGTGAGTGAACTGGGCGGATGCCGTCACACCATCCTGCCCGACATGATTGAGATAGGCAGCTTCATTGGCCTGGCCGCCATGACCGGATCTGAAATCACCATTAAGAATTGCCGGGTCGACCAGCTGGGCATCATCCCGTTTGCCTTTAGCCGCATGGGCATTCAAATGGACATCATCAACGATGACATACACATTCCCGCGCAGGATCATTACGAGATTGATTCGTTTATCGACGGCAGCGTGATGACCATTGCCGATGCGCCCTGGCCGGGTCTCACGCCCGATTTGCTGAGCGTGTTTCTGGTGGTGGCCACACAGGCCAAGGGAAGCGTGCTCATTCACCAAAAAATGTTCGAGAGCCGCCTCTTCTTTGTCGATAAACTCATCGACATGGGTGCGCGCATCATTTTGTGCGATCCGCACCGTGCCTCGGTGAACGGCCTCAACCGCGAAACACCGCTGCGGGCACAAATTATGAGCTCGCCCGACATTCGCGCGGGCGTGGCACTGCTCATCGCAGCCATGTCGGCACAGGGCAAGAGCGTGATTCATAACATCGAGCAGATTGACCGTGGTTACCAGAACATTGATGCACGACTGAATAAAATTGGCGCCAACATTCGGCGGATTTAACCCAAATGTAAGGCGACGCTGAGACATCGTCCGAAAAATGGCAACACCACAAGGCTGTCGGGAAGGGAAACCTTCGTGGCAGCCTTTTTTATGGTGTGTGCGGCGAAACCGACTGTTGGGGGATGCCGTTGATGTTGGTTGATGATGTCACGTGAGCATGCGGCAGCCTGTCATTTCCGGACGAACGGGTCTCTCGTTGATGCACGCCATCTTCGTCACGGGACGAATGGGTGAAGTTGCTTTGCACAGCACTTTCGTCCCGGGACGAAATGGTTGTGCACGCTTGCACGATACATTCGTCCCGGGACGAAACGGCTGTGCAACCTTACATACTACTTTCGTCCCGGGACGAAAAGCGTGTGCAAGCTTACATATCCCTTTCGTCCCGGGACGAAAGATGTGTGCATAGCTGCATCATCACTTCGTCCCGGGATGATAGAGGCGTGCAGGCTTGTGTAATGATTATGTCTTGCGACGATGATGATGTGCAAGGCGACAATACTGCTTTGTCCGTCGTTGACGTTCAGCCGCAATGCGACCACACCCCTTCTGCGTTCGTTGGCGAGTCGCAGAAGGGGTGTGTTTGATGAGTGTGGGATGATGTTTTACCGCATCATCTTCACGGTACGGATGCGGATGTCGTTGACGGGGCGATCGCCGGTGCCGGTTTCCACGCGGGCAATGTTGTCGGCCACTTCCATGCCGGCGGTTACTTCGCCAAACACGGTGTAGTCGCCGTCGAGGTGCGGGGCGCCGCCAATGGTGGTGTAGGCTTGTCGCTGCGCGGGAGTGAATTTGGTTTTGCGTTCCTTCTCCAGGTCGTCGAGTTCGGCGTGTGTCCACACGCGCCCCGACACGATGTAAAACTGCGACCCGTCGCAGCGGTTGCGGGGGTTACGGTCGGCCGGCAGCTTGGCCGCAGCCACGGCGCCCCGTTTGTGAAACAGGTGCGGTTTCACCACCACGGGCAGGGTATATCCGGGGCCCTGCCATCCCACCACGTCGTGCTTGCCGGCATATTTGGTGTCGGCCGCGCCGGCTTGAATAAGGAATCCTTTGATGACGCGGTGAATGAGCAGGCTGTCGTAAAAACCGTCGCTCACCAGGCGGATGAAGTTATCGCGGTACTCGGGCGTGTCGTTGTACAGCCGAATGGCGATGTTGCCCCGGTCGGTGACGATGTTAAAGCCCTTGATGGTGGTGTACGAGGGGTAGGTTTTGTTGCTTTTGGTGGCCAGGTCGTACACCGAGCGAAGTTCGTTTTGTCGGGAGAGCATTAGCGCGATGGCTTTGGCCGGCAATATGGCTGTCATCACCGAGTCGCCCATCGTTACCTGTTGCACCATGCCCGCGAAAGCGTGCGTGGGGGTGAAGAGTGCTTCGCCCGCTGCGGCCTTTCCTGCGATGGCAACCCACCCCAGCGTGTCTCCCGGCAATGGCTTGCCGGGGGTAGATTTGTTGAAGTAAAGCTGGCGATTGTTCCAAAAGAGCGACAGCAGGGTGTCGCCGGGCGCCTGCGCTTTAGCCAGGTTGACGGGTGCCTTGCATCGGTTCACGGCTTGCATCACAATCAGGTCGTGATCAAAACTGTGAGCCGTGAAACCTTCCACGTCGCTAAAGTTATCGGTGCCGATGGGCGATACTTTCACTCTGAAACTGCCTTTGACCAGGCTCAGGGGGGCCACCACCTTGTTTTTTTCGACATAAATGCCGTACCCCTCCGCCATTTTTTGGTTGTAGTGATTGTAGGTGTTTATCCGCACCAAAGCACGGGCGTTGTCGTAGGGAGATGCCACGGGACGGGCAACTTGTTGTTGTTTATCTTTTGATCCGGATGAGCAGCCCAGTAAAACAAAAAATACAAGCGGGAAGATTTGACGAAACATGTGAAGCGACATTTAGTTGGTTATGTAGAACATCATTTTGCAACAACCGACATGGTGATTTTCACATCCTTGAGCGGACGATCATTTTTATCTGTTTGCAAAACGGCAATTTTGTCTACCACATCCAGTCCTTCCACCACTTCGCCAAACACGGTGTAGTCGCCATCCAAATCGGGACACCCCCCCACGGTGGTATAGGCATGACGCTGCTCGGGGGTAAACTCGAGCTTGCGCGATACGCTGTAGTCGAAGTCAATTTGCTGCTTGATGGCGCGCAGTCGTTTGTTAAATTCGGCAGGGTCGCTTGCCTTTAGTTGATCGAGCTCCTCTTTGTAGGGCAGGTAATGTTTGCGCTTGAGATCAATCATGATGGGGTTGTTGCGGGCTTTCTCCATCAGGTCGAGTTCCTGGGTGGTGTATTTGCGCCCTTTGACAATGTAAAACTGGCTCACGTCCGACATCTTGAAGTGGTTGATGGCCTCGGGCTGACGCGGCGCGCACAGGGCTCCTTTTTTGTGGAAGCGGGTTTTCACAAACTCCGAGCTGATGATTTCGGCATCGGTGCCGTAACCGATGTGCTGCCCCGGTGCGGCGTTGCGCGAGTCGGACGAGCCGCCTTGTATCACAAAGTTTTTCACCACGCGGTAAAACAGCGTGCCGTCGAAATGCTTCTTCTCAACCAATTGCAGAAAACGGTCGCGATGAAAGGGGGTGTCGTTGTACAATCGCACCTTTATGTTGCCCAGGTTGGTGGCAATCAGCACATAGTCATCGGTTGGTGATTGGGCTGAAACGGACATTCCCCACAGCATCGTCAGCAAATAGAAGAGTCTTTTCATACTTGTCATTTGCATTTTATAAATAATAAAACCCCGAAGGTTTTGAAAACCGTCGGGGTTTGTGTTGACTATTTCACAATTTCAATCCACATTTTCACATCCTGCAGGGGGCGGTTGTTTTCGTCCACGGGCAGGGCTGCAATGGCATCAATTACTTCGAGGCCGCTCACCACCTGGCCAAACACGGTGTATTCGCCATCCAGATGGGGAGATCCCCCCACCGTTTGATACACCTGCTTGTGTGCCTCGGGCATCACAAAGGGGGGAACGGTCGATGCGGCCATTTCGGCAGCGGCCACGGCTTTGTCGCGCACCAGTGCAAAACGCACCGAATCGCGCTGGGTGCTGTAATGGCGCAGGCTGTCGGTGTAGGCGGCAATGGCTTTTTGGCCGGTTGCCCGTTGTTGCGTTTGGGTTTTTTGGGCTTCCACCTGCCTGAGCATGTCGGCAGTAAACACCTGACCGTGCACAATGTAGAACTGCGAGCCCGACGACTTGCGTTGCGGGTTCATGGGGTCGCCCAGGCGGGCTGCGCACAAAGCCCCCTTTTGGTGGATGTGGGCGGGATAAACAATTTCTGCATCAAGGGTGTAACCGGGGCTGCCGTTGCCCAGTTTCGTGCCGGCTTGAGCCCCGCGAGACTGCGGGTCGCCCCCTTGCAGCATAAATTGGTGAATGACGCGATGGAACAACAGGCTGTCGTAATAATGTTCGCGCACCAGTTTCAAAAAGTTATCGCGGTGCACCGGGGTGTCGTTAAATAATTCCACCACCATGTCACCATGGTTGGTGTGAATCACCACGCGGGTGTTCGATTGTGAATGGGCACAGGCACACATCAATGCCAATGCCAGCAGCGATGCAAAAAAACGTGTCATGACTGGTTAAAAACGTTGGTTTCGAAATATTGCATAATGCCCTCGCGCATCATCCGGTTGTGTTGCAACGGGGGCATGACCTGATGGTTTTTGATGGTTTCAAACAGGGGCCATCCTTCGGGATCGTTGCCTGATTGACGCATGTAGCCTTTTATTTCGAGTATGCGGCAAATGCCCAGCGAGATGAGGTCGGTTTTCTCTTGTTTTGAGAAGTTGCCAAATCCCTTGCCCGATTCCTGTATGCCGATGATGAACAGCAGAAACTCGTAGTTGGCCATCACGTTGAAGTATTGGCCGGCTTTGAGCAAAAAGGTTTCCCACTGGTCGGTAAATGTCTGGTAACTCATGTTGATGAATGGTTGGTTGAGGGAGCATAACAGCCCGTGCAACTGAAAAGTTTACTGTTTGCCTACCAGCAAATGCAGGAATCCTTTGCGGTGAAAGGATTCATCTTTGTTGTACCCGGTGGCTTTCACGTCGTAAAAGTAGACTCCCGGCGCTGCATCCTGCTTGCCGATTTTTCCGTCCCAGCCCTCGTCGGGGTTGGTCGATTCGTACACCACCCGACCCCAGCGGTTCACAATTATCATGCTGAACGATTTGATGGAACGGTAGGCCACGCGGAACTCGTCGTTTTGCCCGTCGCCGTTGGGGGTAAACACGTTGGGGACTTCTACAAAGGCCTCTTTCACGATGATATTTACGGGTTCTGAAGTGCTTGAGCATCCACTTTCAGAGTTCTCTACCGTCAGAATTACCGGAAACGTGCCGGCTTCCTGAAACACAAAGGTGGGGTCGGCCGTGAAATCTTTACCGGCTTCGCCAAATTCCCACGAGTAGTTATTGATGTGTCCCTGACTGCGGTCGGTGGTTCCATCGGGCGATGCCTTAAAAAGCAGACGCATGGGTGCCGAGCCTTCGGTGTCGGTGTGTAATTCGTTTTCGGCTTTGTCCTTGGTGTTGGTATAGGTGAAGGCTGCTTTTACGGCAATGGCCTTCACGGCCACCGGGCTTGCAGAGGATGCTGCCGTGTTGAGCAGGCGTGTGGATACTTTTAAACCATATTCGGTGTCGTCGTAAGGAGCCTGCAATTCGGCTGTTGCCACATCGGTGACGGCAAGCGTTTCGTCGCCCATGTGCCACTGATACGAGGGTTGATAGCCTACCTGATAGGTTGTTCCATTGGCTGGGTCGTAATAGTTGAGCGGTTCAAAGTCGCACGTCCCGGAGAGAATGACCCGCTCACAGCTGCTGCGTTCCAGGGCAATGGCCACGTTGTTGATGGTGGGCACCATCACCCAACACTGATGGGTTTGTGTCGTGGCACCGTCATTTATCACCAATCGGTATAACCCGGCGTTGATGCCGGTCAGTGACGAATTCATCCCGCTTTCACTTTTGATAGATTGCCATCCGCTTTGTGAGTGGGTGCTCCAGGTAAATGTGGCCGGTGCGGTTCCGGGTGCGGTGGCATCGAGCTGCGCAAGCGATGCGTTGGAATAAAAATATAGCAGATCGCTTCCGTAAGCGGCTTGTTCGGCCAAATAGGCATTGGTGCCGTTGATTTGTGCCATGACCGGCACAAAGGTGAATGCGAGCAGCAGTGCAACAATATTTTTTTGAATCAGATGCATGTTGATATCTTTCTGATAGTTGGGTTCAAAACTATGAATTTTTATTCAAACGGCGGGTTCGCGTGGTCATTTGCATCGCTTGAAAAGTTAAAACCAGATGACCAGTCCGCCGGGGCCTATCACAATTTTCTTGTTAGAATGGGTCAACAGGTAACCGCTGATCCACCCGAGTCCGCCGCCCACCATCACATCGGTGAGCCAGTGTTTTTGCTGATACACGCGTCCGATGGCCACCGTTGCCGGCATCAGATAAATCCAACGCGAGTATTTTTCGGCAAAGGGCGTGAAGATGGCAAAGGCCAGCGATGTGTGACCCGATGGCATGGATTTGTATCTATCGTCGGTATTGAAGGGGCTGAACCGGCTGTGGTCTCCCTCTACAAATGGTCGCTGGCGGCCGGCCATGATTTTGATGCCTTCGGTAGCCATGGCTGTGAGGGCAACCGACTTGATGGCCGTCCACGACGTGGTTTTCAGTTTTTCGTCCTTTAGCAGATAACTGCCGGCAAAGGTGGTGAGCAATGCAGGTACCACAATGGTTTTCTCCCCCAGGGCATCTGAAAACTCGCTGGCACGGTGTCCAAATTCGCATGGGTGGTTTTTGCTCCATTGCCATGCCGGTTTGTCGAGCAGCCATCCGGTGCCTAACAACGCACCTGCTGCAATCACTTTACCCCATGTGGGCATTGACTTAATGGAGTCGGGAGCGGATGTTTGGGCTGTTAACTGGTAAGGCAGTACAAGAATTATCAGGGCAATGGTCAACCCTGCTTGAGAGATTGTGAGCAACCACTTGTAGGGTTTTTTTATTTTTTTAACAATTTGTGCGGCCAAGTGAAAAATAACTATTAATTTAAAGTTCGTTTCTGAAATCAGAACGCCAAATTAACCTTAATCGTACATAAAACCTTGTTTATGAAACCCGGAAAATCAATTCCCCCTAAAAGCAGAAAGGAATGGTTGGATATGGTCAACGGACACATTGACTATCCGTTTAAAAACTATGTCCTTCAAATGCGTGTTCATCAGGCACAAAAAGAGATTAAAGAAGGGACGGTAACGCCTGCTGCTGCCATTAATGGTCTTTATACCTTGTGCGAGAAATACGCCATGGCATGTAAAAATGATTTGATAGCCATTTTTAAAACCTGGTAAACCCTCAACCCTATGATTAAAAAGAAACTTTACCCTGTTGAAGAAGTCTGTCAGTTTATCCGGCAAGGCAAAAAAATGGTGCTCTCGGGCGATGAACGCCTGTTGCGCCAACTGCCCAAGGGCAACTGGATTGGCGGATCCACCCCTTACTTTATGGATCGCGAGGGTGGCACTTGTTCGCATGACCTGATTTTTGTGGACGATTTTACGCCCTATGCGCTCAATTTCAAAATCATGTCGTTTAATCGACAGAACCTTCCAATGGTGACGTCTAATGGGTTTTCCAATGGATTTATCTTTTTGATTCTACCCTTTGCCAAGCCCATCGTTTTCGACTTTACCCTCCATTCGTTGAGTTATGCCGATATTTTTAAAAATCCGCTGCTGGGGTTTGTGGCCGGCATCGATTTGGATCAAATTGGTGTGGCCGAGGCTTGTGTGTTCAACGGCCTCACTGGGCAGGTGAGTGCCGATGGCGCTGTGGCGCTGTTTGTAGAGTTGCCCGATCATTATATCGCCCGGGTCGAAATTATCAACATCTTTGACCAAGATCCTGGGAGTGACGAAATCCATTTCCTCACCGATTCAAACGTTCAGTCCGAATGCCTTATTAATGGTCGTCCTGCAAATATTTACGACTATTTGGCCGATCGCAACTGGAGCCTTCAGCTGCCATTGATTGCCAACTGTTCGGGCGCGTTTATCAATCGTGACCTACAAGCCATGGATGAAAAAAACCGCAGTGTCACTTTTTTTGCGCCTGTGATGAGGGGCGAGACTTATAAATTGGCCGTTCCCATTGATAACTATTCTAAGACGTTTGTCGAGCGTAGCCCTGTGAATACCGGGGAGGTGATGTACTCGTGTAATTGTGTGTCCAATTATGTTTACGGCAAGCTGAATGGCAAAAAAATCAGTTTGTTGGGTGGCATGGGCTTTGGCGAAATCGCTTATCAGTTGCTCAACATGACTCAGATTTATTTGGCCATCGACGAAATTTGACCCATTTTGCAGCTATCCTAAAGCCAGCGCCTGTATTTCAATGAATTGTTCATTTTCGAGTTCGGATTTGTGTACTACAGATTTTCGCTTTGTAAAGGTAGCGTAATGACGCTAGCTCTCCACTAAACACGGTAATAACCGCTATAGATTCCCGTTTCGGGGTTGGTGCGCATGGATACTTTGAAATACATGCCCCAAAGTAAACATGTAAACCGCTGATATACAATACCCCCTTGTGTACTACAAATGATTTTTCGAAAATTCAGACACTGATTATCAATGTATTACAAAAGCAAATAGAGCAAAAGAG
>NZ_QKZK01000003.1:56579-219745 GCF_003254275.1 Breznakibacter xylanolyticus | reverse complement strand
TTTTTTTCATAGATTTGGATTTGGTTAACAAAGCTGATTAAGGGGAAAGGGCAGAGAAATCTGCCCTTTTTTTTATGCCTAATAAATGACAAAATGCAATACATCATTGTCAAATTCATTGAAGTTTATGCCCTAATAAGCATGAGCCACCATGTATCTGTTTACAAATCGAGTTTAACAGCCACGATTCTGCCCAGTGCCTCCAATTTGAAATCTTTATTTTGAATTCCGCAATTTTATTAATATCTTTTCAGAACCATAACAATCAATCAACACAAGGGTTAAACCGCTTATTTCACCGCATCGGCAAGGGAAATACACGGAAAACTCCTTCCAGACACGAAACACAAACCACAAACACATGAATAACCTGTTTTTAAAATACATGCGCGAGCGGTCTGAGAAAAGTGATCCCATATCGCACCATGCTACCATTGCGCATACAAAACCCATCATCACCATAAGCCGTGAATACGGCTGTCCGGGCGACCGCATTGCCGAAATGCTGGCCGAAACACTCTCAAAAAAGAACCACCTCAATGGAGGAATGGACGAATGGAAATGGATAAGCAAAGAAATCCTTGATGATTCAGCCCACAAACTAAAAATGACCCCTTCATTGGTCAACGAAATCGCACATAAAAAAGAACGTGGTTTTTTTGACAATTTGGCTCTTTTCTTCTCGGATGAATATTATCCCACCGACGGTAAGGTGCAAAACACCATCGCCGGAATGATTCATAAAACAGCAGAACAAGGCAATGTGGTCATTTTGGGACGAGCGGCTGAAATCATCACACAAAACTTTGTAAATGCGGTTCACATTAAATTATTTGCCCCGGTAGAATGGCGAAATGAAATTGTGAGCATTAACGAGAACGTAAGCATGAGTACCGCTAAAAAGATTTGTGCGGACAATGACCGTCAACGGGAATCGTTCCGTAACTATTTCAGAGGCGACAGAGATCCCTTGAGCTTTTACGATTTGACATTTAACTGCAAAACGCTTTCGGACGAAGAAGTCATTGAAATGATTCTCATCCTGGCTGAATCAAGAGGTTTTGTATAAAATTAAACTTCACGACGACACAGCGCCCCGTTTGGTTCATCCCCAAACGGGGCGTTGCGCATAAGGTCGTTGACCCGATTACGACTGAAAATGTCGGATGAGTCCCTGGCATGCATCTTCGAGCAAATCGAGAACAAGCTCAAAGCCATCGGGGCCCCCGTAATAAGGATCAGGAACACGATCAACACCAGGCATCGTGGAAAAATCGGTCATTTTCACAAGCTTTTTAAGTCCCTCGGCATGAGGTGCTTTCTGAGCCAAATCACGCATATTTTGATCATCCATCCCAATAATGACATCAAATTCATCAAAATCGGCAGGCACAATAGGGCGACTAATACTGGTAAGATGATAGCCGCGCTTACGTGCATGAGCCATCATTCGGGTATCGGCCGGCTCACCTTGATGAACATTGAGAATCCCGGCTGAGTCGATGGTGAAAAATTCGGATAAACCGGCTTGATCAACCATCGCTTTCATCACCCCCTCAGCACTTGGAGAACGACAAATATTCCCCAAACAAACAAATAAAATCTTTTTCTTCTCCATCCCTCATTTTTTTAACAGCGCAAAAATAAAAATAAAGCCCTCTGTTTACAAGCATGTAAACAGAAGGCCTCCTATATTCAGGAATTTTCAGAGAGACATTACATTTCTTTCTCGGTAAACTGCCCTAATTTGACATACTTTTGGTAAATCTGAGCATACATCTTCACATTATCAGCAATGGGTTGATATTCCTTCTCGAATCCTTTCCCCATGGCCTTTTGTGCATCTTCTACTTTGGGATAAACACCTGCAACCACAGCAGCAAACATGGCAGCACCAAAGGCACAGGTCTGCTCAGTACGAGCCACTTTAATAGGCATGTTCAACACATCAGCCAGGGTTTGCATTACAAAAGGCGATTTTTTGGCCACACCACCTAAGCCAATGACACCTTCAATTTTTACCCCCTCACGGGCAAAACGATCAACGATGGCTTTGGATCCAAATGCAGTGGCTTCAACCAGAGCCCGAAAAATACGGGGAGCTGTAGAACCCAATTTCAAGCCGGCAATAGCCCCGGTCACCTCCTGGCTGGCATCAGGCGTCCGCCGGCCGTTCATCCAATCAACGGCAATGATGGTCGATTCTTCAACAGGAATCTTCATGGCCTCGATTGACAACTGAGGAATGATTTGATCCATCACCTCATCAACCAGTTTAGCCCGTGTTTCGGCATCCACAACACTTGTCTTAGCAAGGATATTCTCAACCGGCCAAGCCACCACACGCTTGAACCAAGCATAGATATCACCAAAAGCCGATTGGCCGGCCTCGAGCCCAACATAGCCGGGAACCACAGAACCATCAACCTGACCACAAATGCCTGCAATCAGCTTATCGCCAATTTCTTCATAAGGAGCGATCATAATATCGCAAGTGGATGTACCGATGGCACGAGCCAACACATTGGGAGTCACCTCGCCACCCACAGCCCCCATGTGGCAATCAAACGCACCGACCCCTACAGCAACGTTGGTGGTTAAGCCAAGGCGTTGAGCCCATTCAGGTGTCAGATTACCAACTTTCGCATCACTGGTATAAGTATCTCGGAACAAACGGTCGCGATAACCTTTCAGTAACGGATCGAGGGTGGTAAGGAAATCCTCATCGGGCAAACCGCCCCAGCTCTCGAGCCACATGGCTTTGTGTCCGGCCGAGCAACGACTGCGAACCACCTCAAGAGGCTTCTGTTTGCCGGTAATGAGAGCCGGCATCCAGTCGCAATGTTCAATCCAGGAATAAGCAGCCTTACGCACAGCTTCATCCTCACGCAATACATGCAGAACCTTGGCCCACACCCATTCCGAAGAGTAAATACCCCCTTCATAGGCAGTATAGTCAATCTTCCACTTGCGAGCCAACTCATTAATCTCAGCAGCCTCTTTCACAGCCGTGTGGTCTTTCCAAAGCACAAACATGGCATTGGGGTTTTGCTCAAAACCGGGCAATAAGGCCAATGGGATACCTTCTTCGTTAACGAAAACAGGTGTACTACCGGTGGTATCAAACGACATTCCCACCACGTTTTCGGCCACACCAGGGCCAGCTTTAGCAAGAGAGTCTTTGACAATAAATTCCATCACCTCGACATAATCCAAGGGATGTTGACGATATTGATCCTTAACGGCATCGCAATATTTACCCTCAATCCAGCGGGGGTAATACTTAACAGCCGAAGCCACTTCCTGACCGGTAAAAGCATTCACAATCACAGCACGAGCAGAGTCGGAGCCGTAATCCAAACCAATTACATATTTATCTTGAGCCATCTTTTCAATTTTTATATTTCAATTTTACAATTATTTCTGACCGTAATAGGCATTTTGACCATGCTTTCGTTCGAAATGCTTGGTCACCAAATGAGGATTCATCGTCATTGCCGGATTGAGCATTTTCGACATGCAGGTCATCTTAGCAACCTGTTCAATCACCACACTGTTGTGAACAGCATCGTGAGCATCTTTGCCCCAGGTAAAAGGAGCATGATTTTTCACCAACACACCGGGAATGTGTACCGGATTTAATCCGCGAGATTGAAATGTATCAATAATAACAGAGCCGGTTTCTTTTTCATAAGCACCTTTCACCTCAGCTTCGGTCATATCGCGAGTACAAGGGATGGTATTGGCAAAATAATCGGCATGAGTCGTTCCAACAATAGGCAAGTCAAGCCCAGCCTGCGCCCATGCCGTTGCAAAGGTTGAATGTGTGTGGACAATCCCTCCAATTTCGGGAAAAGATTTGTAAAGTTCAAGATGTGTTGGCGTATCAGACGATGGGCGGAGATTACCTTCAACCACATTGCCATCTAAATCGACCACCACCATCTGCGAGGGGTTCATGCCATCATATGCAACCCCACTGGGTTTAATGACCACCAAACCACTCTGACGATCAATGGCGCTGACATTTCCCCAGGTAAATATGACCAATCCATAGGTAACCAGGTCAAGGTTGGCCTGACACACTTCGGCTTTTAAATTTTCTAACATGATAAATCCGATTAAAAAAATACAGGATAAAACAGACAATACACAGGTCGTACCACACAGAATCACAGATGGCACAACAGATATATTTTACAACAAACACAAGGGATGCAGGAGTGTAACCTCCGGGAACAATAGTAGAAATAAATCCGGTTCCTCCCCCTGAAGGCAGAGGAACCGGATCAATGAGTCTTACCAGAAATAAGCGTAAAGAGCCACAATGATCACCACGATACCCATGGCACCAATTGCGAAACCTTTATCGGTCGAAAACAACTTAGGATCGAAATCGTAAGCTTTGTCATCCTGGGTATGAGCATTGGCATTGGTGTACATGATAATGGACACAAAAGCCAGCAGGAACGTCAACATGAAAATAGAGTGGAAACCGATATGGAGCAAGCCACAACCAAAAAGGTTGGTACCCCAAATCAGACCTGCCACAAAAGTAATGGCAGCCAAAACACCTGACACCAAACCTGCTTTTTGAAGCATAGAGCGATTCTCAGCTGAAAGAATTGCAGCCTTGGTTTTGTGCTTGTCGGTCAACACCAATACCACTGCCAGTGTAATCAGCAGCATACACACATATCCCATTCTGATAATGAATGGCAAATCGGGCAACGCCACTTTCATGGCAATACCGGCAGGAATGGTGGCAATGGTCGTCCACAAAGCAGCACGGTTTGTGGCACGTTTCCACAAAATACCCATACCGAACACCACCACGACACCGGGATAGATAAAGCCGGTATATTCCTGAATGTATTGGAACGCCTGATCCAGACCGCCTAAAAGTGGTTTGGCAGAAACCATGGCAATAATTAAAGCAACAAATGCAGCCACACGACCTACAAACACCAACTTCTTATCGTCAGCATTCTTATTAATGAGATCCTTATAAATATCGAGAGTAAAAATGGTCGAAGTTGAGTTGAGCATAGACGCCAAAGACGACACCACTGCAGCAACAAGGGCAGCAAAAGCCAAACCGCGAATACCTGCAGGCGCAAAGTTACGCAGCAACCACGGATAAGCCTGATCGGGCTTATCAATAGATCCCTGCAATCCATGCAAAGTCGATTGTAACTCGGGATGGGTAAACATCACATAGGCAGTAATACCGGGAATGATCACGATCAACGGAATTAGAATCTTCAAATAACCCGCGAAGATCAAACCACGCTTGGCCTCAGCCAAACTCTTAGCAGCCAAACCTTTTTGAATAATATATTGGTTAAAACCCCAATAACCGATGTTGGTCAACCACATGGCCCCGAAAATAACAGCCATACCGGGAAGGTTGTTAAAAATAGAAGGGCTCACGTTTTCATCAATAATCATATTGAAGTGCAAGTCACCGGGATTTTCCTGTACTTTATTCAAGACCATCAAAAACCCATCAAGCGCAGAGCCATCAGGTCCCGAAACGGCATCCAAAGCAAAGAAAGCAGTAATCAAACCGCCACCCACCAGGAAAACCACCTGCAACACATCGGTCCATGCCACAGCTTTCAGACCACCATAGATAGAGTAAACACCAGCAAACACTAACAAGCCGGGAACTCCATATTCCATGGGGATTCCAAGAATTTGATCCATGGCCATGGCACCCAACCAAGCCACAGAAGTGAGGTTCACAAACACGTAAACCAACAACCAGAAAAAAGAAAAGAAGAAACTAACGCCCTTGCCATAACGTTCTTTGGCGAACTGAGGCATGGAGAAGATCTTCTTGTCGATCATTTGCGGCAGCAAATATTTAGCTACCAAAATCAGGGTAATGGCGGCAATCCACTCATAGGCAGCAATCCCCAACCCCACAGCAAATCCGGAGCCCGACATCCCGATGAAGTGTTCAGCAGAGATGTTAGCTGCAATCAAAGAGGCTCCTACAGCCCACCACGAGAGGGTTCCACCGGCCAGGAAGTAATCTTTGGCATCTTCCTGCTTACCTTCTTTCCCCCGGGATAACCATAGACCCAAACCGACAATCAAAATGGCATAGCCGATAAAGATTGTCCAGTCAAGCACTGTAAATCCGGCATTCATAAATTAATTTGATTAATAAGTGTTAGAAATAAAAAAATTAAACCTCCGGAATACTTTTATTACCGGAGGTTCAAATATACATTTATAATCCTTTATTCAAGGCGAAATAGAGGTCATTCCACTGCAATTCCTTCTTGAACTCGCGAATGGTGGTGTTATTGTCAATAATCACCAATTCGATACCAGCCATATCGGCATAGTCCTCGAGATACTCGAGCGTGAGGTCATAGGAGAAGCTGGTGTGGTGAGTTCCACCGGCCAAGATCCAAGCCGCTGCGCCAATTTCGAGGTTTGGCTGAGGAATCCACAAAGCACTTGCAACAGGCAGCTTAGGCAAATCTTTCGATTTCACACAATCCACCACGTTCACAATCATACGGAAACGATTGCCCATGTCCACAATGGTCGCAGCAACGCCCTGACCGGGTTTGCTGGTAAATACCAGACGAGCGGGATCGTTTTTACCGCCAATACCCAACGGATGCACTTCGAGTTTGGGTTTGTGCTCAGCAATCAAAGGACATACTTCGAGCATGTGCGCCTGAAGGATGGTGCTCTTTTCGCCATCAAAGTTAAGGGTGTAATCCTCTAGGAATGAACAACCTTTAGGCATCCCCTGCCCCATGAACCACATGGTACGGTAAAGGGCAGCAGTTTTCCAGTCCCCTTCGGCACCGAAACCATAACCTTCGGCCATCAGACGCTGTGAAGCCAAACCGGGAAGCTGATCCACACCTTCCAAATCATCAAAGTTGGTTGTAAAAGCCTTGGCACCTTTTTCCTCGAGGAAACGACGCAACCCGATTTCAATGCGAGCAGCATTCACCACTTGCGCACGATCTTTGCCACCTTCTTTACAGTTAGCCGCAAAATCGTATGATGCTTCGTATTCTTTCACCAACGCAGCCACATCAGCATCGCTCACACCATCGGCAATTTTCACCAATTTAGCAATGGGATAGTAATCGACATGATATCCCAAACGCATTTCAGCTTCAACTTTGTCGCCATCGGTCACAGCCACATTGTTCATTTGATCACCAAATCGAATGATGCGCATGTCGCGAGAATCGGCCCAACCGGCAGACACACGCATCCACACAGCAATTTTCGCCTGTGCCTGCGAATCCTGCCAGTGCCCAACAACCACTTTGCGGTTTTTGCGCATGCGTGACACAATATGACCAAATTCACGGTCACCGTGAGCAGACTGATTCAGGTTCATGAAATCCATGTCGATTTTATCCCATGGAATCTCCTTATTGAATTGAGTGTGGAAATGCAACAAAGGCTTGTTCAATTCCTGCAAGCCGCGAATCCACATTTTGGCAGGTGAAAAAGTGTGCATCCAGGTGATCACCCCGATACATTTATCATCGTTATTAGCTGCTTTAAAAGCAGCAGTTACTTCTTTGGCGGAGTTAACGGTGCCTTTGTAAACAACTTTTACAGGCAGGTTACCCGAAGCGTTAAGGCCGGCCACCATTTCATTAGAGTGACTATCGACAGCCACCACTGCGTCACCACCATAAAGAAGTTGGGCTCCGGTAATGAACCATACTTCAAACTGATCAAAGAATCCTTTTTTCATCGTCTTCGAATATTAAATGATTTCATTTTTATTAAAACTCTCAATATGTCGCATCGTACGTCATTCATTTTTATTGGCGGTTGCTATTTTTTGGTGATACATTTAGAAGTCGCTACACAAAAGAACCACCACTAAATTTCCACAACAGCCCAAAACACTAATATTCCAACCACCTACTTACTACCAGTTTATTCGAGCTCACCAACATCAGGCATCCCCAAAACAAACACATTAAAGGTAGTATTCACTTTTCTAAATGTCAAATTTTTTTAGCAAAACTTCACCATTCTTTCCACTTTTTTATCTCCAGCATCTTTAACAAATCGATAATAAAAAGCACCTTTTTTAGATTCGGTGGTATTTTTAACGTTTAAGCGCTCCAACACATCCAATGAAAGAGCCTTTTTACGAAAATTACCAGGATCAAAGGGGCGTTGAAAAATGGCCTCATAAAGATTACGCAACTGCATGAGGGTGAACATATCGGGCAACAATTCACGACCAATCAACTCATTGGCGGCACGTTGCTGCAAAAAGTCCAAAGCCTTTTCAACAATTTCAAGATGATCAAACACCATGGCCGGGAGCTTGGTAACCGGCCACCAATGCGCACCATTTTCACGCACTAAATCTTTATCGTGCTTATCAATCCGAATCAATGCCACAAAAGTCATACTAATAACCCTTGCACCGGGATCGCGATCGGGCTTAGAAAAAGCAGCCACCTGCTCCAAAAAGATATCACGCAAGCCGGTGGTTTGCAATAATACGCGAAAAGCAGCCTGTTCAAGCGACTCGTCCTCCTGAACAAACCCACCCATTAACGACCATTTACCAATAGAAGGTTCAAATCCACGCGGATACAAAAGCAATTTAATCTCCCCTTCTTCATAACCAAAAATGGCACAGTCTACGGCCACGTAATGTTTAGGATATTGCTTATAACTCTGCGACAACATTTGAAGAGCCTGTTCAGAAGTCATGATTAATACTTGATTTTATTTCTCTAACGAATTGGGTTAACGAAGTTCATCGAAATCCATTCACAATCATTTGGATTTCATCACAAAATTATAAAAGTATTTGATACCTGTATTCAATTCTGATTCTTTTTTTTCAATCCCGTGAAAAATAACGCTTATAATTCTATCTATAAACATATTACCAACTACAATCAGATAGAAAACACGCAAAGAATAATGTGAATAACAAACTTTAAAAAAAAATGCCTCACCATAAGGCAAGGCATCATATAAGGAAGAAAAATAATATTTTAACGCTCAGCCATGGATCGTTCGATGCCCATCTCCAGCCCGGCCAATTCAGCCAAGCCTTTCAATCGCCCAATCAATGGATATCCGGGATTAGACTGTCGATTCCAATCATCGAGCATCTTGACCCCATGATCGGGACGAACAGGCATGCGCACATCTTTACGCCCCTCGCGAATGCGGCGCTGTTGCTCTTGCAGCAAGGCTTTCATCACGGCGTACATATCCACACAACCGTGAATGTGACCATACTCATGAAAACAACCATCGGGCAAAAGAACGTTATTGCGCAAATGCAAAAAATGAATGCGATGCCCCACCGATTTTACGATGTCAACCAACTTGTCGTTACTACGCACCGACAGCGAGCCGGTGCAAAAAGTCAACCCATTGGCTACAGAATCGTAAGCATTGACAATCCACTCAAAATCCTCCTGAGTACTCACAATGCGAGGCAAGCCCAACACAGGAAACGGAGGATCGTCGGGATGAATGCAGAGGTTAACACCGGCTTCTTCGGCCACAGGCACCACATCGCGTAAGAAATCGGCCAAATGCTGGCGCAATTTATTTTTATCGACGTGATGATAGCGCGAAATATAATTTAAAAATGCCTTTTTAAAATCGGGTTCAGAACCATCCACCACCCCATCGATAAAACCCTGAGTGACTACAATAATATGATAAGCCAACTGATCGGCTTGTTCGTCGGTCATCGCCTGTCGAACGGCACGTGCCTTTTCAACAATATCGGCCGGATAGTCGGCCTCAGCGCCGGGACGATTGAGAATAAAAGCGTCGAAAGCCACAAAAGTGGGGAAATCGAAATACATCACTTCACCCCCCGATGGCAGTGTGTAATGCAAATCGGTACGCACCCAATCGAGTACCGGCATAAAATTGTAACACACCGTATCAATGCCACATTTGCCCAAATTGCGCAACGACTCCTGATAATTACGAATGAGCCGGGGTCGATCATCGGACTGAATTTTAATACCTTCAGAAACAGGCAGACTTTCGACCACACTCCAGCGCATGCCATGAGCTTCGATGGCGTTTTTCACGTTCATGATTTCGTCTACCGGCCACACCTCCCCATTGGGAATGTGATGCAAGGCTGTTACCACGCCTTCAATGCCCATCTGCTTCAAATCGCTTAGTTGGATGGTATCATTAAAACCAAACCAACGCCAAGTTTTTTCCAACGCCATCTGTCACAATAATTAGTTAATTAAAAAAACAAATGCCGACACCACCGGTATCCTTCTGCATAAGGGTCCGTATGGATCGGCATTCCACACACATATTAATCAAAAAGAGAAAAATGATTACACACCACTAAATGAGCTGAAACCACCATCCACAGGAATAATGGCTCCGGTAATGAAACTGGCAGCATTGCTACACAGGAACTGCACCAAGCCATTGAGCTCACTAATATCACCAAAGCGTTTCATGGGTGTTTTGGCGATTACTTTTTTGCTGCGCTCGGTATATGATCCATCAGGATTGATGAGAATGGCACGGTTTTGATCACCGATAAAAAAACCGGGAGCAATGGCATTGACACGAATTTTATCGCCAAACTTCATTGCCATTTCCATGGCCATCCACTGAGTAAAGATGTTTACACCTGTTTTAGCCACTGAATAACCCATCACACGGGTAATGGCCGAATATGTAGCCATGGATGAAATGTTGATAATGCTGCCCTCTTTGCTATTGGCCATGGCCTCGCCAAACACCAACGATGGAAACACAGTCCCATTGAGGTTCAGGTCGGTCACCTTGGTATAGTCTTCAATCTTCATATCAAAAATGGTCTGCTCTTCGGTCAGTGTCGCACCGGGAAGGTTACCACCGGCAACGTTCACCAGAATATCAATGCGCCCCCATTTGGCCACAATTTTATCGCGCACCAAACGCAAGCTCTCCATATCAAGCACATTACAAACCAAGCCGTCCACGTCACCCAAATGCTTCACTTCGGCAATACGGGTATCCAACACTTCCTGACGGATATCCAACATCATCACCTTCACACCGGCTTCGAGCAAACTGCGTGAAATACTGCTTCCCAAAACGCCACCCCCTCCGGTCACCACAGCTATTTTACCGCTGATATCAAACATTGACTGATTCATTGTTTATAATTAAAAAGATGAAACTTAATTAAGTGATACAAATTTATCCGAATTGAAAGAACCATTCAAGTATATTTTTTGCCTGTAATTGTACTATTTTTGCAACTCCATCAAATCGTTTCAACGCATTACTCGTAAGCCATGCCACATCGAACCACCAAACCCCTGCCACAAAGCATCATGCATGAGCAAGTGAATCTTCCCGGGGGGAGTCCCATTCGGGTGAAATGGAACCACTTTCCACACTTCACATTCCCCTGGCATTTCCACAGTGAATATGAAATTCTATACGTGATAAAAAGTTACGGCAAACGGTTTGTTGCCGACAGCGTAGAATCGTTTAACGAAGGCGATTTGGTGTTGCTGGGGAGCCAGGTGCCCCATTACTGGAAAAACGACGATGCTTTTTTTAATGGCGACCCGGCACTGCATGTGCAAGCAGTGGTGATTCAATTCTCGTCAGATTTTATGGATCAGGCCATGGCCAACTATCCTGAACTAAACCACATTAAGGAGCTTCTGAACCGGGCATCACAGGGCATACACTTT
The DNA here is from genome assembly GCF_003254275.1 of Breznakibacter xylanolyticus. Taxonomy (GTDB): domain Bacteria; phylum Bacteroidota; class Bacteroidia; order Bacteroidales; family Marinilabiliaceae; genus Breznakibacter; species Breznakibacter xylanolyticus. Next base: position 208,028 of record NZ_QKZK01000003.1, on the reverse strand, counting down.
CCGGCTCCCGAAAACAGAAGCATTGGAGAACACATTCTCTCGCTTAAAAACAAAGATGGCTTTGAACGCTTCATGACATTGCTGCAAATCCTCAACGCCATGGCTCATACCCCCACTTCACACACGTTGGGCAGCCCCGGATTTCAGAAAAAAATGCCCAATGTAAAAGATCAACGATTGAGCAAAATACTCAACTACATCAACCTGAATTACACCGATTCCCTGACCCTGCCACAATTGGCCACCCAATTTGGCATGAATGCATCGGCTTTCAGCAGATATTTTAAGGAAAAAACGGCCAAGTCACCCATCGAGTACATTAACGAAATGCGCATTTACTACGCCTGTAAACTACTGCAAAACACCCGACAATCCATTTCACAAATCGGTTATGAATGTGGCTTTAACAACATTTCAAATTTCAATCGCATATTCAAAACACAACTCGGCATGTCACCATCGGAGTACCAAAAACAATTTCTACACCCTTAAAAGCCATCAAAAACGCGGACTCTTTTCATTGGGAAACCGCTCGCGATACTCCTCCCAAAAGTGACGAATTTCATCTTTCACTTCGCGATGCAACATCAACATCCCTAACAAATTGGGCAACGTCATTAAAGCGACGGTTACGCCTGAAAAAATCCACACCAGCGTGGTATCGACCATGGATGCCAAGAAAAAACCAATCACATAAATTACCGAATACCACTTGACCACTTTGCTCCCAAACAAAAAAGTGATAGCCCGACTACCATAATAGGACCATGAAATAGCAGTGGAAAAAGCAAAGAGCAACAACCCAATGCTCACAATATATTTCCCCCAATCGCCCAGCCAACTGCGCGAAAAGGCAGCATTGGTCAAAGGCGCACTTTGCAACAAGGAACGCCCTGACACCGTCACGCCAACAGGCAATGACACATGCCCCTGATCAACCATCATCTGGCCACTGAATGGCTGCTTGTTTTTATTGAAAATCACCGATTCGGCCACCGAACGATTGTGCAACAAAGTCACCTCCCCCATCAATTTACCATCAGAGATTTGCAAAGAGCCGCTATAATTCAAATGAGGCGACTGTCCGAACAAATAAGCATTGAGCATGGCCACATCGTCAGATTCCCGATCGCTAAAATGTCCGGCCAAAACGCGAATATCGGACTGCTGAAAACGATTGTCGAACTTATCATTCCAAGCACCACTCGATAAAATGGCCAATCCGGTAAGCGAACAGATTATTATGGTATCGATAAACGGCTCGAGCAAGGCCACCAACCCCTCCGACACGGGCTCGTGCGCCCTGGCTGCAGCATGCGCAATGGGCGCAGATCCTTGACCTGCCTCATTGGAAAAAAGCCCCCGATTGACACCCCGATTGATGGCAAAAGCCATTGAGGCACCTAAAAAGCCGCCCATAGCGCTACTTCCGGAGAAGAAACCGGCACCTACCTGTATCAACGACGGAATGATGTTTTGATAATTATACGCGATCACCAAAAAGGCACCAATAAAATAAATCACGGCCATCACAGGTACCAACGCAGATGCAACAACAGCAATGCGCTTTATTCCCCCGACGATAATCACGCCCAACAACAAGGACAGCACCACCCCCGTCACAACAGAAGGGATGCCCCAGCTGTCGAGCAATGCATTAGAGATGCTGTTCATTTGAGGCAAACTACCTGTCCCAAACGAAGTAAAAACAGTCGCAATGGCAAAAACAACAGCCAACCAGGCACCGGTTTTGACCATTTTCCCCGAGGGCAATGTCAAATTGAGTCGTTTGGTCATATAATACATCGGCCCCCCCGACACGGTTCCATCAGGGCCAAACTCACGATACTTGTGCGACAAAGTAACCTCCACCATTTTGGTGGTCATCCCAATGAAGGCAGTCACCAACATCCACAAGAGAGCCGCCGGGCCGCCCAAATGCAGCGCCAATGCCACTCCGGCAATATTGCCTGTGCCCACGGTTCCCGACAAAGCAGTGGCCAAAGCCTGAAAATGAGAGGTGTCGCCTTTATCCTCTTTACGGTCAAACTTGCCGCGCAAGATCAATATGCTGTACTTAAAAAACCGAATCTGCGGAAAAACCAAATAGATTGAAAAGAACAACCCGGCACCCAACAACACATACACAAACCAACTGCTGCTACCCAGAAACTGGTCGATACTCAATAAAATATCACGAAAAAGATGCATCACAAACCATTAAAAGAATTATCGGCTTTAAATATAGACAATCGCCCGCAATCAGCGTAAACGACCGACACTTTAAACCTTCAAAGAACAAAAAAGATTACAAAATGAAAAAATAATCATCCATAAAAAGACAAATTAAAAGCACCCTTAAGTCAAGAAACACAAAAAAATGAAACAACATTAAAAAACAGCTGTTTTGAATAAAATACGAAAAATGGGCACGCATTTTTTGGTGAAGTTCTATATTTGCAAAAAATTTACAAAAAACCTATGGGACGCGCATTTGAATATAGAAAAGCCCGCAAAATGAAACGTTGGGGCAACATGGCCAAAACATTTACCAAAATTGGCCGCGAAATCATCATTTGTGTTAAAGAAGCGGGCCCCGATCCGCAATCCAACTCACGCCTTCGGGTGCTGATGCAAAACGCCAAAGCGGCCAACATGCCCAAGGAGAACGTGGAACGAGCCATCAAAAAAGCCACCTCGAAGGACATGGAGAACTACTCCGAAGTGGTGTATGAAGGCTACGGCCCCTTTGGCATTGCCATAATTGTAGAAACAGCCACCGACAATCCCACCCGCACCGTGGCCAACGTGCGCAGCTATTTCAATAAATTTGGCGGTTCGCTGGGAACTTCGGGCTGCGTGGAATACATGTTTGAACACAAATGCATGTTCAAAACCAAAATGAAAGACGGCATCGATCTGGAAGAATTAGAACTGGAAATGATTGACCTGGGCGTGCAGGAAATTTTTGCCGAAGAGGACGAAATGATTGTTTATGGAGGCTTTGAAAGCTATGGCGCCATTCAGAAATATCTTGAAGAAAACGGCTTTGAAATCACCACTGCCGAATTTGAACGAATCCCCGGCGACACCAAAGAATTGAATGCCGAGCAGGTTGAAAAAATTGAAAAACTGCTTGAACGATTCGAAGAAGATGACGATGTAACCAACGTCTTCCACAACATGAAAATTGATTGACAGGAGGCTCATAAAACCCATACAAACACACCCTGAAAGCTTTCAGCGGTGTGTTTTTTATTTGAAGGCGTAAACAATTTCACGCTTTCCTTTCTTTAGGCGACTCCCCACCTTTGTAAAACCGGCTTTCTCGGCCAACCGAATGGATGCGGCATTGCCGGGATCAATCACCAAACGCAACACCGCACGAACCGATGCCTGTTGCTGCGACACAAACTGACGAACTGCGGCCAACGCATACCCCCGCCCATGAAAACGCGGGTTAAAATGATATCCCAAATAACAATATTTACGTCGCCGATCGACTGTTAAAACACCCATAAGATAATCATCACCGGGCAACGACACAGCATACTCACGATTGAGTGAACCAGACTCATAATGAGAAATCCGCAACATATCGGCATCCAATTCCTCAAGCCCAATGGGCGCAAAATCATCGTAACGAGCCACCTCCGGATTGCTGTATAACTCATAATACCCCATTCGATCGGCGGGCAAAATATCCCGAATCACCACTCTCGGCTCCTGAAAATGCATAAATATTTATTTTTGCGGAAAAATACAACCATTTTTAAGACATCCATCCCCCCTTCCAAAAATACAATGAAAGTGACAATGAATGACCCTTTAAAGGTCAACAATTTATTTTTAATAAATATAAATAACAAACTTCAGCCCTAATTGCAATGTAGAAGTTACAGAACAATGGTTTGTAATTATATCTTTGTGTTACAAAATTGGTTCAATAGAGATGCAGACATTTTTTAATACACACAGATATCTGCTTGAACACCTTGATGTTCCCATCCACCGGGAGTTAAAAGACCAAATCGACTGGTCGCACCGTCTTATTGGCATCAAAGGAGCTCGAGGCGTGGGAAAAACAACATTCCTGCTCGACTATGCCAAATCGACTTACGGACTCGATCGCAACTGTCTATATATCAACCTAAACAACCTTTACTTCACCGAGCGTTCCCTGATCTCGTTTGCCGATGAATTTCGCAAAACCGGCGGTAAGACCCTCATCCTCGACCAAGTGTATAAATATCCAAATTGGTCGGAAGAATTGAGACGTTGTTACGATGAGTTCAACGATTTGCAAATCGTATTCAGCGGTTCATCGGTCATGCGCCTCAAGGAAGAAAACCCCGAACTCAGTGGCAAAGTCAAAGCATATCAGCTCAATGGATTTTCGTTTCGTGAATACCTCAATTATAAGGCAGGCACCAATTTCCACAGCGTCACCCTCAGTGACATCCTGAGCCATCATCGCGACATTGCCCGTGAAATTATTGACAAAGTAAAGCCACTGGCCTACTTTAACGACTATCTCAACCACGGTTACTACCCTTTCTTTTTGGAGAAACGTAACTTTTTTGAGAACCTGGTCAAAACCATCAATTTGGGCTTGGAAATTGACATCAGTTATTTGCAACAAGTTGAGTTGAAATATCTTCCCAAATTGCGTAAATTGCTCTACCTGGTTGGGGTGTCAGCACCGTTTCAGCCCAATGTAAGCAAGCTCAGCAGCGAAATTGACACCTCACGAGCCACAGTGATGAACTACCTGAAATACCTGCGCCAGGGAAAACTCATCAATCTGTTGTACGAGGGCGAAGAAGACCCCATGAAAAAGCCATCCATGGTGTACATGCACAACCCGAACCTGGTGTTCTCGGTTTTGCATGGCGACATCGACCCGGGCATCCTTCATAAAACATTCTTCTTCAACCAAGTGGGATACCAACACAATGTGAGCGCCAGTAAAAACCACGATTTCCTGGTCAACAACGAAATGGCCTTCTGCATCGACGCCAAACCAAACAACGGAAGCGATACAGATACGATTTACGCACGAGACATGATTGAAATCGGGCAGGACAATGAAATCCCGCTGTGGTTATTCGGGTTTCTATATTAATTCACGACAAATTTAATTTGTACCAATATTTTCATTCAATAACACTTAGGAGAATTAACAATGGCTAAAGAAAAAAAGTTTGTGACCTGTGACGGTAATCAAGCTGCCGCCCACATCGCTTACATGTTTAGCGAAGTGGCTGCAATTTACCCAATCACACCATCATCGACGATGGCAGAGTACGTTGATGAATGGGCTGCAAGTGGAAGAAAAAACATTTTTGGCGAGACTGTAAAGGTTGAAGAAATGCAATCAGAAGCAGGTGCTGCCGGTGCAATGCACGGTGCCCTTCAGGCTGGTACACTTTGTAATACATTTACGGCGTCTCAAGGTTTACTATTGATGATCCCCAACATGTATAAAGTTGCCGGTGAGTTACTTCCCGGCGTTTATCATGTTTCGGCTCGTGCATTAGCCTCTCATGCACTCTCAATCTTTGGCGACCACCAGGATGTGATGGCGGTACGTCAAACCGGATGCGCCATGTTTGCAACCGGCTCGGTACAAGAAGTAATGGATTTAGCAGCCGTTGCTCACCTGGCATCGCTGAAATCGCGTGTACCTTTTGTACACTTCTTCGACGGATTCCGGACTTCGCATGAGATTCAAAAAATCGAATCATTAGAAATGGGCGACTTAGCTCCTCTGGTAGATCAAGATTCGTTGAAAGCCTTCCGCGACCGTGCACTCAGCCCTGAGAATCCGGTAGCCCGCGGGATGGCGCAAAACCCCGATATCTATTTCCAGGCTCGCGAAGCTTGTAACCCATACTATGACAAAGTTGTTGAGACAGTAGAACACTACGTCAACGAAATCAACAAACTCACCGGTCGTAAATATGGTTTGTTTGATTACTATGGTGCTGAAGATGCTGAACGCGTAATCATCGCCATGGGATCGGGCTGTGAAGCAATCAAAGAAGCCATTGACGAAATGGTTTCAAAAGGAGAAAAAGTAGGTATGGTTGCCGTCCACCTGTATCGTCCATTCTCGGCGAAACATTTCCTGTCGGCAGTACCCAAAACCGCAAAACGAATTGCCGTTCTCGACCGCACCAAAGAACCCGGTGCCACCGGTGAACCATTGTATTTGGATGTAAAAGATACATTCTATGGTAAACCCAACGCACCCATCATCGTCGGTGGCCGTTATGGTTTATCATCTAAGGACTTTACGCCTTCTCAGGCCATCGCCATTTACGACAACCTGGCATTACCAGAACCTAAAAACGGATTTACAGTAGGTATCGTTGATGACGTGACCTTTACATCACTTCCGTTGAAACCTGAAATTGAATTGGCCAACGGTCCATTCGAAGCAAAATTCTATGGATTGGGTGCTGACGGTACTGTAGGTGCGAACAAAAACTCCATCAAAATCATTGGTGACAACACGGATAAATATTGTCAGGCATACTTTGCGTATGACTCCAAAAAATCGGGTGGTTTCACTTGTTCTCACCTCCGCTTTGGTGACAACCCCATCCGTTCGACCTATTTGGTAAACACCCCCAACTTTGTGGCATGTCACGTTCAGGCATATTTGAACTTGTATGATGTGACCAGAGGTTTGAAAAAGAACGGTACTTTCTTATTGAACACTGTTTGGTCGGTAGATGAAGTTAAGAAAAACCTTCCCAACAACGTGAAGGCATACTTAGCGAAAAACAACATCAGCCTTTACATCATCAATGCAACCGAAATTGCTATTGAAATTGGCTTAGGTAACCGCACCAACACCATTCTTCAATCAGCATTCTTCAAAATCACAGGAGTCATTCCTTACGAATTGGCTGTTGAACAAATGAAGAAGTTTATCGTAAAATCTTACGGTAAAAAAGGGGAGAAAATCATCAACATGAACTACGCTGCTGTCGACAGAGGTGGTGATGTTGTTAAAGTTGATGTTCCTGCAGAATGGGCAAGCGTTAGCGGTTCATTGGAATACCCAACCACAGGCACTGAATTCGTTAACAAAGTGGTTCGTCCGATTAACGCACAAGTAGGTGACGATCTTCCAGTTTCTGCATTCAAAGGACGTGAAGATGGTACTTGGGATCAAGGAACATCAAAATTTGAAAAACGTGGTGTTGCATCAAGAGTTCCAGTTTGGATTCCTGAAAACTGTATTCAGTGTAACCAATGTGCTTATGTATGTCCTCACGCTGCTATTCGTCCTTTTGTATTAGACGAAAAAGAAATTGCAGGATTCAAAGGAGCAACTATCGAAATGAAAGCTCCTGCTGCAATGAAAGGAATGTATTTCCGCATGCAAGTTGATGTTCTTGACTGTATGGATTGTGGTAACTGTGCTGATGTATGTCCAGGAAATAAAACTGGAAAAGCATTAGAAATGGTGCCTATTGCACAAGAACTTCCAAACCAGGAAAACTGGGATTATTGCGTAGAAAACGTAAGTTCAAAACAAGACTTAGTAGATATTCAAACTAATGTAAAGAACTCACAGTTCGCAACGCCATTGTTTGAGTTCTCAGGCGCTTGTTCCGGTTGTGGTGAAACCCCTTATATAAAGTTGATTTCTCAGTTGTTTGGTGATCGTCAAATGGTTGCCAATGCCACCGGATGTACTTCGATTTACTCGGGTTCAGCTCCTTCAACGCCATACACCATGAACGAAAAAGGTCATGGTCCGGCTTGGGCGAACTCATTGTTCGAAGACAATGCTGAGTATGGATTGGGGATGGCCATTGCCACCGAAAAAATGCGTGACCGCGTAGAGCGTTTAATGAAAGAAGGCTTAGAGTCGGATTGCTGTTCGGCAGAAATGAAAGCACTGTTTACTGAATGGATCGCAAACCGTAAGAATGGTGAGATTACCAAAGAAATCTCACGCAAACTTTCGCCCATGATCGAAGCTTGCAGCTGCGACATTTGTAAAGAATTGGCCAAAGTAAAACAATATATCACCAAACGATCTCAATGGATCATTGGTGGTGACGGATGGGCTTATGACATCGGTTACGGCGGTCTTGACCACGTGTTGGCTTCGGGACAAGATGTGAACATCCTGGTGGTTGATACCGAGGTTTATTCAAACACCGGTGGTCAGGCATCTAAATCGACTCCGGTGGGTGCTGTTGCAAAATTTGCTGCCTCAGGTAAGAAAATCCGCAAGAAAGACCTTGGATTAATGGCGGCTTCTTATGGTTACGTTTATGTGGCTCAAATTGCAATGGGTGCCAGCCAGGCTCAAACATTCAAAGCAATTCGTGAGGCTGAAGCATTTGATGGTCCATCAATCATCATCGCTTATGCACCATGTATCAACCACGGTTTGACAGCCGGAATGGGCAAAGCACAAACGGAACAGCAAAGAGCTGTGGAGTGTGGTTATTTCCACCTGTGGAGATACAACCCTGCTTTAGAAGCTGAAGGCAAAAACCCATTCCAATTGGATTCCAAGGAGCCGGATTGGTCTAAATTCCAAGACTTCTTGAAAGGTGAAATCCGTTATACTTCATTGATGAAACAATTCCCTGCCGAAGCAGAAGAATTATTTAAAGTGGCTGAAGAAAACGCCAAATGGCGTTACAAAGGCTACGTTCGTCAGTCTAAAATGGAATACTAAGACATAGTAATCTAAATATTAAAGGCATCCTTCTCGAAGGATGCCTTTTTTAATGCTTAAAAACTCAATGATTCATACTCTCCGCCATTGCGCAGCAAGGTCAAACAAGTCAAAAACAGCAACATTCCACCATGTACGACAAACAGTTTAGTAATCCACTTTCACACACACTTAGGTGAACATTCTCATCATGATGCACTCACAAAAAATTAAAAACCAATGGCACAGAAAGGGACAAAAAAAGCATTGACCCAAGGAGAGTGACTCTCCCGGCACCCCCAAAAAAAGAAACGCCCTGCAAGGGCAGCAAATGATGCACATGCAGGGCGAATAAAATATAAAAACGTTTGTCGGAGTCTGCGGATGCCATCCATTCAGGAGATCAAAAATCAACGGGCATTTCAGCCTGTTAGTCATCCATCCGCAACATCAGAGTTTAATCCCGATTCAGTATTTTGGCGACTACCACACGACCATCGGCATAGATGGTACGAACCATCACAACACCACGACGACGCTGATTTGCCGACAATTGAACCCCGTCGAGCGAATAATACTGAACATCGATAACTTGCGAGGTTGCTTGCTCAACCACCACAGCGTTGCCAGAACCGGCAGAATAAGTCACTTCGTTAGACAACGGACTCAAACCACCCATCTCGTTAGCTGCACGAACGGTATATTTAACACCATCAGATGTTCCCTGAGGAACAGCATAGCTATTGGTGGTGACGAATTCCTGAAACACACCATCTTTGCTTACTGCCCAGCAGAGCACGTAGTCGCTGTTATCCCAGTTAATGGTTGCACCGGAAATGGTGATGGACGGAGCCGGAACCTGCTCAGTGGCATAAGTGGGCATCCAGTTATCGCTTCCGCCCAACACGTTTTCGAGGGTATAAGAGTTGGCTTGAGATTCACTCAGCACAGGATTTAAAGTAACGGTTGTTGCATCCTTGGTGTAAGATGTACGACGAGAGCTCAAGTCAACCACACCACCCGATGCAGTCGTACTGTTATACTCGGCATACACAGATGGTACGACATTCATTGGGTCACCCCAGCCTTCTGCCGTTGGCAACTGTTTCATGGTGGTATTCAGGAAAACCGTTTGGGGAGAACCATTCCAAGGTCGACCCAATCGGTACGAACCGTTATTGATATCAAAACCATCGATGATACAATTGGAGAAAACATACCCCCAATTTGATGAAGAAGCATTGGCTGTGACACAGTTACCGCTGCGATTTTCGAGATAAATCAAACAGTCGTTAAAAAACACATCCCCACCTCCACAAATAAAGTCAACGGTACCATGAATATCACTGGTTTCAAAATAATTGCGTTTTGTACCCGAGACGTAAGTATCCTGATTGCTCAACAACTTCACATTTTTGTAAATATTGCGATCGCCCTTGTCCCACAAGGCCACAAACCGACCGGTAAAAGAACCGGAACGAAAATCCCCCTTGTTCAACAACGAAAGATCTTGCATATACACATTGGATGCAGCATCGGTGAAATAGATGGTTGCGGTACTATTGATAGACTCTTGAATTGCTTTATTATAAAGTACCACCTGCTCGGAATTTTCACCTACGTACGATACATTAGGTAACGAAATGGTGGTCATCTGATTTGCATCACCGGTATTGGCACCAATGTCATACTGACCATTGGGGAAGAAAATGTAGAATCGTTTACCGGAACTAGATGCAGCAGTCGCAGCCGCCAAGGCAGACTTAAAATCACCATCGACACCCACCACAAAATCAAATTTCTTTTTTGTCACCACCGGACGTGTCATGGTTTTAAACGAGATGGTGATGGCTTCTGTCAGCGTATTTCCGGCTAAATCAGAAACGGTGTTGGCAGGAAGTGTAAAGGAGTATTGAGTATCATAACTTAATCCTGAATAAGAAAAAGTAATGGTTTTACCCACAACAGAATGAGTCAGCACCTTACCATCAAGTGACACCGACACCCCATCAGCTATCTTCACTTTCTCATCAAAATTGAGAACGATCTTACCCGAAGCTGAAGCATTATCTTGTCCAGTAGCAGGGACGTTGCTTTGTAGCTCAGGGGCAATACCATCGTTATAAACAGTAGCCGTACCTGTTACAAAAATAGCGGCAAGTGCGGTTCCATCATTGGCCGAAACAGTCCCAACTTTACTTGAAGTATAATCAGGAATCCAACGCAAATAAACCTTAGAGGCATGATTAACATCGGCAGGCAATGAAAATGTCTGAGGATACCAAACTTTTGCGGTAGACATCTCATATGTTCCTAATGTCACGAAATTATCACCATCGAGTGAGTACTCACATTTCTGCACTGAATAAGCATTGTAATTGAAAAGCATCTCAGCAGATACTCTAATATCGGTATAACCGGTTGCCACAAAACTGATTTGATAATAATATTTGTCATCCAAGTTTTGCCAATTCACAGCAGCCCCTTTTCCTTCGTAACCACTGGCCGATACAATGGATTTATCCAACCATGTGCGAACTGTGCCATCCACATTGCGCAACACCAAAGCAGATGACTCATTATCAACTGTCGAAACAAAATCAGCCACTCGGCCTCCATTTCCCGATTTATAAAAATCCCAACCAACCAGATAATCAACGACACTATAAACAGCAGTTAAATCCACATCGTTATTCATGGTCAAAGTCAACTCATTAGAAGTCTCACCCGTTGACCAATTACTGAACGATAAAATTGAATTAGATGCCGCAGTCAATTTCACGCTGGTGCCTTCTTCGTATTTACTGATTCCATCAACCATTGTCCCTGCAGGCGAAGGTGTTACCATGTAAGATGCAGCCCCACCTGTTACCCCCAATGATAAAGAAAAGGTATTCACCGGCGTAAATACTGCAGCAAGCGACACATCACCGTTCATTGCGAACGAATAAGGATTGTCCGCTGAAACTTTCACACCGTCAGCATCGGCCCAATGAGAAAATTGATAACCAAAATTATTAGCTGCACTAACAGTCAACTCGGTTCCTTGATCAAAAGATGAACCAACAGGACTGGAAGTCACAATCCCTCCTGCCACAGGTGAAGAAACGACACCCAAAGAATATACAGGAACCTCTACAATCGTACCAACCAACTGCCCTACGATTTCGACATTTGCAACACCTACCTGCTTACCAGGATCTAATGAATAAAGATACAATTCCAAAACACCTTCACCTTGAGATGCAGACACAGGTTCCGTAATTGTAATCTCCGAATGGGTAACAATTTCATCTACATTCTCATCGAAATTATTGTCACGCCCCGGAATAATACCAGTTTGTAACACGGTTACTGTTCCATCTGAAGAACGCCACTTAACATCAAAACGTCCTCCGCCAGTACCAAATCTCATACAGTCAAACGATATGAAAGATGGGGTAAAAGTTAAACCATTCTTTTGTTTGACATGAAAAGCAATGACACCATCCTCAGCAGAAGACAGAAGTTTCATCCTTGGTTCAAAACGAGTAAATGTGACATCTTTAGAAAAAAACTTACTGTCTTTATAAAAGATCTTACTTCCAATCGTCACATAATCCGATGAAAAAAATTCAGCATCACCATCTGCAAAAACAGCAGTCTGACCAGCAGTTCCAGAAGAAAATGGCCAACTGATCGTTACTGAGCGATTCACTTCCTGCGAATTCGCATGCAGACACATCAACGCCCCAAGCGTAATGCCCAATAATTTGTAAAATGTCCTTCTCATAAATTTTATTGTTTTTAAACGATTAACAAATCGATGAATAACATTCACAAATTAACCTCCATTAACACTTCTGCAATGGTACATTTTGATTTAAAACCAACAAATATTGAAAAAGCAACAACTATATCACGTTATATTTCTGAACATTACCAGATTTTCCACATTACAAATCCAATCGTCCACCCTTCAGACACCAAACACACTTTAACAAATCCTCTTAAAGCCATTCACATTTTTAACCTCGACGATAAAGAGCATCCATAATTTTTTGTGATATTTGAATGCAATGAAAGTCGTGCTCAATCAAGCGAGCTTATAATAATTCACACAGGCACAAAAGTTCGATAATTGAAAAAAAAGGAACAAAACCTTTCACGCGACCATCGATCAACAACGCACAATTAAACAGAAACAACAAACCCAAACACATGAATATTTGCCCATTCAAACGGTCACACCTCATCAAAACCATCATCTTTACGATGCTCGTCATCGCCACCACGGCATGCGCCAGTTCGCGCACACACCGAAGCAAATCGCGATTTCGTGGAGCCATCCCCTGCCCTTGCGAAAACCAACACTAATCACCTCACGCGCTTAATTATACACACATGAGCATTGCCCGCTTTGACAAACAAGCCCAGGAATGGGATAAAAACCCTCAACATCTCGAACGCAGTAAAAAAGTGGCCACAACCATGATGAAACTATGCCCCACCCTAAATGGCAGAGCTTTGGAATTTGGCGCCGGGACGGCCATTCTTAGCTTTTTGCTCCGGGAGTCGTTCAACGAAATTGTGATGATTGATAACTCTCATGAAATGGTCAACGTCATGACCCGTAAGGTGGAACATGCTCACGAACAAGAACGCATGAAACCAATGTTTTTCAACCTGGATGAAGAAAATTGGACAGGTGAACCCTTCGATGTCGTTTTTACACAAATGGTATTACACCATGTTCCCGACACTTTCAAAATACTTAAACGCTTTGCAGCCATGCTCAAACCCGGCGGTCGCCTGTTCATTGCCGACCTGCACAGCGAAGACGGAACATTTCACGACGATGAGTTCAGCGGTCACAACGGCTTCGACCTTAACGAACTCACCAAACTCCTCTACAAGGCCTCATTTATCGACATCACTCATGAAAACGCATTTGTGGTCGAAAAAATGCGTAAAAACACCCTCAGGCACTATGATGGCTTTTTGCTAATGGCACAAAAAGAAAGCTAAGGATAAACACCGTTCAACCTAAAAAAAATAACGAACATTTTCAGAGGTAACCACGTCTACCGGAAGATATTCCATGCGAACAGGTTGCTTGTCGGACAACAAATAATCAAACAATTTTCGAACACATCGCTCAGTCTGCTCAGCCGGACGCTGGCTAATAAGAAAACGAATCACCCCTTGACGAAGATAAGATACGTTTCGATCCAATAAATCATATCCAACCAGCACCACATCGGTACGACCGTGCTGCTCTAAAAATCGAGCCACTTTATGCGCCTTGGAACTGGTCACGAAAATGGCTCCAATGTTGCCGTTCGATGTCATTATCTCATCCAAAACCTCAACCACACGGCTATATTCGGAATTCTTGATTTCCAAGCATAATTGACGGCCACGATTCATTCCCGAATCCACAAAATAACTTAAAAAACCCTGAGTACGATCATTCAGGTGCAACGTGTTGGCCAAATCGCGTGCAAGGTTCACCACCACAATGTCTTTATCAACGGGTGTGCCGTAATCAATTAACTGTGCACCGACCCGTCCGCTCTGATAGGCATCTTCGCCAGTGTAAGACAAGAAAGCAGTCTCGTCAATAAAACTATCGAAAAAAACGTAGGGAATGCCCTGCCCTGTCAATTTATCACAAAACTGCTGACTTTGATATTTGAGGATCGGCGCCAGCAAAATGCCGTCGGGATGCAAAGCCAAGACGGTCTCCGATTTCAACAAAAAATCATCATCCTGGTGCAGATCAAAAGATATCACCTCGAGGGACAAATTAAAAGGCTCAAAACTCTTCATGGCCTCATCCAATCCGTTACGATGACGAGCCCAAAACTCATTCTCCCCGGAAGCATCGGGCAGCAATGCCACCAGTTGCAATTTCTTTTTCGATTTAAGCGCACGCGCCATCAAATTGGGCGAATAATGCATCTCACCGGCAATACGAAGAATACGCTCCCGCGTTTCACGAGCCACCTCACCACGATTGTGCAACACGCGATCGACCGTGCCGATGGACACGCCGGCTTTCAACGCAATATCTTTAATACGAGGTGCATTCACTTGTGACATACAAAAAATAAAAAAACTGTCTGAAAAACGACATTCACATTCAGACTTATCGCAGAATGCCATCGCTTTTCAGACAGTCATATTTCTAAAAAATCAATTACAACTTAATGGGGCTATACTTTGGAACCAAAGATTTCATCACCATCCAGCCAATTAAATAAGCAACGGCACAAATGGCAAAAATAATGAAGTAACCAGCCTCAATCCCGGTGAAACCCATAAATTTCATAGGTCCTTGCACATATTCAGCGCCGGTTTTAATCAAATCTTTTGTCATCACCACTTCTTTACCATCAAGCAAGGTAGTGCCCGAAGCAAAGTCAAATAACAGACCAGAGCCTTTGTTAATCAGGAACGAACCGATACCACCGGCCATACCACCAATACCGGTAATGGTGGCAATGGCTGACTTGGGGAACATATCACCCACGGTCGAAAAGATGTTAGCCGACCAAGCCTGGTGAGCAGCACCCGCGATACCAATAATCAACACCGGAAACCAGTATGAGAAGTGTC
Organism: Breznakibacter xylanolyticus; assembly: GCF_003254275.1. Lineage (GTDB taxonomy): Bacteria > Bacteroidota > Bacteroidia > Bacteroidales > Marinilabiliaceae > Breznakibacter > Breznakibacter xylanolyticus. The sequence goes on along the minus strand of NZ_QKZK01000003.1, from coordinate 192,736 downwards.
CCAAAGGCTGTGCCAACAAAGCCAGCAATGGGAAGAATGCAAAAATCAACATCGAACGCATGCGACCGGCATAAGGATTCATCCCCTTTTTATCAACAAAATAAGAAGGCAACCAACCGCCGATAATCGACAACAAGGTAATGGCATACAACACAAATAAAAGAATTTGCGCCATGGGTTTATCTGAAGTCAAACCGTACACATCACTCAGGTAAGCAGGTGTCCAAAACAGGAAGAACCACCATACACCATCGGTCATGAATTTACCAAAGGCAAACGCCCAGGTCTGTTTGTATTTAAAGCTCTCGCCAAACGACATCTTACGTCCGGAACCATTGTTAGCTTTATCAGCTTCAGTATCCTGATGAATATATTCCAATTCAGCTTTATTGATACGCGGGTGTACTTCAGGCTTCTTGTACATAAATTGCCAAAAGCCCATCCAAATAAAGCCCAAAGCACCAATCACCACAAACGACATCTCCCAGCCCCAATGAGCTGCAATCACGGGAATGGTCACCGGAGCAGCCAAAGCACCCACAGTAGCACCAGCATTAAAAATACTCGTGGCAAGTGCGCGGTCTTTTTTTGGAAAAAACTCGGCAGTCGCTTTAATCGCAGCCGGAAAGTTCCCTGCTTCACCCACGGCCAATACCAAACGGGCAAAAATGAACAGGGACACACTCACAGTGGCCACGAATGCAAAATCGTTCACTTTTTCAATGGCATGCAATGCCCCTTCAAACCCCACAAACCATTCACCGGCCACAATCCCTGAGGTCGCAATCCCGCAATAGGCATGCAAAATAGCACCAATAGACCACACACCAATGGCCCACAAAAAACCTTTCTTGGTGTCCATCCAATCCACAAATCGGCCGGCAAACAACATGCTCGCGGCATAAAAAATGGAAAATAAGGCAGTAATGTTCCCGTAATCATTGTTCGTCCAATGAAACTCGGGCGCAATAAAGTCTTTCCAAGTGAGGGAAAGCACCTGGCGATCCAGGTAATTGACAGTGGTGGCAAAAAACAACAATGAGACAATTGCCCATCTGTAATTTGTCATCTTGCCATTGGTAGTGTTTGAAGACATAATTGAAACAGTTAATTATTAATTACACATTATACGTCGTCGATGCCGTACTACCGCCCCGTCCGGTCCAGTTGGTATGGAAAAACTCCCCCCTTGGCCGATCGATGCGTTCGTATGTATGTGCCCCAAAATAATCGCGCTGAGCTTGCAACAGGTTAGCGGGCAGACGCTCACTACGGTAACCATCAAAATAAGTCAACGCCGAGCTCATGGCCGGCGCCGGAATCCCGTTTAACGTGGCAGCCGCGATCACTCGTCGCCAACCGGCCTGCGCCTGGGTTACCTTTTCATTAAAGAACGGATCTAACAGCAAATTATTTAGATTGGGCTGCTTATCAAATGCCTCTTTGATTTTACCCAAGAATGCAGAACGAATAATGCATCCACCACGCCACATCAGCGCAATTCCACCATAATTTAACTGCCAACCGTACTCGGCTGCTGCAGCCCGCATCAACTCATACCCTTGCGCGTACGAGATTATTTTGGAAGCATAAAGGGCTTGTTTTAAATCATCGATGAACTGCTTTTTATCGCCAGCAAAAGCCACGGCAGGTCCTGAAAGAACCTTCGAAGCTGCCACGCGCTCATCTTTGATAGCCGAAAGGCAACGGGCAAATACAGCCTCACCAATCAGCGTAAGAGGGATCCCCAAGTCCAGGGCAACCACCCCGGTCCATTTACCGGTGCCCTTTTGACCGGCGGTATCCAATATCTTGTCAACCAACGGCGTTCCGTCAGTATCTTTATAGGCTAAAATATCGCGGGTTATCTCAATCAAATAACTGTCGAGATCCCCATTGTTCCACTCCTTGAACACTTGGTGCATTTCATCAGCACTCATGCCCAAAAGTTCTTTCATGATGTGATACACTTCGGTAATCATCTGCATATCACCATATTCAATGCCATTATGAACCATTTTCACAAAATGGCCGGCACCATTTTCGCCCACCCAGTCGCAACAAGGCGTGCCATCTTCAACTTTGGCGGCAATGGATTGAAATATCGGTTTCACCACAGGCCAAGCTTTTACTGAGCCACCCGGCATGATGGAAGGCCCTAACAAAGCCCCTTCTTCCCCCCCCGACACACCTGCGCCGATGTAATGGAAACCTTTACTCTCGACATACGCAACCCGTCGGTTCGTATCGGGGAAATGCGTGTTCCCGCCGTCAATAATAATGTCACCGGGTTCCAAATAAGGCAACACCGATTCGATGGTCTGATCAACAGCTGCACCGGCTTTAATCATCATCATTACTTTACGGGGGCGCTCTAACGATTTCACAAATTCCTCAACAGAGTATGTCCCCATAATTTTTTTGCCCTTGGCGCGATCGGCCAAAAAAGCATCCACCTTATCGGTAGATCGATTGTAAACTGACACCTGAAAGCCTTTGCTTTCCATGTTTAGCACCAGGTTTTCGCCCATCACGGCCAAACCAATCAAACCTATGTCTGATAACTGTTTCATGATATGTATTGCGTTAATTGTTTCTTAATCGAATTATCTCAACAAATTAAGATAAAAGACACCAGAAACGCACGCTTTGTTCACAAAAGGTGCCAAAAGATGCCAATAAACAGATGGGATTTGAAAATTTGAAACCAAAGGCCACACACGGACAAAAGATGAACCCGGTTTCACCAATGCTTCCAAATCTTCAAATCACAAATCTGACAACTTATTTTTTACGAACCTTTTTAATGGTTTCGATCAACTCTTTCGATTTTGCGGCCAAAGCTTTCCAATCGCCGGCCTGCATCACTTCTTTGGGGAAAAGGTTTGAACCCATACCCACGCATGTTACACCGGCATCGAACCACCCTTTCAGGTTGGCTTCAGTAGTGTCCACACCACCGGTAGGCATAATGTTGGTCCAAGGCATTGGAGCTTTCACTGCTTTCACAAACGAAGGACCGCCAATTTCAGAAGCAGGAAACAGTTTTACCAGCTCCACACCCAACTCCTGAGCCTTGTTGATTTCACTAATGGTTCCACAACCGGGCGAATAGCTGATGCCACGACGGTTACAAATCTTAACCACTTCTTCGTTCAGCAACGGAGAAACTATAAAATTGGCACCTAATTGAATATACAAACCGGCAGTAACAGGTTCAACAATTGAACCGGCACCTAAAATCATACCGGGCAACTCTTTCAAAGCCCACTTGTTGAGTTCTCCAAATACTTCGTGTGCAAAATCTCCGCGGTTCACGAACTCAAATACACGTATGCCACCTTCGTAGCAAGCCTTTACCACGTTTTTACTAACTTCCAAATCTTCATGAAAAAACACAGGAACAACACCGGTTTCTTTCATGGCTGCAAACACTTGTGAACGAGTATACTTTGCCATTTTTTAAACTTATGATACGATTAAATGGGTGCAGGTCATAACAACCTGCACCATAATAAATTTATCGAGATACACGACCGGATGCATCACCACCCATCAATTTCTCAACTTCATCAACCGTTACCAGGTTGAAGTCACCATGAATGGTGTGCTTGAGGCAAGATGCGGCAGTGGCAAAGTTGATCACCTTTTGGTGGTCATCTTTGTATGTCAGCAATCCGTAAACCAAACCACCCATGAAAGAGTCACCACCGCCAACACGGTCAACAATGTGAGTGATGTTGTAAGTAGGTGCCACATACAAATCTTTGCCGTCGTACAGAACACCCGACCAAGTATTATGGCTGGCGCTCACCGAACCGCGAAGCGTGGTGATCACCTTCTTCACACGGGGATATTGTTTCATGATTTGCTGAGACACACTGCGATAAGCTTCAGCGTCAACATGTCCGCCGGTAACATCAACACCCTCTGGTTTAATACCTAAAACCATTTCGGCATCTTCTTCGTTACCCAACACCACGTCGCAACCGGCTACCAAAGCAGGCATTACTTCGCTGGCCTTTTTACCATATTTCCAAAGGTTTTTGCGGTAATTGAGGTCACAAGTTACCAGCACACCTTTTTTATTGGCCACCTGAATGGCTTCCAAACAAGCGTCGGCAGCACCTTGCGAGACAGCAGGGGTGATTCCGGTCCAATGGAACACATCCACCCCATCAAGAATTTTTTCCCAATCGAACATACCCTTGGTAACGCCCGCAAAGGCAGAACCGGCACGGTCGTAAACTACTTTACTGGCACGAGCCACAGCACCGGCTTCCAGGAAATAAATTCCCAAACGATCGCCGCCATACTGAACATCATTGGTACAAACACCAAATTTGTTTAACTCCATACGACAAGCAATACCCAAATCGTTTTTGGGCAAACGAGTTACAAATGAAGCATTAATACCATAGTTCGCCAACGACACAGCCACATTGGCCTCACCGCCGCCGTAGGTAGCTTCAAATGAACGAGCTTGATTGAAACGTTCGAAACGAGGTGTTGCCAAACGCAACATGATCTCACCAAATGTGACAACTTTAGGTCCCATAACTGAAATAAAATTAAAATTTAAAGTAGTTTTTTGCGTTGTAATATGAGATGCCTTCCACAGCAGGCTTCAACAATGAATCGTCGTTGGGGATATGTCCTTTATCAACTTCAGATCCAAAGAATTCGCACACAATGCGACGGAAGTATTCATGACGAGGATAAGAAAGGAAACTGCGAGAGTCGGTCACCATTCCGACAAAACGTGTGGTCAATCCCAAAGCAGACAGCGCCTTAAGATGCTCTTCCATACCGGTTTTCTGATCAAGGAACCACCAGGCAGCACCATATTGAATTTTCCCGGGAGCGGTACCATCGTTGAAATTCCCAATCATGGTAGCCATCATCTCGTTATCGGCAGGATTGAGATTGTAAAGAATGGTTTGTGCCAATTGATCGGTGGTGTCGAGCATATCCAGGAAACGTGACATTTTGAAGCTATCCTGAGGATTGCCAATAGAATCCCAACCGGTATCAGCACCCAACAAACGGAATTTACGAGAGTTATTGTTACGCAATGCGCCTACGTGAAACTGTTGTGTCCAACCACGTTTGTGATTCATACGCGCCAGTTCAAGCAAAACAGCCGTACGATATTTCTCCAATTCATCATCAGAGATGGATTTGCCGGCCAGCACCTTTGCAAAAATGGCATCAACTTCGGACTGCGTGTAAGGCGCATAGAAGAAACGATCCAAACCGTGATCCGACAATTTACATCCTACTTCGGTAAAGAATGCATGGCGCTTATCGAGAGCAGTTACCAAACTGCTGAAACTATTGATATCGACATCAGCAACCTGTCCCAATTGTTTCAAATAATCCAACAACGCCGGATCATCGGCACGCAACACGCGGTCGGGACGGAAAGTGGGCAACACCTTAATTTCAAATTCATTTTTTAGTTTCAAATGAAATTCAAGACTATCCACAGGATCGTCAGTGGTACAAACCAACTCGACGTTCATCTTACGCATCATGCCACGAACGGTATACTCAGGCGAACGCAATAAAGCTGTCGCCTGATCATAAATGGACTTGGCGGTACTAGGCGACAACTGTTCGTTAATGCCAAAATAACGCACCAATTCTAAATGAGTCCAATGATATAATGGATTACCAATGGTATAAGGAACAGTTTGAGCCCACTTTTCAAATTTCTCGTAATCAGAAACTTTCCCGGTACAGAATTTCTCATCGATACCGTTTGACCGCATGGCACGCCATTTATAATGGTCACCCTCGAGCCAAATTTGTCCCAAATTGTCAAACTGACGATCGATGGCAATCATCTCAGGTGACAAGTGGCAATGAAAATCGATGATGGGAAGTTTTGAGGCATACTCATGATAAAGTCTTTTGCCAGTCTCACTGTGCAAAATAAAATCGGGATGAATGAACTGCTTCATGTATTTATTGTTAGTATGATAAATTCTATATTCCAATTGTCCGTCACCTATTGTGTCTACATCTGCCCTCTCCTCTTTTTTATAAGAGATAAGAGATGCAACTTATGAAGATCTCCATCGCTTTTCAAGTGAAAAACGCAAACATCAAAATACAAACGTTTGCACTTCAACTGTCAAGCAACAATTCCGCAGGCTTCGTTAACGAACACGAATATAAACTCATTTTCCCACACCATCAACATCAACTGATTAAAAAAAACTACAACCCCTGATTTTCAAACAATTTATCCACCCATCTAACAACATGATTCAACGTTAGGAAACAATTAATATCTATTTTTCAACCAAAATTTCCACCACCCACAACAAACGTTTGCAATGGTCTCATGGATTCAACTCAACAGACATGTGACGATGGAAAGTCTGCAGTAATAAAATCATTTCAGGACATGATGATGTCTCAAACAAGAAAAGTCTGAGACATCATCATTGAGGCCTCAGACTTTTTTAAATTTCTATCTGCAAGTGATCATGTATTCTGTATGCGAATGATGGATGAATGCATCTTGGTTAATCTCATACATAAAACAGAAACACAGAACTTACGAACAAGTCATATACAACCGAATAATCACTTTCCAAGTTCTAACGCGGCCATAATAAATGGGCCGACGCCTTTGGTGTCGTTGGTGACAATTTTCTCGTTAATGTAGTAATCGTACGAACCATCACGGTAAGGATTTCCACCCAAACCACAAGCACCACAAATTTGAATCATAGATGGCATGCCATCTTCATCGGTAATCATCAAATGCTTCACAATGTTATCGAACGACTCGTTAGCTGTTTTTAAATACGACTTGTCTAACCATCCACGATTCGCGGCCTTGGCCATGACATAGGTAAACATTGCAGAGCCGGAGCCCTCGATGTAATTTCCGGTGCGGTTTCCCTGATCCAACACCTGATACCACAATCCGGTTTGAGGATCGCGAACTTTTAACAGGGCATCCACAGTATTTTTTAAAATGGTGATTAAACCATCTCTACCGGGATGATTTTCGGGTAAAAACTCCAACACATCCACCAATGCCATGGAGTACCACCCCATCGATCGGCTCCAAAAATGCGGTGACTGACCGGTTTCGGGGTTGCTCCACTTCATCTCCCGACTCTCGTCGTAAGCATGATAGCACAACCCGGTAATGGAATCTAAAGTACGGTTATAAACCGTATTTAACTGAAATACCACCTCATCGAACCATTGGGGTTGATTGAACTCTTTGGCATACTGAGCCAGAAATGGTGTTGCCATATACAAGCCATCCAACCACACTTGGTTCGGATATACTTTTTTGTGCCAAAAGCTTCCTTCTTTGGTGCGAGGATGTTGTTCCATCTGCTTCACGAGGGTGTCGATGGCATTTTTGTACTTCTGAGCACCGGTGCGCTTATACAACGTAATCAGGTTTTTACCGGGATTGATATTGTCAATGTTGTACTTTTCCATGCTATAGGTCAGAATAGTGCCATCGTCTTGTACAAAGGCATCTATGTAATCGACCATATATTTAGAATACTTAGGATCAACATCACCCAATTTATCAATGGCTCCACCCATCATGGCCACATCGTACTGCCAACGCTTCGACTCACGTGAACCATGATACTGCGTAAGGGTATCATAGCGGGTCATGACGGCATCGGACATACGGATAGACCACTTATCACTATTCTCTGATTTTTGCAAACCAACACAGCCCCCTAAGAACACGCCTGCAATCAGGGGTAATAATAATCGCTTCATACTAAAAATATTAATTAATTATAAACAGCCATCCACATGACGCCAGATATGTATTAATCTTTTCAAAAAAAAAGAACAAGAATCTTTCCATGCTAACGATAATCAGCAAGCAAGATCTAAAAAAGGAATCCACCAATAAGAAACAAGATCAAACTGATGAATTCCTCCACTTTACTAACACAATATCAAAGCATCAATACTGATCATTTTGCCAGAAACCTTGTCCAGCTACAGTGCTTTTGTTGGTTACAGCATCCATTTGAGCCTGAGGAATGGGACGATACATGTGAAAATCCTGAATCTTGGCAGATGCTTGGGCATTATATGCTTTCACTCGACTTACCAATGTTTTGGTACGTTTAAGATCAAACCATCGCTGCTGTTCACCGCATAATTCAAGAGCGCGTTCATCCAAAATGGTCGACAATGTCACGGGCCCAACCAACTTATTATCCTTGCCTGCAATAGCGCGTTTATCACGCAGTACATTCAAAGTAGCCAAAGCATCACCACCAGTTGCTAATTCAGCTTCGGCCTTAATCAAGTACATCTCAGACAAACGGAGCACCATAACATCACGGTCATATATTTCGGGGGTTACCTTATCATTATTTGAACGCGAATAAACATCTGTTTCAAATTTTTTAATAGAAATAAAAGATTGATTCCCTGCATATGCCACGTCTTTATAACGTTTATCTCCATATGGATCTTCAGTTGGCATCGAAGATGTTGGAAGTGCTAATGCGGGATCGGAAGAAGTGTACAGCGGTAAAGATCCTCCAGTAAGCGTATGAATACGATAACGATTTTTGGCATGAGCCATTTGTGCCTTAGCCTCAACCGAATTTCCATCGACAGCCATAAAATACAATGCTGTATCCTGCATCAGTGGATAAAATTTAGAAGATCCTTCTAAACCAGGTGCAATAGTATAAACATCACGAATGGTTACATCATAACGCTGATCGATCCCTTTAACCTGATTGAAAAGATTCACCAAATACAAGGTAGGAACATAACGCGTAAAACCCCGTCCATAACGCGAATAAGTTGAACCAGGCGATACCACAGCATTTGTCACACTGTTCTTAATTGTTTGAGTTAAGGATGTGACACGCACAAATACATCCGACAAATCTTTACCAGCATTATTCCATTTGGGAACAAACATCAGCAACATGGCATTGCCACCTCCAGTAGAACGACCCGTGCGGGAAATCAAATTAACAAAATCCAAGGGATCGCCATTTGAATTAATTTTTATACGGTATGGTAATACATTAAGAGTAAAATTTGAACTGTAATTCACCCCCCAAATCGATTCCTTATTTGTAACAACATCTTCATTGGTCATCGTCCACACATCAGAGTAATTATCATAAAACGACGCAATATCACTATCGATCACCGCCTTAGATTCTATCTGAGCCTGCTCATAAAGATTTTTACCCGCATAACTACTATTTGTAGTTATGCTATTGGGGCCGAGCCATGAGGCGGCATAGAGCAATACTCGCGCTTTAAATGCACGAACAGCCCAATAGTGAACCCTTGAAGATTTCTTAGTGGATTCTTTCAATTCGATCGCAGCAGCATCCAAATCAGCCAAGATATTACTATATACAAATTCTTCGGTGTCACGAGTTGCATCAGTAGAAACTGATTGAACTGAACTAGTATAATATGGAACAGGCCCCCAAATATTCACCATGTGCCAATAATAAAAGGCTCTCAAAAAATGAGCTTCTCCCATATATTGACTCTTTTTAGCATCAGACAGCAAGGTGTTTTGTGGGATATATTCCAAAGCAGTATTACAGACATTAACAGCTGCAAAGTATGCCTCCCAATACTGATCTAAACAAGGGTTGTCACTAGCATTGCCATCCAAGCTTTCAGCTGTCAAACCATAAGAATTCAAGGTTTTTTGTTTATTGTCAAAACCAGAATAAAACAAGTCAGAACCCATTTCAGAAAGCCCCAACCCAGCTTCCTTACCGTACCATGTACGGGTATATGCGTAGCATGATGCAACTAACCCATCTAAACCGGTGGTAGTTTTATATAAATAATCATCAGTTTGACCTACCTTGTTTTCCTCTTCCAAAAAATCCTCACATGATGATGCACCCACCAATAAGGCTGAAAACATCAAAATTTTATATAAATTAGCTTTCATAATCATTACACTTATTAAAATTCAACATTAATACCGCAAACTAATTGTTTGGCCAATGGGAAAGTAATGGCACCTCCGCGCTCAGGATCGTAATTATCAATATTACTAAATGTAAAATAGTTCTTAACAGAACCGTAAACTTTCACACGTCCGATACCTACTTTAGAAATTAACGATTGCGGCAAATTGTAAGCCAATGTAATATCTTTAACTTTCAAATACGAAGCATCTTCGTACAAAGCCGCCCCTCCATAAGTAGACCAATTGGTATTAACACCTGGCGTTGGGAATTTAGCCCCCTGATTCTCGGGTGTCCAGTAATCTACATCACCCCAGTTTGAACTATCGTAAGTTACCAGCCCATTGAAATCATAGGCAATATAACCACCAAGGCGAGCATAAACCAATACAGAAAGAGATAAATTTTTGTAAGTAAATGTATTATTCATACCCACAACAGCTTTGGGACTGCGGTTATAAACTTTTTTGTCATCATCATCAATTTTGCCATTATCATTAGCATCAATGATTTTAATTGTACCTGGATCACCAGTCATTGCCATAGTTTCTCCTGGATGACGTTCCAACCATGCAGCTTTGTAAGTGTCAAACTCGCCAATCCCCCAACAGCCATCTGCCTCATAATTATAGTAAATATTAACAGGCTCCCCAACAACCTGGCCAATAGTTCCATTAATATTTTTGGTCAATCCTCCTGAAAGTTTAGTGATTTCATCTTGTGAAAATGAAGCAGACCAATTGATATCCCATTTAAAATCAGTATTATTTAAGATTAATGTATTTAAAGCGATTTCAACACCGGAAGCTTTGGTTTCGCCAATATTGTCAAGAATTTGTGGATAAGTTTGAGATGCTGGAATACTTTTATAATAAAGCAAATCGTAAGTATTACTAAAATAAACATCGACACTACCAGATAGACGATTGCTCCATACACCGAAATCCAATCCGAAATTTAATGATGAAGTCTTTTCCCAAGTCAATTGATCATTTCCATACTTACTTGGTATTTTTCCAGCGTATTCAACCCCGTCGAGATTATAATAGACAGGAAAATCACTGAGTGTTGTAACCGTTTCATAAGGATTAACTGCTGCGTTACCTGATATACCCCATGACGTTCTCAATTTTAAATTATCAAGCCATACTATATCTGTCAAAAAAGATTCTTCATTCACGCGCCATGCAGCCGCTACAGATGGAAAATATCCCCATTTTTTACCTTTAGCCAAAACAGACGAACCGTCAGCTCGCAATGAAGCGGTCAGAAGGTATTTATCCATAAACTTATAGTTCAAACGCATAAAGTACGACAACATCGACTTCTTAACGTATTCTTTATCTAAAACCGGTGTTTTAATATTATTCAGATCATAAAACGAACTTTCGTAAAAATGCTCAGCTGCAGTATTACCTGAAATAGTTCGAGACTCAAGTACATCCTGTATCATGCTATGCCCCAACAAACCCGTCAAACTGTGATTAATTGTACCCAAATCAGTAGTATAATTCAGTGTATTTTCCCATGTATACTTTGTTTGAGTTTGATTTTCTACCGAAATATAACTCCCTGTAGCAGCTTGTAATTTGCCAACACTCTGAAAGTCTTGATAAAGACCATCGCGCATTTCCATACGGTCTAAGGCAATCATACTTTTAAAAAACAGGTTTTTAACAGGGATGATTTCCAAATATCCGTTTCCAAAGAAACGGGGTGTTTCAACATTGTGCTGAAAATTACCATCCACCTCATCCAACAACGGGTTAGCATGAGCCTCGTAAGTAGGCGATGGTTTTAAAATTATATTGCCACTTTCATCGTAAGGATGAGCAATGGATGTCATTTTAAGTGCCTGACCAAACACATTGGTTCGCTTATCGTGGCTTTTATAAGTATATAACAAACTGGTACCCACCTTAAAGGCTTTTCCCATTTTGTGGTCGATGTTAGATTTTACATTATATCGGTCAAGTTTATCATTACGTAACAACCCTTCTTCAAACATGGCACCTACGGACAAGTTGAAATTAGTTGACTCACTCCCGCCAGATACTGATACCTCATAATTCTGAGTTAAGCCATTTTGTAAAATCTGATCTGCCCAATTGGTATAAGAACCTTCGTTATATATATCCATTTCAGAATAGGGTAGATTATTAACTGCGGATCCCCCTAAGACATCAGTCACAGGTACCGCATCAAACTTAGTATCACCCCAATTACCAGTCCCTGCTTTCACCAAAATGGCATCTCGTTTATAACGTTCGGCATTGATGCGTCGATTCACTTCTGTTAATCCATACATTACCTGAGGAACGTGGGTAGGTTGATTGGATGATAAATATGAATTTACAGTCACAACAGTCTTACCCGCTTTTCCGCGTTTGGTAGTAATAATAATAACCCCATTAGCGCCTTTGGTTCCGTAAATAGCAGTCGAAGATGCATCTTTTAGGACTTCCATCGATTCGATATCAGAAGGATTAAGATCTAAAGTTGATCCATATTCCACACCATCTACCAAGATCAGGGGATCGTTACTGGCCGAAATAGACCGATTACCACGTAGATTAATATTCAATTTGGAACCAGCTTCACCGGAAGCTTGTTGAATATCAATCCCAGGCACCCTAGCCTGCATAGATGACATGGCATTACTTGATGCCGTTTTGGTAATATCATCCGACTTAACAGAAGAAACAGCTCCAGTTAAATCCCGCTTTTTCACGACCCCATACCCAATAGCCACCACTTCATCCAAACCGATGGTGTCATCTTTTAACACAGAATTGATGGTAGTTTTATTGGACACCGGCACCGTTTGGTTTTGAAAACCTATAAATGAAAATACCAGCACTGCATTTTGAGCGTCAGGCACTTCCAAAACATAATTCCCATCCATATCGGTAATGGTTCCGGTGGTAGTGCCTTGTATCATCACATTGGCACCTGGAATAGGCGCCCCAGTGGCATCCAATACTTTACCTTTGACTGTTTGGGTTTGCTGAGCCATGGCTAACACACCAAACATCATGAATCCCAACACAGCAAAACATTGCTTAATTAGTTGTCTCATTTTTTTAAATTTTGGTTGATAATTAAAAACTGTAAATTAAGAAAGGGGATCTAAAAAGTCAATTAACTTTTATTTGCAATTTACACCATCAAAATTTGTTAAAACAGGTAATAATTAACTCAAATTGGGAGAATTTTTATCGCACAATTCACGAACACAAAACACAACCACCTCATAAACTGAGAACTACACAAATACCTAATTTTAACACCGCATAAACTCAGGCTACAAACAGCAACAAATATTAACTTTGTAGTAATGTCACCAAATCTATTGTACATGCATAAACTTTCAGTTTGCGTTATAACCTTCTTGCTAATACACGTTGCATACGGGCAAGGCATTTTTCGTTTTGAACATTACAATACACAAAACGGCCTTTCACAAAACACTGTGTTTAGTGTGCATTGCGACCCAAAAGGTTTTTTGTGGATAGGAACCATGAACGGTCTAAACCGATTTGACGGTTATGATTTTAAAATATACAAGAGCATTGGCAGTCAACCCAACATGATCACCAACAACCGTGTATCGCGCATTTGGGACGATGCACGCGGGTTTATATGGATGGAAAGCTATGATGGTTACTACCATTTTTTTAATCCTAAAAACGAGACCTTTAATACCCTGCCGCGTTATTCGGCATTTGAGGAGGAACAAAACAGTAAGGGCACCTGCTTTTTGCAATACACCCCAAATGAGGTTTGGATGGGGGCATCAAACAGTGGCGTGTACCGCTTGCAATACCAGGAAGCAAATGACACATATAGCATTACACAATTCCTAAGTAGAGGAACCAATGCCATCTCTAACAATAAGGTCAGCCTCATTCATGCCGATAGCGATAACAACCTGTGGATTGGGACAATACGCGGCATCAATTTCCTGTCGAAAACCGACATCGAGAACCAAAACATGAATTTTCAACACCTCAATGTGGATATTGAGTTTACAGGTGCTGTGGCCGAAAACAATACCGAAATATGGTTTGGAACCCGGCAAAATGGCATTTTGTGTTACAACAAACAAAATCATGCCTTTTGGTTTAGAAATGCAAGCAACAGCCATCCGGCTCTGTCGATGCCAGTCACACACCTTGTCGCCAAAGACAACCGCTTTTGGGTGGGGACAGCCGGAATGGGTTTAGTTAATGTCAACCCCGAAACCAACCAATGGATATCAGTACCGTTTCACGACCAAACGGTGCTCGACCTGTATGCCGACCGGCACCATCAAATGTGGGTGACGGGCAACCTATTTGGCATTACCCGCGTGGAAACGGCTACGATGCAAACGCACTATTACGAACTCACCCCTAAGGACAACCTATATGCCACGGATCTTGAACGGCACTATTTTTACGAAGACAAGGATAACCGTCTTTGGATTGGCCTTCATGGTGCCGGTCTTGCCAATTATGATCGAAATACCGATGCTTTCGTGTTTTACCGCAACAATGGAACCGACCCCAACACACTGTCATCAAACATCGTACACTGCATCACCGAAGATCACAACGGCAACATGTGGATTGGCACCGGCCAAAACAATGGCGGCCTCGACAAAGTAATCAGAACCACACCGGCCATTCGTCACCTGATACCTGATGAAAAGGATAAAAGCCAAAATGGCAACCTGGTTCGATGCATCATGGAGGACAACAACCAAGTGCGGTGGGTTGCCACCAAAAATGGAAAGATACACCTATTTCGCAGCAAAGAATCGAATCCCTTCCAAACCATCAACCTGATTACAACTCCCAACAGCTCGGAACAAGGCAACAATGTTTACGCCATGTTACAAGATGACCGAGGCTTCATTTGGTTAGGCACCAAAGGCGAAGGCATTGGCATTAGCAAAAATCCGGTCACCCAGGGTACTTCATACAATCAACTCAGTTTCGAATGGTTTAAGCACAACGATAATGATAGCACCTCACTTCCAAGCAATAACATATACGACATCATCCAACTGAGCCCTGGGCGCTTTTGCATTGGCACCTTTGGCAATGGCATCAGCCTGGCATCACGACGCATGGGTGGCAAAATGGAATTCGTCAACATAAATACAGCCAATAGCAACTTGTCGAGCAACCTGGTAAGAAGCATTTTATTGGCTCACGACAATCAGCTTTGGATTGCGACTGCTTTTGGCATCAATTGTATCGACATAAAATCGTTGGATCAAGCCCAATTTCAGTTCAGAACCTTCTTCCACTCACCCGACACACCTGAAAGCCTGAGTTATAATGACGTTGTACACATCTTTGAAGACAACGAACAACATCTGTGGTTTACCACTTACGGAGGCGGCGCCAATCGGTTGAATTATAAAAAAGATCAGCCAATAAGATTCATTCATTATTCGTCCGATCAAGGCTTGGGAAACGATATCGTGATGGGAATACTTCAGGATAACAATGGTTATATATGGCTCAGCACCGAAAATGGGATCTCAAAAATTGACTTGAGAAACAACCAAATGGAACTGTACAATGCCAATAACAAGCTATTTTTCAACTCCTTTTCAGAGAACACATGCCTCAAAACTCACAACGGTACCCTTCTATTTGGAGGATCGAATGGTTTGGTGGCCATTCATCCCGAAATGGAACAATTACAAAAAGCAACCTATCGAATAGAACTCACCAATCTGTTTATCGCCAACAAAGAGATAACTGTTCATTCGCCTAACTCACCCCTAAAGCAAAATATCAGCTACACCGACGTATTGGAATTGAATCATCACCAGAACGCTTTCAGCATCCAATTCTCGTCTTTGGGCTACGAAGATAACATGGTGATGAAATATGCCTACAAACTGGATAATTTTGAGTCCGACTGGAACGAAGTGGGTAATCAAAACAGGGCTGTTTACACAAACCTGCCTCCCGGCCGTTATACCTTTCGGGTAAAAGCATCATCCGGCGCCGGCATTTGGGACACCAACGAACGTGTGTTGTCCATCAGAATACTTCCCCCCTGGTATCGTACCTGGTGGGCCTATCTGATGTTTCTTACCATATTGGTCATTGCCACGTACTGGGTACACCGAACCCTCACGCAACTCAACCTTTATAGGCACGATTTGCTACTGGAAAAAAAGGTCAACCAGATGAAACTGCAGTTCTTTACGAATATCTCCCACGAGATTAGAACCCCACTGACACTCATCATAGGCCCACTCGAAGACATCATTAACAAAAGTAACTTGCCCGATGCCGTGGGTAAACAATTGCGCGTGATTAGAAAAAACGCCCGACGAATGCTCATGCTTACCAATCAATTGCTCGACTTTAGAAAGATACAAAACAACAAAATGACCCTCCAGGTGAGCGAAATCGACATCAAACGCTTTGCTCTGGATATCTTCAACAGCTTTGAACCCTTAGCGGCCCATAAAAACATTCACTATTCCTTTGAATGTAACACAGATGACCCCAAAGTATGGGCTGATGTATCCCGTCTGGACATCATTATATACAACCTGCTTTCCAATGCGCTCAAATTCACCGACAGTGGAAAAACAGTAACCCTTCGAATTGACGAGACACCCGACGCGGTAAACATCGCCGTCATTGACCATGGACGGGGCATTGCCCCTGAGCTATTGCCCGAAATTTTCACGCGTTACACCATCCTTAGCACCAACGACTTGTCGGGAACCGGAATCGGACTGTCATTGTCATACGAACTTGCCAAACTTCATGGAGGAACCATCGAAGTGACATCTGAACCGGGTCAGGGCAGTACCTTTACCTTATGCCTCAAAAAGGGAAACCAACACTTAACAAACCAGCCGGAAATCACCATCATTCACGATGCAATCCATCAACCCCACCCCCTAACAATCCCTGATAATGAAATAGTTGACACAACCAACCCACTCGACGAACCCCAAATCAGAACAGCTCTGGTGGTTGAAGATAATCCCGAAATATTGGATTACATCTGCCAATCGTTACGCCCGGAATTTAATTGCATCAAGGCTGTCAACGGCCAGGAAGCGCTCCCTCTGGCTCGTCAATATAACCCAAGTATTATCATCACCGACGTGATGATGCCTGTGATGGATGGCATTGAAATGACACGCACCCTCAAGGAGAGTATTGAAACGTCTCACCTTCCCGTGGTCATGCTCACAGCTAAAAACGATGTGGCCGACCAAATACAAGGTGTGGAAACCGGTGCGGAAGCATACATTACCAAACCTTTTAATGTTGAGTACCTGAAATCAGTGGCTCTCAACCTGGTGATACAACGTGAAAAAATTGCAGGTTACCTTAAAAAGCATAAAGCCATTGAACCGGGAAACCTCAACATCAGCTCAAAGGACGAGAACTTTCTGAATCACCTTATCGAATTTATCAATCAGAATTATGCCAATGATATCAACATCGACCAAATGGCAGCCCACTGCTGCTTAAGCCGAACGGTGTTCTACAACAAAGTCAAGAGCCTGACCAACCTCAGCCCCATCGAGTTCTTGCGCCAAATGAAACTTAAAATTGCGGCACAACTGCTCGAAAAAGGCTACAATGTCTCCGAAGTTGCGTTCCGAGTTGGATATAACGACGTAAAATACTTCAGTCGCCAATTCAAATCCTTTTACGGTTACACCCCCAGCAAACATCCCACATCCGGCTCTTCACCTAGTGACGAGGATTAAACCATTGGAATAGAAATGCATCAATCGAAACCTACAAAAAAACAGGAAAAATAATTGCGCAAAACACACCAAAAACGGGAAAAAGTTCTATTTTCGCAGTCTCAAAACCACACACGGGAGTAGTTCAGCGGTAGAGCACTGGTCTCCAAAACCAGCTGTCGGGAGTTCGAATCTCTCCTCCCGTGCATTAATTCCCGGAGAGTTGTCCGAGTGGTCGAAGGAGCACGCCTGGAAAGTGTGTATACCTCAAAAGGGTATCGAGGGTTCGAATCCCTCACTCTCCGCTGATAAGAAATGAAAAATAACGCAAAATCCAGTAAGTCAACACTTACTGGATTTTTTGTTTGTGCAGAATGGTGCAAAGAAAGGCTAAAAACAACACTCCATTCGGATGCCAATACGGTTTGTTTAAGGGATAATTCTGCACGACGGCTATTGACCGTGATACGAACAAAGATGGTCATAGGGAGCACAGGGTTTTTAGCTGCTCGTGTAATGAACTGAATACCGAAGGTGGTACATGCTTTCATGTCAATGAGATTTAGTGTGATTTGACTTCATTTAATTTGATTCACCGAATTACTCACCGAGAACTCACCAATCAACCTCACTAAACACCAACAAACGGCATCAAATAAAACGAGCAACTAACTGCTTTGTAGTATTTTGCAGCATTTCCAGTGAGTAAATATAGGAAATAAAATTACTCACCGTATTACTCACCCGTAACTTGAAAAACTTTGTTTTAATTCAAAACACCTCAAAAGCAAAAAGCCTGTAAATCATACGATTTGCAGGCTTTTGATGTCGTTTGACATCCACTTGGTCGGGGTGACCGAACGCATGAAATAACACACAACCAACAGAAGCACAACGCATTACAAGGAATACAAATTACTAGTTCACCTTTTGGTTCTCATAAATTTTGACCTAAAAAAGGGGTGTTTGTTACATTTGAAACCTAATACAAATATATGAATTTCAGACGCTTTACTCAACTTTTTAAAGCTAAAACGATACAAAAATAATGGAAAAAGGGCATGAGGATTGGTGCGATTTGGTGTCGCACGATTGGGGGAATGTTAGTCGATGAGGAAGGGGGCGACTTGTTCGGAGGGGAGGCCGGTGAAGGAGCAAAACTCGTCGAGGGTGACGAACTGGTGGGGCTCTTTGTGATAACGGCCCCGGATGCGTGCCAACAGGTGGCGGCCATATCGGTCGCTTTTGCCGGTGATGCGTTGCACGTCTTTGGGGTAGATGGTGATGCGGGTAGTTTTCACGGTTGGATTCTTTTGATGTGTTGAGATGGTTTTCATACACCATCCATGCTCTATCTATACACTATCTATGCTTTATCTATTCACTAACGATACACTATCCGGGACAGATTGGGGATGCTCCTCTCCTGCCAAGATGGCTGTGATAGGTGGTTAAATGGCGTAAGGGCAAATTTACCAAATCTTTCAGAATAAGAGAATTGAGAAAAGGCGGCAAAAAGCGGCAAGAATGACCATTGCCGGAAGTGGCTGTTTGGGTGGTGTTTGACCACATCATAGTTTTGCAGTGAATCATTTAATTTTTTTGATCATGGCAAAGCAGAGTGGAATTATTAAGCTAGAGGGTACTATCGGTGATATTACGTTCTACAAGTCGAAGGACGGGATGTTGGCGCGCGCCAAGGGCGGCGTGGACGGAGATCGGATCAAATCGGATGCAGCATTTGCACGAACCAGAGAGAACGGACTGGAATTTGCGCGGGCAGGGAGTGCGGGCAAGTTATTGAGGATGGCTTTTCGTGCGCAGTTGATGAAGGCGGCGGATAACCGCATGGTGAGCCGTCTGACCAAGCAGATGATGGTGGTGGTGAAAGCAGATGCCACCAGTATCCGCGGACAGCGCAACGTATTGGACGGAGAGCTGGAGTTACTGACCGGCTTTGACTTTAACCTAGACGGGAAGCTGTCGAGCACATTGTATGCTCAATATGGTGCGACCATTGACCGAGTGAGTGGAGAGTTGGAGGTGACCATACCGGCTTTTTCGCCCGACAGTGCGATTGTGGCACCGGAGGGAGCCACGCATTTCCGATTCATTTCGGCGGGAGCCTCGATTGACTTTGAGGGGAATGTGTTTGAGGCGGTAACGTCGCAAACAGGAGAACTGTCACTATCGGACGGGAACATTGCAGCGGTGACGCTGACCAACACACTGACAGCCAACAGCACGCATCCGCTGTTTTTGGTGCTGGGGATTGAGTTCTACCAAATGGTGAACGGGGTGTCGTATTCATTGAAAAACGGACGATACAATGCCTTGTCGCTGGTGAGTGTGTCGGGTCTTTAACTGACCGGAGATGGAGACGGTGATGAAACCGGAGATTTTGCTGTCGGTGGTGATGTCGGGAATGCTGGGGGTGGTGAGTTACTTCCTCCGGCAGCTCCTGACCGACTTCAAGCGGGTGGAGAAAGACGTGAGTGAGGTAAAGAGCACCATGGCGCTGTTGAAGAGTGAGTTTAAGGGGGTGAATGATTTGCTGAGCCAGCGGATTGATTTTTTGGAGAAGCGGTTGACATACCTGGAGAAGGCGGTGAATTGAAGCCCTGCCCCGACCCTGCCCTATTGGAAGGGAGACTGAAGAAAGGCGGACTGCACGTATGAGGCGGCCGTTAGAGTGAGGAAGGAACGTTAACGAATTAAAACGATAGAAGATGGGATTGGTAGAAAGAATGAAGGCACCGACGTCGAAGTTTTTCCGAGTGGTGCGGACAGTGGGCATCAGTCTGGCGGCGGTTGGGGGAGCGTTGTTGGCGGCTCCGGTGGCGTTGCCGGTAGGGCTGGTGACGGCTGCCGGTTATGTGGCGCTTGCGGGCGGCGTGATGACAGCGGTGGCACAGGCCAGCGTGGATGGGGAATGAAGAAGTCCATCGCAGCTTTTCCTCAAAGGAAGGGGGATAATAATTGAAAGAGCAGAAGGGCTGAAATAAACCTGCATGTGTTTTGGATTAACGCCTATTGATAAAAGATATTCTTTAGAGGTGTTTGATAAGAGGGGAAACGCTCGGTGAAGTTAAGCTTCATCGGGCGTTTGTTATTTTGTGACGTCTGAGTTGTAAATGTGCCTGAGTTGTGTTGTTATTTGTTTTGCAGAGAGATAATATACAAAATAGTAGATGGATAAATTTATTGATGTGGTATTTATATGAGAGGAATGCCGACATAAAAAAAAGCCCCCTTAGAAAGGGAGCTGAGAGATGACCAGCTGAAGGTGAAAGAGCTGGAGGAAGACCTCGGGTGCGCTGCCCCGGATGATGACGCAGCGGCACTTGAAAGAGCTGACGAGGTAGAGGTGCAGCCACCAGCCACACGCCCTACAGTGAAAGGAGCGAATAAACATAATGCCCTTCGCCCACAGGCTGGGGGGCATTGCTGCAAGGGCCGGGCAAAAAAATACGACCCGAGGCACGAGGGTGGAGATTTTTTTGAACGGGCGCAGCGCACCCTTGTGGCATTGCCCAGCAGTCCTGTAACTTGGGGCTTATGATTAGGAGCATTATGGAAAGTTGAGAAGTGGAGGGGTGTAGGAGTGGAGGAGTGGAAGAGTTAAGAGTGGAGAAGTAGAGAAGTGGAAGAGTTTAGGAGTGGAAGAGTGGAAAAGTGGAGGTGAACGGGTGGTGAGGGAGACGCACTGGTAGCTTTGTGACGCACTGTTAGCTTTGAGACGCGATGAATCGCGTCTGTACCGGCCGGGGGGTGTGTGGTGGCTACGCCCCTACTCTACTCTGCTGGAATTAACCTCATCGTGTGTGTGTGTAATGGATGGATGTGGAATATTTTTTTCCCCAACGAGCAAAAAGACAGCGGGATGGAAAGGTGTCCGGCGACCTGTCAAGGTTTTTGCGGCCCTGTTGGTTATTTTGGATTTGCTTGTGAGTAAAATGGGTACGTGATGTATGGGATGGGGCTGCAAAACCCGAAGGGCATGACCTTGACGGGGTTTGAGCCGGATGCCTAACTTGAGGTGGCTTTTTTGCGGGTGGGGGAAGGAAGTGGAGGGGTGGAAGAGTTTAGAGTGGAGGAGTTGAAGAGTGGAGAAGTGGAGAAGTGGAGAGGTGGAAGAGTTTAGAGTGGAGGAGTTTAGGAGTGGAGGGAGACGCACTGTAGCTTTGAGACGCACTGGTAGCTTTGAGACGCACTGGTAGTGCTTTTTGAGACGCGATGAATCGCGTCTGTACCGGGGGGATAATTGGAGGGGCTGCAGTATTTTTTGGAAAAAGGTGGGTGCAATGGCTTGCGGCCACCTTTTTCTCTTCGGCGCGAGCCGTCTGCGAGTGGAGCCGGCGGTGGCAGACCGGGAGTGCGAAGGATGAGCACGGGGGCTGGCAACTGCTTGCGGCCAGGGGCTGGCGGGCTTTTTGCGTTGTGGGTGGCAGCGAATGTTGCTGAATGAATGAAACGAGCGTTGTGGAGCGAAGGAATGAACCTTGACGATGTGTGACGGGTAACGATAACGGGTAGATGATGTGCAGGGTGTGAAGACTCAAGGTGAATGGATGTAGCGCAACGAGCGAGGTGAGTGAATGAAGTGACATTGGCTGCGGGCGATAAATGAGAAACTGGCCTTTTATAAGAGAGGCTTTGCCCCCGGAGATTGAGGTGTGTGGAGGCTTGGATGGAATGCGATGGGAACGAATTGTATGAGACCGGAGGGGGCAATGCCGGACGCGGGCGGGGTTTGCAAAAAGCATGACAGCCCCGCAGCCGACGGCGACCAGCAGGCGAGCCTAAAATGGGCAGCCGATGGACGTGGGGATGCGTGAGGGAGTGAACGAATGGAGCGCAGGCAGTTTCCGTGACGCAGGAACGGAGCGCCAAGCGCAATGGAGTGTAACGAGTGAGGGCTGCCCCACGGACAAGGGAGGCTGCCATGAGGGAACGAACCGAAGCTGCAAGGGGTGTGCCGGGCTGGGGACGGCAGATTGTAGTGTGCAACAATGGATATGAGATGCCAGAGAGGGAGGCCATGGCCAACCATGCGACGAAGCCTGGAGGCTTCGCCGAACTTTAAGAAATGGCTGACGGAACGGGTTGTGCATAAAGAGTACCGGCCCCACCTTTGGCGGACGGGCTGCCGGCTAGCCGCGGATATGGCTACCATAAGAGACGGCTGCCCGGCCGACCCGGCGCGCCCCTTGCCGAGGTGAGTGGACGAATGCCGAATTACCTCTAGGGAGGGTGGGTGGGTCTTCTGAGGCATCGTTTTAAGGGAGCGAAGGGACGAGGGAGCCAGTGCGTGCCCAGGCTGTACGACAAATCATTGAAGGGCTTCGAAATGTACCGTTAGGGATTGAAGTGGAAAGCCCGGAGCAAAGCGAGGACTTGAAATGGAAAGCCCGACCCGAAGGGGAACGGCAAAAAAAGGCACAAGTTGCAACCTTGCGCCAGCTGGGAATAAGCCACACGATGCAATCGTGCGGCAGCAATGGGCACTAGCGGGGCAAAGTTTGAGGAAAAAACGGTAATTTTGTCATACTACCATCGCCTAAAAATCATACCTGTAATAGGGGGGCAATATCACCGAAATATCTATTGGAAAGAGGAATGGGCACAAGTTATGAACTTGGGGCAACTATGGGGTGTGTGCCACAAAATATGAATAAACATTTTTTTAATTCACGAATTTAACATCTATTTAAAATTTACTAATTTTATATGATCATTAACTGCATTCGAGATGAAAAAACATTTATACGAAGGCCCATTCTATTGGGGGGATGTTTATGCTGTAATTGGAGATAATGTTATTCAATTACAACTTGTACGAAAGGAGTATGAACAATACTATGTAATAGTGAAGTCTAAAAAATATTGCGACGAACCTGGTCGTGTAAACTATTTCTCAGAAAAAATAAACATGCATGACTTAAGTACACTTATTGAAGCTGCTGCATGTGAAACAATCGAGGAATTTATTGATGTTTTGCCAAAAGTTTTAGAAGTACAAGATTGGGAGGTTATTGTAAAGAGATTTAGATCTGAATCTAATGGGAAATTAATCTCCGGTGTTTGGTTAAAAGGTGGTAAATTTCAAAATGAACTTTTAGGAGAAATTAGAATATCACCTAAAAGTGGAATATCACAACTGTTTGGAGATAAGCTTCCATTATGTTGTAGCATTACTCTGATGGAAGGAAATATTGTAGGGCATGTATTTCCTGAAAACTAATTGGTTTGTGCATTTATAAAGTAAATTCAGGCACAGAGGAAATGAAATAGGAGTGTTATCAGACTTTGTTACGGATCTACTTATATCTTGGTATTTTATATTATTATGATTTGTATTCTGTCAGTTTGCAAATTGTGTAAGGTTCAATTTGTAATTCATCAATAGAATGATAGCCTTCGCTGCAATAAATAGAACGAAAACCAGAAATATGGTTGCATAAAAAAGATTTACCAACTAATTTTTTTAATGCGGATGCTTGGTTACCCATTAAAAATGGATTTGGAGTAGTGTTGGTTTTTAGGAAAAACTTACCTTTATGGATGCCACTTTGAATCTCTGTAATCCCATTTTCCGGATCTCCAATAAACACCGATGCTTGTAAGCGTGATAGACTACAAACATAGCCTTTATCTGTAATTAGCTGAATGTATCGAGTTGAAGGGATTTTTACGCCATCAACGACAGTTTCTCTTTCACCTTTTATTTCAAAATCAGTAAATTTAATAACAGCTCCATCGGGTATAAATGAATTTCCATATGTACCAATTAATTTCGATGATGAAATACCTGCTTCAATTAAATAATCTGCTATTTGCTCAACACTACTATGTAAAATGTTATCAGTAATTTTCATGAACGAATACACTTACGGGTTATAAAGAGCCTTTTGTTACGTTTTTAAAGATTGATTTCAATACGGGATAAATGGTTTTTTAAACCATGATACAAATTCATCATAACTATCTCTAATATTATGATTTGCAGGCGAACTAATATCAAAAGGTTTACTTTCGACAAATTGTAATCTTTTATTTAAAATAGTAAAAATATCATCACAAAATACATTGTATGTATAGTAATCTAATGTGTCTAAATTTTGCGTAAATGCTGTGATGATATTATTTTTGATAAAGTCATTTTCAATCTCAATTATGAAATTTTTCATTTCATATCTGGTATTAAATGACTTCTTTGCCTTTAGAATATATTCTTCAGTTTCTTCATTGAAATATGATCTAAAATCACTATCTCGTTTTAAAAAAGTTTCCTTGTGCATTGAAGATAACATAATTGATTTAGCTTCGAAATTGTAATTAATTTCGAAATCACTATATGGACGACATTTAATATTAGACCATATTTCAAAAAAACTTAATTCGTGATCTGATGGAGGTATAAATTGTCTTATTGTTTTAAATTTATTTTTTGAATTATTTAAAACTTCTATTGAATGAATATAGCATGAATTATAAGCATTTTTTATTTTTTCTACATTAGGGTCATTAGAATTATAAGTGTATGTGCCATCATATACAGAATGACAAGCGATAGATACAATTTTATTTACAACTATATTGCTAATTTCTTCTCTATCAAGATATTTCGAGTCATTTACTAGCTTTTCCCAGCAAGTTGGATTAACTAGCCATTTTATTATTTCTAATTCATGTAAGGGAAACATATTTTTATCAATGGTTATTAAATCACAAAGAATAAATTTACGTTCCTTAAAATTCGTAACTATTGCTTTGCAAGCAACTTCAAAAAAGTGACCATTGTAAAAAATAGTTACTAGCAAATCGTGATTTACTGGAGAAATAATACCTTTTATATTTTCAAATAAAATTGAATTTGTAATTTCATTCTTATTGCAGAATATTTTATTTACAATATTTATTTTTTTACACCTAATATCATTGCCTTGATTTACATAGCTTTCTGTTATCATTTTTTCACACAGTAATTCCGAAGAACTAATAAAGTGACTAGTATTCAGTTTATCAAACTGAAGGTGAATTAATAGCAAATTATCAAAATTTATCCTTCTCATACACAAAAATCGAGTTTGGTATAATGTCTTTTTATTTTTGAATTGATCACGAATTAACTCAAAAATAGATATTTTAGGAACAAATTTATGAAGATTTAGCCATATGACGTCATGCTTTTTTATTAATCATCAGAATATTGTGTAAAATGAATGATCAAGAAACGATACAACTGATTCGTCAATCCAATCCCCGAGTGATTACCCAATTGTATAAGCAACATTACAGTGCCTTTATAGGATATATGCGACAGTCCTTTTCTGATTTAAGGACTGACGAGGTGGAGGATATCTATAGTGAGAGTTTTCAGGTGTTTTGCGGGTATGTGAATGCGGGAAAGCTGACAGACATGCGTTGTAGTATCAAGACCTTTATTTTCAGCATAGGGCGCAACATGGCCATTGATGAGATGAAGCGCAAGGGAAAGATTTGGCTGACGGAACGCATCCATGATATTGAGGAACCCGACAGTGATTTGTTGCCCGAATTGGATAAAAAGACGATGTTGCTCAATCAAATAGTGGGTAAATTGACAGATCCGTGCAAAACCCTGCTGACACTGTACTGGTACCACGAAAAGAGCGATAAGGAAATCGTGGAACAGACCAATTATCAATCGACAGATACTGTGAAAAACCAAAGGTCGCGCTGCATGAAGACATTGAAGAAGATGTACCTGAGCGAATTGGAAGATGCCGAGATGATAACGAGCGAGGAGCGCCAACAATTAATGGGAGAACCATCATGAAAGAGCAAGAGAATGTGGAGCGCTACCTACGTGGTGAGATGAGCGATGTTGAAAAAAGTGCATTTGAAGCCAACCTTCAACATGATGAAAAGCTGAAAAATGCAGTAGAAGTGCAACGGCAATTAATAGAACAGCTTAGGTCGAGGGCAAACGCCGAACAACAGATTAAAGCTGCAAAAGAGGAACTGGCTCAGGCAGAAGGCAACAATGACGAATGGAACGAAGAGACTGTTTCACAATCCGAACTGGAAACAACACTTGTGACGCAAATACGCACGCGAGCCTTGGTGGAAGAACAGATAAAGCGAGCCCGAGAAGAAATGGAGGAAGAGCGAGCAGACAAGCAACTGACTATTACAATGCGCCCCAGACGGAAGTTAATAGGTTATGTCACCTTTGCCGCAGCCATGATAGCAGGGGTGGTCATGATTTGGCAGCCCACACAGCTATCGAATGACGCCTTTGTAGAAAAGTATGCAGGACTGGTGCCGACATCCATAACCATATCAACTACGACCAACGACCTGGTGAGGGGTAATAACACACTGATTGAAGGGATGACAGCACAGGAAAGTGAGATTGCCATAGCAGCCATAAAGCAAATAGCAGCCCGCGATTACCCCAATGCAGAAAAACTGTTGCAGTCAATCGAATCATTGCACGAAAAAAATGCAAGGCTCTATTTCTATTTGGGCTTGAGCCGTTTGTTACAAAAAAAGGATTGTGTTGGTATTTTTGAAGAACTGAATCGCGACAACGCATCCTTCGGAGCAGATGTGCTTTATTACCTGTCGTTGGCCTATATTCAAAACGGCAACCTATCAAAGGCAAAAACCGCCATTCAAAAGATGCAAGCACTGTATCCACACCAATCATCGTTATCGAAAGCGATGCTGAAAGAATTGAGATGGTTCTGATAAAAAGGCTTACATGAAAAAACAAACATTGCGGCAAAGTTTTTATGGCTTAGTGATTATTGTCATTTTATATCTCTGTGTCAACATTGCCAATTTGTTGTGGTTTGTAATGCAACCGACCGGTTTGTGGGGGATTTACAAATATGGGGGAATGCTTATTGTGACCCTGTTTGTTGTGTTGTTTCTGATGGTGGGGGTTTACCACTTCGTACGCAATTTCAGAAAAGTCGCACACAACATCGGATTTTGGATATTGATTGTTGTTTTTGGGATTTTGGGTCTGGTAATAGAATATGTTCCGGTTGCATGGCTGGTACATCAGGTCGATAACAAGTACCAATATGTCAATCAAACTGAGGAGTATTTTACAGAAGGGAAGTATGAAAAGGCTCTGACGTATGCAGCAACTTTGTATGAAAAGAGCCAGAACGAGAAAACAATTACATCGGAATTCTGGATTTTAAAAAAAGCCTTTGTCAGTTCCCAATGGGGCAACCAATTTTTGCAGAGGCGACATTACCGGATTGAGTTTAATTATGCTTTTTGCCTTGAAAACCTTGGGAAGGATATTGAAAAGGCGGAGCAATTGTACCGCCAATGCCTGTTCATCGCACAACAAATGGATTCAGAACAACGCACCAATGTCATGGACACCAAAATCCGTCTTGCCAAAATAGAACTCAGTAAGGGCAATGTGGTGAAAGCAGATGAATGGTTTCGAAATCTGAATCATGAATTTCAGAAGATGGATGAAAGGGAGCGTGTTTATTCCCTCATATTGATGCTGACCTACGCCCAATATGCAGAATCGCGAGGCGATATAGTCAAAGGATTGCAAATCAGAGAACAGGCTTACGAAAAAATGTCCACTGATGATGCGTACCAAGAAACGACCATGTATTTTGGGGTTGTGCTTGCCATGCTCAATTCAAAAATAAGCAGCCGTAATGTTACAGAGGCACGGCAATTTGCAGAGAAAGCAAATGAGCTTTCATCGACCTTTGAAGGTGATGAAATTTACACCTATTATCTCAATCAAATGGGATTGTATGAAGAATTTGCCGGCAATTACAAGGAAGCAGAAACATATTTTGAGGAAGCCATCGCGTCAAGTGAAGAAATGCCGCAACGGATTATGGCAATTCAAAAAAGGGCATTGGCTGCGTTCTATTTTAGGCAGAAACAGTATCAGAAGGCCAACGAGCAATACCGTATTTTTTGGCAAACCATAAAACCGTCAGGCTATTCAATTCAGGAGAATATTCAACCAGCCATCCAAACAGCACTCA
This sequence comes from Breznakibacter xylanolyticus, assembly GCF_003254275.1. Classification (GTDB taxonomy): domain Bacteria; phylum Bacteroidota; class Bacteroidia; order Bacteroidales; family Marinilabiliaceae; genus Breznakibacter; species Breznakibacter xylanolyticus. Next base: position 164,009 of record NZ_QKZK01000003.1, on the reverse strand, counting down.
CTTATGGTGCGTTGGGGCATCAAGCCAAGGCGATTCAAATGATGGCAGAAGCAGACAGCACGTTAAAAATGTTGATGGCTCAATATTTTGAAACAACAACGCTCGAAGAAAAAGAGTTTTTTACCAGACGATTTGAGACTGATGCCCGAATCATCAATGCGTTTTATTTGCAGCAAAACGGCGCAGGGAATATTGGCAAGGTGCTCAACAATGTGTTGTGTTTAAAGCATGGCGCACTGCAATCGCAACAAGCATTTGAAGCGGTTATTAAACAACTACGTGACGATAACGCAGAGAAGTTATATCGAGACATTGTAAAACGTAAAAAGGAATCGGAAATAAAAGCAATGCTGCAAGTGCATCAGCGAGAGCAATTGATGGATCTGCTTGACACCCTGACGATGGAAGAACACCAGCTAATAGAAAAGGTAGAGCAACATGCCGACACAAAAGCATATTTTTTAAAACAGATTACCTGGCAGAAGGTACGTGACCAACTGAATGATGATGAGGTGGCAATTGAATTTGTCAATTTTCCGATTGATCCGTTAAATCCCATCGCGAATCGGTATTATGCAGTGATTGTTACCCCACATAGTGCTGATTTGAAGCTGGTGCCATTGGCAGAAGAACGTGAAATAGAGGCATTGCTGGGAGGCTGTTCGAAAGACAATATAAATGCCCTTTACTCCGACAATCAACACGGGCAAATGTACAAAATGGTTTGGGCGCCAGTGACAAAGCATCTTGAGGGAGCCAGTCGGGTATTTGTATCGTTGAGTGGCATTTTGCACAGGGTATCATTTGCTGCACTCACGATTGATGAGTCGTACAGTCTGGAGACCTTAAGCAGCCTGAAGGAGATATGGAACACCAAGGAAGATAGCACGCAAACGCTGATGAATGTGGCATTATTTGGAGATGTTACATTTGGTACTATGGCCGAAACCGCCGCTTGGGGAAATGATGTTCAAAAAGAAATCACCCGTAACATTTTATCAGGTCGATTTGCTGCACTACCCGGAACGCGCAAAGAAATCAGCACGATAGCGCAACTGATGGATAAAAGAGGGTTGAAATACAATATTTATTGCGGGATAAATGCCACAGAAGCCAATTTTCGATGTTTGGAAAGTGACGATAAAATACGCTTGATACATATTGCCACGCATGGTTTTTATTACCCAAAAAATACGAGTACGGTGATGCGGGAAAGCATCTACGGGATCAGCGATGGATATACGATTGTGACAAACCCGATGATTCGTTCCGGTTTTTTGCTTTCGGGAGAATTGCACGGTCAGGACAACCGAACGCAAACAGACGGCGTGTTGACTTCCGCTGAAATATCGGGAATGGATTTAACCCATGTTGATTTGGTGGTGTTGTCGGCATGTGAAACCGGATTAGGAGATATAAGCGACAGTGAGGGAGTTTATGGTTTGCAACGCGCCTTTAAAATGGCCGGTGTCAAAAATATTGTGATGAGTTTATGGCAAGTGCCGGATGAAGCGACTTCGGAATTGATGATCCACTTTTATGATGGCTATCTCACCGGAAAGTCGGTAATCGAAGCGCTGAAAGAGGCACAATTGAAGGTGAAGAAGAAATACCCGGAGCCTTATTCCTGGGCTGGGTTTGTTGTTTTGAGGTGAAGGCGTGATTGTATTTTCACTTTTTCTTCGAATCAAAAATCACTTTCACTATTACGATTAAGAAAATAATAGCAAAGATTATCCACGATGAGCCGCCATTGTCGTCAAGGTCAGACATTTTGCCCCATTCTCTTTCTGCATGAATAGATGTAAATGTCATTATGGAGAAGAGCAACGAGAGATATACTTTTTTCATATTCAGATGGTTTAATGGTGAAATTATTCATAATCGCAAATGATTTTCAGCGAACAGCCAGCAGAGCCACAAGACCAAGAGATTGACAGGAGGAATGGAGTTTTTCCGGGAATTGAGAATGTATAACGTGAAGTAAAGTCATCATGATCAATTACTTTGCAGTTAAAATTTCTTCCCTTAAAAAGTTCAGGTAAAGATATTTCGTTGAAAGCTTGATGATGGACACTTTGAATCAGACAGGAGTTGTAACCACAGCGAGAGCCAGATAAAACCAGATCCCATTTGCAAGGAACAGAATTGACATCAAGACAATTTAATAATTGATTGTTAACAGAAACAATTGCCTGCCCATGACGATAGAAGCGATCATCGGACATTAGAATACCAGAATTAGACCAAAGGATGTCAGGATTGTTCGCTTGATTTGCCCATTCGAGTGAAGGGGAAGAAGGATCATGAGCAAACAAACAGATAAGGTCGAATAATTCGATTGGATTTTGCTTTTGAGCTATATTAGGTTGAATTATTGAATCTGACTTGTTGTTATCATTTTGGTGGAAATGACAACCAATTAAGCCTATAAATAAGCCCAAACAGAGTAGAATAAAGCGAGTATTGATTTTTGTATTCATTGGTGTGGTTAATTTGATTTTGTGAGTTTTATCAGTCACAATCTTAGGATTGTGACTGATAAAGTGCATTTTATTGAATTATTTAAGACAGGCCGGATTTAATTCGTAGGTGTATATGTTATGAATAAGGTGTTCACCCTTGTAGTAAGCCGCAACACCAATATTGTACTCATTTATTGGTAATAACTGGAATGTTTCAACTAAATGTCCGTTTATACAAAAAAAATAGGCATCATCTGTTCTCGTTATTGTAAGTGTATTTTTCTCGTTTCCTTGTTTGATTGCCTGGCAATATGTAATGTCTGTGAGAGGCATAAATTCACCTTTGTTCAAAGCAATGATGAAATATTCTTGTCTTTTATTGATACAGAAATTGTAAAAAGTGTCATAAGTATTAGAAAAAAAGGAGATTCCACATGCTGCACTATCCACGCCTGAGATATTTGAAATATTCATTTCAATTTCGAACGGTTTGTCAGTGTTTATATCGATATATTTTTCCCTGAAATGGGGTGAGAATATTGAATCGGAAACAGAGAATTTAAGTTTATTGTCATTAGTAATAACAGATTCATCTTCCGGATTCCATATTTCCCATTCATTCCTGTTTATATTAAAATCTACAGACTTTAACCACTTGCAGATAGTGTCGTTGTGAAAAATATCGTATCGTTCATTCAACACCTCATTGTTGTTAAAATTTGCCGTCATAAACAATTTGCCGTTATCATCCCATCTTTTAGAAATACCATGCAATAAACCATCTTTAAAAGAACATTTGTCGCTGATAGTACCCGATTCATAGTATAAGGTAAGTATGCCGTTGATTTTATTGTTCAGAAAATATCCATGTTCTTTGATCGAATGATTTGGATAGTATTTCCAAAATTCACCTTCGTAAAAATTCTTTGCCTGATCATCGTAACTTATGTAGGCAGCGTTATATTCATCCAATAGTACGCCAGAAATATTGTAATTTTTGATAGTGCCGATCGGTTTATTAGGTGCTTTGTAAGTAACCATTCTATAATAAGCGGCATTTTGTTTGTCACAATATTCCCATTGACTATCAAAATACTCCGTTATCAGCTTACCAATTTCAGGTTTGTAAGTGGAATTAATTTTTTTGATCGTGTGGACTATCTGACATTCATGGATGTGTGAAACAGAACCATCAGGATGGGTAAGAGTTCCTGAATACAATTTATCTGTCGCCATAAATCCTTTAAAAGTACTCCCATCAGAAAAGACCATTTTTCCGTTACCATGCATCCTGTAATTGATAAAGGAACCTTTGTACCGGTTGCCCAAAGAATCAGACCAGGTGCCCTTTCCTACCATTTGTCCATCCTTGAAATAACCAATATGTTCAGTTCCGTCTATATGATGCACGAAACGACCTTTCCCCTGTCGGATTCCCTTTTTGTAATGCCCCAAATAGGTTGATTGCAATTTACCACTATAATATTTTGTTAGAATTCCATAGCCTGTGGCTTTACCATTCGAACATTTTCCAGTCCAAATTACGGTAGTGTTATCGGTATAATAGGGATCGTTGATCAAACATCCTTCGTTATTACATTCGATCCAATGTTCTTTAGAAGTTTGTGTATAAGCGAATAAACACATTGATAAAAATGTGATCAAGCAAAAGTTTCTCATGGTTTGAAATTTTAGTACAGTAAGGCAAAGTGTTGAAAGAGGATAAATGCAGATCTTTTATGGTTGGGTGATGCTAACGTCTTGAATGTTATGTATTCATCATTGCGCAGACAATGATTAAAGGTTAAACCATATTTTTTGAAACCCCCAGATGGCATGGTAATTGAAATTTGCAAAAGCCACCTGCTCTATTTGGGTCATTGGTGTTACACTGCCAATTGTATATGCCTGAATATTTATCGGTTGCCAAGTCGCTCCTGTTGCCGATTGGGGATCATAATATGCTGTGATATTTAATCTTTCCCCCAAAGGAGTTTCGCAAACTGAAACTTTGATTGAGATTTTTTTCTCAACTTCACCTCTGTCATTCAAGACATAAGCAGTAGTACGGAATGTTTGATTCTCATTTTGATGAGAATTATTAACACCATTGTTATGTGGAGAATCGATAAGGGGGGTAAATTGAACCAATTGCGAAAAGCTATTCAATGTGATAATTGTGAATAGCAAAGTGATAAATAACTTTTTCATGACCGTAATGATTTAGTATTTCTCATTTATCCGATCACATGGAAAAAGGTAATCAACAGAGGTCATTATTTTTTCAGTTTTTATGAAGATGGCTTTCGGGTAGCACTTCGATGGGCTGAAATGCGTCGTTTTCGGGCATGAGCCAGAAGCGGTTTTCTTCGACTTTGAGCCGCTTGATAGAAAATTCTCCATCGATATAGCACACTGCAATTTTACCATTTTCGGGTTCGATGCCTTTGTCGATGATGAGCAAATCGCCATCGTTGATGCCGACGTTTTTCATGGAGTGTCCATTGACACGGGCATAGAAGGTGGCGGGTTTGTTTTTGATGAGGTATTTGTTGATGTCGATGGACGAGTCGAGAAAGTCATCGGCTGGTGAAGGGAAACCGGCAGCGATCCCACCTTCGATGATGGGGCATTCTAACACTGACTCGAAGGAGGCGGAATAGATGTCTAAGGTGGTTGAAGAGTGGAGTTTGATGTATTTCATGTTTTAGAGTATCAAGATTTGGGTATCAAGACACAAGATGAGGATGTGTTTAATTGAGCTTTTGTTATCGCTGTGTTATTGTGTGAATTGAATTACATAGATACGGAGAAGGGGAATGAATGGGGGGATTTTTGGTGGATTTAAAAATGAGGAGGAATGGGAGGCGTTGTGTGCTAATTTATATATTGCAGTGCTGATTACAAAGGAGACGCGCTGGTAGCGCGTCTGTACTCCGTTAGGGATTGAAGGGGAACGGCATGAAAAATGCACATGTTACAAACTTGCGCCAGCCAGGGGATGCCAAGGCCAAAGGGAGCGACTTAGCTAGGAGGCTAAGCCGAACGGGGGAAAGGATACTCCATAAACTACAAACAGCTAGCTGCTGAGATGCAACGAGCTGTTTGATGCTTCCCCGGGCGCATGTCCCTGAGAAATGTAAAGATAAGCAATTTACGAGAAAAAGACAACGGGGAATTGGATAAAGAGAAGGGGAATGAAACAATAAACGGCACCTGTCGCTTACCCCGGTCCTGTGATTTTCGCTGCCTCACGGCAACTGATGCATAGCCCGGCATACAATTCAAACAAAACACAAATTCTTATCATAATGGTCTTTTTCATTGCTCATCGTGTTTTTGAAAAGCAAAGAAAAGAGACCTAAAGAAGTGTCCTGATAAACCCGGAAACACTGTCCGGATGTGACCCGAATTTGCATGAGTCGCGCGGGAGCAGGGTTGAACTATATGAGAAAAGACACGCGTAGCAAACGGGCGCCATCGGTGCTATCTTTTAATTATTGTCATGTTTACAGCATCGTATTTGTAATAAATCACTTTGCCGTTAATAATTAATTCGATTGTTTGTTCGATGACTTCAATAGGGGCAATAAACCACTCGCGGGGGGTAAAACGTTTACCATTATCATCAAAAACATCAATTTCTAAGCAGGAATTACCAAAGAAGTTATGAATGAGTTGTTCAAATTTCTGCGGGTTCATGTTGAAGCATTTCCAACCAGCAATGTAATCAACCGGAGCCATAAGATAGGTTGGTTCTTTTTCAGCATTTTTAATCCTTTCAGTAACTTCAGTTTTAGAATAACCGATCTTGTAAAGGTTCTGAATAGAAGTAATCCGATTGTCAGTACTTTTAGATTTTAAAACATAAATGTAACCAGCAACTTCGTCTTCTGTTGTTATGGCACAAAAATTCTCAATGAAACCTTCGTTTACTTTTTGAATGTTTTCAGTCACTACTTTGCCGTTAGCGTAAAGGATTTTTTCAACAGACCTTTTTAACATATTGGATTCGGTCCCATTCTCAAAAATACACCTTGTTCGTCCATCTTCTCGAACTCTAGTACCATCGGGTTTGTAATGTTCTTTTTGAGTGATGCTGATTTTCTCGAGCAAGAAAAGAACACCATTATGTACATAATATGAGCCTTCAACTAAATTCCTTTGAGCAAAATCAATAAGTTTGCGATTATTACATGCTAAATCCTTTTGAATTTCTTTAAAAAGAGGTTCATACTTTTTGAAATCTTTACAAGGTTTACGACGCGCCACAAATTCAGCACTTGCCCGCTCGTATTCTTTAGGCGTATGTTTAAAATCAAATAAACCTTCAGAATCAGTATTTAACAAGTCAAATGTATTATCACTAAAAATATCATCGATTGAGATTAATTCTTGTTTTGCCGATTGCAATAAATTGTATTTGTCAACGGAAGCAAGCGCTGATATTTTTTCTTCGCTTTCTCTCAAATTTTTCAAACGGGAATAAAGCTGATATTCTGCAATATTACTTGGGTTTGGTGTTGGTTCTTGGTTGTTGTTTCTCTCGTAGAAATCAACAATTTCTTGAAATGATGCCAACAGGCGTTCATCTGCATTCCGGGCAGAAGAACACTTTGGTTTGACATTGAGCAAACCCAATGAATCGCTGTTAAATATTTCGTCTAAAATTTTAGTTTTGGTAGTCAATGGTTAATTGTTAATGGTTAAGGGTTAATGGTTAGTTGTTAATTGTTAATTGTTAATTATTAATGGTTAGTTGTTAATGGTTAGTTGTTAATGGTTAGTTGTTAATGGTTAGTTGTTAATTGCTATCATTGACCATTTATCATTGATCACTAACCATTCTTTTACGTTTTTCTTCTTTCAAATAAATGATACATTCAGCCATTCGTTTTTCGAGAGGGTCATTGGACGAGAGAGACGGTTCACGTTTGTATGTTTTTACAAATTCTTGAATTTTGGGCCAAAGGATTTTGGCTTCTTCGAAATCCATTTTAATGCGAGTCGATTCAATGGTTTCCTGAATAACTTTTAAAACCTTTGTTGTTACAGATTTTGAGAGTACCTCAAAGGCTTTTTGAAAAGGGTTTATTTGGTCGATCAGGTCGATGTGAATATCGTCAATGTTAACAAACGTGTCAGCCATGCGGATGAATCGTTTATCGCCAACTTCTTTAATTTCGCCGTTTTTAATTACAGAATCAACCACTACATATTGACGAATTTCTTCAACTTCTGTATCGTTTAACACGGGGTATTTGATTTTAATAATTTTAGGGATCAAGACTTTATTGATTACCTCGGGGTCAACATTGCCGGGCATGGCTTTAAGCATTGTATCGTCTTGAAGTATGGATGCTTTCAAATCGTTCAAATCCGATTCGATGATGTCTTTAACTCGTTTAGAACTGGGTTCTTTTAACCCACGGATTTTAATTTCGCCCGGTTTGGCTATGTCTTCATCAGAAAGTTTGGTTTTGAAAGACCAATTAGGAGCTAAAACTTGTTCCATCAATAAAGAAGCAGTAATGGCTTTTAGCATGTTGTTGACCGAAAGTTTTACCAAATCATCGGCAGCATCAGGTTGAGCAATCAGGTTTGTAAACTGAGCATGCGTTTTGTTATTGCTGTCGCGAGTTGCACGGCCAATAATTTGAATGATTTCGGTTAATGAACCACGGTAACCAACGGTTAAAGCGTGTTCGCAAAAGGGCCAGTCGAAACCTTCTTTGGCCATTCCTAAAGCAATAATTAAATCCATGTCGTCGACGGATTTAATGTCACGCAAATAAGCGACAATTTTATCGCGTTCGCGCGGGTTATCTTCAACCAAATCGGCCACCTTGAGTATTTTGCCGTCAGTATTACGTTTTACATGAATGACGCCAGTTTCGGGATCTTGCTTTTCAACCGAACCAATAGAATCGATAATAAAATCAACTTCGTTGTGTTTGTCTTTGGTTGATTCGCCGGAATTGACATTGGGAATATGAAGAATTGTTTTTTTATTGGTATCGAGAATTTCTAAAATGGCATCGGTGTAGCGACCTTGATAGAAATGGTAGCCAATACCTAACGATTTGAGAAAACTGTAACCGTTTAATTGTTCGTAATAGTTGTAAGTGACTTTTGTAAAACGAGCTTCGGCATCGGGTTTTAGAACAGGTACGCTGTCGCCACGAAAGTACGAGCCAGTCATGGCAATAATATGGGCAGTTGATTTGTCCATAATGTTACGGAGGATATCGCCCAAGCGGTTGTTTACATCGGCAGAAACGTGGTGAAATTCATCAATTGCAAGTACACAGTTGTTGAATTTGTCTTCCGAAAGTTCCTCACAAGCAAAGCGAAGCGTTGCATGGGTACAAATGAGAATTGACTCGTTGCTGAGCATAAAATCGTGGAACGATTTTACTTTGCTTTGGCTATTGTCGCTGCCCGGTGTGCAAAGATTGTAACGGTCGTTTGGTTCCCAATTGGCAAAGAATCCGAATTTCATTAAATCGGTTTTGGCAAAGGAACTGCCAATGGAACGTTCGGGAACGGCCACAATTACTTTTTTCAGTCCTTGGTTTTTGAGTTTATCCAAAGCCAAAAACATTAAAGCTCTTGATTTACCCGAAGCCGGAGGCGCTTTCAATAAAAGATATTGCGCATCGCGAGCCTGATATGCTTTTTCCTGCATATCGCGCATTCCCATTGGGTTTGTTTTTGAGCTTTGTCCTGTTTGGTTGTATGTTACGTGTACGATGTCCACTTTTTTAATTGTTAATGGTTAATGATCAATTGTTAATTGTTAATTGTTAATGATCAATTGTTAATTGTTAGTGGTTAATTGTTAGTGGTTAATTGTTAGTGGTTAGTGGTTAATGATCAATTGTTAATTGTTAGTGGTTAGTGGTTAGTGGTTAGTGGTTAGTGGTTAATGTGGGATTTGGTGGTTTTAATTATGGATGTGATTAATTTGATGATTTCGATGGCATCTTTATTAATGCTTTCGAATTGTTGATGGGTTATATATTCGGTTTCTTTTAAAAGTTCGAGCCAATAAAGAGTTTCGTTGATTTCTTTTTGAGCTATAGCCATTTTATGAATAAAATCAGCTTTGCTTTCGCTGTGTTCTGCTTCACGAACCATTGCCCCAACCGAAGTGCCACTTCGTAAAAGCTGTTTGGATAACACAAATTCTTTTTTCTCTTCACATAAAAATTTGTATAATTTCACAACTCTCACTGCAAATGCAAAACTTTTATTCTTAACGATATTCTCCATTAGTTGTTAAGGGTTAATTGTTAATTATCAATGATTAATGGTTAATTGTTAATTGTTAATTGTTAATTGTTAATTATTAATGGATAATTGTTAATGATCAATGGTTAAGGGTTAAGGGTTAATTATTAATGGTTAAGGGTTAAGGGTTAATTATCAATGGTTAAGGGTTAATTGTTAATTGTTGATGGTTAGTTCATCTAGGAGACTTAACATTTAAGTATTGATATTCAAGGTTATAGTGTTGATTGTTCATCTAAAGGTTCATCTAAAGGTTGATCTAAAACTTTTTTCATTTAGACATTAGACATTCATTTTATACGCAAAATAAAAGCAATGCATCCATGTGTCAGAAAATGAAGAAGATGATTGATTTTATTTTAGATTTTATTATAGGTTTATTTTTTTTTGGACAAATCGTAGGTTCTGTATCGTGCATATAATCAACGAAGAAAATGCTTTCAATTACTTTTTAGAAATTAAGATTTATAATGCAGACATACAGCACATTATTGATTTTGCTTTTCGTTTTGCTTTTTATTTGCTTTTTTTTAGATAAAATAGACACGGTTCTTATCAGCACCTTCAATATTAATTTTACCGGCTTTAGTCATTTTATAAATTGTTTTTTGAATATCACGTTCATCAATTTCTCTTAATCTATTTTTTATTTCAACCATCTTACTTTTACCGTTATACTTTAAATCCTCAATAATCAAAGCTTCAAGTTTATAAGGCTCAATCGTCTTCAGCGAAGGAGCAATATCTAATTTGGCTTGCTTAAACAATTCAGGATTAAGCAAATATTCTGTACCCTTCTTAATACCTTGCGAGACAAGAATATTTTTATCAATCAAAGAGCCAATCCACGAACGCATTTTGTCTTCACTGTTGAGTTGCAATTTCACTGCTAATTGAGTAGAAAGAATCTTTTTTTCGGTAGCAATAATCCCTAAGGTTATATACTCCTTTTGAGAAAGAAGAAAATGCTTGTCAATATAATCGAGGATTGATACCACACCAGTATCAATAGCACTAGCATAAACAGTAACAGCCACCTTATTGAATGAATTCTCGATTTGGGGTAGTGGCTTTGCATCCATAGCTAATTTCTGATACACCAAATCGTACCCCGAACCTTCACCTTCCATTAGTTTAAGCACACTAAGCAAATTGATTAAATGAGGATTGCGCCTATGACGTTCATGCAAAATGTTATTTTTTGAAATGCCAATTGGAAACCCGCCGGGACTGGTAATTGTAACCCTGTTTGGATATACTTGAATGAAAATATCGCCCGAAATAGTGAATTTTTTGTGAGCAATAGCATTTATAAGCAATTCTCTAATGACTTCTTTTGCATATTGTCGCAGATTTTTACGGAACAAACCATCGGGTATTTCGGTACTGTATGTTAATTCAACGGCATCTTTTTCAATTTCAAGCAATAAATCTTTGGGATTGTGCAAGTGAAGATGCCACTCTTTTTTTCGAACTTTTTCTTCCAGTTCATTATATACAATGTATTGCACAGTAATAGGATAACTTAAACGGGCACGTTGAGCAGGGGTTCCTAACCATAAAACGCCCAAATTTGTTAACAGTGCGGTATGGTCTAACAACTGATAATAAGCTAATATTTCGGTGTCTTCTTTATCCTTTATAAAATCGGAAACACGTTCCGATAGTCTCAAATCTTTGATAAGACTTTTCACCTGAATGGCATCGGCTTGATGTAAATATATTTTTTGAGGCGAAACAATTTCCCATTGAAAAGCAGTTTTTTCAGCCGCCAAATCTGTTAACTCCTCATTGCCAACGGGGACACTATTGTCGGAAATACGAATGAAAACTTTACCGGCTGATGTAATGGCAATGGTGCGTGTTGACGGCAATATTTTTAATGAGAAATATTGACCGCCATTTTCATGTTTAACGATCTCTTGATTAACAATGCCAACACCATCAGTTAAGCTTCGCAAAGTACTAACGACCTTGTTTACTTCGTCTTGATTTATTTTTTGGTTTGAAGGAGGTGCAGATTCTTTATCTTCAATGCCTATAATAATTTCACCGCCTTGAGCATTTGCAAAAGCAACACAGGTTTCGGCAAGCGATTTTAAATCAGCCTGTTTCCCAATAGCTTTGCGAAGACTTTTATATTCGCGACTACTGTTTTCTGCTAGCATCATTTCTTCTTCTTTTTAGTTTTACTTTCCTCAGCAAATAACGTCCCTTTGTTCTTCTCCTCTTCAATCATCTGCTCGTAGAGTTTAAACAGGTATTCCAGGCGTTCTTCGTCGCTTTCGAATGGTTTGCTGCGGTAGCAACGCTCCACAGCCAAATCGTTGAGACGGTGGGCTTCGCGCAGGCCTTCGGGCATTTTATCGGGGTCGTAGAGCTGGGCAAGGGTTTTTTCGCTGTGTTTTTCGCGTTCTTCTAATATGCGCATGGTACATTGGGTGAGCTCTTCTTTTTGTTTGTCGGAGATTGAGGGAAAGGGGAAGGTGTTGTAACAAAGTGAACCTGAATATCTATAGTCCGTTTTAAGTCTGCCACCAACAGTTTTCACCCAAGTCATATGTAATCTTGATGTGATTATCGAAAAAATATATGGTGTTGCATCATATATTGCTAAGGCAGAATCAGCAATTAAGGTTTTATCCGTTAAAAATCCGATAGGGATATATTCTCTTCTTTCAGAAGAATGACGTGGAATAATGATTGAATCCGTCTTTCTGTGAGCTGAGAAATAATATTTATATGGCTTTTCTGCTAACAATCGAGTACTTTGTTCTGTGCTTTTTGCTCTTATTTCTTTAACTTTTAATAGCCTATTTTGTATTGTTGGAATATTCATAACTAAAGAAACTTCATTTTCTTCTAAATATAAACACCAACGTTCTCCTCCATTTAAAAAATCATGCGCACCAAGAAAACGTTTAACAAATTGTTCCGCGTCAGGGTACGAATTGATTAATTCATTTTTTTCTTCTGTAGTAAAAATCAAATTTCCTCCATCATTTGGCATACTACCATATACTAAAGCAGGAAGATTTGAAATTGGACTTGAATGTCTTGTTATGAAAACGGAACTACCAGTAGATAAATAGGGATTTATAACTTTTGTAGTAATAATATTATTTTGCGCAAATAAATATTTTTGTTTAGATGATTTGTTTCTAACTCCAATAATAACAACCATAACAGCAGCTTGACTTTTTGCATTATTTTCCCATTTAAAAGATTGAAAAGCAAAACAAATCTCTTTTTTTTCTTTTAATAATCTTGGCCATAAAAGAGCAACTTGTTCTCCTTGGCAAATAGAATTTGTACTTACAAATGCGTATTGAGCATCTATACCATCTATATAATTTGAACTTTTATAGAACCAATTTGCTATGTAATCTAAACTTTTATAATCTTTAGAAAAATTTAATTTTGAGTCATTTTTTTGTAATTCATTCTGATTTCTGCTTCCTAAATATGGCGGATTACCCAGAATATAAATTTCATCGCCTTCCTGTTTTGGGCAAACCTGTTCCCAATCGAGACGGCATGCGTTCCCCAGAGCAATATTTCCGGCATCACGCAGAGGCAGGGTGGGATTGGTACGACCAAACTGGTTGTAGAATTCGACGTTCATTTGGTGTTCGGCCAGCCAGAGGGCTAGTTTTGCGATTTCGTGTGCAAAGTCGTCGATTTCGATACCGTAGAAGTTGCTTAAATGAATGTTTGAAAAGGCAAGGATGCCAAGCTCTTTAAGAATTTTCATTTCGAGGCGTCGCAGCTCTTTGTATGCAATAATGAGAAAATTTCCGCTACCACATGCCGGATCGAAGATTTTGATTTTGCTGATGCGAAGCAGCAGTGCATTAAGAAGCTTTAGGCGAGACGCCGCATTCTGCGTCTGTAGGGCTTTCTCAAATTCTTCGTACAGATCGTTTAGAAACAAAGGTTCAATGACCTTCATGATGTTAGGAACGGAGGTGTAGTGTTGCCCGAGGTTTCCACGCTGGTCAACCGAAACAACGGCTTGAAACATGGACCCGAAGATATCGGGATTTATTTCTTTCCATTGGAGCTCGCCACTGTCGATAATTGCCTGTCGGCTACGGCGAGAGAAGTTGGGTGTTTGATAGGGAGGGCGAAACAAACCGCCATTGACATATGGGAAAGCCTGCAAATAGGCCGGTAAGTTATTTCGATTGTTTTCGGGTGTATTAAGAACTTCGAAGAGTTTGTTTAAATAGGTATGTAAATCGCTGCCATCGGGCTGGGTATGGGAATCAATGGCATTTGTAAATTGACCTTCAGCGAAAATATTGGTATCCTCGGCGAAGAAACAAAACAACAGACGAGAAAGGAAAACATTCATTTCGTGAATGAATTCGGGGGAACTGTCGGGATTGTCTTTTTTAATCTCGTCGAAAAGCTTGGCCATTTTGCCGGCGGCTTTTACATCGGCAGGGTTTTCGTTGGCGTGTTGGGCTTTTTCCATTCCGGCCAATGGTAAAAAGAAGTCGAAATGTTTGGGCAGCTCGTTTAGTTCAATATCAAGTTTGTCTTGAGTTTTGGTGTCGATTGCCAAAAGTGTTTTGAAATCGGTTACAATTGCAAAACGTTGTTCGTGTTTTAATTGATTGGCGAGTTCGGATATTTCGTTGTGTAAATCGGCATTTTCAACAGGTCGGAAAAACACTTTTTTCTTCCAGGAAATTTCGCCATCAATTTTTGAGAGGTTTAAATTACCATTCTGCAAACGGCTAATTGATGCTTTAGGGGAACCATAAGCCAATAATAAGTCGAAAATAAAAGACTCTTTTGAGAAGGACTTGATTACGGTTTGCAGATTTTCTTCTATTTGAGCGATGTTCATTTATTTAATAATCAAAACGTTTTTGAAATTGAATGAGTAGCTGGGAAACTACCAATATTTTAGATGAAATTGTTGTAAGATAGATTATTTCTGACTTTGCTGGGTTTGATGTTTGGGTTTATTGTAGCGCTAACTAAAGCAGGTGGCAAATGATATGAGATGTCGCAAAAAAGAAGCACGCATTACAAATGTGCGCGAGCAGGGGAAAAATAACACAGAAGTGCAGGGACGACAGATCGTGAGTGAATAAAGGGCACGAGTTACAAACTCGCGCCAGCGGGGTTTTTTTCTTCCAATAATGAATTAGAATCTTTTCAAGCCTTCTTTTACTTTGGGTAAAATCCACTCGCCTATGATTTCATTTGGAAATGGAAACTGTTTCTGAATTGTTTTACAAACAAGACTAATCTCGTAATCGACTCTTTCTTCAGAAAAAAAGGCGGACTGTTTTTGACGTATTTCTATACATCTTTGTAGGCATAGTAAACCAACTGATTCAATCATAGCTGTTCTAGAAAGCATACCATTGACTTTTTTGGTGTCTACTATTTTATGAAAGTCAGACATAATGATACTTTCAGTAGCCATTCCAGAAATTTCATTCATAAAATTGTCCATAACTTCGTTATTAATGTTGTTATATTATTTAGATGCTTGTCAATATGCAAGTTGGACGACCTGGGTATGAAACCAATTCAAAAAGAATTTTCTCGAATTGGGGGGATTCAATATAAAAGCCATCAGAATAACCGCACTTTAGCCAAGGGATAGACTTTTTTTTCATCATTTCATAAAATTGCTCAATGTCTGTCCAATAGGTTTTTTGACTAACAACAATTCCATTTTGGTCTTTATCTACGATAGCTTCAAAATATTGTTCTTGGCTTAGTGCATAAAGAATAATCTGCATATTAGCCTCTAAATCTTGTTTGCCAACTTTCTTTAATGCAGAACCAAAAGGATTATTCCCATCAATTTGACTTTCAGTTAATCCAAGAAAACCTGTAAATAATACAGATGTCGAAATCTGGGGTTCATTCATAATTGAGTTTTTATTGATAATTGTAATATTGCTTTACCTTAATTTGTGCAGTTCCATTATTCAATAGTTCCTTAACTACATTTAACACTTTCAGTTTATGTTCATGAGTAATCTCTTTAATTAGGTCCTGAACTGCATCACATGTTTGAAGTGTTAAATGCTCAATCCAATCGTTGGAAAGAATTCCACCTGATTTCTCTTTGAAATTCAAACATATGTCACATGAATACATGGCGGCTTCATTTAAAATGTCATTCACTGTTACTGACTTATTTGGTGTATTAAACATTTTAGAAAAATTCTTTCCCAAATCAATTTTAAAATGTTCTTTGTAGATTGGTTTTTGATTCATTGATTTCATGAAATTATCATAGTCAGAGTTGATTTTTTTCTGACGGTTGTCCATTCCACTGTTATTTGATAAATCTTTTTTTGACTTAAACACGCTTTCAGAGATAAATCGAATTCCATCTTTGCTCATTGGAACAAAGTATTTGTTGTTTATTTTCAGGATATAGATGGTTGAATTAATCACGTGTATTATTTCACCAACTAATCCATTTGATGGATAAAAATCATATTTACTCCATTCTTCTCTATTGGCTAATCTTTTTAAATTTTGGTCAGGCCAAGAAATACTTGCATTTAAGTGAAGTGTAGATAAGCATTCTCCTTTGTCAATAATTTCTGCAAAATTAGTTTGTATCATGTTGTTCGGTATTAGGATTCACTTTTATTAAGTTGTGGCGGTTTTTTCTTTTTACGCTTGTTGGTAACGGATACATGTATGAAACGTTGGGGATTGCGGGCTTCGTCCCTGTCTGCCGTTGCAAAAGCTGATGCGGGGCAGTACACTTCAAGTAACCACCTAAACCCCAATGTTTTATACATGATGTTGGCGGCTGGTTATTCATTTTTTCTTGCTACCCATTGTGTATGTTCTCTTGAAAAAGCATTTTCGCAATTCAATATGTATTCAGATAATTCAGATTCTGTCGTAATTCTATTTGATTCTGATTTAATTAGCATTATCTCATGAGCTGTCAATGAATATGAAGAAGATAATTCATTATGCTTTTTCGATTGAAGCCATGTCAATACTGATGATGCTGCGACCGCAATAACTTCAATCGGCAATTTTAAACTAGGCTCTTTAATGTTATACAATAATAGAACAATCGCTAAACCGTGTAGTACAACAGTTGTTGTAAACCATAAAGTTGATTTACGCTTGTTAAATTTCGCTTTTTTTGTATACCACAATGCTTGGTTTAATATTCGTTCTTTCCTATATAACTCAAATCTTTCAGGTAGAGTTAGTTTTCTTACCTGAAGCATTTTGTCTGTAATAGGTTCGGCTACGCTGGCACTAATACCTAATTTACCTATTAAGCTTTCATTCTGTTTTAAAATAGTCTTTAAATCAGCAACAAATCTTTTTCGCATTATCTCTACATCTTCGCAATCTTCGTAAGGTTCTGCTCTCAACATCCAACGCCATGCACGTGTTTTTACAGATTCAGCAACGGCACGACCATTGTACCAAATATCATCTGGTTTAGATACTCTCAACCAAATCATGATTGAAAGGGTAATTAGAAAGAAAAGAGTTGAAATAATGTTAGTCGTAGGATTTTCACTTCCGTCTGACCAAAAGGCAAATAGTGCAGCAAAAACCAAAAGAATAGAATAAATTCCTATTGCTCTAAAATATTTCTTTTGCTCTCTAAGAGATGCGGAATCAGCAGATTGATACAACCCTGGTAAATCAGTGGAGTCGACTTTTATATCCATGCTCTTACTGCACTTATTATACTTGCACTATTCCAACTAACAATAGTATGTGCAGCTTCTTGGATTTTTACAGGCATTCTTTCTTGCCCCCACGGCCTAACGCCAATAATTGTTTTACCCATTCGAACTGCTTCATCAATTTCGTAATCAATCCAATCACTATGGGCAGCATACATACCTGCAAGTATAATAATTCCTTGAGCAGGTCTCATTTGGTTTGTTAAACAAGTCTTTAGTCCAGATTTCGTTTTCTCAGAACAACCATCATCACTTGGTACACTATAATTTATCCAACTGAAATTAGGTTCTTCATTAAACCACTTAACAATCGTGTTGTAATGAGTACTATAAGACCATGCATGGCTTATAAATAATCTTCGTGTTTTTAATTCAGGCATTTTTTTAAAGATTTAGATGATTAATTATTTGATTTTATATCTTTCTTTTAATTCAGATTTTAAGGCATCATTGATTGTTTTATTCTCTTCCTTATTAATATTCTTATTACCATCCGAAGTCTTTGATGCAGTATAATCAGGGTAGCTATCAGCTTTGCTTCTATTATTCTCCCATTGCATTGGGCGTAAATTTACCAAGTCATCTGTACCGCCTTTTGAGACTGGATAAACATGGTCGATTTCCCAACCATAAAGTTCTTCTACTCCATATTTGTCTCTTTGCATCCAAGCACCGCAACAGTCTTTCCTATATAAATCTTTATTGAATGAGTCAACAGTTTGTGCTTTCTCCCAAACTTGTTGGATTTTTTGGTCAGAAAAATTCGCCATGTTTTAATGATTTAGTGTTTTATAATAATTCAGTTTCCTCTTATTTAGTTGTCTGTTTTTTTAACTTGCCGCCAACTAATTAATATCACCATTGGTGATACATCCACTTTAAAGTTAAAGTGGAAGAAGCAATAAAATTAACAAAAAAAGGGGCAAGCAAAATAAACTGGAATGTTAAAATAATGTGTTTTGCAGCAGAAGAAATGAAATAAAAAGATAAAAAGGCATTTGAGGAAAACCAAAACACATCAAGAAGCTACAAGATGAAAAAGGAGGCACGCATTACAAATGCGCGCCAGCGGGGGGAGCCATTGTACCGAAGCAGCGAATGCGTCTCCCAGCGGTTGCCCGGGGTAGTGGTGCCATCACACAGGGAAATAACAACACAGAAGTGCAGGAACCACAAACCGTGAGCGAATAAAGGGCACGAGTTACAAACTCGCGCCAGCGGGGGGCGTGGAGTTTTTGCGTCGTTTCTGCCTTCACATTCTCCCGCATGGATTTGTGAAAATTAGGCGCTACGGGATTTATAGTGCCCGCTACACGGCATTGAGGTTTAAAGACGCGCCGATGGTGATCGCCGCCCCGGAAACCAAACAGCAACGCGTTGCCCGACTTACCGGATACAACAACTTGCAATGCCCTGCCTGCAAAAAAGAAGCGTTGATCTCAATTGCAATTATCCCGAGGGTGCGTTCACCCACCGGTATCGGTTTTTTGACGAAAAAGCGTTTCGTATAACCATTTAATCAACCGAGTTTTCATCTCTTTTAAAGGGACAGCCATCGTATTGACCTAATGGAAGCAATACATGACGTATTTTTATCATAATACTATAACCCAATTCAAAATATCACAAACATTGATCACTATACCCCGATTCCACATTTCATCCAAACACTCTAACTCCTCTTGACAATCGATTAAAAAGAGTACAACGGCTGAGAAATCCATAGCCGAACATCCGGGATATAGTTCAACCTGGGATTCGCGCTAGGCATTACATGCCGCTTAAATCCCTATATATTGTGCCCCGTTCTTTTTTCTATTCAATTTAATTTTCAAGTTTCTTTGTAATAAAAGAAATCTCAGAAAATGCTTTATCAGCTATTTGATTTGTTACACTTTCTAAAATCGTTTTATCTGATAATCCAAATACCTCTCTTGTATTAAAATCTCTGAAATTCAACATTGTTTGGGGATATACCCACCCAAGCCAAAATTCAGAATCTTCAAAGTATAGCTCATTACATTCTTTAACAATCTGCCTATACGGTTTTGCAAAATCACTATTTGAAATACCTCCTTTACCTTCTTTCTCTAATGTAAAACCAAAATAGATATTGTTATGAACTTCACATCCCCAATGAATAGTTACTCCATTTTTGTTGAAAACCTCAATCCACAATCCATATTGAATGTCCTTATTTCTTTGCTTCTCATAAAAGCCTCTCACTTTACTATAATCAACTGTTTTAGAATCCTCATCTCCTTTTGTTTTCAATCCTTTATTTTCCAGGGATTTTTTTAATTGATTCCAGAATTCCATTTGAGTTTTAATTTTCACGTTTAACAATGCTTTTTCTAACTCAAATGCATTTTGCATATTTTCTGGGGATTGCATTACCAATCCAACAATCTCATCATTTATTTCTTCCATAAAACTGGTGTTTGTCAATTGTTTAATAAGGTTTATATAGTGACTAATACCTTCCCTTACTAATGGAAAATCAACGGCAAGTTGCTTGCATGCAATTAGCCAATTAATAATGTCGAATTTATAAGACAAGGGTATATAATCAAAAGGAATTCCACCTAAACTGAAATCTGATGGTAATTTCCCATCTAAACTCAAATATATTAGTCTAGATTCAGAATATTTCTTTGAATAATTGAAGTATCTAAGCATTTGACACTCTTGGTCGTTTGCATATATTTTATTTTCAATGATTATTGCTTTGTTTTCATTATCAATGATGTGAATGTCTATTCTACCTCCACTCGTTTCTGTTTTCTCTCCAATATGATATTCAACTTTACTGATAGCATTTTGTACATTAAACTCAAATTCCTTATCTAAACATATTTTAATAAAGGCTTTAAGAGGCTTATCTTTCAGACCGTGCGAACCATTTACGTTTAATAATTCGCAGAGAAAAGAAGAGTGTAACCTTGTTTCGTCTGTTGTTAAACCGATTATTTGGAAAATATTGAATCTTCCTCCTGTTGCATCCAATAATTGATTGCTTTTCTTTGATATTAATGCTGTATTGCTTAATAGATCTTGAATGTTCATTTTATTTTTTTTTAGAATGGGGCACAACGTTACGCATATGCCTAGTGGCGGATTGCGGACGATTCAACTGTCAAACCGTGAAAAAGCTTGAGCGGGCGAAAAGCCTTGCAAAGTGCAATAAAGCCGCCATTAGGTATATGCGATGTTGTGTGGCGTTATTATTCATCAGTTAAAGTTCAATCCACAATCGGGACACTCAATATCAGAATCTTTAAGTCTCATTCCACAAGCAGGACATGAACTAAAGTTCTTTATGATTTTACCATGATTATTCTGGCTCGGTTTAGAAATTCCCAATCCATTAATACTTCTTTTCTCTGGCACAGATAGCCAAATCCTTTTTATGTCATTTATAACACCAAGTAAAAACCAAGTAATAGAAATGAAAAAAAGTAAGAATACTATTAAAATTACACCTTTAGATTCATTTACCAGAACTCTGTCCTTAGTAGCTAATAGTTTAATACTAAAATATGGCATTCTATTCTTGATATAATCTTCATTTTCTTTTTCGAAAGTGAGTGTCTCAATTAAATCTGATAGCTCATGACGGTATCTTGGTAGTATTTTGTATTGTATAAAAACAGTGTCATTTAAGATTTTATTATTTTTCAAGATATTCCGAGCTGAATATTGGAGTAAAATAAAATTAATTGAGTCATTTAATTCTAATGTAATGCATTTCTCATCTTTCCTCTTACCTTTTCTGCCATTTAGATAAGCAACATCGTCATATTGCTTAGTAACCTTTCCTTTGAAGAAAAATGGTTTTGGTTCATTCAGATATACTAAAAGGACTGGAGTCAAAAAATACAATGGAATTATTAAAAAAAAGTAGAATTTTAAAATGAATCTACCGATTCTATTATCTAGTATTTTTATATAAACTTTGTTATTGCTTTTCATCTTTTGAGTCTTTATTATAATGCCACACAACGTTACGCATATGCCTAGTGGCGGATTGCGGACGATTCAACTGTCAAACCGAGGAGAAGTTTGAGCGGGCGAAAAGCCTTGCAAAGTGCTGTAAAACCGCCATTAGGTATATGCGATGTTAGGGCTCGTTTGTTTTTACCATTTAATTGAATCACCTTCAAATCCTTTTGATTTTGCTAATATTTCAATTTCCGGATATGTTTCTGAACTAGTGAAACTCAGTTTTAAATGATGTGCACAAACAAATTCAATACTTCCATTATCAAACAATTCTGTTCTGTATACAAAATTGAAACTTTTCAATTTATAAGCAACACTAGGATAGCATATTCCATCACATATCTTTTTTGGGTTATGAAGTATTTGAGATGAATACAGAGCACTAATCGAATAATCATCATAACCACCAATTTCAGATTTAGCAAATTGGTCTGCAAAAAATTCACTTTTCAATAAAAGTACCTGGTATTCTTCCTCTGATCTATCTTTTCGCATCATTTCCTCTATTGATTCAGCGGCAACAATAAGGTCTGTTCCTGTAGACTGAGCTTTTTTTGAATGGCAAACTACATTTATCTCTAGTCCTTTTTTTAATATCCATTCTCCTACAGTTACAAAGAAGATTTTAGTCCCCTTTTTTAATTCATCCTGACATGATTCTATTGCTGCATTATCTAAAGTTCCAGCAGCATAGAAAACACTTTCTTGTTTTAAGTTTGCTCTTCCTAGATTAGAAGCAGGCTCTGGGTTGTATGACAATCGAGATATTTTATCATATGGATTTTCATTGCAAATCTGGCCTCTAAATATTCTCGATCCTTCAACTTGTGGAAAAATGAAATATGGATAACTAAAAGAGTTATTTATAAACTTCTTTAAATCCTCTGTGCTATATTCAGAAAGCTTAAGACTCTCAATAAATTCTAAATATTCTTTGGTGTCTAAAATTGAACTAACCATTTTGTGTTTTTTCAAATGAGCCCTAACTACTTAATATCACCATTGGTGATACATCCACTTTAAAATTAAAGTGGAAGAAGCAATAAAATTAATAAAAAAAGGGGCAAGCAAAATAAACTGGAATGTTAAAATAATGTGTTTTGCAGCAGAAGAAATGAAATAAAAAGAGAAAAAGGCATTTGAGGAAAACCAAAACACATCAAGAAGCTACAAGATGAAAAAGGAGGCACGCATTACAAATGCGCGCCAGCGGGGGGATATTAATTACAAAATACAATTGTTTTGATTTGTATAGAACTTATGGTTGCCCCTAACGTTTGATGGTATGGTGTCGTGCGGGATTACGAAGCGATTTCCTATCAGTTTACACCGGCCTTTTTTACGAGCCACAAACGCTCGAAAACCGCTGAAACCCGCATGCACTATACCATTTGTTACCTTGCGTTTTTCCTATCCGAAAGTTTTATTCTATCATAATCTTTGTTGCTTTTTGTAAAAATATATTGTTTGGAATCATGATTTTTTCATTTGTATCTGTCTTTAAAATCACATAGAACAACCCAATATCTGACACTTGTCCTTTAATATCAAATTCTTTGTCAATTATAGTAATCGATTGTCCTAATTTCACAGGATGGCTAACAAAAATGATTATTGCTGACAATATGTTTGAAAGTATTGACCATTGGGCAACTAATGCGACCCCCAAAACTGCGAGAACAGAAGTAATGAAAGTCAAAATATTTGTCTGTTCAACACCCCAAATTGCTATTAACACTATAACAAGGGTTGCAAAAATGAATAAATTGGCAGATTTTAGTATGGGTCTTATTCTGTACTTTGAATAGTCGTATTTTTTTTGAATTTTCGCAAGTATTTTTATTAACACAAATCTTAAAATAAAGAAGGAAGCAACTGCAATTAATGTTTCTAAAATTCTAATATCCATATGATTTTATTTTAATTTTAAGTCTTGTTTTTTAAATTCCTACACAAATATATTTCATTTTTCAATCCGCTGAATTTTTAATTTTTGCACGAGTTTCTTAAATGCAAGGTAACTACTTAATATCACCATTGGTGATACATCCACGTTAAAATCAAAGTGGGAGAAGCAATAAAACTAACAAAAAAAGGGGCAAGCAAAATAAATTGGAATGTTAAAATAATGTGTTTTACAGCAGAAGAAATGAAATAAAAAGAGAAAAAGGCATTTGAGGAAAACCAAAACACATCAAAAAGCTACAAGATGAAAAAGGAGGCACGCATTACAAATGCGCGCCAGCGGGGGGATTCGCGCTAGGCATTACATGCCGCTTAAATCCCTATATATTAGCACTCGTTTTTTATTTTTAGTTTAAAACAGACTTCAATCTATACGCGAACTTAGTACAAATTGGAGGCTTCACACCTAATATAAAGTACTTCATCCTTAAATTGATTAAAAAGCAATGAAAGTTGTCGTATTTGATCTTTCTGAAATACGATCAACTCGTTCATTGGCAGACCAAAACTACTAGCTTGATTGAATTCCTCGAGTTCAGAATCTTCTATAGAGATTTTGGAAATCTGATCAGATAAAAGTCGAACATAATTTGAATCTAAAAAATAAGCATTTTCTTCCCTTTCATGAATTGAATTATAATCAATACTTTGAAATTCTGGCTGTAATAAATTGATTGCTTTGAATGATTTTAAAAAGATAACGATATCATCAAAAAGAAGAAATCCTTTTCCTGAAAATTTTCCAATTAATCGTGTCTTTTCAGCCAAATAATTCTCATAATTATCAACATACTCTACTTTCTTAAAGAACCCTAAAAATCCGCCACGGTCAATCCTCTCATATCGAGAAGATTCAATTAGACCTTCAATATCTTTCTTTTTAATTGTTCTGAATTCTGCAGTTGTAGTTGTTTCCATATGATTTATTTTTTCTAAAATGAACGCCAACGTTACGCATATGCCTAGTGGCGGATTGCGGAGTACTATCCTGTCATGCTACCACAAAAGTAAATGCGGGGCTGAACGCTTGAATACGCTACAAACCCCGCCATTACTTATACACGATGTTAGCGTTTCGTGCTTTATTTTTTCAAGATTTTCTTTAAAACAGTTTCTTTATCAATCTTTTTAGTGCAGAAGAACCAATCATAACATTTCGTATTTTCGTCTTTGCTTTCCATTCTTTCTTTTGCAACACCGCAAGAACCTGCTGTTGGTACAATAACTTCATCACCAGGTCTCCAGTCTGCTGGTGTAGCTACACTAAACTCATCTGCTGTTTGCAATGCAAGAACAACACGGTACAATTCATCAAAATTACGACCTAAACTAAGTGGGTAATAAATAATTGTCCTAATAATTCCTTTCGGGTCAATTACAAACACTGCACGAACAGCTTTAGTATTGCTTTCTCCGGGCATCATCATACCGTACTTTTGAGCTACTTCCATTGTGATGTCTTCAATCAGAGGAAATGTTACTTCAACATTTTTCATTCCCTTGTATTCAATCTTTTCTTTAATGGTTCTCAACCATGCAATATGACTGTAAAGCCCGTCAACAGAAAGTCCTACAAGTTTACAATTTGCTTCATTGAATTTAGGTTCTAAAGTGGCAAAAGTCATAAACTCAGATGTACAAACTGGTGTAAAGTCTGCTGGATGGCTAAATAAAATTACCCAACTACCTTTGTAGTCAGAGGGAAAGTTTATTTGTCCTTGAGTTGTAACTGCTTTAAATTCTGGTGCATTTTCGCCTATGCGAGGCATTGAAACTACTTTTTCTTCCATGATTATTAAATTTAAATTGTTTTACATTCTAATTTTTTTCCATTCTTCTTTCATTCGGGCAATATCATTAATCCAATCTTCGATGTCATTTTCGTGTTCTAGTTCCTCATTAAGAATCTGAACAGCCATTTGATGCGCTGAATGGTCTTTACCTGCTGTGAAATCTGCAATTTCCTGATACCTCTGAATGGCACATCTTTCTCCTTTCAAGTTCTGCTCTAAAATGACTTCAATATAAGGGTCTGATGGTTCGTCATAAGAGCAACGAGCTAATTTTGTCCATTCTGTTGGATTTATCACTGGTGTGCCACCTAATTGAATAATCCTGTTGACTACTAATAAAGCATGCCCTAATTCTTGGTCGGCATGCAATAGTAATTCAGGTTCTACTTCACTTCTCATTGAACCCTCCATTAATCTTGCTCCAATCCAATATTGATAGTATGCAAGCCACTCTTCAGAAAGTGCCGCATTCAACATTTTTAAAAGCTCTTCTACATCAACTGATGAGATTTTTATTCCTTGTTTTTCCCATGTATTATTATTTTAAAAGTGAATAATTAACATTTATCAAAAGCCCCCCTAATTTGAAGTACAATATCTTCAATCTTAAATCCTTTAATATTTTTGTCTTTAAAATGATTTTTCAATAAGTTATCTAAATCCTCGTCAATATAATCTTCAATTAAATCGCATTTTGAACAATATAAATGATGATGAATTTCAATTATTCCATCATATCTCATTATATCTTTATCTGTTTTTACTTTTCTAATCAATCCATTTTCAACCAATGTTTCCAATACTTTATATACTGTACCTGTTGCAATATTGGGATGTGATTCTCGAATATTTTCAATAATATTATCAGCAGTAGGATGATTGTTTAATTTATAAATAGCTTCAAGAATAACAACCCGTTGAGGAGTTATCTTTAATCCTTTTTGCGAAAATTTATTTCTTATATCTTCTATCAAAACTTTCATTGAATTATTCTTTATAGAGAATCATTCTTATTTAAGGACAAATGTAATCATCTTTTTTTATAATCAAACACTTTTATTCAGATTTATGCTGTCGTTTTTTTTAGCATGAACGCTAATTACTTAATATCACCATTAGTGATACATCCACTTTAAAGTTAAAGTGGAAGAAGCAATAAAATTAACAAAAAAAGGGGCAAGCAAAATAAAATGGAATGTTAAAATAATGTGTTTTGCAGCAGAAGAAATGAAATAAAAAGAGAAAAAGGCATTTGAGGAAAACCAAAACACATCAAGAAGCTACAAGATGAAAAAGGAGGCACGCATTACAAATGCGCGCCAGCGGGGGGAGCCATTGTACTGAAGCAGCGAATGCGTCTCCCAGCGGTTGCCCTGGGTGGTGGTGCCATCACACAGGGATACAGTCCAAGGTTGGCACCGATTACCTTTAAACGAAGGTAGTGAAAAGATGGTATGAAAAGAAGGGGAACAACCGCACCATCCACAAACGGACACAATCTGTCGCTGAATGCGGGCATTCCCCTCTTCATTTTGAAAAATAAAGAGTCAAGATAAACGCTGAGGCGCGAAGGCGCTGAGTTGGTATGATTAATAGATTGCGTTTAAATATGAAAGCAGATAACTCAGCATTTGATCATCGTCCTCTACTTAACAAACTAAGAACTAACACTGAGTTTCAGTGAGATAAGATGAGAACCAGTGAGGAGAAGAAGCCTCAGTGCCACTCAGTAAAAGAGTTATATGTAGGAAAATAATTCTCAGACAATAAACCTCATCATTTAGATGCGGTAAAATATTGTTTGGATGATTGACTTTTATGGGACTTGGGATTGATGGGCGTTGCAGTAGCCGTTGGGGTTGGTGGTTTTAGATTTGCAGCGTTGGCCGGTGGACTTGGCGATGCCGAGGCATTGGGAGGCGGGGATTGCTTCAATTACATTTGAGCCAACGCATGCATTAGCACTAACGGAGGATGATTTATTGCTGAATGGATGAGCCAGAGCGTGCTCTGGCTGTACGGATGCAGGAGAGATGATGGCGGATTCATTTGGGATGGTGGCTTCGAGGGAAGCCTGGAGGGTTGTGTCGAGTTGGGGGAAGAAATCGATGCCGGTGAGGGTTTCGATGGAGTCGATGGTGAGGGTGTATTGATAGAGTTTTTGTTTGCCGGGTTGGTTAGGGATGACGAAACCGAGCATCGTTTGTGGTTCGGGTATGTAGATGACTTTATAGAAGTAGCCGGGGATGGTGACGTGGTTGGCGCCGATGGTGCCAAGGTTGTCACAGAAGATGGGGCCGGTGACAACGTGGATGGTGTGGAACGTGTTTGCGATTTGGCGGACGTATTCTTCGAGTTTGTTCCAGACGCCACGGTTGAAGGATGGGTTTTGGGGTGACATGTTGCTGAGGAAGAAGGATTCGGACATGGCTTGTGAGGATATTTTCATATCGGCGGCAGGGCAAATGTGGCCGCGGTCGTAGCCGGATGCTTTGTAGTCGGCGAGCTGGGCGGATTCGGTGGAGACGGCCGGGTCGGGTCGGAACTGGTCGGAACGAGAAACAGTGCCGTT
This sequence comes from Breznakibacter xylanolyticus, assembly GCF_003254275.1. GTDB lineage: Bacteria > Bacteroidota > Bacteroidia > Bacteroidales > Marinilabiliaceae > Breznakibacter > Breznakibacter xylanolyticus. The sequence goes on along the minus strand of NZ_QKZK01000003.1, from coordinate 136,207 downwards.
GACTTGTTCTTTGGTGAGTGTGTAGGTGACCCAATAGGGCTGCTCATGTTCTTCGGCGTAAGCGAGGGAGTAATGGGTGTGATGGATGATTTCACCGGGGGATGCGGGGAGGTATACCTGGGCGACGGCGAAACGGAGGAAGAAAAAGAAGAGGAGGAGGATTTTGGGTTTCATAAGGTGCAAAAATAGGATGAATAATTTGAGGAGATTAGCTGGGATGATTAAGGAGGCGCGATGAATCGCGATTCATTCCACCCTATTAGGGGATGGGATCAAGGGGGTAGAATTCGGCGAGGTTGAGGATGGTGAGGGTGAATCGGTTGGTATTGTAACGGGTTGCGACTTGGCAGAAGGAGATGAATTGGCGGTATTCGGAAGGATCTTCGAAGATGATGTTGGCGGGATTCCAGTCTTTGGGCTTGAAGGGATCGGGGGATGAGGTGTTTGGGAGGATGGAGATGTTGAAGAGGTCGGTGCGTTCGTCGGCGGGGTTTTGGGTGTTGAAAAGTGTGATGGGTTCGATTTGGTCGAGACGCTTTTGGCGCACAGAAGGCTGGACGAGATGGAGGGCGTTGATGTATTGGCCTTCTTTGATGATGTGGTTGCGCAGGGTGTTGAGGGTGCTGAGTTTGAACAATGCGGGATTGGCGGTGACGTTGTAACGGTAATAGGTGGATGGCCTTAACACCTCATCGCAGATGATGTAGAGCAGGTCGTTGAAATGGTATGGGACGGGGTGGTTGTTGCGGATGATGACGATGTTTGAGAGATAGTGGTTGTTGGGGATGTAGTGGTGTTTGCGGAGCACACGGGTGATGTCTTTGGGGGTGATGCGTTTCATGGGATTGGATTTTTGAAATGAGCCAAGGCGTGCCTTGGCTGTACGGGATTGGATGATGATTTGAAGGGGAGCCAGGGCGTGCCCTGGCTGTACAAGATTGGATAATGGCGTAGAATGGAGCCAGGGCGTGGTCTGGCTGTGCGATGGTGGATTAGAGGATGGATTGTTTGAGTTTTTCGCAATCGAAATTTGGGTCAAGCTGTCGGGTGATGCGGGGATCGTCGGGTAGAATGATCGGGATGGTGAGGTAAAAGATGTTGGCGGCGATGGTGAACAGATCGCTGTCGAGCATCTTGCTTTCGCCTTTATTGTGAGGCTCGAGGATGAAGAAATGAACATACTCAGCAAAGAGGTATTTAGCGGTTTCGACATAAACGTCGTCGAGGTTGTAGTAGTGGACGAACAGATGGGGAACTACAGCGATGAAGGTGTCGGACAGATTCAATTCGAGGTCGATATTGAGACGATTGAGATAACCAGACCAGGCATGAAGGAGGATGCGGGATTCATCGATGCGTTGGTTGACTTCGGTGTAGATGGTGTTGATTTGGTTATTCTGAATTTCAGAAAGGGTGGGATTTTGTGTGTGCATGGGATATGGGATTTTGATGTGAATCGTGAGCCAGGGCGTGCCTTGGCTGTACGGGATTGAATTTGAATGTTAAATTTGAGACAGGGCGTGCCCTGTCTGTACGGGATTGGATGATGGCGTTGAAGGGAGGCAGGGCATGCCCTGCCTCTACGGGGATTGGGATTAACCGTAATTGATGAAACCGGTATTGATTTCGGATAGGTTGCGGATGTGGCGAAAGACGCCGATGCCTTCGGAGGAACGGTGTTGGTTGGTGTTGCCTTCGATGGTCTCAATGGTGTATTTAGAACACTCTGAGTTCCATTTTGGGGGCGAAACGACGATGCCGGTGTGTCCACGGCCGGAACCGTGGTTGATGATGAAGATGGTGCCGGGCTTGATGAGGGCGCCCCTCTCCTGCCCGACCTCATTCGATGAGGGAGAAGCGATGATGCCAGCGGGGATGCGGTGGCCTTGTGACTTGTTCCAATGGGTGAGGCAGTGGGCTGTTTTGGGGAGTGGGTTGAGGGTGCAGAGTTCGTTGGCGGCTTGTTGGAAGCACCAGTAGATGAAGGCGGCGCACCAAGGAGCGCCCGGACGGACGCCGACGCTTTTGTGGTATTGTTGGACGCGTGGTCCGAGGTTGGAACGCAGGGGAGCTTCGAGGATGCCGACTTCGAAGCCGGCAATTTGAAGTGCCAGGCGTTGGAGGGGGGATGGCTGAGAAGAAGAGGGACGGTTTAAAGGGATGGTGACGTCGGGCATGACGGGGATGGTGTGGGGTTCAGGATGAGGGTGTTTGCCAAAGAGGGCAAACCAGGTATTTTGGCCAATGATGCCATCAACGAGCAAGGGGTGACCTAAGGCGTCGGTGTGGATGGACTGAAAGGCACGAACGGCCGCAAGGGTGTGACGGTCGTAGATGCCATCTTGGGGGACGTTGGAGAATCCATGGCGTAGGAGTTGGCCTTGGATGATGTGAACGAGAAGGGCGTTTTTCTCGGCAGGAAAGATGGGCTGGAATGTGGGTTTCATGGTGGAGGGGTTTATGAGTGGAAGAGTGGAAGAGTGGAGGGAGACGCGATGGTAGCTTTGAGACGCGATGAATCGCGTCTGTACAGAGGGATTGCGATGGCAGTGGAGAGAGACGCGATGGTAGTGGAGAGAGACGCGATGAATCGCGTCTGTACGGGGGGAGGCGCTAGGTGCGTTTGTCGGGGGTGTCGGGGGGAAAGGTGATGAGGTTGAACATTTCGCGGAGGCGGCTGCGGACGCGGGTGCCGTAGAGGGTTTCGATTTCTTCGCTGTTGAGATTGGTGGTGATGTGGGTGAGCATGTGGTTGTGGATGAAGAGGTCGTAACGGGATTGAAGGATTTCGGCCATGACGTTGCATTCGTTGCCGAAGAATTTGAGGGCACTCTCGGTGCCGAGATCGTCGAAGCAGTAGATTTTTGGGCGGTTGTTGCGGTCGTAAGCGCCGCTGGAGTAGCGGGCAATGACGGCGTACCCGTCGCGGATGAATTCGAAGCTGATGTCGCGGCAGGGTCTGATGATGAACTGATCCTGAGGTTTGTACATGAGCCGGAAGAGGTGCATGAGGGTGGTTTTGCCACAGCCGACGGGACCGGTAAGAAGGATTCCTTTGCGAAGATCGATGTCGTGTTTTTGGGCGAAGGCCGGGTCGTTGAGGAACCAGGCCAGCAGACGCAGGATGATGTGATGGTCGGCCGGAAGGATTCGGAAGGCGGGGGAGCGCTTGCGCCCCATGGCCTCGAGTTGGGAAAAGAATTGGGTGGTGTGCATGAGGTTAAGATTTTAAAGAGCAAGGGCGTGCCCTTGCTTTACAGTGATTGAAGATGGGAAGGCATGATGGGGAGATAGCTGCAGGGCGTGCCCTGCAGCTACAGGGGGATGTCGTAGGATTTGTTTTTGTCGATGATTTGGGATTTTGGGGGTTGGGGCTTTTTTTGGGCGGCAAACTTTTTGACGTTGAGCATCCAGTTTCGGGCGGCGGCTTTCCAGTCGCGCATTTTGGTGCGACCGCCGACGAGCCATCCGATGCTTTGGAAGTAGTTGAAGAATTTTTCGGCTTCTTCGTCGGAGAACTTTTTTTCGAGGAAGTAAATTTTGACGTGCTCGATTGGCGGGGGGACGTCGGAAACTTTGCTAACGGAACAACGGGGGGCTGGAGTTGGATTTTGATTTTTCATGTTGAGAGAATTTAAATTTGAATTTTTTTGCTCGTGCTCTTTCTTTTCTGTTTTATTGTTTGTATTGTTTATATAAGGGGGGCATTTTTGACACGCAATGGGTGTCATTTTTGACACGCAATGGGTGCCATTTTTGACACGCAACCGGTGCCATTTTTGACACGCAAGCTGTCTCATTTTCGACATGTGACCTGTGCTATTTTTGACACCGACAACCATGTTTTGTGGGTCATCATTAACCATGACTTTATTATCCTGGAATTCTGTTTTGAAGATTTTAAGACTAACCATACTAGGCTTATGAGGATTAAAAGATGGTTTGTACTGGATGTATTTCCACTCATGAAGCTGTTTCATACATCTGGCATATGTGTGATGAGATCCAATGTGCGACATGATTAATATTTCATTACGAGATATTGCTACGGGGTTTTGGAAAAAGCAACGATTCCATTGATAAAAAAGAGCGATATAAAGTGATATGTGCTGAGGGGTTAACCGCTGGTCGGTTTTCACCATTTCGAGAAACGAGGAGAGGTGTTGGATGTAGTTCATTCATAAAGGAATGTTGAATGGATTAAAAAAAGGGGGGATTTCAGGGAGATGAAGAGGTAGTTTAGTAGATCATGTTGCGAGCGATGAGTTGGTTAATTTCTTCGGCATCGTAGTAGATGACGCCGCCAATTTTGGAGAAAGGAATTTGACCGGTGATGCGCAAGTGCTGGAGGGTACCGTGAGAGATTTTGAGCAATGCGAGGACATCTTTGGTTTTCATCCATTTTTGAGTTGTCCCGGCTTTTTGGAAGCCATCGAGGAGACTTTTGATTTCGGCGATCAATTCGGATTTGAAGATTTCGAGATCTTCGGAGGTGATAACTTTGAGTGGCATAAAAAAAAGTGTTTAGAGGTTTATGAGACAAAGATTAAAATTTTTGGATAAACTTAATACCTATATGACTTACATAGGCACTATACATATATTAATGATATTTGATGCGTTTTAGTGGGATTTAGAACGCAAAATAAATTTGGCCAACTGGGTGGTTTTTTTCAAAAAAATTACCACATTCTGTATTTCAGATTATTATGAAAGTCATGAAAATTAAAAACTACCTATATGGCTGACATAGGTAAAAACCAAAACACATCAAAACACATTAAAATAAATGTGTTAAAATTTCATTTTGAGCAAAAAAATTTATGATTCTGTCGATTTTAAACAAGAATGAGGGTTGAAAACGGAGGTTAACTGTCTTTTACCTGGATGCGGTTGAGGATGGCCTCTTTAAGGTGGTCGAGGAATTTGGTTTGGTGGTTACGGTGCTTTATTTGCTTGAAATCGTTGTAGATATCGTGCATGTCGATTTTAAAAGCATGTTCAAAGAAACGGGTGATATCTTTGATTTCAACATGTCCATGGCTGATGCAACCGGCCGCATGAAGTGCATAAATGAGTTCGGCCAGGGAAATCTTTGAATCAGACCAATCGAGGCAAAATTCAGAAGGGATTGAGCTGTGCGAAGCATGAGTATCATGTTGATAGGCTTGGAATTTCTGATTGATGTCGACCAAAAGCATGTCATTGGCTTTTAAACGAGCCACATAGTAGTCCATATTTGTGATGAAACAGGCATCACAATGGTAAGAAAAGAAGTCAGGAGCATCGATGAAGTTAAAGTGACGCCGGAGGAAATAACGTTCGTCGTTGATGTCGAGGCCGCTGGTGATGTACTGGTAGAAGTTGATGTTTTTAGTACGGAACGCATTTAGCTCATGGATTTTACTTTGTAGTATTTCCATAGAAATAGAAACATCCCAGGCATTTAGACTGGCATTGAGGTGATAGGTGTCGACGTAGTACATCAACAAGGCGAAAAAATGAGGCTTGATGTTTTTGAAGAATTGGATTTCGTGTGCGTCGGACGGGAAAGGAGATTGGACGACTTTTTGGCGTAGCTGCTTGATGGCAGCGTGAATGCCGGTAATGGATTGCTCGCAGACTTTGAGGATTGAGCTGTTGTTGGATTGAATGGCTTTGAGTTCTTCGTTCAGATTGATGCGTAGATTTTCAATAAATGATTCCATGGTTTGAAAATTTAGAGTTGATCGGTTATTGTACTTCTAACACTCTAAATTAAACAAAACATCATAAAAAATTCACTCCCCAAGGGTGGTTGGGGAGTGAGATTGAATTTACTGTGCAGATAGTTTTTGAGGTTTTGGCTTGGTGTCATTGAGCTTGAGACGGAGGTTGGTCATGTCGTCGCTGATTTTTTGTTCGATGACTTTGGCATAAATCTGTGTGGTTTTGATGCTGGTGTGACCGAGGAGTTTAGAGACGGTCTCGATGGGAACGCCATTGGTGAGGGTGACCGTGGTGGCAAAGGTGTGACGGGCGATGTGGAAGGTGAGCGGCTTGTCGATGCCACAGAGGTCGGCGATTTCCTTAAGATAGGAGTTGAGGCGTTGATTGGAATAGCCCGGCAGTAGCTTTGCGGTGTAGAGCACCTGGGGATGGTTCTTGTATTTTTCGATGATGGCCAATGGCACTGGCAGAATGGGAATGCGGACGGGGATGTCGGTTTTGTGCCGCTTGGTGCTGATCCAGTATTCGCCATCGATGCCGCGAACGATGTTGTGGGGCGTGAGCTCGAACACGTCGATGTAGGCCAAGCCGGTGTAACAACTGAAGATGAAGAGGTCGCGAACCATGTTGAGGCGATCGAGACTGAATTGACGGGATTCGAGGATTGAGAGCTCGTCGGCTGTAAGAAACTCCCGTGTGGTTCGGGTGAAGGAGGCTTTGAATTTTTGAAAGGGGTCGCGCTCTAACCATTCGTTCTTTATTGCCATATTGATGACTTTGCGGAAACGCTCGATGTGCTTCATGATGGTGTTTTGACCACATGGGGAGTTCTTATGGTCTTTGGTGACGTACCCGCGCATGAAGCGCTCGAAGTCGGCGAGGAATTTATAGTTAAGTTGAGACAGATATATATCAGATGTTTTCATTTGAGACTGAATAAACTCTTCGATATACCTGCGAGTTGTAAAGTAATTTTTGAGCGTCCCCCACTCTAAGGTGGATTTCATTTCTTTGTTGTGGTAGTCAAAAACGGAGAGTAAGGTGTTTTCTTTTTCCTTGACACCACAGAATATGTTCTTAATAGCATCAGCGGTGATGATTTGTTTCTTTAGCAGAAGCTCTTGGTAGCATTCGGTTAGACGACTACGAACTTGCTCGAGGTATGTATTGAGCTTTCGAGCTTCGAGGTTGCTACCACGAGCAATGCCCTTGCTATCGTTCCAGTTTTCGACAGCGATTGTCTTTTTTAGAGAAATTTCGACTCTTTGACGGTCAACAACAATACGGACATAAATGGGGGCAATGCCGTTTTTGAGTTTGTTCATGCGTAAGATGAACTGAATTCCGAAGGTGTTTGTAGTTCTCATGGCAATACAATTTAAGTTCATTTGATTCCATTTGATTTAGGTCACCAAATAGTTCTCAACTCTCCCCCTCTAAAAGCCCTCAAAAAGAACCAAAAATAATGTGCATCATACTGATTTGTTGCACTTTGCAGCGTTTTGTGAGACCCAAATATAGGAATTAATTTGGTTCACCTTTTGGTTCTCATTTTTATTGAATTCCTTTGAATTGCATTAAACTACTAAAAATTAAAAAAGCCTGTAAATCATGCGATTTACAGGCTTTTGATGTGATTTGATATTCACTTGGTCGGGGTGACCGGATTCGAACTGGCGACCTCTACGTCCCGAACGTAGCGCGCTACCAACTGCGCTACACCCCGAGCAATTGCAATGCAAAACTATGATTTTTTTCATTTTTGCGCACTGCTGATGCTTGTTTTTTTTGGCTTATCGATACATTTTATTGAGATACAAGTTATCGACCATCACCATGGCGGCCATGGCTTCGACAATGGGCACGGCTCGGGGCAACACACAAGGATCGTGGCGACCTTTGACCACTGTGGGAACTTCTTCCCCATCCTTATTCACGGTTTGCTGCTCCTTTAAAACAGTGGCAATGGGTTTAAAAGCCACATTAAAATAGATGTCCTCTCCATTGGAGATACCACCCTGAATGCCCCCCGACCGATTGGTGCGCGTCCGCACACGGTCACCATCCATAAAGAACTCATCGTTGTGAGCCATGCCGGTCATGGCAGCAGCACCAAAGCCCGAGCCATATTCAAAGCCCTTCACGGCATTGATGCCCAACATGGCATGCCCCAACTGAGCGTGTAACTTATTAAATACCGGCTCACCCAATCCAACGGGGACATTTTTAATGACGCATGTAATCACGCCACCCACGGAATCTTTATTGATGCGGGTTTGGTCGATAAAGTCAATCATCTGTTGAGCCACTTCAGGATCGGGGCAGCGCACGATGTTGCTCTCGGCCACTTCGAGATCCATTTGTTGATAGGATTTATCAAGCTGGATGTGCCCCACCTGCGACGTATAAGCCTGTACAGTCAACCCCTCGCGACGAAGAATAAGCTTGGCAATGGCACCGGCAAAAACGCGAGCAATGGTTTCGCGAGCCGAGGAACGCCCTCCTCCCCTATGATCGCGAATCCCGTACTTGGTTTGATAGGTATAATCGGCGTGTGATGGACGATACACATTGCGAATATTATCGTAATCGCCCGACTTCTGGTCGCTGTTCCACACCAGAAAGCCCATCGGTGTCCCAGTCGCTTTGCCTTCAAACACCCCCGAAAGGATTTCAACCTGATCCTTTTCGTCGCGGGGCGTGGTAATGGCCGACTGCCCCGGTCGGCGACGGTTCATTTCATGTTGGATAAAATCCATATCGATGTCCAGCCCCGGGAGAATGCCTTCAATCACCCCCCCCACTGCTTTACCGTGAGATTCGCCAAAGGAAGTCAACCGAAACAGGTTGCCAAAAGAATTTGCACTCATAATATTTTTCAAAAAGATGGAAAAGAAGGCGTAAAAATAGAGCATTCGCCTTAGAACACAAACATGCGGATTCTGAATTTCGCCTCGCAACAAAAAAAGGCGCCCACCGACGCCTTTCTATTATCATCAAACGGTATCCAAACCGTTACGAGAGATGCCAATCATTAGTGACCGCAACCACAGCTTCCGCAACCACCCGAATCGCAACCCGATCCGCAGTCAGAACCACAGCAGGCAGCCAATTCATCTTCGGTGGCTTCACGCACATTAAGCACTTCACCAGAGAAATGGAGGTCTTCACCAGCCAGCGGGTGATTGAAGTCCATTTTAACAACATCCTCTTCCACTTCGAGCACAATGCCGGTCAGACGATTGCCATGAGAGTCCTGCATGGGAATCTGATTGCCCACTTCGAGAAGTCCCTCTTCGACATTCCCATTGACCTCGAAAATATTTTTTGGAAGCTCCACAACCGCGTTAGGATTGAGCTCGCCATAAGCATCCTGAGCTTTGAGTTCAAAATTGAACGCATCACCGGCAGCCAAACCTTCAAGTTTTTGCTCAAACATTTCCAACATCTTACCGGCACCAAAAACGAATTCCAGCGGTGCATTGGCTTCGGTTTTCTCAACCATCTCGCCATCAGCACCGTTCAGGCGCAACTCATAAGAAACGGTCACGTGGGCATTTCTGTTAATTTTCATACAATTGAATCTTTAAATTTTTGGTTACAAAATAAACGAGAATTTGGTTGGATATCAAATTTGAACTCTTAAAAAAAGACAAAACACTCCGAAAAAGTCTCATTGCCCCTTATTTACGAACAAAGCGTGTGAGGGTTTACAAAAAAAACCTAATTTCGACGGCCGAAAACAAAATTTAAGCATTCGCACCATGCAACCACAAGTCGTGATAATCACCGGCGCCAGTTCGGGAATCGGATTGGCCTGCGCCTATGAATTTGCCTCCCGTGGCGCCATCCTGAGCCTGGCAGCCCGTAACATCGACCGATTGACCGAAGTGCAACACGAATTGCAAGCGAAGGGACACCAAGTCCTGGTCACACAAACCGATGTGAGCCTCGAAGCCGACTGCGCCCATTTGATTGAAGCGACGATGAAAGCGTTTGGACGCATCGATGTATTGATTAACAACGCGGGCATCTCCATGCGGGCGTTGTTTAAAGATGCCGATTTGAAAGTGATACGCCAACTGATGGACGTAAATTTTTGGGGCACGGTGTATTGCACCAAACACGCATTGCCGCATCTGCTGGCAAGCAAAGGATCGGTGGTGGGCATCTCGTCAATAGCGGGTTACGTGGGACTACCCGGTCGCACGGGTTATTCAGCATCGAAATTTGCCATGCATGGATTTTTGGAGTCACTGCGTACCGAGAACCTCAAAACCGGCTTGCATGTCCTGATTGCCGCCCCGGGCTTTACGGCATCCAACATTCGCAAAACAGCGCTCATGGCCGATGGCACCACACAAGGCAACACCCCACGCCAGGAGAACAAAATGATGACAGCCGAAGAGGTGGCCAAACACCTATATAAGGCCATTGAGAAACGCAAGCGCACCCTGATACTGACTTTTGTAGAGGGCAAGCTGACCGTTTTTCTAAAAAAATGGATGCCTTCGCTACTCGAAAAGATGGCTTATAACCACATGGCTAAAGAACCCGATTCGCCTTTCAAAAAAGAATGACAATACAGGTACAATACATGGGCTAAAGCCCAATGAAAGCGAGGTTGGAGTTAAGCCCAGCCTTAAGGCTGGGCTTAGCACATGGCGGGCAACTGACCAGCCTCAGCCTTAAAGCTGAAGTTCGCATCTCAATGCAGGTATCTGATTATCCATAACCTTAAGGCTGGGGTTAGCACATGGCGGGCAACTGACCAGCCTCAGCCTTAAAGCTGAAGCTAGCATCTCAATACAGCTATCTGATTATCCATAACCTTAAGGCTGGGGTTAGCACATGGCGGGCAACTGACCAGCCTCAGCCTTAAAGCTGAAGTTAGCATCTCAATACAGCTATCTGATTATCCATAACCTTAAGGCTGGGGTTAGCACATGGCGGGCAACTGACCAACCTTAGCCTTAAAGCTGAAGTTAGCATCTCAATACAGCGATCTGATTATCCATAACCTTAGGACAAGGGGCAACACCAAGCAGCAATCTATCAACCCCAGCCTTAAAGTTGGAGTCGGGAATCATGAATAGCGAAGGGGACTTAGATCCACTGAAAGAAATCGTGAATGAGCCAATAGAGAAACGAAAAAAGAGCGGCCAAAACAATCACCCCCCCGGCAATTTTATTGATCCACCACAAACGCCGCAGGTTGATTTTGGCCCGAAAGAGATTCACAATAGAGGTGAGCGCAAACCACCAGGCAGAAGCTCCAGCCAAGACGCCCAAAATCAACACCAATTGCCCAAAAATATCATTTTCGGGTTGCACAAATCGAAGTCCGGCAAAAATCCCGATGAACAAGAAAACATATAACGGATTGGAAATGGTGAGAAAAAAGACTGACGCAAAATCCTGCACAAAATTTTTGCTGTTGCTTTTTTGACGTCGCAGCTGTTTGGCCGGATTGCTGTAAAAAATGCGCAGGCCCAAAAACAGCATCAAAGCAACACCGAAAATCTGAAGCCATAACATCTGCTTTTCGATAAACGACACCACATACGACAAGCTAAAACAGGCGATGATGGCATAAATGGCATCGGAGGAAGCCGCCCCCAACCCGGAGATGAACCCCGACCATCGCCCCTTGCTCAAAGTGCGCTGAATGCACAGCACCCCAATAGGTCCCAATGGCACTGAGGCGATGAGTCCTACAATAAATCCATCAAAGAAAAACGAAAAATCCATTTGGCAAATATGACAAAAATTGAGAAATGAGAAAACACATCAAACAGGGAAAGCATTGAAGATTTAAGAAAAGCATCACAAAAAAGCATTCACACATTTAATATGAAGTTTTTCTTAAGTTCATTACCCATCATACCTCCAAGAAGATGAACGTTGACAAAAGGCACGACTTAACCTTAAATTAACATTGGCTTAACCCAAAGACAACCTTCCCCAGAAAGGGGAGATGTAAGTTTGCACCCGAATCATTAGAAACCGAAACAATCAATACAAATGATGGACAACATTTATTTAATCCTGGTATTCATCCTCTTCATGCTAGCCATATCGGATCTGGTGGTGGGGGTTGCCAACGACGCGGTGAACTTTCTCAACTCGGCCGTGGGCTCCAAAGCGGCTTCGTACCGAACCATCCTGTTCATTGCTTCCATTGGGATCTTTTTGGGCGCAACCTTTTCAACAGGCATGATGGAAGTGGCCCGAAACGGCATCTTCAACCCGCAGTATTTCTATTTTAAGGAAATCATGATCATCTTTATTGCGGTGATGATTACCGATGTGATTTTGCTGGATGCCTTTAACTCATTGGGACTGCCCACCTCCACCACCGTATCGCTTGTGTCGGAACTGATGGGGGCAGCCGTGGCGGTTTCGATATATAAAATAGCCACCAGCAATCCACACATCATCGACAACGGCATTGAACGACTGGCCACCATTGGCGATTACATCAATACGGCCAAGTCGCTGGGCATTATCACCGGCATTCTGTCGAGTGTGGTCATTGCCTTCACCACCGGGGTGATCATTCAGTTCATCATTCGCACCATTTTCACGTTCAATTACGAGCCCAAGCTCAAATACATGGGTTCGCTTTTAGGCGGGGTGGCAATCACCACCATCACCTACTTTTTGCTCATCAAGGGAGCCAAAGATGCCGTATTTATGAGCCCCGAGGCCAAAGCATGGATTAAAGAGAACAGCGGCCTCATCATTGCATACAGCATCATTGCCTGGACCATCCTGTTACAAATCCTCACTTGGTTATTCCGCATCAACATTCTGAAAATGGTGGTGCTCACCGGCACCTTTGCCCTGGCCATGGCCTTTGCGGGCAACGATTTGGTAAACTTCATAGGGGTGCCCATCGCGGGCTTCTCGTCGTACGAAATATTTTCAGCCACCCCCAATGCCGATGCCACCACGCTGCTGATGACGGGTATGGCTGCCGACAAATCGGTCACCGTACCCTCGTACATGCTCTTTATTGCAGGGGCAGTGATGGTGCTCACGCTGTGGTTTTCGAAAAAAGCGAAAAACGTGACCAAAACAGAACTGAGCCTGAGCCGTCAAAACGAAGGAGAAGAACGTTTTGGGTCGTCCTTTTTGGCTCGCAACCTGGTTCGCTCGGTTCTGCGCCTCACCAACACGGCCGAACGGGTGCTTCCCAAGCGCGTGTATGCCTTTTTGGCCAGTCGTTTTGATGGGACCGAAGCCGAAGCCAAACGCAAGGCACAAGGTCACGAAGCGCCGCATTTCGACATGCTTCGTGCCACCGTCAATTTGGTGACCTCGAGCATGCTCATTGCACTGGCCACGTCGCACAAGTTGCCGCTCTCAACCACATATGTAACTTTTATGGTGGCCATGGGATCGTCGCTGGCTGACCGTTCGTGGGGTCGCGAAAGCGCCGTTTACCGCATCACCGGCGTGCTGTCGGTCATCGGGGGATGGTTTTTCACAGCCTTTTCGGCCTTTACCGGGGCGTTTGTGTTTGCCATGCTCATCAACTGGCTGGGATGGAGTGCCGTGATTGGATTGCTGGCACTGGCCATTTACTTTGTGTACCACACCCATGTGCTCAACAAACGCAAACAGGCACGCGAAGCCACTGTTGACAGCTTTGAAATAGAAGAAGTGAACGGCGAAATATTGCCCGAAAAAATATTTGACCGTTGCAAAGTCAATGTCATCGACGTGCTCAAAGGCGTGTCGGATTTGTACCACCGAAGCCTCACCAGCTTTGAAGACGAAGACCGCCGAGCCCTCAAGCAAATCACCAAAGAGGTGGCCGAACTCAATGCCAACACCAAGCAGATGCGTCACAACATTTACCCCACCGTGCGCAAACTGCAGGAAGGCTCCATCGACTCGGGTCTGTTTTATGTACAGGTGATTGACTACCTGCGCGAGTCGGCGCACTGCCTCACCTACATCTCGACCCCCTGTTTTGAGCATCTGGACAACAACCACAAAGTGTTTATGCCCGAACAGTTTGAGGACTTGAATGAACTCAAAGCCAACATCAGCGACTTTTTTGAGCAAACGATGGCCATGATTGGTCAAAACAATTTTAAAGAGCTCGACAATTTGCAGCACCTTCAAGGGCAACTGATGGAACACATGCGCCTGTTGCGCAAAAAGCAACTCAAACGCATCAAAAAGGAAAAAGCCGGCACCCGCATGAGCTTGTTGTATTTGAATATTTTGCACGAAACGCAGAACATGCTCCTGCATGTGGGCAATTTGCTCAAGGCGCAGCGCGATTTCGTCAAATTTCAGTCATAATATCGTTATTCCGATTTATCACATCTTGACAAAGGGAGGCAGTTGGCCTTCCTTTGTTATTCCAATTCAATTCATTTATAATTATCAGCAGCATGAAACGAACATTGATCACACTCGCAGCCATCGCCCTGGCGGGAATCGCAGCCCACAGTCAGGAAACGGCAGCACCGGAGTTTAAGCCCTCGGGTAAGCTCGACGGGCGTTTGTTTGCCCATTATTATAATTCACTCGAAGGCGTGGATCCTACCGTATCGGGCTTTCAAATGGAACGCGCATACCTGGGTTATACCTACCAGGTGGCTCCCGAATGGACCGCACGCGTGTTGCTGGACATTGGTGACAAAAACGATTTAAATCGCTACGCGTTTTATAAAAACGCGGCCTTTTTTTACAGCAAAAATGACCTCAAAATCGGTTTCGGGATTCAAAACACCCAATCGATGACCGTGCAGGAAAAGGTGTGGAATCGCCGCTACGTTTTCAAAGCCTACATTGATGAAAACAAACTGGGCCACACGGCCGATTTGGGGATTACCGCCCAATACAAACTGGGTCAAATCACCATTGACGGCGCCATATTTAACGGCGAAGGATACAAAAAGGTGCAAAGCGACAACACCTACCGAGCCGCTCTGGGCATGACAGCCTCGCTGATGGATGAGAAACTGCTCGTTCGCGTGGGCGATGAATACGAAACCAAAGGCAATGCCCAAAACCTGCTCACTCTGTTTGCCGGCTACCAGGGCGACAAACTCACCGGCGGCATTGAATACAACCGCCAAACCAACGTGGCACACGTTGAGGACAACACCACGGGTGGCGTATCGGCCTTTGCGGCCTTTGCGGTGAGCGACAAAGTGGCGCTGTTTGCACGGGTCGATCAAATCGAAAAAGAAATCAGCCAGGTGACCACTACCGACTACACCGTATTAGGGGGCATGGAATACACCTTTAGCAAAAACCTGCGTGGCGCCTTAAATGTGCATCGTTACGAATACGATGGCGGCACAGCCACCATGTTTGGCTACGCCAGCTTTGATGTAAAGTTTTAACAACACCCCTGCATTGACAGGGATATCGCCAATGTTGACATGAGTTTGGGAGGATGCCACGCTTTTTCACCTCATCGGAAAAGCGATGCAAACCCAAAACGCGTTAACATTGGCGTTTTACATTTATCAGAAGGCTCCCCACAAAAGAATCCATGAGCCGGACATTGTCAGTTTTTGGGAGAATGGTTGATTAAAAAAAAGGGACGGTGTCAGATTTAAATGCATCGTTCCATCAAAAAGATGCGACGCTGACAGTTTTAACACCGAGGTGATCCTTATTTCATCCAACGTCCCATCAAAAAGATGCAATTTTGTCAGGCATCGGGCAGGATGTTGTCAGTTTTGGGTAGGACGTTGTCAGTTTTTGATGCAATGTTGAATTAAAAAGATGCGACGTTGTCAGATTTTGCCGGGAGATCGTCAGTCTCGGGTAGGACGTTGTCATTTTTAGATGCGATGTCCTGTATAAAAAATGCGACGCTGACAGTTTTTAATGCGATGTCCTGTATAAAAAATGCAACGTCCTATCGAAAAGATGCGAGGTTGTCCGCTTTTCACAGGAAGTTACCAATCATAAATGCAACGTTCCATCAAACAGATGGGACGTTGTCATTTTTAAAGAGGCCGATGCCATTGTTTTAATGCGATGTTCCATTAAAAAGATGCGACGATGATGTTTTATAACAGGAGGATGTCAGTTTTGGGTGCAATGTCCCATTAAATAAGATGCGACTGTCAGTTTGGGAGAGGACGTAGTGGATCACACTGGCGTTATTTCTGTTCACATCAAAACCACTCAGGTATCAGCACTCAAAAAATGGAATAAAGCAGCATATGAGCTAACCAAGGGAATTGATTACTTTTGCAGCACCACACACCCGTTATAAAAAAGATGAATCAGCCCTCAGCATTTCAATGGTCGCAACTGGGCGACATAGAAATCGGCCGCCCCAACATGGGCACGCAAACTCACGTGAACGTGTACCGGCTGCTGCAACATTCGCTTCGCCACGTTTTGGAGCGTCAATACGGCCAAGCGGCCAGCAACGACCTGTTTTTTAAGGCAGGAAAAATCTCCGGACAGGAGTTTTGCCGTCACAATATGAATGGCGACTTGCCATTTTTCGATTTCATTCCCCACCTGCAAGCCAAGCTGCGCGACTTGGGCATCGGCATTTTGCGCATCGAACACAGCAACCCGCAAAATTTTCATATCACCCTCACCATCGAGGAAGATTTGGATTGCTCAGGCACCCCGGTCACGGGGCAAACCCTCTGTCACTACGACGAAGGATTTTTGGCCGGTATTTTTGAATGCTACAGTGGGCACGAAATGGAAGCCCGTGAATTGGAATGCTGGGGTACGGGCAGCCAAACATGTCGTTTCGAAATATTTAAAAAATCATGACAGATAGTGAAGTGATGCGCCTGTTGGCCATGGGCATGAAACAGATGCCAACATCGGCCGAACGGCCGCCCGAACGCCCGCCCCTGCCGCCCGACCAATGCAGCCCGGCAGCACGCGAGGTGTTGCAGCTCAGCCGGGAATTGGCGCAGGTGCGCACCATTGCCTTCGACGCCGTACAACAAATGTCGTTGGGCAACCTCGACTTTGAGCTGCCCAGGGACAATGCTTTTTTCTCGCCCATCAAGGATTTGCAAGCCAAGCTCAAACACCTGGTGTGGCAAACCAACCGACTGGCACAAGGCGACTACCACCAGCAAATCGATTTCCTGGGCGATTTTGCGACCTCGTTCAACCAACTGATACAATCGCTGCGCGAACGACGCAGCATTGAACAGGAACTGGAACGCAGCAACCAGCAATTTAAGCTCATTGCCGAAAACACGCTGGACGTGATTTGGAAAATTGACCTGGCCACCATGCGCTACAACTACATCAGCCCGTCGGTGCTGGGCATGCGCGGTTACACGGTGCAGGAAGCCATGTCACAATCGGTAGAAGAATCGCTCACCCCCGCCTCGGCGCAACAGGCGCTCACCACCTTGCAGTCATATTTATCCAAACCCGAACTGGCCAACCTGTACGTCTGCGACGAATACCAACAGCCCTGCAAAGACGGTCGCATCATAGACATCGAACTCACAGCCACTGTTGTATTCGATGCCAACGGGCAGCCCATCGAAATTGTGGGCGTAACGCGCGACATCACCCGTCGCAAAGCCACCGAAACAGCTTTGCGACGCAGCGAGGCCAACCTGGCCAAACTGCTGAAACGTCAAACCCAGGCCAACAAGAAACTCAATCGACAACTGCAATATTTTTACGACCACACGGTCAACGCCATCGCCTTTTTCGACATCGACGCCCACCGCATCCGCATCACCAAATGCAACCAACGCTGGGCCATGGCGCTGGGCATGACGCCCAACGATGTGGAGAACCGTGACATTGATGACCTGATTGACCCCGAATCGTCGCGCATGTACCATTCGCTCATCGACCGGGCCATGGCCGCCGGCGCCACCATTCAGGAACAATGTTTTTGGCGGGGCAAGCACATCGAAGTGGTGCTCATTCCCATCGTCAACGAACAAACCCAACGCATCGACCAGGGAGCCGCCCTGGTGTACGACGTGTCGGAACGCAAAGAGATGGAACGCCAGCTCACCCAAATCGGCATCCGAATCGAAACGCGCGAACGCCGCCAACTGGCTGCCGACCTTCACGACAACGTGGGGCCGCTGCTCTCGAGCATGAACATGTACCTGTCAACCCTGGCGCGCAAACCCGAAATCGCGCCACATGCCGCCCTGGTGAACGATGTGCGCGACATTTTGCGCGAGGCCATCACTTCGGTGCGCGAAATCTCCAACAACCTCAGCCCGCAGGTACTCACCAACTACGGCCTCACCTCGGCGCTTGAACTCTTTTTTGAAACCAAGCAAAAGCTCATCTGCATCCGCCACACCAATACGTTGGGCGATTTGCGTTTCAACGAGCTCAAGGAAATCATGTGCTACAACATCATCAAAGAGCTTTATAACAACACCATTAAATATGCCGATGCCACGGCCATCGACTTGTCGCTGTCGCAATGCGATGGTAAAATATTTATACAATACCGTGATAACGGCAAAGGATTCGACCTGGCGCAAAAAATGGCCGAGCCATCCAACAACCTGGGGCTTTTCAGCATCATCAACCGCATCAATAACCTGGATGGCACCTACCAAATGGACACGGCCTCGGGACAAGGTTTTTTGGTAAACATCGAATTTCCCCTTTAACCCCATTCACCCCATGACAAAAACGAAAGTAGCCATCGTCGACGACCACGCCATCCTCCGCCAGGGACTAAAAGTGTTGCTGGGCGAAATGCAACAAATGGACATTGTAATAGAAGCGGCCAACGGGCAGGAGTTCATCGACCATCTGCAACACATCACGCCCGACCTGGCCATTGTGGACATCAACATGCCGGTGATGAAGGGCGATGAAGCCATTCGTCGTGCCAAACTCATGTGTCCGCACCTAAAGGTCGTTGTGCTGTCGATGAATCGCGAGGAGCAGTTTTTTAAAACCATGAACGAGCTAGGCGTGGATGGTTACATCATCAAAGAGGCCGACTACGACGAGCTGGAGCGCGCCATCACCACGGTGATGAAGGGAGGCAAATATTTTTCGCAGGAGCTGCTGCTGAGCATGGTCAACAACCGTCAACCCACCACACTGGTCATCCTCACCGAACGCGAAAAAGAGATCCTTCGCTACCTTTGCCTGGGGCTGTCGACCGCCGAAATTGCCGACAAACTGCTCATTGGCGTGCGCACGGTTGAGAAACACCGCTCCGAAATGTTGCTACGCACCGGATCGCCCAACGCCATCAGCCTGGTGGTGTTTGCCATTAAAAATGGATTGGTGGAGATTTGAGGGAAGAGTGGAGGAGTGGAAGAGTGGAGGAGTTTAGAAGTTTAGGAGTTTAGGAGGTAGACAATGCAGGAGTGCTGAAAGACAAGAGTGGTGAAATTTAGGTATGGAGGAGGGTTTAACGGCATGATGAAAACACCCCGTAGTTTCCGCACTATTTTTCGAAAAAACCGACCTGACGGAGAGCATCACCCATGGTATTTTTGCACGTTCAAAAAAAACAGACAAAACGTGCCTGCGCATCCCCCCCGAAACATACTGATTATTGACGACAACCCGGAATTTATCCGTTCGTTTGGTCGCCTGCTGGAAGATGTGGCGGGAGACGACCGAATTTCCATTCGATGGACGCACAACATTTACGACGGCATGGCTCTGTTGCGGGATAACTATTTTGAATATGTTTTTTTGAACGTCAAAATGTCGGACATCGATAACATTTGCATTGCACAAAGTGTTAAGAAGGGGCTGATGTACACGCCCAAAATCATCGCCCTGTCGTTCCACACCGAAGCCATATTCAGGGCACAGGTGATGCGGGCCGGAGCCACACAATACCTGGTGAAAGACGACATCGACCATCAAACCATTTGTCAACTACTTGCTTAAATACCGAACAAACACAACTTTCATAATATGTACAACACAACTACTCTGAGTAAAAAATGGATGACACTGGCCGTTGCTGCCTTTTGCCTGACACCGGCCGTTGCCCAGGAAACCGAATGGGAAGCCCAAACCCGCATCACCGGCTACATTGCCACCGAGGCCAACTATTTTCACGACCTTGAGGGGACTTACAAGCAATATGGCGTGTCGCTCTCCGAAGCCGGCTTACTCACCAGCTACCAGCCCACTTCGAACATCACCATCAAAGGGGTGTTTGTGTACCGTCCCGACCTGACCATTGACCAAATGATTAACGAGGCCAATGCCGAATGGAAAGCCACCTCGTTTTTGAACGTGAAAGTGGGTCGATTCCTCACGCCCCTGAGCCCTATGAACACCTATTATTATGCGCCGGTGAACAACAGCGCCACGCTGCCCTTTGTGATTTCACACCACGAGTTCTTCCCTCTCAACATGGATGCTGTGTCGATAAACGGCGTCGTGGGTGAAAACATCCGTTTCGATTACGACCTGTTTGCCGGAGGATACCGCAACGCTTTGTGGTTGAAGACCGGGCCGGTAGGTTTGTTCGGCACCGAAGACGAATATTACGGAGCCTTGGAGAAAATCGGATATAAATTGAACACTTCGAGCGCCAACCAGGCATTGAGCTTTGGCGGAGGTGCCCATGCCGGCGTGTCATTCGACGAATATTTTACGATAGGCGCCAATGTGATGCTCTCAGACAAAGAGAAAGCATCCACAACATTTGACAATCCTTACGACCCCGCCAACCCATTTATCATTGACCTTGACGTGAACCGCATTGCCTACGGTCTAAACTTTAAGGCCAAATACAACAACCTGCAATTATTGGGTGAAGTATGGAAGAATGAGATGAACTTCAAAAACGAAGCCTTCAATCTCGACAATGACTATAACGTAAATTGTTCGTTTATAGAAGTGAGCAACAACTTTGGCAAACTGATCCCCTACGTACGTTTTGAGTACCACGATGCAGCGGGCGTGGAATACAACCGCTACACCACCGGCATCAATTACAAGCCAATCTTCGAAACCACCCTCAAGCTGGAGTACCTCTATTACCAACACGACATCAAAGACATCAATGGCTTTGTGGCATCGGTTATTTATTCATTCTAATCACTCCTCACACACCATGAAACAAATATTTTCACTTCTGATACTCCTCACCGTGGGAACCCTGATGAGCCTGCAGGCACAATCCTTTAAAGTGATTGTCAACAACGACAACGCGGTGACCTCCCTGACGAAAAAAGAAGCCTCCGATTTCTTTTTGAAAAAGAAGAGCAAATGGGTCACGGGAACTGCCGTGATGCCCGTCGATTTGTCGTCATCATCGGCCGTGCGCGAAAGCTTTTCAAAGCAAGTGCATGGCAAAACAACCGCAGCCATTCGTAACTTTTGGCAACAGGCCGCCTTTTCGGGTGCCGGCACAGCTCCGGCCGAAAAAGCCACCGATGCCGATGTGCTCGAATACGTGAAAAAGAACCCCGGTGCCATTGGGTATGTATCGGCGGCCGCCTCCACGGCCGGTGTCAAAACCGTGCCCATCAAGTGACGTTTTTTTTCCTAAACCTACTCATCCTATCGAGACACAAGAACACGCCGTTCTTGTGTCTCAACAATTCAACAACCTGATCGGCATCTCGAGCAGAATCCTTAAATTGAGCGCCCCAAAACCACCGGACTAAACCATCCCCCACACACGGAGACCCCATTAGCAATCCCTTCAGGACGCAAAAAGGAGATCCCAACCATTAACGATGAATCACTTTCAAATCACCCCCTGCTGATTCTGAGGGCTCAACCATAAACACATGAAACTACAAAACATTAAAATCCGGTTTAAAATCATGTTACTCCCGCTCATTGCGGTGGTCACACTGTTGGGGCTCATGGTGCTCAACGGCGAAACCACCCGGCGCAACGAGAAACTGTTGATGCACATCGACAAGAACAACGTTCCGTTTGTAGAGCTGAGCAACGACCTGATCATGACCATGAAGGAACTGCAAAAGGGGTTTCAGGATGCCGTGGCCGCCAGCGATTACGATAAACTGGCCGCAACAGCCAGCCTTCAAACCCACTTCGACAGCCTGGTGCATGCCGCCCTGCAAAACCCTTACATGGCTAACGACAGCAACCTGATTCTCATCCGGGATAATTTCACAGCCTACTACCAAACGGCACAACAAACATCCGCAAAGATGATTGGCGGGGACTTCAGCGACGAGGTCACCGGAAACATCCAACAGATGATTACCATGTACAAAGAGATTTCGGGACACCTCGATGCCCTTGAAAGCCGCAGCAAGACCCAAATGAGCCAGGCCATCGACACCATTTTCAACACCAGCAAACGCACCACATGGATCATCACACTCACCATCATTGGGATGATATTGGTATTAGGCTTCATTGCCATGCGGGTGAGCCAAACCACCGTGACACCCCTGCACGATTTTGCGAGCCACCTCAACGCCGTGGCCGAAGGCGATTTGACCCATGCCGTCGAAAACCGTCATTTACAACGCAAGGATGAAATAGGAGAAATATTTGGGGCGATGCACCATTTAATCAACAAACTCTCCGAAATGGCCACCAAAGTACAAACCAGCACCCAAACGGTGACCGAGGCCAGCCTAGACCTTGAGCGAACAGCGGAGGAAATCAGCAACGGGTCGAACAGTCAGGCGGCCAACACCGAGGAGATTTCCTCGTCGATGGAAGAGATGCTGGCCAACATCACCCAAAACCGCGAAAATGCCGAAAACGTGCGCCGCATTGCCATGAAAATTTCGGAAGACATCCGCCACGTCGAGGAGTCATCCACCACCAGCCTGGCCTCTATTCATCAAATCGCAGCCAAAATCAAGGTGATTGACGAAATCGCCAAGCAAACCAACATATTGGCCCTCAACGCAGCCGTTGAATCGGCTCGCGCCGGCGAACACGGACGAGGCTTTGCCGTGGTGGCTGCCGAAGTGCGCAAACTGGCCGAACGCAGCCGGGTGGCCAGCATCGAAATTAACCAAATGGCCGGCAGCAGCGTGCAGCAAACCGAAATAGCCACTCAGTTGGTGGCAGGCATCATCCCCGACATCGAAAACACCTCCCGCTTGGTGCAGGACATTGCGGCGGCCAGCGTGGAGCAAAACCAAGGTGTGGAACAGGTCAATGGCGCCATTCAGGAACTCAACCTGGTGACGCAAACCAACACCGCCACCTCGCAAGATCTCACCCAGAAGGCCGAAATACTTACCTCGCACGCCACCGACCTGAAAGAGACCCTCCAATACTTTCGAGTATAAACGTTTTACCTTTGCTAAACCTTGCATCTCCAAACGAAAGCCCCTTTGCGGGCTTTTGTTTTTTACGGATGCTTTCACCAGATGGCCGAAACGCTTAACTTTGACAATTCAAAAAATCAATACACTCCATGAATCAGGCACAACAAGCACAACACTTTTCCGAAAAAGCCCTTGCGGCCAACCACATCCTGATTGTCGCTCATCAAAACCCCGACGGCGATGCTTTAGGCGCCTCGCTCGGGCTCTACAATGTCCTGCAAAACCTTCACAAAAGCGTGACGGTGATCATGCCCAATGAAACGCCCTCGTTTTTGGCCTGGATGCCCGGTGCCGATCGCATCATCAACTACAAAGAACATCCCGGGCAGGTGCAAACCGCTTTTGACGATGCAGATCTGTTGGTGATGGTCGACTTTAACTGCAGCGGACGCGTCAAGGAGATGGAGCAACTGCTATTGAGTTTCGCGAAACAACGCGTCATCATCGACCACCACCCCTACCCCGATACCCAACTGGCGCAACTGGTGATTTCGAACATCGAAGTGTCATCGTCGTGTGAACTGATGTATGATGTGATGTCCGCAGCCGGTTGGTCGGCGGCCATCGACCGCCATGCGGCCACATGCCTCTATACCGGCATCATGACCGACACCGGCATGCTCAATCACAACTCCTCACGCCCCGAAACCTACCATGTGGTGGCCAACCTGTTGGGACGCAACATCGACAAAGATGAAATACACAAGCTGGTGTTTCACAGCAATTCCGTGAACCGCATGCGTCTGCTGGGATACTGTTTGAGCCAAAAAATGGTACTCATTCCCCAGCATCAGGCCGCCTACATCACCCTGACAGCACAGGAACTCAATGACTTTAATTACCAGCCGGGCGACACCGAAGGGTTCGTCAACTACCCACTGGGCATTGAAGGCATCAACATCTCGGCACTGTTCATCGAACGCGACAACCAAATCAAGGTGTCACTGCGTTCGCGCGGCGAAGTGGCCGTGAATAAGATGTCGGAAAAATATTTTAACGGTGGCGGCCACCACAACGCGGCAGGTGGCGAATGGAGCCGCATCGACATGGATGCCATTGTAGAAACCTATCGCACAGCACTGCCGGAATTCGTTTAATTTTTTAACTAACTAAGCGACTAAGCGACTAAGTAGCAAAGTGCCTGAGTGAGGAAGTGCAAAAGTACAAGAGCATTAAAGAAAAGAATAGAGGAGCTAAATCACGAAGATGCAGGATACAAGATTACAAATACCTTTTAAATATTTGACGAACCAACTTAAGTCCCCCTTGGGGGGATATAGGGGGCTTATATATATTTGACGAAAAACAACATCAAAGTCACCCTTGGGAAATATAGGGGGGCTTAATTACAAAACCATGAAAAAAATCATCTCCCTCCTATTCCTGTTTCTACCAATATTGGCCGGATGCCAGGAGAAAAAGAAACCTGCCACACGGCTGACCATGGACGAACTCATTGAAATCAATCGCCAACTGGTGAACGATGATGACGCGCGCATCAAGACATATATTGATGAGAAAAAACTGCAGATGCAACGTACCGAAACCGGTATGTGGTACAACATCCAATCGAAAAAGAAAACGCCCACGGCCGCAACAGGCCAAATCATCAGCCTGAAATACAACGTGTCGCTGCTCGACGGGACTGCCTGCTATGCATCCGACAAAAAGAACCCCCGCACGTTCCGCATCGGACAAGGCGGCGTGGAATCGGGGCTCGAAGAGGCGGCTCTGATGCTTCGCAAAGGCGACAAAGCCACCTTCATCATGCCCCCGCACCTGGCCTATGGTCTCACGGGCGACAACAACCGCATCCCCCCCCGTGCCACCATCATTTACGAAGTGGAGGTACTGGACGTAAGGGAGAGGTGAAGAGAGTTTAGGAGTTTAGGAGTGTAAGAGTGGAAAAGTTTAGGAGGGGAGAGTTTAAAAGTGGGGATATTGAAAATACAATACCCCTATACTTCCTTGTTACATGAAAGGAATCGAAGATCGGCCTAGCCATTCATCAGAAAACCTCATCACCTTGTGTCCTGATAATCACATCTCAATACGTTTTAAAACACATGAAAAAAATCGACTACATCATCATCGTTGCCCTGGCATTTCTTCACATCAGTTGTGATAACCAGGTGACGCAACAAAACGAGGATCAACAAATCAATCAATACATCGAGGCACATCATCCGGGCGCGGAGGCTGAGATGAACGGCCTATATATCATCCACCAAACGGTCACCCAAGGCATTGCGGCCATGCCCGGCAACCGGGTCATTGTCGATTACGAAGGTCGGTTTCTGGATGGACGCGTTTTCGACTCATCCTACGACCGACAACAGCCCATCGCGTTTGTCCTGGGCAGCGGCAAGGTCATTGCCGGCTGGGAACAAGGCATTGCCACCATGCGCGAGGGCGAGAAGGCCGAATTCATCATCCCATCGTTCCTGGCCTATGGCGACCGACGCGTGGGGCCCATCGCTCCGAACACTCCGTTGGTCTTTTCGGTAACACTGGTTAAAGTGGAACCTTAAAACAGAAAATCGGCACATGGCCGATTTTTTTTGTGATGCACCACATCCTCACGCAACTTTAAAGACATCATCTGCGTCAACACCACCAAAGCACCTTCCATTTTGGACAAAAACAAACACAAAAACGGGGTGTTCGGTGCAACCATTAACAATCATATTTCAAAAAACCATGAAACGAAACCACGAAAAATTCATCAAAAGGAGCTTCATCGCCCTCATGTTATTGCTGACCATCCACCTCCTTCCCTCATGCGTTGACCTTGACGATAACGACACCAAGATCAGTTATGTGGCCATCGGCAATGTGATTGACGAAACTTCGGGACTCAAAATCAGCACCGACTCATTGCTGGTTCTTTACAGCTCAACCAAACCCACGGGCATGACCATCAAAAGCGGTGACCGAGTGCGCGTAATATTCAACATCATTGGCGAAGGCGGCACCGAACTGGGGTATGACAAGCGCATCGCCATAGAAGAAATGGCAATAATAACCGTCGGTAATGTCCTGATGGTAGACGAAGCAGGGCGCGACACCCTCAAAGACAATACCATTAACCTCCAGGGCTGCTGGGTTGCTGGCGAATACCTGAACACCGACATCACTTACCTGGGAAGCGGAAGCGTGCGCCACGATTTTTATCTGGGGTATGACCCAATGCAGCAGAACATAGAGGGCAAGCCCGTTTTGAGACTGTACCACGACCACAACAACGACAACAGCAGTTACGGTTACACCTATTATACCTTGCGCAGCTTTAAGCTGAGCGAATACAACTGGCCAACGACACCGCCACACCAATTTGTGTTGCGCTACAAAAACAGCAATTCCGAAACAAAGGACATCGAATTGAGCTACGATCCCATGGTGAAAGCCACGGAATAATCGACAACAATATTGATCCATGAGCGGGTGGTGCGATAGATTCGCATCACCCGCTTTTTTTATTTTTCCCCTACACCATTACAGAACCAAACACAACAGGGCATCCCCTCAGAAGGAAACCGGAGGTCGAATTCAAAATCAGAAAAAAGGGGAAAAATTGGAGAGAAAAATTTTGATTTATTCACAAACTAGATTAATTTTGCACTATTAACAGAATAGACCAGAACACTGACAATATGCAATTATTAGGAATCGACATTGGCAGCTCATCGGTAAAAGCGGCCATCATTGACGGCGCCACCGGTCGTTGCCTGGCCGCCGGCCAGTACCCCGACGTGGAAATGACCATTGAAGCCCCACAAGCCGGATGGGCCGAACAGCACCCCGACATGTGGTACAACAATTTTAAACAAGCCTTGGCACGCCTGATGAAAAACCCCGAAGTGAAAGCCGATCAAATTGGCGCTATCGGGATTTCGTATCAAATGCACGGTTTGGTTCTGGTTGACAAGGCCATGAACCCACTTCGCAACGCCATCATCTGGTGCGACAGTCGTGCTACCGGCATTGGCGCACAAGCCTTTAAAGGACTGGGAGAAGAGTGGTGTTTGAGTCATCTGCTCAACTCACCCGGTAATTTCACCGCCTCGAAACTCAAATGGGTCATCGACAACCAAAAAGCCATATACGAAAAAGCCGCTCATTTCATGTTGCCAGGCGATTACATTGCCATGAAACTCACCGGCGAAGTCAACACCACCGTTTCAGGATTGAGTGAAGGGATCTTCTGGGATTTCAAAAACGACAAATTATCGAGTGAACTGCTTGCCCAATATGGCATTGATGCAGCCAAAACCCCACAAATCGTCCCTACATTTGGGGATCAGGGAAAATTGTCGGCCGCCGCAGCAGCTGAGCTAGGTCTGAAAGCCGGCATTCCGGTGACCTATCGGGCCGGCGACCAGCCCAACAACGCCTTCTCGCTTAACGTGCTCAACCCGGGCGAAGTGGCGGCCACCGCCGGTACCTCAGGCGTGGTTTACGCCATCTCCGACCAGGTAAGCTACGACCCGCACTCACGCGTAAATGCCTTTGCGCACGTGAACCACACAGCAGCAGCCAAACGTCTGGGCGTGTTGCTTTGCATCAACGGAACAGGCATTCAATACTCATGGATGAAACGCGAAGTGGGTAAAAACCAATACAGCTATCCCGAACTGAACGAGAAAGCCGCCATGGTACCTCCCGGCAGCGAGGGCGTGCGCGTGTTCCCCTTTGGAAACGGAGCAGAACGGGTATTGAAAAACCAAAACCCCGGCGCCCGCATCTCCGGCATCAACTTCAACCAGCACCACGACGGACACCTGTTTCGTGCGGCGCAGGAAGGCATTGCCTTCTCGTTCAAATACGGTATGGAAGTGATGAACGGCATGGGCATCAGCACCAGCCTGATTCGTGCCGGTTCGGCCAACTTATTCCTAAGTCCGTTGTTCCGCAAAACATTGGCCTCCATCACCGGAGCAACCATTGAGTTGTACAACACCGATGGCGCCATTGGCGCAGCTCGCGGAGCCGGTGTGGGAGCTAACTATTACAAAAACTTCTCCGAAGCATTCGTAGGTTTTGAGAAAACCATGGAAGCCGAGCCGGTGCCACAAATGACCTCTCAACTGGGAGAAGTTTACGAAAGCTGGAAATCGGAACTCGAAAACATGATTTAATTGGCTCAACAGGCCACAAAATATTCAAGATCAGTTATCAACAATTAATTATTAACGCTATGAGTATTGTATTAGGCGAAAAAGAGTACTTCAAAGGCATTGGCAAAATTGGCTTTGAAGGCGCAAAATCAACCAACCCATTGGCATTCAAATGGTATGACGAAAACCGTGTGGTTGCAGGAAAAACCATGAAAGAGCACCTGCGCTTTGCAGTGGCTTACTGGCACACCTTCTGCGGCGAAGGCGGCGATCCATTTGGACCCGGCACCATCAACTATGCCTGGAACAGCGCCACAGACCCAATGCAAGCAGCCAAAGACAAAATGGATGCAGCATTTGAATTCATCACCAAACTGGGTGTTCCTTACTATTGCTTCCACGATACTGACTTGGTAGGCGATGGTTCGGTTTTCGAAATCGAAAAACGACTAGCTCAAATCGTTGAAGTAGCCAAGAAAAAACAAGCCGAATCAGGCGTGAAATTGCTTTGGGGTACTGCCAACGTCTTCTCAAACCCCCGTTATATGAACGGAGCTTCAACCAACCCCGATTTCAACGTGGTGGCCAACGCATCTGTTCAGGTGAAAAACGCCATTGATGCCACCATCGCTTTGGGTGGTACCGGATATGTATTCTGGGGTGGACGCGAAGGTTACATGAGCTTGCACAACACCAACACCAAGCAGGAACTCGAGCACATGGGTCGCTTCCTGACCATGGCACGTGACTATGCCCGTTCAAAAGGCTTTACCGGTTCATTCTTCATCGAACCTAAACCTATGGAACCATCTAAACACCAGTATGATGTTGATGCTCAAACGGTGATTGGCTTCCTGAAACAATACGGTTTGGAAAAAGACTTCAAATTGAACATCGAAGTAAACCACGCCACATTGGCACAACACACCATGGAGCACGAATTGCGCATGGCTGCTGATGCCGGCATGCTGGGCTCTATCGATGCCAACAAAGGTGACTACCAAAACGGTTGGGATACCGATGAGTTCCCCACTTCAATCACCGAATCAACTTTGGCGATGTTGGAAGTACTTCAAGCTGGTGGCTTTACTCACGGTGGTATCAACTTCGATGCAAAAACCCGTCGTAACTCTACCGACCTGGAAGATATCTTCATCGGTCACATCTCTGGGATGGACACTTTTGCTCGCGCTTTAGTAATTGCCGACCGCATCCTTTCAGAGTCTAACTACCTGAAAATGCGCGCTGACCGTTATGCTTCATTTGAAAGCGCTAACGGAAAAGCATACGAGCAAGGTAAACTGACCCTCGAAGACATGTACAAAATTGCCAAAGAAGTGGGTGAACCCAAACAAATCAGCGGTAAACAGGAGCTTTATGAGCAACTGATCAACCTGTACATCTGATTCTTTGACATATTGAACTCTGCATATATCACAGGCTCACAAGGCCTGTGATATTTTCGTTTATACACATCATAAAAAAAAGGAGACCAATGAAAAATCTGCAAAACACACTTTACATCTTCGGCATCACGCTGGTAGCCACCCTGGGGGGATTGCTGTTTGGCTACGACACGGCGGTAATATCGGGCGCTGAAAAATCCATTCAGGCCTTTTTAATCGACAGCCTGGGATTGAGTACCTGGGCACATGGCGCCACCACCTCGAGCGCACTGATTGGCTGCATCCTCGGCGGTGCCATCTCGGGATGGTTTGCTTCGCGAATGGGACGTAAACGCTCACTCATGCTAGCCGCATTTTTATTCTTCATTTCCGCATTAGGCTCGGGATATCCCGAATTTCTTTTCTTTAAACAAGGCGAGGTATCCATGTCCTTGCTTTATGTATTTAATTTCTATCGCATCATTGGCGGCATTGGCGTAGGGATGGCATCAGCCATTTGCCCCATGTACATAGGCGAAATTGCGCCGGCACACCTTCGAGGCCGTCTGGTATCCATTAACCAGTTTGCAATCATCTTTGGGATGTTGGTGGTTTACTTTGTTAACTGGGGCATTGCCGACGGAAAATCACTCGATTGGATCAACGCCATCGGATGGCGCTACATGTTTGCATCAGAAGCCATCCCGGCCGGTCTGTTTGGCCTATTGTTGTTTCTGGTTCCAGAGACACCTCGTTACCTGACCCTGATGAAAAAAGATGACGAAGCCTTACGCGTATTGACCCGCATCAATGGCGCAGAAATGGCCTCAAACATTCTGAAAGACATTAAAAATACCATGACACACCATGCCTCAGCCAAATTGATGTCGTACGGCAAAACAGTGATCATCATCGGAATCCTGTTATCCGTATTCCAGCAATTTGTGGGCATTAACGTGGCTCTGTATTATGCACCCCGCATATTCGAAAGCATGGGCGTGGCCAAAGATGCCTCCATGATGCAAACCGTGGTGATGGGATTGGTGAACGTAGTGTTTACCGTTATTGCCATCATGACCGTTGACCGTTGGGGTCGCAAACCGTTGCTGATGGTGGGATCCATTGGCATGGCCATTGGCATGTTCGCCATTGCCACGCTGGCTTACTTCCAGGTGATTGGCGTAAGCACGCTTGTATTTATCATTGTTTATACCGCATCGTTTATGATGTCGTGGGGGCCCATCTGCTGGGTGTTGATTTCGGAAATCTTCCCCAACAAAATCAGGGGTCGAGCCGTGGCAGTGGCCGTAGCCGCACAATGGGCCGCCAACTACTTTATATCGTCCACTTACCCATCGATGATGGAATTCAGCAGCACCATGACCTATGGTTTTTATGGCGTGATGAGCGTGTTGTCGTTCCTGTTTGTATGGAAAATGGTACCCGAAACCAAAGGCAAAACGCTCGAGGAGATGGAAAGCGTTTGGGAAAAATAAACTCACACATAGCTTTCATTAAAAGAGGATGTTCCACAAGGGCATCCTCTTTTTTAATGAAAAAAAACACAAGACAATCAACCACTTAACTAACACCCTACCCCATTTATGACGCAAGAACAAATGCATTATTCATAAATGGTTCACGCATTCATCTACAATAAATGGATATTCACACACACAACAATCAATTTTGCTATTTAGAATGTTTCTACTTAACTATCAAAAACAAAAAAAATGTTGACTCATTTTCCCAGTAAAATCAACCAAAAGCAAAAAATCGCCAACCAACACCAAAAAAAATTTAACAATCGAGAATTTGCACTATTGACATTTTAATATAATTTAGCATTTACATTCTAAGTGTCTAAAAAACACTTTGCCTTCCCTTAAACAAAACCTCAACACAAACAAAACAATCAAAATAACAAAAATTGAATGCAAGGTCGCCATGTTGCCGATTCAAAAATCATAAATAATCCTATACAAAGCACATGAAAAGATGTAACCCATCATAAAGAAAAAGGGGTGTTAATCGGAAAAATTGGCATTGGCCCGACTAACCCCCCTCGAGTGATTTCAACTTTATTAATTATTGTTAAAACCTACAAATTCAAATGTATGGAAAAGAAATGTTCTTTCCGTGTTTTTGACCTATTAAAAAAGGTCAAAACACAGGGGCATCAATTGCTCCACCGCAGTGGGATGACAATTGCTCCACCGCAGTGGGATGACATTACTGGCAAGCGCTTTGGCCTTGACAGTGATGCAAGCCCAGCCCACACGTCAAGTGGTGCAAGGCACCGTCACCGATGACCAACAAATTCCGCTGCCCGGCGTCAACGTGTTGGTTAAAGGCACCATGAACGGGATTGTAACCGACGGTACAGGCGCTTATCGTCTGGACGTATCGCCGGAAGACATCCTGGCATTCAGCTTCATTGGCTTTGAAGACCAACAAATTGCAGTTGGCAATCAAACCACCATCAACGTGGTGATGAAAGAAGAAAGCAAGGATTTGGGCGAAGTTGTGGTGGTGGGTTATGGCGCCCAAAAAAAGTCGCTGGTCACCGGAGCCATCTCCAGCATCAAGTCGGACGACATTGCTAACAGCTCCTCAACGCGCGTGGAGCAAGCCCTGCAGGGACGCACCTCAGGGGTGACCATCCTGCCGGTGTCGGGCTCGCCGGGTGCCGGCGCAAAAATCCGCATCCGTGGAACGGGAACCAACGGCAACTCCAATCCGTTGTACATCGTGGACGGGATGAAAACCAGCAGCATCGACAACCTGGATCCCAACGACATCGAATCCATTGAGGTATTGAAAGATGCAGCATCAGCAGCCATTTATGGAACCGAGGGTGCGAACGGCGTTATCATCATCAGCACCAAAAAAGGAAAAAAAGGAGACGGACAAATCTCCTACGATTTCCAATACGGCATCCAAACCGTGCGCACCAACATGGAGTTGATGAACGCCATCGAATACGCTCAATACATGAAAGAGCAGGGTGCCACCATTAACTTTCCGGCCAACACGGGAAAAGGGACCAACTGGCTGAATGAGATTTTTGAAAGTGCCCCCATGCAGAAGCACCATTTGAGCTTTACAGGTGGCAACGAGCGCACCTCGTATCTCACCTCTGGCTCGTTCACCACCCAGGACGGGATTGTGGGTGGCAGCCGTGCATCGTACGATCGCTTCACCTTCAGGCTAAATGCGACCCACCAAATGAAAAAATGGATGGAAGTGGGCAATGCCCTGAGTTTCTCACACTCCAAACGCAAATCGATTGGCGAAGATGATGAGTACCGGGGCATCCTCAACAATGCTTTGCTGATAGATCCCATCACGCCGGTTTTATACGCAAAAGGAACCGAACCACAAAAAATTAAAGACCTGGTTAATGGGGTTAAAACGGATGGCACGATAGATGAAAAAGAAAGAAAAACCATCCTGACCAATGAAGATGGCCTTTACTATGCCCTTCCACTAAATGTGGATGGTGAAATTGGCAACCCGGTATCGTTGCTGCAAACGTACAACAACAAAATCACCACCGACAATTTGCTGAGCACCTTTTATGCAAAAATTTCTCCCATCAAAGGCTTCAATTTCACTTCACGTTTCGGGATGGATTTAAGTTATGTGACCGACCACAGCTGGAGCAAAGTTTACTACGTATCAAGCGAACGCAACAACAGCTCCAACACCATCACCGACAATCTGAACAAAACCTTCTCGTGGTTGTGGGAGAACTTTGCCACCTATCAATTTAATTTAGATCAACATAACTTCACCATGTTGGGCGGTTACTCGGCACAAGATTATCAACATCCCAACTACTACCTCTATTCCGGCCCCATGCTCATGGAAGGCGATGCCTATGCCTACCACGACCACACCACCTCACGTGAGCAGGACAAAGTGGCCGGCACCATCATCGAAAATTCTATGACATCGGTATTTGGTCGATTGTCGTACAACTATGCCAATAAGTACATGTTTGAAGGGTCGTTGCGTCAGGATGCCGCCAGCGAGTTCCCCGAAGACAACAAAGGCGCCATTTTCTCATCCGCATCGCTGGGATGGGTGGTATCACAAGAGTCGTTTTGGAACCTTGAGGCATTGGATTATTTAAAATTGCGAGCCAGTTGGGGACAAAACGGCAGCAAAAGTAACTTACCAGGTAACGAAGACATCAGTTTCGTCACCACCACCGACATTTTTTACCCCAACCCTACCGGCGGATATTTCTCGGGAGCCAGAATTGACAAACTCACCAACAGCTCACTGGTGTGGGAGAAATCGGAACAGCTCGACTTAGGAATTGACATTAGGGCCTTAGGCGGTAAAATTTCATTCTCGGCCGACTATTACAAAAAAGTAACCAAAGATTTGATCATCCGTGCCACGCCGCCACTCTCGGGAGGTGCGCAAGCCAATCCCTTCATCAACGGGGGTGACGTGACCAACTCAGGCTTTGAGTTCGAAGCCGGCTTTAACCAACAATTCGGCGACTTGAAAGTGACGCTCAACGCCAACCTCTCGACCCTCAAAAACGAAGTCACTTCGTTGAAATCCGAAGCGCCCATAGCAGGGGTGAACGTAAGGGGATACGACCTGACCTGGTTTGAACAAGGCAAACCCATTTGGTATTTCAATGGTTACAAAACCGCAGGCATCAACAAAGCAGATGGATTGCCCAACATCGTTGGCAAAGATGGTCAAATTAAAGCACGAGGCACCGAAACAGCAGCCGACTTGCAGATGATTGGCGACCCTCACCCAGATTTCCTTTATGGCGCCAGCATCAATTTGGAGTACAAACAATTTGACTTCTCGTTCTTCATGCAAGGCACACAGGGCAACGACATTTACACAGCCTGGTACCGCCCCGACCGTGCCACTTCCAACAAGCCCAAATACTTCTTCGATAACCGATGGACGGCCGACAACCACAATGCATCGATGCCCAAGGCCGACGGCAGCAGCGACCTGATTTACCGCAGTGACCTGATGGTGCAGGACGGTTCGTATCTTCGAATCAAACAGATTCAATTGGGATACCAGCTACCGACAGACCTGATCTCGAAAGTCGGCATTACCCGCTCACGCATTTTTGTGTCGCTGGATGACTATTTCACCTTCACCAACTACAAAGGATTAGACCCCGAAGCGGGTAGTAACAACGACCAAAGTCAGGGCATTGACAGAGGCGTGTACCCCATCCCCGGTAAATTGATGTTCGGTTTATCGGTGAATTTCTAAACCTTAAAAAACATACAAAGATGAAAACACATAATATATTTAAAGTCCTTCTTGCAAGCGCATTGATCACCGCCACGGCTTGCAGCGACGAATTCCTCGAGAAAGATGCCATTGGGAAGATACCCAGCGAGGATTTTTTCAACAACGAGAACAATGCACTCGCGTCCATCTACGGGGTTTACGACCTAATGCAATGGAACTACGGCCGCGACTGGAACAGTGCCTATTTTGCAAAGAACCTGCCCGGCGATGATTGTAATGCCGGCTCATCGGCCAGCGACCAGTTGCCGTATCAAAACCTTGACGACTTTAAACAACAGGCCGACAACACCGTTACCACAGCCATTTGGGAAGGTTTTTACAAAACCATCAACGCGTGCAATACCATCATCATCAACTTTAAAACAAACACACCAGCCACCAGTAAAATCATTGCTGAGGCGAAGGCCATTCGCGCTTTCACGTACTTTGAACTGGTGGTGATGTTTGGCGATGTGCCCTACTACACCGATAATGCCAATGAGATATCAGAAACAAAAATTTACCGCCCACGCACAGCCAAAGCAACCATCTACACGCAAATAGAAAAGGATTTGGCCGATGCCATCGAAGTGCTGCCGGGTAAAACCGACTACGACGCTGCCAACAAATTTCGCATGTCACGGGGCACAGCCCGCGCCATCCTGGGCAAAGCACTGCTCTATCAAGGCAAATGGGCGGCGGCTCACGCGCAATTGTCACAGCTCATCAACACCGAAAACAGTGGTTATGGACTGGAGACCGACTTTACCAATGTGTGGCTGAAAGCCGGTGCGCTGGGCATCGAGTCGGTATTGGAAGTTTGTTACACGTCGCAGGAAGGTTACGACTGGGGCAACTTTGGCTGGAGTGGCAACCACGAAAGCAACATCCACGTGCAGCTGATGGGCCCTCGCGACAATTTGTTCAAGGATGTTGCGAAAGTCGGCCTACTGAACGGCTGGGGCTTCAACCTCCCCACCAAAAAAATCGGCGATGCCTTTGTGGCCGCAGGCGATAAGGGAGCCCGCTACCAGGCCACCCTCATGTCGGCCGAAGAATTTACAGCTGCCGGAGGAACCATTGACACCGAAAACGGCACTCACGATTATGAAGGTTACCTGCGCATGAAATACGCCACCCGCACCAGCGAAACCAACACCTCGGGCGGGGTGACTCCCGAACTAAACTACGGGGTGAACTGGCGCCTGATTCGCTGGGCCGATGTGCTGCTGATGGCTGCTGAAGCCTACAACGAAGACGGCAAACCCAAATTGGGCGTGAAGGAAATCAACAAAGTACGCAAACGCGCCCAACTGGACTTACTGCCCGAAGGCATTTCGCAAAGTGACCTTCGTGCGGCCATCATTCGCGAACGTCAACTGGAACTAGCCTTTGAAGGCTCACGTTTTTGGGACTTGGTTCGCTGGAACCTGGCCGAACAGGAACTGGGCAGCCTCGGTTTCGTAAAAGGCAAGCATGAAGTGTTCCCCATACCGGCCAACGAAATCAAAACAAACACAGCACTCACAGACAAAGACCAAAACCCGGGATATTAACTCTCCATCCGCAAAAGCCCTCATGACAGCATGGGGGCTTTTTTTATGCACAAACCCCATCATCAGATTCGAAAAAAAGGGTAAATTCACACCATGATCGTTTAGAGAAGAGAAGAAAAGATAAGACAAAAAGACAAATGTTTAGATCTGTTCTCTTCGTCTCTTCAGTCTTATCTATCTGTCTACAGTCTAAACATCTTCTTATCTAACATCCGAATAACACCAACTAAACGACATTCATACTCATCTTAATAACAACATCCTCTCACTTAAAACAACACACACCATGAAACACTTGCTGCTCCTGTCATTCTCCCTGCTCATGACCCTTCATCTGAGCGCGCAACACCCCTATCCTCCTGTGGGTAAGGTGCAGATGCAAAAGCTCAACAGCACCATTTTGAACACCGAACGCGACTATGCCATTTACCTGCCCAAGAGCTACACCACCGACACGCTGCGCCAATTTCCGGTGCTGTACCTGCTGCACGGGCTGTACGGCAACCACAAGGACTGGAGCGAACGCGGTCACGTAGCCGATGTGGCCAACCAGGTGTTCGACTCGGGCATGGCCGACGAAATGATCATTGTGATGCCCGATGCCGGGACTGACTGGTACGGCTACTTCAACATGAAAGGATGGGAATACGAGCGGTTCTTTTTTGAGGAGTTCATGCCCGCCATCGAAAAGCGCTTCCGCATCAAGGGCGACAAAGCCCACCGTGCCATTGCCGGGCTGTCGATGGGTGGCGGTGGCACCACAGCTTATGCCCAAAAGCACCCCGACCTGTTTGCATCGGCCTATGCCATGAGTGCCCTGATGGCGCTACCCGAATTTGGCCGCGCGCCATCCACCGACTTCAAAATGCAGGAACTCAACCAATCGGTGACAGCCAACAGCTGCATCGACCACGTAATCAAAGCCGACGAAGCCGGCAAAGCAGCCCTGCGTTCAGTGCGGTGGTTTGTGGATTGTGGCGACGATGACTTCCTGTTCGACGTGAACCTCGACTTTTACCGAGCCATGATCAAGGCACACATCCCCTGCCAACTGCGGGTGCGCGACGGCGGTCACACCTGGGAATACTGGCACTCGGCACTCTACCTGGCTCTGCCATGGGTGAGCAACGGCTTTGGCAAATAACACTACCGCCAAACAAGCGAAAGGTGCAGCGGGAAAACCTCCCACTGCGCCTTTCTTTTCAAACTAACACTATATCACTTTAACGCATCTTGCTGCCCTTGACCGCAAAAAAGAAGATGTAAAGATAACAGAGCGCCGGCACCACAAAAGCCCACGAATAGCCCAGCGCCGGACTGTCGGCAATGGCGCCCATGAGCACGGGAACAATGGCGCCCCCCACAATCAGGGTGTTGATGATGCCCGAGGCAGTGCTCATTTCACCGTTGCTCAAATCCTTCACCGCCAACCCAAAGATATTGGGGAACATCACCGAATTGAACAGCCCGATGGACACCAGCGTCCAGATGGCCAGCTGACCGGGAGCAAACGTGGTGACTATGGCCAGTGCTGCCGCAATAAGCGCAAACACGCCCAGCGTGAGGCTAGCATTGCCCCGCCCCAACTGAATGGCCAGCAGGTTTACCACCGATGTGCCCAAAAAGATGGCACCGATGTTCCAGTTCCAATCGGTGACAAAAGCGCCCGACACCAAAGCCAGCATCAGCACCAGGGCAAAATAAAGGGTTTTGCGCGTCCGGCTTTGAATATCGGAGAGCATGATGGAGCCAAAGAAACGCCCCACCATGGCGCCGCCCCAGTAAATGGCCGCGTAGGTCGAAGCGTTTTCCTTGCTGATTTGCAACTTGTCGTTGAGGAAGTTCACCAGCAAGCCGGCGTTACCCACCTCGGCGCCCACGTAGCAAAAAATGGCCACAGCACCCAACAGCACGTGGGGATATTTCCACACACTCTTTTTAGATTCGACGGTGCCTTTTGCAATGGCAGGCAGTTGG
Source organism: Breznakibacter xylanolyticus (assembly GCF_003254275.1). Lineage (GTDB taxonomy): Bacteria > Bacteroidota > Bacteroidia > Bacteroidales > Marinilabiliaceae > Breznakibacter > Breznakibacter xylanolyticus. The sequence goes on along the minus strand of NZ_QKZK01000003.1, from coordinate 97,907 downwards.
ATGGTGACGATGGCCATCGCCACCAACAACACAATGCTGCCCATGAGCAAAAAGGGCATCTTCACCGTCTGCGCCGACTCCTGTGGCGAAGGAATCTCGCTCACCCCCTTAAAGATGACCACGGCTATGATCCAAGGCGCAATCATGGTGGCGATGGAGTTGAGCGCCTGCGTGAGATTGAGGCGCCCCGATGCCGTGACTTCACTGCCCAATGCCGCCACATAAGGGTTGGCCGACGTTTGCAGAAACACCACCCCGGCTGCCAGCACAAAGGTGGCCGCCAAAAACAGCGGAAACGACGGCGCCGTGGCGGCAGGATAAAACATGAAACTGCCCACGGCCATGAGCAACAAACCGGTCACCAGTGCCGTTTTGTAGCCAATGCGGCGAATGATGTACCCCGTGGGGATGGACAGAAACAGGTATGTGAGAAAAAAGGCTCCGGTAAGCAATTGCGCTTCCAGCTCACTCAGCGTAAAGATGTCCTTCACTTTGGCGCTGAGCGTGATGATGAACGTGGTGGCAAAACCGAAGATGAAAAAGATCGAGGATATCACCGACATCCCGATGGCAAACTGATTGTTCTTTTGTGTCATATGACGGGTTATATGAGTAATGAGGCTGTCCGGCAACCTCGGGGATTAACAAAAGTCTCACAGAGTAGGATTAAACGCTGAGGCGCTAAGGCGCTGAGTTTTATTGTAACACGTTGCGTTTAAACAAAGAAGCAGTTCACTCGAAAGAGTTATATAGTAGTGGCCTTTTTTTACAATCCTGTCAGGTCTCCAAGACCTGACAGGATTAAACATCAACCATTCGAACCGAGGCGTTCGATCCATTCGAACCGAGGCATTCGATCCATTCGAAACGAGGCTTTCGATCCATTCGAAACGAGGCTTTCGTGCCGTGCGAAACGGGGCTTTCGATCCATTCGAAACGAGGCTTTCGTGCCGTGCGAAACGAGGCTTTCGTGCCGTGCGAAACGGGGCTTTCGTGCCATACGAAACGAGGCTTTCGCATCACGCGAAACGAGGCTGTGCGATCGTCCACCAGCCGGCTGTGCGATCATCAATCAGCCGGCTGTGCGATCGTCCACCAGCCGGCAGTGCAATTGTCAATCACGAGGCTGAGAGGCTATCGATCACCATGGCGGCATCTGTGCCGGCAGAGATCATCCAGCTGGCATCACAGAGTCGGATTAAACGCTGAGGCACAAAGGCGCTGAGTTTTATTGTAACACTTTACATTTAAATAAATAAGCAGATCACACGAAAGAGTTATAGCATCCATACAGGCACAGATTACAAATCTGCGCCAGCAGAGGAATAAACGCGGAGACGCTAAGGCACTGAATCGATTCATAATGCCTTGCATTTAAATAAAAAAAGCAGACCACCCAAAAGAGTCATACAGTAACGAACTTGCAATCCGCACGCTCCATGCGACTATTATATAAAGATCACAAATCTGCGCCCTAGCGACTACTATATAACAATTTTGAGTTATCTGATGTGTTATTTAAACGCAGGCGTAACAAAATAACTCAGCGCCTTCGCGCCTTTGCGTTTATTCTGACTTTGCGTTTAATCTTTCTGTGCCATCAACCATTCCATTTGAAACTGTTGTCACTCGAGCGTCAAATCCTGTGGCGTTCCTTCGGCGGCATTGGGGGCGATCCACACCTGGAACTTGCCCGGCTCCACCACGTAGCGTCCGTCGGGGAAGTAGTAGCCCAGCTGGTCGTTGCCCAGTTCAAAGGAGACAGTTTTGCTTTCGCCCGCAGCCAGCGTCACGCGCTCAAAGCCCTTGAGCTCACGCACCGGACGGGTGTAGGTGCCCGTAAGGTCACGAATGTAAAGCTGCACCACCTCGGTGGCCGTCACGTTGCCCGTGTTGGTGATGATGGCACTGGCCGTCACGTTCCCGCCCTGCTTCATATCGGAGGCACTCAATCGGATGTCGCTATATGCAAAGGTGGTGTACGACAATCCGTATCCAAAGGGATAGAGAGGCGTAAAGCCATAATCGAGCGTGTGGTTGGTGTTGCCGGTAGAGTGCTGCACGGCATGCACAGGGATGCTGTCGATGTGCATCCAGCTCTCGGCCGATGCCGGACGTCCCGAATTTTTGTGGGCATAGTAAATGGGAATCTGTCCCTCGCCTTTGGGAAAGGTCACGGGCAGCTTGCCCGATGGCACCACATCGCCAAAAATGAGATCGGCCAGCGCAGGCCCTGCCATGGTGCCGGGATGCCATGCATAAAGAATCGCGTCGGCCAGATGGTGCAAGGGCGCCAACCCGGTGGGACGGCCGGCCATCACCACCAGCACCACGGGCTTGCCTTTAGAAGCGGCCAGTTGCAGCAGTTCGGCCTGCTTGCCGGGCAGTTTCAGCTCGGCCAGACATTTGGCTTCGCCAGAGAGGATGGACTCCTCGCCCATCACGGCCACCACCACCTGTGCCTTGGCAATGGCCTGTTCGGCAGCCCTGAAGCCGGCCGTTGACTTGTCGCGGCTGTATTTCAACCCCTCGGCAAAAAAGGTATTACCGGCACCGTTGGCCTCATTCATGGCCGTGAGCACGGTCACCGAATTCTCGGCCTTTCCATCAAACACCCAGGTGCCCAACTGCTCGTAAGGTTCGTTGACCAGGGGGCCGATAAGCGCAACGGGGGTTCCCTTTTTCAGAGGCAACAGGTTGCTGTTGTTTTTGAGCAGCACCACGCTTTCGGCCGCCAAGCGACGAGCCACGGCCAGATGGTTGGGATGCACCAGCACCGAGTCGGCCAGCGTTTCGGAGGTGTAGGGCTGATCGAAAAGCCCCAGGCGGAACTTGATACGCAGGATGCGAGCCACGGCATCGTCAATCCAGGCCATCTTCACGCGTCCTTCGTCGAGCAACGACTTGATGTGATGCGAGTACGAGAGGGAAGCCATCTCCATGTCCACCCCGGCATTGAGCCCGTGGAAGGCCGCCTCTTTTTCGTCGGCCGAAAAGCCATGGGCAATCATTTCGGTAATGGATCCCCAGTCGCTCACCACAAACCCGTCGAAGCCATACGACGCTTTAAGGATGTCGCGAATGGCCTGACGGTTGCCCGAAGCCGGCACGCCGTTAATATCGTTGAAGGCCGACATAAAGGTGGCGGCACCGGCCTTCACGGCCTCCTTAAAGGGAGGCAGGTACACATTGTGCAAGTAAAGGTCGGGAATGAGGGTGGTGTTGTAATCGCGTCCGCCCTCAGCAGCACCATACCCCACGTAATGCTTCACACAGGCGGCAATGCGATCGGGACGGCTCATGTCGTCGCCCTGCAATCCCTGCACCATGGCACGGGCCACCATGGCATTCACCAGCGGATCTTCGCCACCACTCTCGGCAATGCGTCCCCAGCGGGGGTCGCGCGACACGTCCACCATGGGGGTGAAAGTCCAACGGATGCCCATCGAAGCGGCTTCTTTGGCCGAAATGGCCGCCGCCTCTCGCACCAGCTCCTCGTTCCACGAAGCAGCCATGCCCAGGGGGATGGGAAAGATGGTTCGGAAACCGTGTATCACATCGCGCCCGATGATGAGAGGGATGCCCAGACGGCTCTCCTGCACGGCAATGCGCTGCAGCTCGTTCACCTCCCTGGCGCCCACCACGTTGAGCAGCGAGCCGATGCGCCCCTGGCGAATCTGCTCTTTCATGGCGTCGATGCCGGCGGCATCATAAGGCGGATTTTGCTGCACCATCTGCCCGATCTTTTCCTCGAGGGTCATCTGCGAGAGCAGCGATGCCACTTTCTTTTCGACGTCGTCGCCGGCCTTGCCCGACGAGGGCGACGTATTGCAACCGGCCAAAGCCATCAGGCAAACCGCCGCAACCACAATGTTCTTTTTTATCATTTGTCTTTCCTTTTAGGTAAATAATGCAATGGAAATGTATTGTCGTGGAGACCACATTAACGAGAAACAGGATGTATCATCAAAAAAAGGTTTCACTGAGTTACGCTGAGATGACACAGAGTTTCACCGAGAATAAACGCAAAGACGCTAAGGCGCTGAGTACATTTGAAACGCTTAGCGTTTAAACCAAAAAGCAGTTAACTCAAAAGAGTTATATCAATGACGTTTCGTTAATCCCCAAAGAGCCGTCAGCACCAGCGTAGAGCAAACCCTGCTTAAGTGTCATAGACGAGCGCAAGCCCTGAATTGAAAATCGACGAAGTCAAAGGGCGCAAGCTTTCGCCCCTTCAGGGCTCTATGATTGAGTTTGCACTCATCGTTGGGCGATGCCCAACGCTATTGCTCATCGCCCTTTCAGGGCTTAACTCAACGGCATTGAGAGTTAAATTACCACAAAGAGGCCGCCCGAGCAGTGACATCGGGCAGCCTCATGAGGGGTCAGGTGTTATTCAGCGAATTTAAAGTCATCAAAAAAGAAGATGCCACCGCCATTGTGCCCTTCGGTTCCAAACTGAATGAGAATCTTATCCAGATCGGTGCGGTTGGCCGCCGCGCTAAAGTCGAAGGTGAGCTCCACCCACTGGTCGGTGGGCAAATCGTTCTTCATTACCTCCACCTGCGTGGTGTAGGCACTGGTGCCCAGCTCGTTGTTTTGCAACTTCACGGCCACCGACTTTTGCAGCACCTTGTTGCTCACCCAGTCGCCCGCAACCGCGTTTTCGGTCACGTAATCGTTGTACGATGGGATGAACACCTTCATGGTGATTTGGTTCTGCTTGGTGAGGTCGAACTTGTAACCCGACACCACGTGCGAGATGTTGGAGTAAGCCACGCCGGCCTTTTTTTGATAGAGGTACACCGCAGCCGATTCATTGAACGGCACCGGGGCGGGGTTTTGATAGGCTGCTGAGGTGAGATCGCCCATGTCTTCGGTGGCAAACACTACCTTCGGTTTTTCGGTCTCGAAGCCCTCCGACAGGGGCACCGCCTTGGTTGGCACCACCGGCTTCACATTGAGCTCCTTGGGGATGAGGCGGTACCACCATCCGTTACCGGATTCCACGGTGCTCATGCACTTAACGTACATCTCATCCTTGGTAATACTCAAAATCTTATAGGTTGATGTTCCGGCATAATGTCCAAAGAAAGCCCCATCGCTGAGCACCAACGTCGAGTCGGAAGTGGAAAGCGAGTAGTGATACAACGCTTTGGGCTGGTAGGCCACATCAAAGTCCCCGGCAGGAGGCACCACCGAAGGGCCAAAGCCCAGTGCTTCGAGCCCCGCCTTACCGGCTCCGTTGGTGTACACCGATCCGTTATTGACCCAGGTCATCTCCACGCCCACCTGTTTAAAGGTAAACTCATTGGTGTAAAGCGAACAATCGAGTTTATCGTTGGGGCCGGCCGCCCACCACTCGGGCTTGAGCGATGCCGCCGGGCCAACGCCAAAATGGCCGGAGTGATACTGGTCGAACACCCATGTTTTACCATTTACCGCATCGGCACCGCCGGTGAGCACGGTGTAAAGCGGATGGCTCAACAGCGAAAGGTCATCGTTGGCAATCACCAGGTTTTGAGTGATGGTGGCCGAACCACCCTCGGTATAAATGGCGTAGGACACCTCGTAAGTGCCTGCAAAGGGATATTCACCCACCGCCGTGTTGCCCTTGGCCTTTGCGTTGTTGCCCAAATCCCACACCACCACACCATTAAAGGGGGTTGTACTTTTAAACTCAATCACATTGGCCGATGCCGCCGAGGGGGTCATGGTAAACGAGAGCTGTTGCGCATTGGGCAATGCCCCCAACTCAAATTCGTCTTTCTCCTGCGGCTCGCAGGCTGTCAGCAGGCATGCCGCCAGAGCGCAAAGCATGCCCGATTTGATGATATATTGAAACATAACAGGATGATTAAAGGATTAATACTCGTTCTGTACCAGTTTAAACTGGCCTTCGGTTTTGTCGATTTCCGATTGTGGGATGGGCAGGTACTTTTCGTTAGCCGTCCAGGTGCGAACAGAATTGAACGCAGGCAGACTCTCGGAGAGCAGGTGGGTATCGCCCCAGCGCACCAAGTCCCAAAAACGGATGCCTTCACCCAGGAACTCACGGCGACGCTCCAACTTGATGTTTTCGGCCGTAGCGGGGATGGAGGGCACCCCCCCGCGGGCACGCACCTGGTCGATGCACTGCTGAGCCGAGATGCCATCGACAGCCGGCACGCCGTGTATCACCATCAGCTCGGCCGCATTGAGCAACGCTTCGGCATAACGGAAAATGCGGAGGTTGTTTTGGTAGTTCAAGTCCACATCGCCCGGAGGGGGGTTGTATCCTTTGCGGGCAGCGTACTTGCCCATGAAGTAACCGGTGTTTTGGAAACGGGCAGCATACTGATCGGCTTCAAAGGCATTGATGGCCACGTTGCGCCGTTTGTCGCCCTCCTCGTAAATGGCAAAGGCATCGCTCCGTACAGGGCCAAAGCCCCAACCGCCCTGAAACACATCGCTTCCCTTGAGCTCACTGGGCGATATAAAGGCCGGCAGGTTGGTGCCATAGCCTTGCCATGAAGCACTCCAGGTTTTGCCTTCGGGCAGCTGATTGCTCTCAAAGATGGACTCATCGCAAAACTCGCCCGACTCCACCCAGATGGAATCGTAAATCACCGAGGTGGTGTTGTACATACCGCTTTTGATAATCTCGGCCATGTCGGCCAATACTTGCGCGTACTTCGACTGGTCTTTCTGATACATCACAATGCGGGCTTTGAGCATCATGGCAGCCGCTTTGGAGGCACGGCCGTCGTCGGCCTTGGCGGTACGCATGGGTAGCTTGTCGCCGGCAATTGCCATGTCTACGTCCTCAATCAGCTCTTTATAAATGTCATCGGCCTTGAATTGGGGCGCCATGTAAGGAGCCGGCAGGTCGGCCTCAAAGTAGGGAATGTTACCCCAGAACTTCCACAACCAGTGTACATAGTAGGCACGCAAAAAGTGAGCTTCGGACTTGTATTGATTCAGCTTGGTTTCGCTCACGCCCACGGCATTTTCGCAAGCCAAAATGGCATTGTTGCAACGCGCCAACCCGCTGTAATAAATGCTCCATAACCCTTGCGGCACCTCATCGGGGGTACAGTCGAACTGCGACAGACGGTAGAGCATTCCCTGATCGCCGGCCGTGCCACCACCTTTAAAGATGTCGTCGGAACGGAGGTCGCTCATCAGCACCACGCTGTTGTAATTACCATTGGCATAGTTGTCGAACAGTAATATCTGATAACAAGCTGCCAGATTCGACACAATGGCATCCTCGGTGGCCGCCCCTCCCGCCTCCATCGACGAGGTGGGATATACTTCCAGAAAATCGTCGCTGCACGAAGCCGTCCCCAGCAGCAACACAATTGATAACAGTCCAATATATTTTTTCATAACAAGTGACATTAAGAAGTTAGAAAGTGATGTTGGCACCCACCGAAATGGTGCGGGCTTGTGGATAAATGCCTTTATCGACGCCAATGTTGTGGTAGTCGCCCGAAGCGATTTCGGGATCAAAGCCATCGTATTGGGTAAAGGTCAACAGGTTCTCGGCCGACACAAACACACGCAAACGTTGCATGGCAATCTTTTGGGTGATGCTTTCGGGCAGGGCGTAACCCAGTTGCAGAGTCTTGAGACGCAGGTAGGAACCATCCTTCACATACAAGTCGGACGAACGCCAGTTGCGGTTGGGGTTGGAGCTGGTCATGCGGGGAATCTTATTCGAAGAGCCCTCACCCACCCAACGATCCATCATCCAGGCCGGCAGGTTCATGGCCGGAATGTCGCCACGCATCGAGAAGTCATAGATGTCGTTGCCATAGGTCCCCTGAAAGAAGGCACTCAAATCGAAGTTCTTCCACTCGGCGTTGATGTTGAAGCCAAAGGTCCAGTCGGGCATTCCTTTCCCAATCTTTGTCTTATCGGCATCTTCGATGAGGCCGTTCCCGTCGCGATCCACAAAGATGACGTCACCGGCCTGCGCTTTCTCACCCTTGTATTTGTTATTATAAGCCAGAGCATCGGCATCGGTTTGCAAAATGCCATTGGTAAGGAAACCATAGAAATAAGGATACACTTCGCCATTTTGAGCTTTCACATAGCTGCCCACGCCCGAAGCACCGGCATCGGCCTTAATGGCTTCGCCCGAGGCATTGCCCAGGTTGATGAGCTCGTTTTGCAGGTAAGAGGCATTGGCGCCGAAATTGATCACCAGGTCGCGCACCTTTAACTTATAAGAAGCTTCGAACTCAAGACCCGAGTTTTCCATGTCGCCGGCATTGGCCCATGGTTTGCCTTTGCCCACGTAGTCGGGAATGGGTTGCTCGATGAGCATGCCCTTGGTGGTCTTCTTGTAATAATCGAACCCAAAGGTGAGGGCATTGTTGAAGAAACGGGCTTCGAAGCCCAGGTCGATCTGCTCCGACTCTTCCCACTTGATGTAAGGATTGGACAGTTTAGAGGGACTGCTGCCATACTGCATGGCCGATGTTTTGGCCGAACCAAAGTAGTAGTTTTGACCGCCGTCCATCAGGCTGGTGTATTTAAAGGCACCAATGTTTTCGTTACCGTTCATCCCCCAGCTGGCACGCAGTTTCAACATGGTGAACCAGTCGGGACGATTTTCCAGAAAGGGTTCGCTGGTGATGTTCCACCCCAACGAAAAGGATGGGAAGATGGCCCACTGATTATTGGTTCCGAAGTTCGACGAACCATCACGACGAATGGTGGCCTGCAACATGTACTTCTCTGCATAGTTGTAGTCGATGCGACCAAAATAGGAGGCCAGCGTGCGAGCCGATGCATCTTCACCGCCCACACCATAACCGCCACCCACACGTTCATCTTCACGGTCGGCAATGGCCGAGTCGATGTTGGCTTTGCGGGGATCGGAGTTGTCGAGCAAGTCGTAATCGTCACCAAAAAGCTCTCGCAGGGTCTGCTCCTTGGCCGATTGCCCCAACAGGAAGTTAAAGTTATGCTTATCGTTGAACGACTTGGTGTAGGTCAGCGTGTTTTCGAGCTGCCAGGTAAACCCGCGGTGCATGTTCGAAAACACCGAGCTTTGGGTGATGTTTTTGCCCTGGGTGGCCAGGAAGTGCGGAAAGGTGTAACCATCATTGCCCCAAAAAGCCAGGTCGACGCCATAGCTTGATTTAAACTTCAAGCCCTCCACGATATCGACTTCGCCCCAAAAGGTAGAGACAAACTTATCTTCGTTGAGCTGCGAATGCGAGGGCGCATTGAGCATGGCCACGGGGTTGGCAATTTCCTGAAAACCGGCCGGAGGTGTGGTAAACACGCGTCCCTGACTGTCGGTCACGGCATGTGGATAATCAGATAATTCTTTTTCAGGGTCAATGGCATAGACAGGCAATGTAGGGTTAAAAGCCAAAGCACTCCCCAAAATGGAGCCATACTCCGAGTTGGTTTCGATGGACGATGCCAGGCCGCGGGTGTAACCGGCATTCACGCCCACGCGCACCTTATTGAGAAATTGGCGCGAGTCGGTTTCGTAAGCGGTGTAGGTTGAGTTGCTGCGCAAGCTCCAACGCTCGTAATTCGATTTATCGAAGTTGCCACCCACAATCCCTTCCTGGTTGTAGTAACCAAACGAGAGAAAATAGGTGCCTTTGTCGTTCCCCCCGTTCATGCTCACCTGGTGGTTCTGCACGGGTGCATTGTAATTAAAGGTCTCGTCCTGCCAATCGGTGCCTTTGCCGGCAGCCGCAATGTCATCGAGCGTATAGCGTATCGGATTGCCATCGTTGACCTGCATTTCGTTCATGAGTGTCATGTATTCTGTGGCATTGAGCATCTCGCGCTTTTTCCACGGATTTTGCCAGCCATAGGTCACATCGTAGTTGATGGTGGTTTTACCTTTGGTTCCCGACTTGGTGGTCACCAACACCACGCCATTGGCAGCACGGGCACCATACACAGCCGCCGAGGCAGCATCCTTGAGAATCTCCACTGACTGAATATCGGTGGGGTTGAGGTAATTGATGCCCCCTTCAACCGCCATCCCATCAACAATGTAAAGAGGCTCGCTGTTGTTGACAGTTCCAATCCCGCGGATGCGCACCTTAGAGTCGGCATTGGGCTGCCCTGAGCTTTGCGTAATTTGCACGCCCGACACTTTGCCTTTGAGCACATCCTCGATGCGCGAAGGTTTGTTTTTGGCCAAGTCCTCACTGCTCACGCGGCTGATGGCAGCAGTGACCACGCTCTTCTTTTGAACGCCGTACCCCACCACCACCACTTCGCCCAAATCGGTGACATCTTCTTCCATCTGCGGGGAAATCAACGAATTGTCAACCACCACCTCTACACTCTTCATGCCGATGGACGAAAACAGGAGCGTCTGCCCCTTGGGAACCGTTAACGAGTAATCCCCGTCGAAATTGGTGATGGTACCATGGGTGGTGCCTTTCACCAGCACGTTCACCCCGGGTATGGGAGCCCCGTCGGGTTTGGAAGTCACCTTTCCGGTGACGGTTATTTCCTGCGCGAACATGAGGGTCGTCCACATCAGCAGGAAAAAAAGGCCTAGCGTTTTTTTCATAATCCACTTAATTTGGTTTGCATGTTTATATGAATTGATTCTAGATGTCTCCCGGGCATCGCGCCATTTTCATGGTCGGCCACATTCGTTTGAGCCGTGTGGCGTTGCCCGATTGATGCAGCAAAACTACCCTCCAGATGTTAACAAACCCTAATCACACACCCCTCTAAAAACTCACTCATTCACATTTATTAACTCATCAAAAACTCATCAATAAAACCACATTCAAGTGATATACTTTCATATACAAAACACCTACACAACACAACAGAGCACACAACCACCTCATTGACGCATAAAATAAGCAAGCCAACCCTTTTCACATCTATTGACAGAAGGGTAAGAAAAGAGCATTCCCACGCATTTGATGCGAGATAAATACACCGTCATCCTGATGAAGAAATCCAAACCCTCATGAGGCACCCGTTCATGCATGACAGAAAAGAGCGATGGAAGAAAACCATAAAAACAAGCCTCACGAATAGCCTGTACAACCGATGACATCATTACGAAACCCACATCCACGATAAAGCACAACACATCAACACCATACGAATTACCACAGTGTATGGTACAGCCTATACCACACACCATGGTACAAGCGTGCACGACACCCTTGCACGCCTATACCACACACCCTGGTACAGGCGTACCACACACCCTGGCTCGCCAATACCAAGCATCTTGGTCAGACGTTCCATAAAGGTGCAACGACACATCACTACGTACAAAAATGAATGAGGAAACGAAATAAGCCAACGAGGACACGTCCATACTGTTCATCAACCCACCCTCATACAAACACAAATCCGTGAAAAGCAACCCCGTGTGATTAGACGATTGGCATCCACACATGGAACATGCAAACTCGCATTATAAATAAAGACTGAAGCCGAATTTGTGCGTCCATCGTGCAATAACCAACCAGTACGATCAAAACGCAATGATTCAATGAAATGAAACACAGCTCAATATTGCACAGAGAATATACTGAGATATACAGTATTATGGGCAAGCACTCCATCAATGACTCCGTGAGGATATTATTCAACCCTGTCAAATCTCAAAGACCTGACAGGATTGAGGCAGTCAGAAAAAACCAAGCATAAGAGCAACAGCATACGTCCATCCTCCCAATGCGATAAAAACAGATGGTGGCTTCGGGCACATTTAAACAAAATGACACATCCGAGGAACGCCCTTGGATGTTACCACATACACCAACTACAAAAATGCGTTACAATTTGGTGATGTATTCAAGCAGGTTGTCGCCCTGATCCATGCCCATCTTTTTTCGAAGCTTGTAACGGTTATTCTCCACGGCACGGGAGCTGATGTTCATCAGGGCAGCAATCTCTTTCGACGACATCCCCATGCGCAGGTAGGCACACAGCTTAAGTTCACGTGGCACCAGTTCGGGGTGACGAGATTTGAGACGTTCGAGAAAATCTTCGTGCACCTGCTCCAGGTGAGTCTCAAAGAGCTGCCATTGAGAGTCGTTGTCGATGTCCTGATCTATGCGACGGAGTGTTTGTGAAATCTTGCGAATGATACCATCAGTGTCGCGTACCTGCACGGCCGAAGCCAGCTCCTCCTTTAGCTTAATGAGAAACTCATTCTTTTGAATGATGTTCATGGTGGAGTTGGCCAGCTCTTTCTCTTTGAGCTGGTTTTCGAAGTGAAGCTTCTCGCTGCGCAACTGTATCATCTCTTTCTCGTTGAGCAGAGCCTCGTGGCGAAGCTTCTCTTGTTCCTGCCGATACAACTCGGCCTGACGGAGCATTTCGCGCTGCCGGCTTTTCTCGATGATGCGGCGCGTCATGCCCCAAACGGCCAGCACCGACAACAACAGCAGCAACACATACACGCCTTTGGCCACCAGGGTGCGATACCAGGGAGGCATCACCCGAAACACCAACGTGACCGGTTCACTCTCGACCCCCTGAATGTTACGAGCTTTCACCATCAAGGCGTATTCCCCTTCACGCAAACGAGTAAACTGACGGCGTTGCCGTTCGTCCCACGGCGACCAATCTTTGTCGAACCCCTTGAGAAACGATGCGTACTCCACCTGAGCGGTTCCAAACCAGGTGGCCGCATAGGAGACCTCAAAGGCATTGTCGGCAAAAGGATATTTCGGATATGTCTCCGGCCAGGGTTGGTCGGCATGCCGAAAATGGGCGATGCTGTCGGTAGCCCCCCTAAACGAACGGATGTGCACCGAAAAAGCATGCAAGTCCTCCGCCCGATCATCGACCCGATAGTGGGCAAAACCATCAACCATGCCAAAAAGAACGTTCTGCCGATCCCACACTAACAACGTTTCAAAAGCGCTCACCATGCGCCCGCGCAAAGGAAGAAATGGGTGTTCCACACGCTGATATCCCCCATCGGAACGGTGTCGCAACTGCCCCACCCCTCGTTGTCCAAAAAACCAGATGTTACCTTCCTCATCCTGCACCATCCCGGTGGGCAGGGGATGACCATCGCTCGTAAAATACTGAGCCAACTGATGCTCATAAAAGGTATGCGATGCCTGGTCGAGGCGATAGATGCCCCGGGGCGACACAAACACCATTTGGCCGTCGATCATGGCCAGACTCATGTCTTTGTCATTGAGCATCCCCTTGTAATGGTCGATGGTTTCGATTTTCACCACCGCGGTGTAACTGCTATTGAAATACAGCTTATAAATGCCTTGCTGACCGTGGGTCATCCACAAACCACCATCCACATCCCATTCGATGGCGCGTGAGGATTCCCTAAAGCCATCGACGCGGCACCGGTATCGCCACTGCCCCGAGGCATCTTTCTCAAACAACACCAGACCGTCATAAATGCCCGCCATGAGCAAATCACGCCGTCCGGGCACATCACGAAACGTCCACACGCCCAGAATGCCGGGCGGGGTGATGAGGCGAGCCAAGCCGCCACGCACGGCATAAGCACCCTGGGTGTGGCCACACAGGAGTCCATCGGGGGAACCGTCGTCAAAGAGCGTCCATACCTGCCCCACCGTGCCATCGATGCGCCGAAACGAACCGGGCTCCTTCAGGGGATCGTAAAAAGTCGATTCATCCACACTATAAAGCCCCTGATTGGTGCCCATGTAAAGTTTTCCGCCCTTGCGGGCAATAGCATAACCGGAACCGATGTCGAAAAAGTCGTTTAAGAAGGTAATGGGCGAATGATAGGCAACTTTTGCAATGCCGTTATCGAGGCCGGCCCAGATGTTCTTTTCCCGATCGGGAAAGATGCTCAGCACCGTGTTATTCTTTAATCCTTTAGCCTTGTTCACCACCTGCCGGATGCGTCCCAGGCGATCGACCACCACCACTCCGGACTGTATGGTTCCAAAAATCAAATCGCCATCCACAACTGTGCCGCTGAAGATGTTCATGCGCCGCAGGTAATCATCTGCCGGGACATTCCATTTCTCAATCTGATCAGACATCCCCCATCGGTACATCCCCCCAAGCATGGTGCCGATGACCATCCCTTGCCCCGACAGAGGAAGGATGGCACCTATGCGGTCGCCCGTGATGCGCTGCCCCCCGGGTACCAGTTGCAATTTGTTACCACGCAACTCCATGAGCCCCTGTTGCTCGTCGTGCACCAGCATCATGCCATTCACCAAAAACGAACTGGGAAAGCGCGAACCGGCATGTATCATCTCTACTTTGGAGCCTTCATGAAAGAGGCAAAGCATCTTCTCGGTTTGAAACACAATCCGCCCGTCATATGCATGAATGCCCCACACCTCGCCAATGTCGCGCAAATTGTACGCTTTGGTGATGGAGGTATAAACGTAGTCGCGTCCCTGCTTGGCAAAATAGCCAATTTCGTTGGTGGAGCCTGCATAGATGCGCCCCTCGTGCACCAGCATGGCGCGCACCACAGCATTGGTCATGCGGGGAATCAGTTTCCAATAGGTCCCATCGTACTCCAGGATTCCATCATTGTTGGCAAAATACATCAACCCGTTATCGGTTTGGGCAATGGCCCAGTTCTGTGTCCCCCCGCGATAATCGTTACGGGAATAGCTCTCAATTTCGGGTACGCCGGGCGTCACCGAGGGTTGTTGCGCCAACAGAGCACCGGCCAACACCATCCAACACATCAACACACAACCACATTGCCAGAGCGTATTCTTTTTCATAGACATCCATTTAAATCATTCGCGGGCATGAGCTTCGGGAGAACAATATCAGTGCCTCCTACCATGAACGAACCGACAAAGCCAAATTAGCAAATATCAATCAGGAAACCACTCAACACTACCGGGAATCGATCCAACCCAAACACCCCATGACAAAAAAGATCGTCACGGGGTATTTCACTCAGATAAATATTCAAACTCAAGAACGAATGGTCAAAATAACCGATGATGCGATGACACCCTGATTAAAACACCAGCGTTTGCAAGGCGTGGGGCAAAATCTCGGTCACCACCGCCTGATTGTCCACATACAGTTTATAAGTCACGGGATGGTCGCCGGGATTCATCACCACCGTGGCCACCGTGCCATCGGGATTGAGGAACGCCGTGCACAACAAACTACTCCGGCTGGATGCAGCACTGATGCGCTGAGCACCGGGACGAATAAACTTTGAGAAATGGCCGATGTAGTAATAGGCAGGGGTGAAAACCAGTTCTCCCGTGCGCGTATCGCCATGCACGGGCGCGAAACAGAAGTTGCCCACATGGTTGGGTCCGCCATTTTCGTCCAGCAGGATGTTCCAGTCGGTCCATCCGGCCGTGCCGTTATTGAAGTCGTGAATCATCGCACGACCATAACGTTCGGCATTGGGCCAATACTGATACTTATCGGCCGAGAAGCGCTCATTACATCCCTCGGTAAAGAGGAGCTGCTTGTCGGGGAAGGCCTCTTTCACGCGCGCTACATTCTCGAACATGGGCTCCCCTCCCGACCAGTTTTCATACCAATGAAAACCAGTACCCCACACATATTTAGCAGCTTCGGGGTCGCTCAAAATGGTATTGGCACGCTGCGCAAGCAGGTCACGGTTGTGATCCCACACCACGATGTTTTTATCCTTCAACCCTTGTTTCCAGAAAGTGGGGCCCAGGAAATTCTTCACAAAATCGCGCTCCTCGTCGGCGGTATAGATGCACGACTCCCAACGCTGCACAGCCATGGGCTCATTTTGCACGGTCACGCCCCAAATGGGCATTCCTTCGGCTTCGTACGCCTTAATGAACTTCACAAAGTAATCTGCCCAGGCCTGATAATACTCGGGTAACAGCTTGCCGCCCTGCAACATGTTTTTGTTCGACTTCATAAACGCCGGGGGACTCCAGGGACTGGCGTACAGCAACAACGACCCTCCGGCAGCCTCCATGCCACGCTTAATCATAGGGATGCGGTAAGTGCGGTCGTGATCGATGGAGAAAGTAGAAAGCTTGTCGTCTCCTTCGTCAATATAAGTATAGCTTCCACTGGCGAAATCACAGCTATGAATGGTGGTGCGTGCCAACGAGTAGCCGATGCCCCTGACAGGATTGTAGTAAGCTTCGAGCAGTTCGCGTTGACGCGCCTCGGGCAGACGGGCAAATACCTCGGCCGAAGCGTCGGTGATGGCGCCACCAATGCCAATAAAAGTCTGATACTGCAAGCGAGGCTCAACAAACACAGCCACTTCAGTTTCGAGGGGTTGAGGATTGGCCGAGAAATCGAGAGATGCCGTCATCGACAATCGTAAATCGGATTGATCGGCGGTGGTGTAAACCGTGGCCACTTTGCCGGCCACCGAATAGTCGGCTTCCGCAGCTACATCGGGTGACGGTTTGGAGGCACACCCAAATAAAACGACCAACAGGGAAAGAGACAATATTCTCATAATCTATGGGATGAATGGTGAATACTCGGTTATCAACATTTGACAAGGCAAACATAAATAAGAAGCCACCGAAAGACGATTGAACCACCACACTTAAACCTCATCATTGCAAAAAAAACACCTCATCACAAACACTACATCAACCCAACAAAAAAAATCCATCACACTCACACCATAGGAATTACAAACAAACACACAACCATCACAAGCACATAAGCACACCTCATTACAGATAATCACAACCAATGCCACAGGCATCAAAAAAAAACGAACCACCCGGGGGCAGTTCGTTTTTTAAATGAGAAGAAGAAGAAGAAGAATCAATTACTTATCCAGCTCTTTCCACACCAAAGCACTGGCACCGACAATGGCAGCATCGCCTGCGCTCAGCTTCGAAGGCAATACCTTCACCTTGTTTTTAAAGATGGGCAACAAGTGCGCCTCCATGCTGGCAATGGTGGGTTTAAAAATGAAGTCCCCGGCAGCAGTGGGGCCACCAAACAGGAAGATGGCCTCGGGGCTCAGGTGGTGAACCGTATCGGCAATGCCTTGTCCCAGATATTTGCCGGTGAGCTCAAACACTTCAAGCGCCACTTTATCGCCTTTCACGGCCGCATCATAGATATCTTTCGACTCCATGTTCTGGAAAGTTTTGGAGGCCAACTGACTGTCGATGGCGTTGTATTTGGCCAGCAACTCAAAAGCTGTTCGCTTCATGCCAGGGGCAGAGCAATAAGCTTCGAGGTGACCTTTGGCACCGCAACCGCACAAACGGCCGTCGGGAATCAGGGTGGTGTGCCCGCATTCGCCGGCAAACCCATCGTGACCGTAAACCAGGTCTCCATTCACCACGACCCCGCTGCCCACGCCGGTACCCAGGGTGTACATCACAAAGTTTTTCATTCCTTTGGCACCCCCGTATATCATCTCACCAATGGCAGCCGCGTTTGCATCGTTGGTCAGAGCAATGTGGGCATACTCGGGGAACTGTTTTTTCAAAAGCTCCACCAGATGCACCACCCCTTTAAACGAGAGGTTGGGAGCGTACTCAATGGTACCGCTGTAATAGTTCCCGTTGGGCGCACCAATGCCAATGCCAATCACTTCGAAATTAGCATTAATCTGCATCACCGATTTAAGCATCTCGCGAACGGCTTCGGCCAAATCTTTCACGTAACGATCCACATCACCGTGCGAAGGCGTGCTAATGCCACCTTTTGCCAACACGTTGCCATCTGCATCGACCACACCAATGGCCGAGTTGGTGCCACCGATGTCAATTCCAATTGCAATCTTTTTCATCTGTAAAATCTCTTTTTGTGTTTGTGTGTTCCATCCGCCCATGGGCGAATCATTCATACAAACGACGAATGTTTGTGTTTGTTTTAATTAAGCAGTACGAATCTTGCTTCCCTTAACAGCAAAAAAGAAGATATAAAGGTAACAAAGCGCCGGAATGATAAATGCCAATGAATAGGCAAATTTATCAGCCACCATCCCCATGAGAGGCGGGATGATGGCACCACCGATAATCAACGCATTGATAATACCAGAGGCCGAGGCCATCTCTTCACCATCCAAATCTTTCACAGCCAGCGAGAAGATATTGGGGAACATAATGGAGTTGAACAACCCGATGGACACCACCGACCACAACGCCACGTTGCCGGTTGTAAACGAGGTCACGATATCGAGCAGAGCCGCAGCCAGGGCAAAGATGGCCAACGTGCGGGCAGCTTTACCGGTTCCGAATTGCATAATCAGGAAGTTCACAAAGGCAATGGCCACAAAAATAAATCCGATGTTCCAGTTCCAATCGGTCACAAACGAGCCGGCGAAGAAACCCAACACCAACACCCCGGCAATGAGGGAGTATTTGCGCATCTTGTCCTTGATGTCCGAGAACATAATGGAACCAAAGAAACGCCCCACCATGGCTCCCCCCCAATAGATGGCTGCATAGGTCGATGCCACTTCGGAGGTAATATCGGCGCTTGACTTTTTCAGGTAATTCACCAACAAACCGGCGTTACCCACCTCGGCACCCACGTAACAGAAAATGCCAATGGCACCCAGCACCACGTGAGGGTATTTCCATACACTCTTTTTAGCAGCTTTGGCACCCGATGTGATTGCCGGTAGCTTGATGATGAATAAAATCACTGCCACAGCCAGCACCACGGTCGCCATCATGATAAAGGGCATGGGCACACGGCTGGCAGCTTCCATCTGATTGGCTTTAAGCACATCGGCATCCACAGCCCCCAAATCCAACCCTTTGAACACCGCCACCGAAATGAGCCATGGGGCAATCATGGTCGCAATAGAATTCAAAGCTTGTGTGAGGTTCAAACGGCTCGATGCAGACGATTCGGCTCCCAAAGCAGTGACGTATGGATTGGCCGACACCTGCAAAAACACCACCCCGATGGCCAAAATAAACGTGGCCAACAAAAAGAAGGGGAACGAAGGCAACTTGGCAGCCGGTAAAAACAGCAAGCTCCCGATGGCCATGAGCACCAAGCCCGAGATGACCGTTTTTTTGTACCCAATCACATTGATGAGTTTCCCGGTGGGGATGGACATGATGGGATAAGCAATAAAAAATGCCGATGAAAGCAGCTGAGCCGCCGTCTCCGACAAGCCGAAAATCCCTTTCACCGGCGCACTCAACGTGATGATGAACGTGGTGGCAAACCCGAAGATGAAAAAGATAGCCCCGAATGCCGACATTCCGACGGCAAACTGATTGTTGTTCTGATTCATAATGATTGAATTTGTGTTTGAATGATTACTTTTTCCTTTGATGTTTTGATGTGCGTGAAATATGGCACCAAAATACCGTGTTTTTAATACACTAACAAAAGGTTCCTTGAAAAATTGCGAAGAAGTGTTTAAAAAATCAATCACAAAGAAATTCAATCCTTCATCACCAAACACCTAAAACAGACACAACAGAGGAAAAATATAGATACATGAGGGTCTTCACTACATCTAACCACCACCCAAACAAAACAATAGCCAACCCCCGGATGTGAAAAAATATAACCCATCCAAGGCCGGCCATCATAAAATATTAACGAAAACGCCCCGTTAATCAGGGTTGCTGCACCAGATTTACGATCACCTCCACGGCTTTTTCCATGCTTTGAACAGGAACAAACTCGAAACGCCCATGGAAATAGTGCCCCCCGGCAAAGATATTGGGCGTGGGCAGCCCCATGAACGACAGACGTGCCCCATCGGTACCACCACGAATGGGGCGCACCAACGGCGTCACTCCAGCCTTTTCCATGGCCGCCCGGGCACGATCCACCACATGCATCACGGGTTCTATCTTAGTGCGCATATTGGCGTACTGATCTTTAATCTGCAACAGCGCAGTGCCTGCTCCAAACTGCTGATTGAGATCATCTACCATGGCCTGAATCATCTCCTTGCGATGACTGAATTTCACCTCATCAAAATCGCGGATAATGTATTCGATTTCAGCCTTCTCGACCGTGCCATTAAACGCGATTAAGTGGAAAAAACCCTCATAACCATCGGTAGCTTCAGGCACTTCATCGGCGGGCAGATGGTTGGCCAACTTACGCGCCAGATGAATGGCATTTCGCATCTTCCCTTTGGCATATCCCGGATGCACGTTACGACCAATGACGGTGATGTGCGCCGAAGCGGCATGAAAATTCTCGAACTCCAGTTCCCCAATCTCGCCCCCGTCGATGGTGTAGGCAAAGTCGGCACCAAAACGCGCCACATCAAAATGATCGGCACCCTGCCCTATTTCCTCATCGGGCGTGAAACAGATACGCACCTTGCCATGCTTCAATTCGGGATGCGCCAACAGGTACTCGGCGGCTGTGACAATCTCGGCAATGCCGGCCTTATCGTCGGCCCCCAGCAACGTGTTGCCATCGGTCACCACCAAATCCTGACCGAGATATCGGTTCAACTCAGGAAATTCGGATGGGTCAAGCACGATGTGTTTCGATGGATTGAGCACAATGGGTTGACCGTTGAACCGTTCCACAATTTGGGGTTTCACCCCTTCGCCCGACATGTCGGGACTTGTGTCCATGTGAGCAATCAGCCCAATCACCGGAGCGGCAGTGTCGCCATTGGCCGGCAACGTGGCCATCACATACCCATTCTTGTCCACTGACACGTCGTGAAGTCCTATTTGTTGCAATTCATCAGCCAGTTGGCGGGCAAAATGCATTTGACCGTCAGAACTGGGCGTGGTTCCACTGGAAGTGTCACTCTGAGTGTGGATGGTGACATATTTTAAGAAACGAGATAAAACAGACTCTCTCATCGTTGTTTTTATTTTAAAAAGTTAAATCCCAACCGCAGCCACGACAGGTCATTGTCAAGCCACCAATCATCAACAGCAAAGGCACACATTGCACAACTTCAGACACAGTCGCTAACGATCAACGCACATCATCCGAATTATACTGAAATCCAAGCCGTTTACCGGTACGCACGCGAGAGTTCATGATTTCATTGTTCACCTGAGCCAGCGAAATAATTTTCACATCGTCGTAGGGTTGCACCAGCAAATCAAACTGCAGGGCATAATTGATGGCAGCATCCACCACCTTTCGCAAAGCAGCACGATCGAGCACCGACTTCCCAAATTGAGCGATGCCCATGCCACGCTGTCGTTTGCCTTCAACAAAATAATGTCCGTTGCGGTTCACAAACAGACGAGCCACCAGATAGCCTAAATCTTCTTCACGATTGTAACGAAACGAATCGTCAAGAAAATTAAAGACATTGATCTGCCCCGAATAGGTGTTTAACACATCCTCCTGCACCACAGGCTGCTGCCATATTTTATGGTCCCGATCAAACTCAAAGGTGTTAGAATGCATGTAAAACACCAGCATGTCACCGGCCACTTTGAGCATGGCCACAAATTCGCCCCGGTCGTGGTACTCGAGACGAACGCGCGGGTCGCTGTCGTGGAGCAGTTGATTATATGTCTCGGCCACTTCAGCCAGCACGCTCTTGAGTTCATTAAAAGTTGATTGCGTGACATCAAAAACATGTTGTTTCATCACGGCCTTATGCTGAAGCATGGCCAATATGTTGTTTTGTGTGGTTGGCATATTTTTAAAGTTTAAGGTGTTCGTCAATATAGATGTAAATACTAATGCGATAGGGTTCAGGAACTCTGTGAAGCAGGATTATATTACACCGAGTTGCACGGAGCAGCCACAGAGTCAAAATAAACGCTGAGGCTAAAGGCGCTGAGTTAATTTGTAACGCCTTGCGTTTAAATAGGCTCTATTCAGATTTGTGTGGGTAATCATAAGTATCAATTCACACTAACCATTTTTTCGAGCCCCCAGCCGGGCGGGCTCTTACTTTTTGGCTACAGCCCCAAAAAGTAAGCAAAAAAGGCCGCCGCTGACGTAAAATGGCTAAAAATCATAGGCCTTCGCTAAAATCTGCGAACTCGCAAGCTCAAACAGCGCATATTTTTTAACGCTCAGGCCTATGATTTTTTTAACGCCATTTTCCGAAGGCGGCTTAGTTACCTTGTTTGATTTCGTGCATTCATATTTTGTTTACCCACAGGATTCGACATAGAGCCTTTAAATAACAAAGCAGATAACTCAAAGATTTATATAGTAGTAACTCTGAGTCAAATAATCATCTCTTTTATCGGAAATATCACCATGGTTATTAACCAAATATAGTGATTCCCTCCGTTTCACATCAGCTACACGGGCACAAAAAAGGCACAGCCGATCGACTGTGCCTTCATTTTATGAATGATAAAAATCAATACGCCCGTGCAAATACCACGCGTTGGGTGGATGGCTGACCGGTTACCATGCACACGCCGGCTTCCTGCTCATTATCGAGAGGGATACAGCGAATGGTGGCTTTGGTTTCGTCTTTGATGCGCTGTTCAGTTTCGCTGGTGCCGTCCCAATGCGCCAACACGAAACCGCCTTTCTCGTCGAGCACCTTCTGAAACTCTTCGTACGAATCGACCTTGGTGGTGCTTGCAGCACGAAAATCGAGTGCTTTTTGATAGATGTTGGTCTGAATATCGTCCAGCAGCGACACGATGCGCTCATCGATGCCATCGAGCTGCATCACCTCTTTGGTAAGGGTATCGCGGCGAGCCACCTCTACAGTGCCATTCTCCAGGTCGCGCGGGCCAATGGCCAAACGCACGGGCACGCCTTTCAATTCATACTCAGCGAATTTCCAGCCGGGTTTCTTTTTATCGTTGTCATCAAATTTCACGTCGTAACCTTTGGCCTTCAGTTTAGCCACCAACTCTTTGGCCACCACAGAGATTTTATCGAGCTCTTCCATGCTTTTATAGATGGGCACAATCACCACCTGAATGGGCGCCAATTTGGGAGGCAGCACCAGACCGTTGTCATCGGAGTGAGCCATAATGAGGGCACCCATCAACCGCGTTGACACGCCCCACGAGGTGGCCCACACGTGGTCAATTTTCCCCTCCTGATTGGTGAAAGTCACGTCAAAAGCCTTGGCAAAGTTCTGCCCCAGGAAGTGGCTGGTACCGCTCTGAAGCGCCTTGCCATCCTGCATCAAAGCCTCGATGGTGTAAGTTTCAACAGCTCCGGCAAAACGCTCGTTGGCCGTTTTCACGCCTTGCACCACCGGCACAGCCAGATACTCTTCGGCAAATTTGGCATAGACCTTCAACATGGTCATGGCTTCGGTCATGGCCTCAGCCTGAGTGGCATGAGCCGTGTGTCCCTCCTGCCACAAGAACTCGGCAGTGCGCAAGAACAAACGCGTACGCATTTCCCAGCGCACCACGTTGGCCCACTGGTTGCACAAGATTGGCAGGTCTCGATAGCTTTGAATCCAGCCCTTGTAAGTATTCCAAATGATGGTTTCAGAAGTGGGGCGCACAATGAGCTCCTCCTCCAATTTGGCCTGGGGATCCACCACCACACCTTTACCATCGGGGCTGTTCATGAGACGATAATGCGTCACCACGGCACATTCTTTGGCAAAACCCTCCACATGGTCGGCCTCCTTGCTCAAAAACGATTTGGGAATAAAAAGCGGGAAATAAGCGTTGACGTGACCGGTATCTTTAAACATGCGGTCGAGCACAGCCTGCATCTTCTCCCAAATGGCATAACCATAGGGTTTGATGACCATGCAACCCCGCACAGCCGAATTTTCAGCCAGGTCGGCCTTCAACACTAAATCGTTGTACCATTGCGAATAACTTTCGCTTCGGGACGTTAAAACCTTTGCCATATCTTGTAATAATTGTCTGTTTCAGCGTTTTAAAAATCGGCCGAAATTACAAATTATTAAAGAATTATCGGGCAAGCAGGGCGGATTTGTTGGAGCGCAGACTCACTTCAACTCACGTGGAAACACAAAATAGGCCACCTTGCCACTGCGGGCAGCCACATCGCCCCAGTGATCGCTCTCAAATTCAATTACAGCGGCAGCACATGTGGGATAATGGTCAAAATGATCGTTGGTGAGTTTGGTGGCCAGCATGGCAATGTCGGGATTGTGCCCCACCACCCAAATCTCGTGGTGATGGTTATCCTGTCGACCCAAAAAATCGAGAAAATCGGCCGTGGTATAACCATCATAAATAAACCCTTCGGAGTGAATGGTGAACACGGGATAGCCAACAACTTCGGCCATGATGTGACAGGTTTGCAAGGCGCGCGATGCATTGCTGCACACCATCAACCCGGGTCGATAGCCCTTGTCGGACAGATGTTGGGCAATCTGTCCGGCATCGCGAATGCCCCGCTGCTCTAACTGACGTTCGATGTCGGAAAAACCATATTGCAGTGCCTCGGTTTTGGCGTGGCGAATAAGAATCAATCGTTTCATAAGATGAATTATAAGCCCCCTTATCTCCCGAAGGGGACTTGGGTTGTTTCGTACTTTAAACAGGAAAAAGCGGATCGAAATATTTACTCCTTTTCTACTTTATCGCTTTGCGACTTTGTTACTCTGTCACTTTGCTACTTTTCACCAAAAATACACCTTTTTCAACCATCGGTAAACGTTTTTTTGGGGGAGACGCCACAATCGCAACACCAACAGAGGTCATCAATATATCCAATAAAGCACTATCTTTGCCACGCAAACAGACAGTTCGAAACCATCCTGTCTATAAACAAAACTAGGGAAGACGGTACCGCCAGGCACCGTTGGTTGGCATGTCCGGCAGTGGTGTCACGTACGGCTGGCCGACACTAGGTTTATTTATAGGCATGGTTTCACTCACGAGATTCATTCACCATGTCATCCAAACAAGCAATCGTATTGTTATCAGGCGGCCTCGATTCGGCCGTGGCGTTGTATTTGGCAAAATCGCAAGGCTTTGAAGTGCATGCCCTGTCGTTCGATTATGGTCAGCGGCACAACCGGGAACTGCAATCGGCACGAGCCATTGCCCAAAAGGCCGGCGTGACTTCGCACCACGTGGTATCGCTCCAGTTGGGCAGCTGGGGTAGCTCATCGCTTACCGATGCCGCCATGCCGGTAGAGGATGGCGATGTAGATCGCACCGACATCCCGGCCACATACGTGCCGGCGCGCAACATGGTGTTTCTGTCGGTGGCTGCGTCGCTGGCCGAAGCTCGCGGGGCGCAGGACATCTTCATCGGGGTGAGTCAGGTAGACTACTCAGGCTATGTCGATTGCCGCGAGTCGTTCATCAAGGCCATGGAGACGGCCATCAACCAGGGCACAGTGATGGGTGCCGAACTCAACCGCCCCATCACCATTCATGCCCCCTTCATCTACAAAACCAAAGCCGATGAGATACGGCTGGGCGTTGAACTTGGCGTTGATTTCTCACTCACCTGGTCGTGCTACCGGGGCGGAGACAAACCATGCGGCACCTGCGACAGTTGCCTGCTCCGTGCCAAGGCATTTGCTGAGGCGGGGGTAACGGATACTTCGCTTTGATGCGGTTATCTATAACACAGAGTAAAGAATAAACGCAGAGGCGCGAAGGCGCTGAGTTATTTTATTGCACCATGCGTTTAAATAACAAAGCAGATAACTCAAAGATTTATATAGCAATAGGATTAAACGCTGAGGCTAAAAGGCGCTGAGTTTATTTGTAACGCCTTGCGTTCAAATGAAAAAAAGCAGATCACTCAGCGTTACTCATCTTCCTCAGCAAAACCAACGAAGAACTGACACTGAGATGCAATGAGAGCAGATGAGAACCAGTGAGGAAAAGAAAACTCAGCACCTCTGTACCTCAACATTAAACACATCATCACACCACACAATTCACACCCATGCATCAGCCACTTGCCCAACCGGCCACCGTTACCCCCAAAACCACCCACCATCTGACACTGGTGCAGGAAGGCGTGTTTCCCGTGACGCGCAACCACCGGGGCGACTTGCTGGAACAGTGCCCCAACACGGGCTGGCACCATGCCGGCACCATACAGGGAGAAGGCAAGCTGGCCGGGGTGCCCTCGCTCTTCATTCGCCTGGCGGGCTGCAACCTGAGGTGCATGTGGCAGATGCCCAACGGGGAGGTAAGCCTGTGCGATACGGCTTACGCGTCGTTTCACACCGGGCAGACACGCCGCATGACCGTTGATGAAGTGCTGAATACGGTGAGGCACAACATCGGCAGCATGCGCCACGTGGTGATCACCGGCGGCGAACCCATGTTGCAGTCGCGCAGCCTCACCGAGTTATGCCGTATCCTCAAAACAGAGCTGCACCTGCACATCACCATGGAGACCAACGGCACCCTTTTTGACAAAGAACTGGCGCCACTAATTGACCTGGTGAGTCTTTCGCCCAAACTGCAAAACGCCACCCCCACCCCGGCATCGGCCCAAAAAATGAACATGGACTACAAAGGGACGTTTGCCTACCATGCCGAAATACGAAAAAACACCGAAGCCATTCAACAATGGATGAATAACTGCCGGGTATTTGACAATGATTTTCAACTCAAATTCGTGGTGGCACACCCCGATGAAGTGGACGAAATAAAAACCGATTTTTTGAATGAGCTGACCGGATGGCAACCATCAGATATCCTGCTAATGCCGTTGGGCGGCAACCGCGACCAACTGGCCGTGAACACCCCCATAGCCGTGCAATTGGCCGTTATCAACGGATGGCGGTTCGCACCTCGATTACACATTGATTTGTGGGGTAACAGGGCAGGGGTATGATTATTGGATTTGTAGAGACAGGGCATGCCCTGTCTCTACAAAAAAATTCATAAATTTGACCAACATTCACAAAAACACCACCCGATGACCCCCACCGTCCCCATCGAAGCCACCCTGCTGGGCAAACACGTTGAATACCCGGCCACCTACGCCCCACAGGTATTGGTGGCAGTGCCACGACAACTCAACCGCACCCAATATGCCATTGACGATAAAAACCTGCCCTTTACCGGCTACGACGTTTGGCACGCCTGGGAAGCCGGGTTTTTGACCCGACGCGGCCTGCCGGTGGCCGGCGTGCTCAAAATCATTTACCCGGCCAATAACCCGGTGATTGTCGAGAGTAAATCGCTCAAGCTATATCTCAACTCCTTCAACATGGAGCGACTGGGCAACACGCCCGAGGATGGCATCAGGGAATTTAAACTGACCGTGCAGCGCGACCTGGCCACGTTGTTGCAAACCGACGACGTGCGTGTGGAACTCTTCACCACCCAGCCCGGCCATTTGCCCTTCGACTTTCATGGATTCAAAATACTGGAGACGTTGCATGGCGCCGACCAGGTGGACTTCGCACATTACACCGACACGCCGGCTCTGCTGCGCACCGACTACGACCGACCCTGCGAATTGCGTCTGGCCACCCATTTGCTGCGCAGCAACTGCAAAATCACTCACCAGCCCGACTGGGGCAGTGCCTACATTCACATCAAGGCCAATGTAACGCCCAACTTCATGTCGATTCTGCAATACATCGTGTCGTTGCGCAACGAAAACCATTTTCACGAAGAGATTTGCGAGATGCTGTTTACGCGCCTTCACGAGGCCTTCAATCCCGAGCAGCTCATGGTGGTGTGCATCTACACGCGACGCGGCGGCATCGACATCTGCCCGGTCAGGGCCAGCCATGCGTTCCTCATCCCGCCATCGCTCACCTCGCATCACACGCTCTCGCACAAATTGCTTCGTCAATAATCGCATGCTGTCTCCTTCAAACAGGGCAAGGAGACAGCTTTTTTTTGCCTATTTTTGCGCCACATCAATCATGGAGCAATGATCAATTACCTGTCGGTCGAAAACGTGACCTACCACTACGGCGACCTCGCCCTGTTCGACAACATCAACTTTGGCGTGAGCGAAGGCCAAAAAGTGGCGCTGATCGCCAAAAACGGCGCCGGCAAAACCACCCTTTTCAACATCCTCACCGGCCAGTTTCCACCCCAGGAGGGCGAAGTGACCTTCCGCAAAGGCATCCGGGTGGGCTATCTGTCGCAGGATCCCGAGCTGTGCCCCGACAACACGGTGATGCAGGAGTTGTTTTTTGCCGAAGGCGAAGCCATTCAAACCATCCGGCAATACGAAGAAGCGCTTCACCATCACGACATGGATGCCCTGAGCCGCCTGACCTCGCGCATAGATCACCTCAACGCGTGGGATTACGAGAGCCGCATCAAACAGATATTGGCACAACTGAAAATCACCCGCTTCGACCAACAGATTTCAGAACTCTCGGGCGGGCAGCGCAAACGCGTGGCATTGGCCAAAGTGCTCATCACCGAGCCCGACTTCATCCTTTTGGATGAGCCCACCAACCACCTCGACCTGGACATGATTGAGTGGCTGGAGCAATACCTGGGCAAGTCGAAATCGACCCTGCTGATGATTACCCACGACCGTTACTTCCTGGATCGGGTGTGCAACCACATCTTAGAACTCGACAATCAAACCATTTATCAATACCAGGGCAACTACCCCTACTACCTCGAGAAACGCGAGGAACGCATTGCCATGAAGAGCGCCGAGGTAGAAAAAGCCCGCAACCTGTTGCGCAAGGAACAGGAGTGGATGAACCGCATGCCCCAGGCGCGCGCCACCAAAGCCAAATACCGCATCAACGCCTTTTACGAGCTCAAAGACGTGGCCTCACAACGCGTGGGCGGCCGCGAAATGGAGCTGGGCATACAGGGCGCCCGACTGGGCTCGAAAATCCTCGAGATGGACGGTGTGTGCAAAGCCTACGACGACCTGGTGATGATGAAGGACTTTACCTACAAATTTGCCCGCAACGAAAAGGTGGGCATCATCGGCAACAACGGCACCGGCAAAACCACCTTCCTGAACATGATTTCGGGGCAAATCAAGCCCGACAGCGGCACCATCGAAATTGGCGAAACGGTGGTATTTGGCTACTACCGCCAGCAAGGCATTGTGGTGGACGACGACAAACGCGTGATTGACGTCATCTCCGAGATATCTGAAAAAATATCGCTGGGCGACGGGCAAACCATGTCGGCCTCGCAGTTTCTGCGTTACTTTATGTTCCCCAACGAGATGCACTACGTGCAGGTGGCCAAGCTCAGCGGGGGCGAACGCAAACGCCTGCATCTGATGACGGTGCTCATGCGCAACCCCAACTTCCTCATTCTGGATGAGCCCACCAACGACCTGGACATCTTTACCCTCAACGTGCTCGAGGACTACCTGCGTGCCTTTAAGGGATGCCTCATCATTGTGTCGCACGACCGTTATTTTATGGATAAGGTGGTCGATCACGTGTTTGTGTTTCAGGGCAACGGCGTGGTGAAAGATTTTCCGGGCAACTACACCGAGTTTCAGGATTACCGCAAGGAGCAGGACAAAATCAAAGCCCAGGAAAAACCCGCCGACAAGAAAGCCACCGAAGCCAAGCCGGCCGAGAAAAAAGCCGACACCACCCGCAAACTCAGCTTTAAAGAAAAACGCGAACTCGAGCAGCTCGAAGCCGACATTGCTGCGCTGGAAGCAGAAAAAAACAGCCTTGAAACCGCCCTCTCATCGGGCACCCTCACGGGCGATGAACTCACCCAACAATCGATGCGCGTGGGACAAATCATCGAACAGCTCGAGGAGAAAGAGATGCGCTGGCTGGAGTTGAGCGAGATATAAATGCATGTAAACAAATGCATCATCCCACCAAAAACTGACGAGGTCGCATCTTTTTGATGGAACGTTGCATCAAAAACACACAACGTCCTATCAAAAAGTGACGGCGTCGCATCTTTTGAGTAGGATGTCGCATCAAAAACTGACAACGTCCTACCCACGACTGACAACATCCTGTCAAAAACTGACACAATTGCATCTTTTGGGTAGGACGTTGCATCAAAAACTGACAACGCCCTACCCAAAACTGACAAAATTGCATCTTTAGGATAGGACGTCGTATCAAAAACAGACAACGTCCTACCCTCGTCTGTCAACATCCTGTAAAAAACTGACGACGTCGCATCTTTTAAATGCCCCACCGCATTAAAAAAGGAGATCATTGTGTCAAAAACTTCCGGCGTCGGATCTCTTGAATAGGACGGCGCGTCAAAAACTGACAACATTCTTCAGACTTTAAACATTCTTTCATCAAGGAAAATGGTGCGATGATAAACCCCACAAAAAATTTCCATTCCATACGATTGTGCCTTAATTTTAGAAAATCAATATCAGGGTTTTCAAAAAACACAGGGACACAGAGTTTTTTTCAGTTGATGATGTGAGCTTGAAAAAACTTAAAACTGTGGTCAAATAAAACAGCGTTAACGCATCTTCCTCAATGTAATCCACAAAGAACTGACGCTGAGTTGCAATGAGATAAGATGAGTTAAAATGAGGTGAAGAAAACGCTGTGGAACTCAGTGTTAACGCATCTTCCTCAATGTAACCCACAAAGAACTGACGCTGAGGTGCAGTGAGATAAGATGAGTTAAATGAGGTGAAGAAAATGCTGTTGTACTCAGTCTAAATTCTTCTTCCTCAGTGTAACCCGCGAAGAACTGACGCTGAGTTGCAATGAGATAAGATGAGTTAAAATGAGGTGAAGAAAACGCTGTGAAACTCAGCAAACATTGACACTCAAAACATAGTAAGATGACAGAATCGCCAGAACTCTCGCTTCGCAAATTTGTGGCACCCGAATTTATTTTTGGAAAAGATGCCCTGCAACTGACCGGCCGCTATGCCCGCAATTTGGGGGCACAAAGGGTGCTGCTGGCCACCGATGCGGGGGTGATGGCCGCCGGATGGGCCAACCGGGTGGTCGAATCGCTCGAAAATGAAGGCATCCCCGTGACCATCTTCAAAGACATCAGTCCCAACCCGCGCTCGCAGGAGGTGATGAACGGTGCCGAATGGTTTCGGCAACAACAATGTAACGTCATCATTGCTGTGGGCGGAGGCAGCGTGATGGATTGCGCCAAGGGTATTGGCATTGTGGTGTCGAACGGGGGTCACATTCTCAATTACAAGGGGGTCGATCAAATCACCGTGCCCATGCCGCCCCTCATCTGCATTCCCACCACGGGGGGCACAGCAGCCGACGTGTCGCAGTTTGCCATCATCAACAACGAAATCGAGCGGGTTAAAATTGCCATCATCAGCAAGGCCGTGGTTCCCGACCTGGCGCTGATTGACCCGGCCACGCTCACCACCATGGATGCCTACCTGACGGCCTGCACCGGCATTGATGCCCTGGTGCATGCCATTGAAGCTTACGTCTCCAACGCCGCCTCGCCGGTGACTGACCTCAATGCCGCCGAAGCCATCCGACTTATTCATGGCTACCTGAACCTTTCGATTGCCGAGCCCGACAACCTGGCGTACCGGGGGCAGGTGATGATGGCCAGTCTGTATGCCGGTCTGGCCTTCTCAAACGCCAGCCTGGGCTGCGTGCATGCCATGGCACACAGTCTGGGGGGCTACCTCGACCTGCCTCACGGCGAATGCAACGCCATGCTGCTGCCCCATGTCATCGGCTTCAACCAATCGGCAGCACCACAACGCATCGCACAGGTGGCCGCCTGGATGGGACTCGACACCACGCATCTGCCGACGGCCAAACAACGGACGGCCATTGTGCAACACATCATTGCCTTTAAACAAAATGCAGGCATCAGCCACACCCTGGGGACGTACGGCGTCAGCCTGAGCGACCTGCCCCTGCTGGCCGCCAAAGCCATCAACGACCCGTGCAACATCACCAACCCGAGGCAACCTACCCAACAAGACCTCGAAACCATTTATCGGGAGGCCATGTAACCATGAACGACAATAATTGGAACGAACTGCGGGATAAAATCATTGGTCTGGGCGATCAGTCGGGCCGGAAAAGCTATTTTCCCGAGCTCCAGAAAAAAATTAACGATCTGCAGGAACGTGAGCAAAACCTGGTGACCCTGCTCAACAGCATGATGGATGCCGTGTTTATCATCGACCAAAAGGGCAACATCATGGGCATCAACAATAGCGTACTTCGCTTGTTTCAATTGAGCGACCGTGATATGGCACTCTCCCTCCCCTTTATCGGTTACACCCGCGACATCGACGCAGAACTGCTGCACCAAATCATCGCCGAAACCATTGGAGGCATGCCGCAAATACTCGAATGGCCCATGCGCTCGCCCGTCGATCACGCCACCTTTGATGCCGAGGTGTCGATGCATGCCACCATCTGGAACCACCAGCCGGCCATTATTGTGACGGTGCGCGACATCACCTTTCGCAAAAACATTGAAAAAAGCCTCAAAGAACGGGAACTGGCACTGCTCAAACAAAATCAGCAACTACAGCAACTCAACGCGCAACTGGCCGAAAGCAACCGCCACATTGCCGAGATGAACCAGCAACTGCGAGCGGCTCAAAAGAAAGCCGTGGAAAGCGATCGCCTCAAATCGGCCTTTCTGGCCAACATGAGCCACGAGATTCGCACCCCCATGAATGGCATCATTGGCTTTGCCTCGCTGCTGGCCTTTACCGACGACGACAAAGAGGCCACCCGCGAGTACGTGTCGATCATCAACAACTGCTCGCAGCAACTGCTCACCATCATTGATGACATCATCGACATCTCAAAGATTGAAGCCGGGCAGATGACCATCACCCCTGAGATGACACACCTGAACCGCCTGATGCACGAACTGTATGCCTACTATCGGGCCACCGGCAAAGATGAAATCACGCTGGAAATGACCAACACGCTGCCCGATGAGGATTGTCAAATATTTACCGACCCGGGGCGACTGCGCCAAATACTCAACAACCTGCTCAACAATGCCATGAAATTCACCGAAGCGGGCAGCATCGCCTTTGGCTATCGTGACAACAACGGGATGATTGAGTTCTTTGTGAGCGACACCGGCATTGGCATCCCCAAATCGCAATTGAAAAGGATATTTAAACGCTTTCGGCAGTCCGACCAAAAAAACCGCACGCACCATGGTGGCACCGGGCTGGGGCTGGCCATTTGCAAAGCTCTGGTGAAACTATTGGGGGGCACCATCGAGGTGCAATCGCAACTGGGCAAGGGCAGCACGTTTACGTTTGCCATTCCTCGGGAGCACAATCGGAAGTTGGGGTGAGGGAAGAGTGGAAGGAGTGGAAGAGTGTAAAAGTGGAAGAGTGGAGGAATGGAAGAGTGGAAGAGTGCAGGAGTGGAGGAGTTTAGAAGTGTAGAAGTGTAAGAGTGGAGGAGTGCAAAAGTTCAAGAGGAAAAGAGGGGAAACGGCAAAAAAAGGCCATACTGCCACCCCGAATTGAAGCACAGAACAAACACGATTCTCCGTTGATGGATGAAGGGAAGGGGTGAACGCGATGCATAAAAAAAGCCGGACACTGCAATGAGCATCCGGCGGGGATTAAATCAACTATCTAACTCCAAACAATAATGGACTACGACAGGGCGATTAGTTTTTTGACAGGAATTCGGAAATGCCTTCCTGAGTGGCTTTGAGACCTGCGTCGCCTTTGTGCCAGTCGGCGGGGCATACTTCGCCGTTCTCCTCAAAAAACTGAAGGGCATCAATCATGCGCAACACCTCCTCAACGCTACGCCCCAGGGGCATGTCGTTCACCACTTGGTGGCGTACAACACCGTCCTTATCGATCAAAAAGAGGCCACGGTAAGCTTTGGGCTCGCCGTTGAACACAATTTGTCCATCGTCGTTGTAATCGTACGAACCGGCCAGCACGTCGTAATTATCGGAGATGGTCATGCTGCTGTCGGCCACCAATGGGAATTTCACGCCACCAATGCCGCCTTGTTTCTTTTCGGTTTGCAACCATTTCCAGTGCGAGAATTCCGAGTCGGTAGATGCTGCCACTACTTGCACATTGCGTTTTTCGAACTCGGCAATCTTGTCCTGAAAGGCGATGATTTCGGTGGGGCACACAAAGGTGAAGTCGGCCGGATAGAAGAAGAAGACGACATATTTTTTTCCGACATACTGGTCGAGTGAGAAATTCTCAACAATTTCACCGCCATTAACCACTGCTTTGGCCGAGAAGCTCGGCGCTTTTTTTCCTACTAATACTGACATGTTGAATGTTTTTTTTGA
Organism: Breznakibacter xylanolyticus; assembly: GCF_003254275.1. Classification (GTDB taxonomy): domain Bacteria; phylum Bacteroidota; class Bacteroidia; order Bacteroidales; family Marinilabiliaceae; genus Breznakibacter; species Breznakibacter xylanolyticus. The sequence continues at coordinate 63,942 of NZ_QKZK01000003.1, read as the reverse complement.
ATTAATATTTGTAACAATGGCAGTATAACAACACAAAAAGAAGGTTTGTTTGAGCAATTAAGAATTATTCACGATAAAACAGCGTCAAATAAAAAAACCGCAAATTTCACAAAGAAATTTGCGGTTATAAACCTTGTACCCGGGACGAGACTCGAACTCACACAGCCGTACGGCCACTAGTCCCTGAAACTAGCGTGTCTACCAATTCCACCACCCGGGCGATTTGTTTCAAATGCGATGCAAAGATAGCTTTTTTTTTGAACCACCAAATTCAGCCTTCAAAAAAGATAGAAAAAAGGCAGATGCCATCATTGGTTCATCTGCCTTTCAATCATTTACCATCTAAAATAAATCATTCACCACTCCGTTCTGTGTACGAAAGGTTATTGAACACCCCGTTTTCAATCGACTTGGTTCCTTTAGTCAGGTTATACACCGTAAAGGAAAAAGTTCCCGAAATGGTTTTGGCCGACGTATCCACGGCAGTCAACGTCACCACCCCTTCGGTACTGGTAAACACATCGGCCGTTGGCAATAACGAGGTTGAATAAACACAAAGACATTGCCCGGAAAGATCGTTCAAATTGGCACTCAATTCATAGGTTCCCGTTTCATCTCCCCGAATGGTGATCACCATCGATTCGCTTAAGGCAGTCGTCCCGGTAATGGTAAAAATCCCATTGGTGAGCACCGTCACCCGCGATATCGTCGACCAGCCAGATCCGTCGATGGTCGCACTCATTTTGGTGGCAATGATATTGCCATCCGAATCCTTGCTGCACGACGACAGCATCACAGCCATCCCCACACATATTCCCAACACCCACTTTACACTGTTCATCATCACTAAATTTTTAGTTGTTAATGCGAATTAATAATTGAAAATGCATTTAAAGATCAAAAAAACTAATGTGTATTACAAAATTTACGAAGCGTGAAATTTATGAGGCTTTAAAATTCTCCTGCCGTTAGGCAGGAAAGCACAGTAGAAACGAAGGAGAATATCGTTTTGTCTTGCCCCATCCGGGGCAAAAGACCTAATCAACGATTTTATGACCACCGATCTTTTTCCCCTACTGGGAAATTATAATAACACTCCCCTATGTCATATCAACACAAATATCTCGCTTGTCTTTCCTTTAATTTGCATGCCCACACATAATACTCTATCAAAGTCATTTAGTTAGTGATTTGCCATCATTCCTCCCAATTCTCATGTCTCAAAATCATATCGAACTTGACCTTTCAAACTTTTTTTGGTGCATTGGGGCACCAAAGCTCGGTAGATGAAGGTTAGCACCCCATCTTTCGCCCCGATTGGGGCGAGAGGGAAACGAATCCCCTAAATGCTACCGATATTTGGCCCCTATGGGGCCTCTAAAAAAAAGTATTGCTCGCGTTAAAAAAGAAATCATATGGTAGTTGATCTATTCTTTTACTTGCGTTTGTAGCTTTAATATATCGTACAAACAGTGATTGGCAAACACCTTGACTGACCAGAAAGCCTCACTGAACAGTTCAACTTCTTAACTAAACGACATTGATTTAAAAATCCTATTTAGACTCAATGGCATTGAGCTGCGCGTAAAAATAATCGCGCGCCTTCACTTCCTTGCCATTGGCATAACGGATGCGATACTCCTCGCCACTCATGGATGATTTGGTGGCCAGTTTGTCGATGAAAGCGGCAGCGGTTTTGACTGCACTGCCGGCCTTTTTGCGCTTCAGACGCAGATGCGAAGCGGCTGTGGCGGCATCATGATAGCTTCCGTTGCGAAAGAACTGAATGCCGTTGGCCTTTTCAACACCGGCAATCAATGCCTCAATCTTTTGGTCTTCGGTGAGAGGCTTGCGCGAAGCCATAGGCGTGGTTTGTGAAAAAGCCATGGCCGACATCAAAATAACACCAAGCAACAACCAAAACTTCAGCCCCATTCGTTTATTATATTGCATCATCATCAAAGATTTTGTTTAAAGAAATCAATCACCCTCACATATAAATGCATCCGGCTAAATCCGCCTTTGATGGCATGGCTCTGATTGGGGTACACCATCATATCGAACTGTTTACCAGTCTGAATCAGGCGATCAGCATACTCCATGGTGTTTTGAAAATGGACATTGTCATCGGCCGTACCATGCACCAACAGCAGTCGTCCTTTGAGACGGCCTGCCATCAAGAGCGGCGAACCGGCGTTATAACCCGCCTCATTGTCGGAAGGACGTCTCATGTATCGCTCGGTGTAAGCAGTGTCGTAAAAACGCCAGTCGGTAAGCGGTGCAATGGCCACCCCGGCCTTGAAGGCAGCCGAACGGCTCATGCTCATCAGCGTCACATAGCCTCCATAACTCCACCCCCAGATACCGATGCGGGAGCCATCCACAAAGGGCAAACCCGACAGATAAGCAGCAGCATCGACCATGTCGGCACTCTCGAGTTGTCCCAACTTCATGTAGGTACTTTTACGAAACGCCTCGCCGCGCGCTCCGGTGCCGCGTCCATCCACACAGGCAACGATGAACCCTTCGGTCACCAGGGCCTGTTCCCATCCCAGTTTAAAACCATCGAGCACTTCCTGATAATTAGGGCCGTTGTATTGCACCAGCACCACAGGATATTTTTTAGAGCCATCGAACCCGGCAGGCTTCATGAGCCAACCGTTCAAGGCCACGCCATCGGTCTGATTGAAGGTAAAGTACTCCTTTGAGGCGATCTCATAATCGGCCATTTTGGCGGACAAATCCTTGTTGTCGTCAATGGTTCGCAGCACTTTACCGGCGGCATCCAACATGGAGTAACGAGGCGGTGTGGTGGCGTTGTGCGAGGTCACAAACAGGTATTTGCCCCCCACAGACACTTCGGCCTCATTGGTTCCTTTCAACGGGCTGATTTTCTTTTTCACCTTGCCACTGAGGCTCACCATATAAATATCGCGGCACAGCGGCGACTCCTCAGCGGCCTGATAATAGACCATTTTTTTATCAGCATCGTACCCCAACAAAGACATCACATCGTACTCACCCTTGGTCAATTGAGAGAGTTCAGTTCCGGCCATGGAATAATGATGAATGTGATTCCAGCCATCCATCTCGCCCACATAAAGGAAACCATTGCCATCGGGCAAAAATTGAATATTATCGAGCACATCATCACCAATATAAAACTCATTACGATGCATCAATAACGAAGTCGACACGGTGGTTGCCGAATGACACAGCAACAAGTCGAGCTGGTTTTGCAGACGATTGAGTTTCACCACCGCCACCCGCTGAGCATCGGCCCACATCAGGCGCGGCACATACACATCGTCGTCCTTGCCGATGTCCATGGTCTTGGTGGTGCGGTTATCGAGATTAAACACCCGAACGCTCACGCGGGCATTGGGCTGACCGGCCTTTGGATACTTGTATTCATACATCCCGGGATAGAGCCCATAGGCTTCGTTGGCCGGCATAGAGCCTCGGTACAGGGGAAAATTAAATGTATTGACCGCCGACTCATCGAAACGCACAAACGCGACTTCACGACTGTCGGGCGACCATGCATAGGCCTGAGTGAGCTTAAACTCCTCTTCGTACACCCAGTCGGGCACGCCATTGATGACCGCTCCCGGGGCGCCATCGGAGGTGATGGCACTCACGGTGCCGAAACGCAACTTGGCCACGTGCAGATTGTTGTTCTTGACAAAGGCCACATGATGGCCATCGGGCGAAAAGGAAGCCATGCGTTGTCCGCCCCCCTCCGAAAGAGGCTTGAGCTCACGACGATTCATGTCGTACACATAATAGTCGGCCACAAACGAATGACGGTACAAAGGTTTTTTATTGGTGTAGATGAGAATGCGTGTTGCAGCATCGTTAACCTCGTAGCCGTCAATGACAGCTACGTCCTTTAATTCAACCTTATCGAGATCGAGCAGGTCGGCAACTTTTTTGCCGGTTGCATAATCGTACTGCTCAATGGAGCGGCCATTTTCACCCAGTTGAGTGTAGTGCAAGCCATCAGCCATGCTTTGAATGGCGGGCACCGACTTGGGCGTGAGCTGTCCCAATGAAATTAGCGTGACGGGTTGTTTTTGTCCCATCACACCCATAGACAGGGCGCAGAGACTCCATAACAAAAACAGATGCTTCATGATAACGTATTTGTGAGGTTGACGTTCGGGATAACAATTTTGGTGCCATGGTGGCACCCTACACGCAACAAATCTAAAGCATTTCAATATGGGTGCAAAAAAAAGAGGAGATAAAGAGAAATAACTGAAGTGGGAATAAACAAAAATGGCAACGAAAACTAAGACAATCATATTGGTAACGTCAACAGAAAATGACAATCTCAAAAACACTTAACAAGGGAGTATATGTTTTATACCTTTGGGTATAATACCATGTGGTATAATGCCACAAAACGATCATCACCATGAGTTGCAGAGAGAGAAGATAAGAACCAGTAGACCAGTAGGCAGAAGAAACCTAAGAGATTCTCAACAAAGAGTTGTATTGCAGGAATGATAAAAAAAATATCATCGCCTCTCATCCTAATAATTAAGTAAAAAAATTTTCAGCACATGAAAGATTCACCCTTATATACGGCACAACTGTCAGTGATCGTTCGTTTACTGATCGAAAAGAAGAATCAGAAAAGCTAAGAAGCAACTTACTAAACGGAATCAACACCACCATCATCTCACCCAGACGATGGGGAAAATCATCGTTAGTCGAAAAAGTCATCAACGACATCAATTTTCCAAATACAAAACAAGTCATCATTGATCTCTTTTCAATCGGTAGTCAGGAAGAGTTTTTAGAGACCTTTGCTCGTGAAGTCATTAAGGCATCATCAACGAAATGGGAAGAGTGGCTTGCCAGTGGCAAAGAGTGATTTAATAAATTAATTCCAAAATTCAGTATTGGAATTGATCCTCAAACAGACTTTAGCCTGAGCATCGACTGGGAAGAGATGAAACGCCACAGCGACGAAATACTAAATCTCCCAGAGACAATTGCGAATACGAAAGGAATTCAATTTATCATATGCTTAGATGAATTTCAAAAACTGACCACACTTAACGACTATCAGATTTTTGAAAAGAAATAAAGAGCTTATTGGCAACGCCACAAATCTGTAACATATTGCCTCTACGGCAGCAAGCGACATATGATGACCGACATCTTCAACAATCCCTCAAAACCATTTTATCGCTTTGGAGACATCATGCTTCTTTCAAAAATCGAAACCAATAAATGGGTGCAATTTAATTGCGAAGGCTTTAAGAATACAGGAAAAGAGATTGATGTAAAAACAGCCCAATTGATAGCAACGTTAATGAAAAACCACTCATGGTATGTCCAGCAACTCGCTCATTATGTCTGGAATATCACCGACAAACAAGCTTCATTAAACGAATTAAACGCCGCTCTCTCTGAGCTAATTAACTCCAAAGTCAACACTTTATCAAAAAGAAACAGAAAACCTTAGCCACACACAATTAAATCTATTAAAAGCAATCGCAAAAGGAGAAACTCAACTCACAAGTGCCGCCGTGATGCAAAAACACGCGCTTGGTACCCCTAGAAACGTGAGCAAAAACAAAACCATCCTCATCAATTCCGACATCATTCAAGAAGATAATAAAAGGTATGAATTTGTTGATCCGGCTTTTGAACTTTGGTTAAAAAAGCAATACCTCAATCAATCCTATACCACCTAAACGACATCAGAATAAAACCTCCGTAAAATGTAACCCAACTAGCCCTACGACCACCCACACAATTTTGCGGAACCTGTTAATTATTCAAAATCAGCCCACCACTCAGCACATCAACCACCATGATTTAATTTTGATGCTTTATCTTGCATCAATTCATCAAACCATGCCGGCATGAAAACCAAAATCACACGCAAATACCTCCTGACCTTATTGGCTGTAATGGCAATTCAGATGCCATCCATTGCTCAAAACTACCCCCATCAAAGCGACGTGCTGTGGGTGACCACGCCCGACAGTCCCGACTGGCTATACTCACTGAAGCAGGAAGCGCGCATCACCGTAGCGGTTTACGAACACGGCATGGTGGTGAACGATGCTGACATTACCTACCAATGCGGGCCGGAACTGATGCCGACAGACCAACAGGGCACCGTGCGCCTCAAAAACGGTGCGGCCATGATCCCCATGGGCACACTGACCGAGCCTGGCTTTCGCGACTGCTCCATGCAAATCACCCTCAACGACCACACTTACAAACACCACATCAAGGTGGGTTTTGCCCCCCACAAACTCAAGCCCTACACACAACAACCCGAAGACTTCATGACCTATTGGGAAAACGCCAAAGACGAAGCTTCACGCTGCCCCATGGAAGTGACCCGTACCTATGTCCCCGAATACTCCTCCGACAAAACAGATTGTTATCTGGTGAAGCTACAGGCCTACAAAAAAGGACAGTATGTGTATGGCTACCTGACACAGCCTAAGGCACCCGGTAAATATCCGGTGGTGATTTCGCCTCCGGGAGCCGGCATCAAACCCATGAACCCTCTCAAGGAGATTTTCTATGCCGACAATGGTCTGATTCGCTTCGACATGGAGATACACGGCATCCGCCCCGACCTGGACGAGGCCACTTACAAGGAGATCAGCGCTGCCTTTGGCACTGCAAACAACAGCTACCTGGTCAATGGCATCGACAACCGCGACACCTACTACCTGAAAAAGGTGTACCTATCCCTGCTGCGTGCCATCGACTACCTCACCACCCTTCCCGAGTGGGACGGCAAAAACCTGATGGCACAGGGCAACAGCCAGGGAGGAGCCCTGGCCTTGGTGGCCACGGCTCTCGACCAGCGCATCACGGCCTGCGCCGTAGCACATCCGGCACTGAGCGACATGGCGGGTTACAAGGCCAACCGCGCCGGTGGCTACCCACACCTATTCACCAACTACAGCAATATTGACACCCCCGAAAAACTAAATACCCTGGCCTACTACGATGTGGTGAATTTTGCCCGTAACATCCGGGTGCCGGTGTACATGACCTGGGGATACAACGACAACGTCTGCCCGCCTACCACCAGTTACATCGTTTATAACACCCTCACCTGCCCCAAAACCGCTTACCTCACTCCCGTGAACGAGCACTGGGTGTCGCAAAATACTCGTCGTCACATCATGAGCTGGCTTGTAAAACAGGTGAAATAAGTGAAGATATTTAGTTTCTCATCTTTTCTCTCTGCAACTCAGCGGTAGTTCTTCGAGGGTTACACTGAGGAAGATGAGTCAACACTGAGTTCCACTGAGTTTTCTTCACCTCACCGGCACTCATCTTACCTCACTGCAACTCAGCGTCAGTTCTTAAGAGG